>JAVBYJ010000020.1 GCA_030824075.1 Geothrix sp.
AACACCCCATGAACTCCCGAATCATGCTCGCCCTCGTCGCCATGCTGGCGCCTGCGGCCCTGAGCGCCCAGTCCAACCAGGATCTGCAAAAGCAGATCGAGCAGTTGAAGGTCCAGCTGAAGGCTGTTGAAGAGAAGGCCGCCGCCGCACAGGAAGTCGACACCCGTCTCGTGAAGGTCGAGACCAAGGTCGCCGGCGACAACATCCAGTGGGGCGGCGATCTCCGCACCCGCTTCGAAAGCAGCAAGTGGGGCTTCAAGCCCTACCAGCAGTTCATGGGCTTCATCCAGAATCCCGGCCCCGGCCCCGCGACGGGCATGCCCATGCCCGTCACCCAGCAGGTGCAGGCGCAGGATTGGACCAACTCCGTGCAGTGGTCCACCCGCCTGCGTCTCAAGATGGGCATCACCATCAATGAGAACGCCAAGATCATGGGCCGCCTGACGATGTACAAGGTCCACGGCGGCGCCGACGTGCCCACCTTCAACGGCTCGCCCAATACCGTGGCCAACTCCTTCAACAGCGCCAAGGTTCCCGGCACGGATGTGCTTCGCGTCGAGCGGGCCAGCCTGGTCTACAACTTCCCCGTGGGCGTCCTGTCCATCGGCCGCCAGAACACCTCCGATGGGCCTCCGTTCGAGGTGAAGGAAGGCGTCGAACGTCAGGCCACCCCGCAGGCCCTGGCCGTGAACGCCCAGGTGGATGGCATCGGCTTCAAGTTCCATCTCGACAAGATCGGCATGCCCGAAGGCACCCTGCTGGGCATCTGCTACGGCGTGGGCTATGAATCCGGCTTCGGCGGCGGTGGCTCCACCAAGGGCAACGCCGCGGTGGTGGGCTTCAACTTCACCAACGCCACCATGGCGAACCCCGCCAATGCCAGCCTTCAGGTCAATTCCATCGGACCCCTCAAGGACACCACCGTCCTGGGCGCCATGTTCGACATGCCCCTGCTCTTCCAGCTCGGCGAGAGTGTCCAGAGCGCGAACTTCTACCTGGGCTACAACCGCATGGGCAACATGACGGACATCCCCTACGGCAGCACCAACAACTTCCCTGTGCCCGCCACCCCCGGCATGGGCGGCATGCCCGCCACCCAGTTCGTGACCGCCACCAACAACCTGGGCGATATCGATCAGTGGACCGCCACCTGGAAGCACAAGATCGGCGATACGTTCACCTACTTCGCCAGCTACGGCTACATCAAGTCCCAGCCGAATGGCAAACAGAGCCAGTATGGCGCCTACTGGGATTTCCCGGCGGTCATGCCCCCGGGCTACCCCTCAGGCCCGAACGTGCTTCTGACCGGCTTCGGCGGCCTCCTGGGTGACCCCAACAACAGCCAGACCGCCAGCGCCTACTACGTGGGCATGCGCTGGGATCCGACTGAAAAGATCGGGTTCGGCGTCGAGTTCAACCACGGCTCCCCGCGGTGGTGGACCTACAGCCCCGCCGCCGGCGAGGCCACCGAGAAGCTCGGCACCCGCGGCGACGTGTGGGAAGGCTACATTCACTGGCAGTTCGCCAAGAACTCCGCCTTCCGCCTGGGCTACCTGGACTACAAGTACAGCCACGCTTTCAGCGGCTGGCACATCGCCCCCATGGCCCTGGAGAACTTCGACCTGTCCATGAACCCCATGATGCAGTACAGCTTCCCCGCCACGGTGAAGACCATGTATGCCTCGATCGAAGTGAAGTTCTAGCACCTGAACCATCCGGGCCGGATGGGCGACTTTCCGGCCCGGTTTTCGAAACCATCGCCGCATCATCAGGGAGACCCCGATGGGAACCACACGCATGGATCGCCGCCTGTTCTTGAAGGCCGCGGGCGCCACCGCTGGAGCCGTCGCCACCGTCCAGGTGGGATGCCTCAAATACTTCAAGAAGGGCCGGAGCTCTGCCGCCGACAATCGGGAAGTCCCGACGACCTGCGAGCTGTGCCCAAACAAGTGCTCCGCCATCGCCGTGGTCGAGGGCGGCTTCGTCAAGAAGCTGAACCCCAATCCCGAGAACCCGAAATCCCGTGACATGCTTTGCGCACGCGGCAACGCGGCCATCAAGCAGGTCTACGATCCCGACCGCCTCAAGCAGCCCATGATCCGTGTGGGGGCCCGAGGCGAAGGCAAATGGAAACCCGTCAGCTGGGACGAGGCCTTCGACTTCGCCGCCAAGAAGCTCTCCGAAGTGAAGGAGAAGCATGGTCCCGAGGCTTCCCTCTGGTCCTCCACCGAGGGCTTCCAGGAGGTTTTCTTCAAGAACCTGGGCCTCGCCTTTGGCTCCCCCAACCTCGTGCGGCACCCGACCCTCTGTCTGGCTTCGGTGAACCTGGCCTATAGCGCGACGTTCGGGACGGTCCCGAGTTTCGACCTCCTGAACAGCAAGTTCGTCATCATGTCCGGCGCGAACCGCTTTGAAAGCATCATCACCCCCGACACGATGGATCTCATCGGCAGCGTGATGGAGCGCAAGGCCAAGCTGGTCTACCTCGATCCCCGCTTCACGGTCACCGCCGCCAAGGCCGACGAGTGGTACCCCATCAAGCCTGGTACCGACTTGGCGTTCATCCTCGCCATGATCCACGTGATCATCAAGGAGAACCGCCACAGCAAGGACTTTGTCACGGCCTACACCACCGGCTTCGATCAGCTGACTGAGCATGTCAAGCAGTACACCCCCGAGTGGGCCGAGAAGGAGACGGAGATCCCGGCGGCCGACATCGTCCGCATCGCCCGCGAATTCTCCGATGCCGCGCCCCGCGCCCTGTACTACGCCGGCCGCCGCTCCTCCTGGTACCAGAACGATTTCCAGATGCGCCGCGCCCAGGCCATCCTCAACGCCATCGTCGGCAACTGGGATCAGCTTGGAGGCATGGTGCCCAACGCCAAGCTGCCCAAGGGCGAGTTCCTCTTCATGCCCTGGGACGAGCCCAAGGCCGCCCGCGTGGACGAGATCGAGAAGCACTTCCCGCTTGCAGCCAAGGGCGACGGGGTCTACCTGAAGCTGCGCGAGAACGTGCTCAGTGGAAAGCCCTATCCCGTCAAGGCCTGGATGGTCTACAAGCAGGATCCCATGAACGCCATGCCCGACCAGGCCAAGACGTTGAAGATGATCGAGCAGATGGATTTCATCGGCGTCATCGACATCCACATGAGCGACATGGCCTGGTATGCCGACGTGGTCTTCCCGGAGAGCACCTACCTGGAGCGCACGGATCCCGTCGAAGTGATGCCGGGCATCTGGCCCGCCGTGGTCTACCGCCAACAGGTGGTGAAGCCCATTCACGATACGAAGCCGAACCTGGAGATCGTGCAAGGCCTGGCCAAGCGCCTCGGCTTGTCGGACTACTTCGACTACACCATCGAGCAGTGGGTCGAAGCTGAGTTCAAGGAGTTGCCGATCCCCATGGCCGCCGATCACATGAAGAAGCATGGCGTATGGGCCGCCAGCGGCCAGCCCAGCTTCGGGAAGACGCTGAATCCGGACCACCGCTTCGTCACCAAGACCGGCAAGATCGAACTGTTCTCCGAGCGCCTCCAGGAGGCCGGCTATGACGCGCTGCCTGTCTACAGTGCGCCCGTTCCGCCGCCCAACGACCGCTTCCGGCTGATTCTCGGTCGGGTGGGCTACTTCACCCACGGCAACCAGTCGAATAACGTCTGGCTGAACGAGTTCATGAAGGAAAACGATCTCTGGATCAACCCGAAACCCGCCGAACGACTGGGTATCAAGGACGGGGCTTACGTGAACGTCACCAGCAGTGTGGGCAGCGTGAAGCTCAAGGTCCGCGTCACCGAGGAGATTCGCCCTGACTGCGTCTTCATGCTCCACGGCTTCGGCAAGAAGTCGAAAATGCAGAGCCTGGTCTACAACGTAGGCGCCAGCGACGCGGTGATCCTAGAGACCGCCTGGGACAAGGTCTCCGGCAATGCCGCATTCCACGAAACCTTCGTCAAAGTCGCGAACGCCTGAGGGGGTGAACCATGGCCATGAAGAAAAGGCGTTACGCCCTCGTCATCGACTCCAGGAAATGCATCAACTGCAAGGCCTGTGTCGTCGCATGCAAGGCTGAGAACGACGTCCCCGTCGGCAACTTCCGGAACTGGATCAATGAGGATCGTCAGGGCGAGTACCCGAAGCTCCGCATCGACTTCGAGCCGGAGCAGTGCCATCACTGCGAGAGCCCCTCCTGCGCCCGCGTGTGCCCCACCGGCGCCACCTGGCAGCGCAAGGATGGCATCGTGCTCGTGAACTACGACGAGTGCATCGGCTGCCGCTACTGCATGATCGCCTGCCCCTATGACGCCCGCTACTTCCACGAGGAGAGCGGCACCGTCCACAAGTGCACCCTGTGCAATCACCGGGTGGACCGGGGCGACGTTCCCGCTTGCGTGGAGACCTGCCCCTCCAAAGTGCGCATCTTCGGCGACCTGGAGGATCCTGCCAGCCGGATCCACGAACTGCTCGCCACGCGACGCTATCACGTGAAAGAACCCCAGACGGGCAACGGCCCTCAACTCTATTACCTGCTTTAGGAGGAAGCCATGCACGAGGTTAACTGGGGTCTCCTCATCGTTGTCTACCTGTTCCTGGGCGGCCTGTCCGCCGGGCTCTTCTTCGCCGCGGGGCTTGCCAACTACCTGGAAGTGGATGGCAAACCCGCCTATCCCCGCATCGCCCGCATGGGAGCCCTCCTGGCCCCCTGGCCGGTGGCCATCGGCTCCGGGCTGCTCATTCTCGATCTGGGCAACTGGTACCGCTTCTACAAGCTGTTCACCCATTTCCGATGGGAAAGCCCCATGTCCATCGGTTCCTACCTGCTGACCATTTTCACCGTCATCGCCTTCGTGTACGCCTTTTCATGGCTGCCCGAGGACTGGCGACAGAAGCTGTTCAGCAAGGTGCCGCCGACCTGGAAGCTGGTTCACCGCCTGAACGTGGATATCTCCGCCCATCGCAAGACCATCGCCATGGTGGGTTTCCCCTTCTCCATCGGCGTGGGCATCTACACCGGCGTGCTGCTGGGTGCCGTATCCGCCCGGCCCTTCTGGAACACCAACCTGGTGGCCCAGATGTTCCTGTTCTCCGCCCTCTCCAGCGGCGCAGCTGCCCTGCTGCTGGCCATGGTGCTCGACAAACGCAATCCCATCGAGGCCCATGAAACCAAGTTCCTCATCACCCTGGACATCGTGTTCATCGTGCTGGAGCTCTTCATCATCCTGCCCTACCTCATCCACGGGACACTGTCCGTGTTGGCCGTGAAGCAGGCCCTCTGGCTCATCCTGGGCGGCCCCTACACCCTGGTGTTCTGGGTCTTCTTCATGGGCCTCGGTTTGCTGGTGCCCCTGGGCATCGAGGTCTACGAACTGGCTCCCAGCCTGCTCAAGGGCAAGCCCTTCCATGGCGATCGCAACTTGGCCCTGGCAGCCTCTGGCCTCGTCATCTTCGGCGGGTTCCTGCTTCGCTACATCTTCGTCTACGCTGGTCAGGCAAGCAGCTTCCACAAGATGGGGATGCTCCACTGATTTAGATGTGATGAAGGGATGGATATGACGCTCGCGCTCAAGGCGGACCTCGCCCAGATCCTCGCCGAAGCCTTTCTCGAGCCCGACGCCGACCTGAGGGAGGGGATGGGGGAGCTGCTCGACAGCGGCCCAATCCCCTCCTTCGTGGATCCCCTGGGCCGCATGGCACGGAACGCCCTCGATCCCACGGCCCAGTCCGTGGAATACGCCCGCCTCTTCCTTCATGCGAAGGACACGGACACCATCCACCTGTTCGAATCCGTTCAAGCCCGGGGCCACCACATGGCACCGGTGGTACTCGATCCGCTGAAGGCCATCTACGACGAAGCCGACATCCGCCTCCAGGACGACCTGGGCATTCCACCGGATCACCTGGGCCTGGAATTCGCATGCCTGAGCTACCTCCTGGGCCAGGTGATCGAAGGCGATTTGTCCGAACGGCCGCGGTTCGTGGAACTGGCCCTGCGGCTGATCCGGGAGCACCTCCGTCCCCTGATGAACGCCGTGGCTGAACAACTGCCCCAGGTCGCCGCCCATCCGTACTATCAGGCGGCTTCGGACCTGGGCACAACCCTTCTGGCAGAAACCGACAAGTCGTTGGCGGAAATCTAGGCAACCCGCTGCTGGACAAAGGCTTGCCCCGCGCCCAGCATGGATTCATGCGCGCCCCCACAACCATCCTCCTGGTGGATGACGAGCCGGGTATCCGGCGATCCCTTGGCGAAGCCCTGAAGGATGAGGGCTACCACGTGGTGAAGGCCGAGCGTGGTGAGCAGGCCATTGATCTGCTTCACAACCCGGACGGTGAGGGCATCCAGCTCGTGCTGCTCGATGTGTGGCTGCCAGGGCAGGACGGCCTGGAGACCCTGAAGCAGGCCAAGCAGATCCGGCCCGACCTCCCGGTGGTGATGATCTCGGGCCACGCCAGCATCGACACTGCGCTGCAGGCCACCAAGCTCGGTGCCTTTGACTTTCTAGAGAAGCCCATCGACCTGGACCGCCTGCTCCTGGTGACGGGCAATGCCCTGCGCCAGGCGAGGCTGGAGCAAGAGAATCAGCGCCTCCTGGCCGAAGTGGAAAGTGGCCGATTCTTCCTGGCGGACAGCCCTGCCATGAGGCGGCTCATGGCCGACGTGGCCTTGGTCGCTCCGACGGAAGGCCGTGTGCTGCTCACGGGCGAGAACGGCAGTGGCAAGGAGGAGGTGGCGCGTCTCATCCACCTGCAAAGCCCCCGCAAGGGCGCCCCCTTCGTCGAGGTGAACTGCGCGGCCATTCCCGAGGAACTCATCGAAAGTGAGCTCTTCGGCCATCAGAAGGGCGCCTTCACGGGCGCCGTCCGCGACCAGAAGGGCAAGTTCCGCGAGGCCGATGGCGGAACCCTGTTCCTGGATGAAGTGGGCGATATGTCCCTCAAAACCCAGGCCAAAGTGCTGCGCGCCCTCCAGGAGGGCCGCGTGGAACCTGTGGGTGGGGGTGGAGCCCTCGGCGTGGATGTCCGCGTGATCGCCGCCACCAACAAGGATCTGCCCGGCGAGATCACCCGCGGCCGGTTCCGTGAGGATCTCTACTTCCGCCTGGCCGTGGTCCCCCTCCGCATCCCCGCGCTGCGGGAACGCCCCGAGGACATCCTGCCGCTGGCTGAGGCCTTCATCAGCCGCATCGGCCGTCAGTACGGTCGCCCGCCCAAGCACCTGGGCCCCGAGGCCAAGGACACGCTGTTGCGCCATGACTGGCCCGGCAATGTGCGCGAGTTGAAGAACCTCATGGAGCGCGCCGTCATCCTGGGCCGCGGCAGCGAGATCGGCCCCCGCGATCTGGGTTCCCTGGCCACCCGTCACATCGCTGATCAGGACCCCTTTTCCTTCCCCGAGTTCGCCAGCCTCAAGGAGGCCAAAGACTGGTTCGAGGTCCAGTATCTCCAGCGCGAGATGCGTCTCCAGAACGGCAACATGACCCGCGTCGCCGAGCGGGTGGGCATGGACCGCTCCAACCTCTACAAGCGCCTCAAGGCCCTGGGCATCGAGCCCAGGGAGAGCTAGGCGTCACGACTATGTGGGGAGCGAATCACAACCGACCGAGCCAGGACCTGACCACCGGAGGCAGGCCGTGACCGACAAGAAGTGGTTCAAGATTGGCGAAGCCGCCGCCCTCATCGGGGTCGGCCCCAAGGACCTGCGCTACTGGGAAGATGTCATCCCCGACATCAAGCCCCGCCGCAGCAAGGGCAACCTCCGCTACTACCATGTGGACGAACTGCCTCGCCTGAAGCGCATCAAAGGTTGGCTGGCCGAGGGCCTCACCGTGGCCGACTGCGCTGAATTGTTGGCCCACGGCCACCTCGTCCAGCGCCTGGACCTGGGTCTCGACGCCGACGAACTGCCCGCCGCCCCGGCCCAGAAAACCAAACCCACCATCCCCAGGCTTCTCCGCACCAGTTCCGACCTGCAGCCCATCCTGAAGGCCGTGCGAACCCTGCACGAACGCCTCTCTGCGCCACCCAAACCTTGACCCCAGGCTCAGGTCGGTCTACAGTCAGAGGTTCACGGCGCGTGGCGCAGCCTGGTAGCGCACTACCTTGGGGTGGTAGGGGTCGGAGGTTCGAATCCTCTCGCGCCGACCAAATACACTCCTGCAAGACAAGGACTTGGCATCAACCCCACCGAGTGGCATTACAAGAAACACACTCTGAGCCGAGACCAAAGGAAAAGCCACTCCCATGAGTGGCTTTTCCTTTGGTGCGCGGGGACATGAATGTCCCGGTTGGACCCAAACCAACGCGGGTGCCAGCGAGGCTTACGCGATCAGGAGACCGGTCCCCCGGTGCTCTTGGCGGGTTCCACGACCGCCTTCACGACCGCCTTGGGTGCCAGGGGGCGCCCTGGCTGATTCCAGCCACCGCCCAGGACCTTATAGAGCAGGACCAGGTTGCCGTAGGTGGCCTGGCGAAGAGAGATGAGACCCTGTTGGGCGGCGTAGAGGGAGCGCTGCGCATCCAGTACGCTCAGGTAGCCATCAATGCCGGCGTCATAGCGGGCTTGGGCGAGCCGATGGGTGGCTTCCGCCGCCCGGGTGAGGGATTCCTGGGCCGCAAGCTGGTCGTTGAGGCTCCCCCTGGTGACCAACGTGTCCGCCACCTCCTTGAAGGCAACCTGGATGGCTTTTTCGTACTGGGCCAGTGAGATGTCACGATCGGCCCGGGCTGCGGCGAGGTTCGCACGCCGGGCACCCATGTCGAAAATCGGGAGAACGATCTGGGGCGAAAAGGCCCAGGTGTCGGATCCGGACTGGAAGAGCCCGGACAATTCGTTGCTCATGGTACCGATGCTCGTCGTGAGGGAGATGCGGGGAAAGAACGCCGCTCTAGCCGCACCGATGTTGGCGTTGGCAGCCTTGAGCTGGTTCTCGGCCATGAGGATGTCCGGACGGTGGGTCAGCACTTCGGAGGGGAGCCGCGGGCTGAGATCCTTGAGGGCCGTCACGCTGTCGAAGGTCTCCGGGAGCAGGGTGGCCGGTACGGTGGTGCCCACCAGGAGGTTCAGGGTGCTCCGGTCCAACGCAACCATGCGGGTGTACCGGGCCGCATCCCCGCGCGCCACCTCCAGGCTGATCCGGGCGCGCTGGGCATCAATCTCGGACGTGGCGCCAACCTCGAATCGCCGCTGGATGAGCTTGAACGAAGCCTCTTGGCTCTGGAACGTCTCCTGGGCGAGTTTCAGGCTTTCGCGATCGGCAGCGAGGGCCAGATACACGTTTGCGACCTCAGAAAGCAGTGTCACCTGGGCGCTGTTGCGGGCCTGCTCCGTGGCCATGTACTGCTCAAGGGCCCGGTTCTTCAGGCTCCTGACGCGCCCGAAGAAATCCAACTCCCAGGCGCTGATTCCCGCGTTGACAGCGTACTGTTCCGTGATGATGGACTGACCTACGCCGGAGACGCTGGCCGGAAGCCGCTGTTTGTTCCCCATGCCGACCGCGCTGACCGTCGGGAGCAGCTCGGCACGCTGGATCCGGTAATAGGCTCTGGCCTTGTCTGTGTTGAGTGCGGCAATCCTCAGGTCGCGGTTGTGCTGCAGAGCCAGTTCCAGGACCTTCTTCAACCGTTCATCGGAGTAGAAGTCCTGCCAGGCCAGGCTGTCCGCGGAGGGACTGGAGGTCCTGGCCGGGTCAGCAGAACCCTCCGGCCAGGCCTCGGGTACTGGGGGCGAAGGCACCCGGTACCGCGGGGCCATGGACACGCATCCCGTCATGGCGACGAGGAGGAAAGCAGGCACGGCTGCGGCTGGCCTCATGACCGCCCCTCATGGGAAGCATCGGCGTCTGGTGCCGGTGCGGGCTCTGCTTGTTTCTTCTTGAACATCTGGCTCACCAGGACGAAGGAAAGGGGAATGTAGAAGACGGCGATGAAGGTGGCGGTGAGCATGCCGCCGATCACGCCGGTTCCAATGGCGTTCTGGGCCGCCGCGCCTGCGCCGGTCGTGATGGCCATCGGCAGCACACCGAAAGTGAAAGCCAGGGAGGTCATCAGGATGGGCCGGAGCCGCATGCGGGAGGCTTCGATGGCCGCCTCGACGAGCCCTTGGCCTTCGGCCATGAGTTCCTGGGCGAACTGCACGATCAGGATGGCGTTCTTCGCAGCCAGGCCCAGGGTGGTCAGCAGGCCGATCTGAAAATAGACGTCGCTGCTGAGCCCGCGGCCCCAGGTGGCGGCCACCGCGCCGAAGATCCCGATGGGAAGGATCAGCAGCACCGAAAAGGGAATGGTCCAGCTCTCGTACAGGGCGGCGAGGCACAGAAAAATGACCAGGACCGAGAAGGCGTAGAGCGCCGGGGCCTGACTTCCCGCCTGGCGCTCCTGGAAGGAGAGCCCCGTCCACTCGAAGCCAATGCCAGGCGGCAGCTTCGCGGCGATGTTCTCCATGGCCTGCATGGCATCCCCGGTGCTCTTGCCGAGGGCGGGTTCGCCGTTGACATTGATGGCGGGGTAGCCGTTGTAGCGCTGAAGGTTCGGGGAACCCTGCGTCCATTCACCCTTGGCGAAGGCCGAGAAGGGCACCATCCCACCGGACTTGTTGGGCACATAGATCTTGTTCAGGTCCTCCAGTTGCATCCGGTACTTGGCGTCGGCCTGCATGTAGACGCGCTTGACCCGGCCCTGGTTGATGAAGTCGTTCACGTAAGAGCCGCCCCAGGAACTGGACAGGGCGTCCGCAATGGCCGCAGCCGGGACACCCAGGGCACCTGCCCGGTCCTGGTCGATCTGGACGTTGTACTCCGGCTGGTCATCCGCTCCGACCGGTCGCACGCTCTTCAGGTTGGGATCCGTCGCCGCCATGCCAAGCAGCGTGTTGCGGGCCTCCATGAGCTTCGCGTGACCGACGCCGCCGCGGTCTTCCAACTGGAAATCGAACCCGGTGGCGCTGCCCATCTCGAGGATCGCCGGAGGCGCAAACACGAAGGCCAGGGCGTCCCGGCGGGCCATCAGCTTGCCCATGGCCCGCTTCACGACGGCGGCAACCCTGAGCTCCGAACGGTTGCGCAGCTTCCAGTCCTTCAGCTTGATGAAGGCCATGCCGTTGTTCTGGCCTTGGCCAGCCATGCTGAAACCGGAGACGGACATGATGGAGTCCACCGCGTCCTTCTCATTTTCCATGAAGTGTTGCTGGACCTCCTTCATGACCGCCTCGGTGCGCTCCAAGGGTGCCCCCGCAGGAAGCTGGACCATCGCCATGAGGATTCCCTGGTCCTCCTCCGGCAGGAAGGCGGTGGGCAGGCGCAGGAACAACAAGCCCGTCACCAAGACGATCGCCGCATAGATGGCAACGTAGCGAGCGCGCTTGCCGAGCACCCGCTCGAGCTGGCCAGTGAAGATGTCGCGAAACCGGTAGTAGGTCCGGTCGAACCATATAAAGAAGGGCCGAGTGACCTTCCAGCCGCTCTCAGCCGCCTCGTGCCCCTTGGGCACGGACTTCAGGAAAGTCACGCAAAGCGAGGGAGTGAGGATCAGGGCCACCACCACCGACAGCAGCATGGCCGTGATGAGGGTGAGGGAGAACTGGCGGTAAATGACGCCGGTGGACCCCCCGAAGAAGGCCATGGGGCCGAACACGGCCGCCAGCACCAGACCGATGCCGATCAGCGCACCGGTGATCTGGGCCATGGACTTGCGGGTGGCCTCCAGCACGGGCAGGCCCTCGTCGTGCATGACCCGCTCGACGTTTTCCACCACCACGATGGCGTCATCCACCAGCAGGCCGATGGCCAGCACCATGGCGAACATGGTGAGCATATTGATGGACATGCCCGTGTACTGGATTACCGCGAAAGTGCCCAACAGCACCACCGGAACGGCAATGGTGGGGATCAGCGTGGCGCGGAAGTTGCCGAGGAACAGCAGCATCACCAGGAAGACCAGGATCACTGCCTCCACCAGAGTCTTCACCACCTCATCAATGGCCACGCTCACGAAGGGCGTGGTCTCATAGGGGTAGGCCACCGTCACGCCAGCCGGGAAGAACTTCGCCATCTCGTCCATCTTGGCCTTGATGAGCTTGGAGGTGTCCAGGGCGTTTGCCCCGGAGGCCAGGCGGACGATCATGCCGGCAACGGGTTTCCCGTTAAGGCTCGTTTCGGATCCGTAGTTTTCGGTGCCCAGCTCGATCCGGGCCACATCCCGAAGGTGGACCGTCGAGCCATCCGGATTGATGCGCAGGGGGATATCCCCGAACTGCTCCGGGGTCTGCATCAGCTCCTGCACGTTGATGGTCACGTTCAGCTGCTGGCCCTTGACGGCGGGCAGGCCACCGGCCTGCCCTGCGGAGACCTGGGCGTTGTAGGCCCTGACGGCCGTGCGGACATCGTTGGGGGTGAGGCGGTAGCCGGTCAGCTTGTCCTGGTCCAGCCAGAGCCGCATGGCGTACTGGGACCCGAAGGACATGACTTCGCCGACGCCTTCGACCCGGGCCAACACAGCCTCGATGTTGGAGGACATGTAGTCGCGCAGGTCGTCGGAATTCAGGCTGCCATCCTCGGAGCGGATCGCGACGATCATGAAGAAGTTCCGGGTGGACTTGGTGACCTGGATGCCCATCTGCTGGACCGCCTGGGGCATGAGTGGCTTGGCCGTTTCCAGCTTGTTCTGGACCTTGGCCCAGGCCACGTCCGGATCGGTACCCGGCTTGAAGGTCAGGGTGACGGTGCCCCGGCCCGACGAGTCGCTGCTTGCGGAGAAGTAGAGCAGGCTGTCCAGGCCGGTCATCTTCTGTTCGATGATCTGAGTGACGGTGTTCTCCACCGTCTTGGCCGATGCCCCTGGATAGTAGGCCGACACCGTGATCGAAGGCGGCGCCACGGGGGGGTACTGGGACACGGGCAAGGCCCGGATGGCCAGAACCCCGGCCAGCATGATGATGATGGCGATCACCCAGGCGAAGATGGGCCGGTCGATGAAGAAATTGACCATGGGGTGGCTCCTTTACTTCGCGGCTGCGGGTGCGGGCTTCGCGCCGAGGGGCACGATCTTCACGGCCACGCCGGGCCGGACCTTCTGGATGCCTTCCAGGATCACCCGGTCGCCGGCGTTGAGCCCTTCCGTGACCAGCCACCTCGGGCCGATGGCCCGATCCACCTTCAAGGTGCGCTGTTCAACCTTGCCAGAGCCATCCACGACCAGCGCGATGGCGTTCCCCTTGGGATCGCGGGTGACGCCTTGTTGCGGTACGAGAATAGCTTGTTCTGCCACACCCTCTTCGACGATGGCCCGGACGTACATGCCCGGCAGCAGGACATGGCGCGGATTCGGGAAGACCATGCGAAGAATCAGCGAGCCTGTGCTGGGATCTACGGTCACATCAGAGAACTTCAGGATTCCCGTCTGGGGATAGGGGGTGCCGTCTTCCAGGAGCAGCTTCACTTTGGCCTGTTCGGGCGTGCCGCCCTTGTATCGATTGGCCGCCAGGTTGCGCTGGATGCCCAGCAGAATGGCGCTGGACTGGGGAGAATCCACATACACCTGATCCAACTGCTGGATGGTGGTGAAGGCCGGGCCCTGATAGGCCGTGGCGAGGGCGCCGGGGGTTACGTTGGATTTGCCGGCGCGGCCTGAGATCGGTGCCGTGATGCGGGTGTAGCCGAGGTTGATCCGGGCGGATTCGACCCCGGCCTTCAAGGACTGGACCTCAGCCTCGACCTGCTTGAGGGCGGCGGCGGCATCGTCATTGTCCTGCTGGCCCACGGCGTTGACGGCGAGCAGTTCCTTGAAGCGTTCGGCCCGCTTCCGGGTGGCCGGAAGGTTGGCTTCCGCCCGGGCCAGAGCCGCTGCGGCCGTATCAAAGGCGGCCTGGTAGGGCCTCGGATCGATCTGGTAGAGAACCTCGCCCTCTTTCACATCACTCCCCTCCGTGAAGAGCCTTTTCTGGACGATCCCGTTCACCTGGGGATGGACTTCGGCCATCAGATACGCCGAGGTCCGTCCAGGGAGTTCGAAGGTGATCGCCACGCGTTCGGGCTGAAGGGTCACCACGGCCACTTCAGGGGTGGCCTTGGCCTGCTCCTTCTTGCTGCAACCAGTCATCGCCCCAATGGCCACAAGGGTGCCAAGGATGGGAATCATTCCGCCTCGATAGGGGTTCTGCATTGAAATCTCCTGGAATCGGTGAGGGTAATCGCTCAAGTCGGGGCGGCTGCCACCATCAGTTTCATGAATGTTTGAGGCCGTGGTAGGCAAAGTCCGTCAGGGAGTCCGCCATCTTATCGAGGGGCAATTGGCGATCCGCTGAGGTCCACACCAGGCGGTTGATCTCGGACCTCAAGGCATGGCCGATGCAACTGCCCTGGATAGTGATCCCCCAGAAATCAATCTCAGCCGCCGACAGACCCGGCCGAATGGCCTGGATGCAGGCGCGGAGCTCACGCACAGGTGGCTCGAAGAGTTCCCGGAGCAAATCCTTCACTTCTTCCTTGGGCGCGTGGATCTCGCTCAAGAACAGCCGTGCAGCGGCATCCTTCAGAGGATCCACGGAATGGAAATGGGCTTCCACCTCGCTCAGGAGCCTGCGGATGTGGGCACGAAGCCTTGTCCTGCCCTCTTCGGGATCCGTGGCGGCCTCCCCTGGAGCCGGTTTTCTCTCCTCGAACGACCCCAGCCTGAAGCGGGTCAGCAGGTACTTGAAGACTTCCCGGTACAGCCCCTCCTTGCTCTTGAAGTAGTAGGAAATAAGGGAGGAGTTCTTGCCGGCCATGGACGAAATCAGCCTGATCGAAGTGGCATCGTAACCGTACTTCGCAAAGCAGGTCAGGGCTGCTTCGATCAAACAGTCACGGGTCTCGGGGTGGGCTGTCATGGGTGGATGATTCACGTCTGTCATGGGGAGTCTCGATGGTGATCGAACGACCGAATATTAAATTAAATCAATTGATCAATTCATTCAAGAATATTTTTACTTTTTTATAAAAACAATTTAAATCATGTTTTATAAGTATATTTAATATTTTATTGAATAAATCAAGATCTTGACAAATTTTATCATCTATTTATTTATATATGAATAATTGATCAACCGACCGATGATTGCAATCTGATGCGGCCAGGATTCCCGCCCCACCTGGGCCCAGAGGAGGTTCCAAATGAAATCGACCCTACGCGTGGCTTTCGACCGGACCGGCGCCCTATGGGTCAGCCGTCCGCTCTCCGCCCAGGACATCAGGTTCGGCCTCCAGGGCACGACCGCCCATGCGAAGCCCAGGCCGGAGAGGGCGAACCTTTTCGGCCCGCGTGCCTATCCTTCGCGTGGAGGCGACGGGTTCGCCCTCAGACCATCCAGGCAGAAATCCACCAGCAATTCCGCTTCCTGGAAATGGCTGCCGAAGGGTGGGTGTTCGCCCCACAACACCCGATTGAGGCCCGACATCGTTCCATGTCCCGCCACCTGACCCATGATCGTGGCGCCCAGGAAGGCCACCTGGGCCGCGTTCAGTTCGGGTCGAAGCACCCGGATGCATTCCCGGATCAGATCTGCGACCGGACTAAGGTGCTGCTGAATGATGGGGTGAAGGCTGGGACGAGGCGTGCGGAACTCCTGCAACCAGAGCCGGGCTCTGTGATCCTGAAGCGGCTTGGCCGTGGCCGCATCCGGAGCCGCCTGCTGATACATGAAGTGGATCTGTTCCCTCAGCAGGCGGATCGCTCCCTGAGGGTCCCGCGGATCCAGGCCCAGGACGAGCGCAGGGTTCGCAGGCTGGGGCGCAGAGGTTTCGAAGATGTACCTGAACACTTCCAGGTAGAGGCCTTCCTTGTTCCCGAAGTAGTGGGAAAGGAGCGAAAGGGGACGACCCGCTTTTTCCGCGATCATCCGCATGCTGGTGCCGTCAAATCCGTAATCGGCAAAGCACACCAGCGCGGCCTGGAGCAGGGCAGTACGGGTGTCAGGGGCTGTGATTTCCATTCTGAATCCCAGGATATCAATACTTGGACACGACCGGTTCGGACGAATAATGGCATGACATCGGAAGATGGGGATCTCGCTGCAAAGAGGGAGAGCGCATGAATCGAGTTAGCATGCTTTCGTTGTGTGGCTCCTTGGTGTTCGGGCTTGCCGCGCAGGCGGAGGCGCCTTGGCCCGATCCAGGCCCGCCCTCCACTCGAGACCAGTTCCCATTGAACCTGGTGCCACTCACCTATCGTCCTGTCGGGGCAAACACCATCGGCCAGGGGGCGTGGCGATTCTCCTTCCAGGTGACCCGTTCCAATACCTTCGAGTTCTCGGATCTGATCAAGGATCGCTTCGGCAAGGACAGCTCTGGTCGGATTTCGGTGGACCAGGCGGGAACGGCCCAGTTCGCCAGTTCCCTGCCGAACGAGCCGCTGGTTTATTTCTTCGACGCAGAAATCCAACGCACCGAGTTCAGCTTCCGCTATGGCCTGACGCCCGCAACCGATCTGGCCATGACGCTTGGCTGGCAGAGCGTGGGTGGCGGTTTCATGGACGGGCTGATCGAGGACTTCCACAAACTTGGTTTCGAGCAGACCGGACGGAATGCCATCGCACAAAACCAGCTCACGATAGCCATCATCCAGAAAGGCCAGGTGATCCATTTCACTCAGACGCCGGTCCGCTTTCGCCCGGTGGACCCGGTGCTGGCGGTCATTCACCGCCTCTACGAGGATCCCAGCCTGACCCTCAGTTTCCTTGGGGCCGTGCAGATTCCCGCGACCACCTTTGCCGGAGAGTTCCGTTCCAATTGGGACTCGAGTGCAGATGTGATCTTCCAGTGGCGGCCCACGCACAATCAAGCCTTCAACGGGGGCGTGGCCTATCTGCGCCGTGACATGAAGGGTGGCAACGGCGTGAACCCATTCCTCATCAAGGACCAGATTGCCGGTCACCTGGGATGGGAATGGCAGGGGTGGTCGAGGGTGCGCCCATTTCTGGTGCTGGTGTACCACGATGCCCTGACCTCCCAGGGCCCTGGGGCCACCCTGGACAAGCCCTCCGTGATCCACGACCTCGGCGTCCATGTTCGCCTGGGCGCGCGCACGGCGATGACCTTCAGCTACATCAACAACATCACGCACAACGAGAACACCGCCGACATGGGGCTCGCCCTGAGGCTCACGGTGAGACCGTAACCCCGGCACCTGGAACCACCTGGCGTCACTGTAATGGTTTATTTGATATTTCGATATTTTCCGATATATCATGTAACGTCGTTGCCTGATCGTGCCCAGTCGGCCCACCGGGATGACGGCCTTGGAGAAGGACGCTGAGCATGGCCCATGATCTGCGGACGCTGGTGGAGCAACTGAAGGCGGTATCGCATCCGCTGCGGCTTCGGGTACTGGCGCTTCTCGTCCCGGGGGAACTGTGCGTGTGCCAGGTGGCCGAGGTGCTTCAGGTGCCGCAGTCATCCGTGTCTGAAGCGCTGCGGGAACTCCGCCGCGCGGGCTTCGTGGTGGAGCGCAAGGAAGGGCGTTGGGTCTTCGTGTCCGTGGTGCCCAAGAAAACCTCATCGCCCCTGCTCAAGGGCCTGCTTGCTGAGGCCGAGACTCTGCCCGAGGTTCTGCAGGACCGGGTTCGCGCCAAAGAGGTCAAGGACATGTCCATCCTGACGGTGTGTTCCAAGGTCCAGAAAGCAGTCATATCCAATCGCGAGGCCGCCCGTGTCTGAACCTGTTCGACCAGGCTTCCTCCGGCGCGGCGGCTGGCTTCTCCTGGCCCTGCCCTTGTGGGCTACGCTCTATGCCGTGAACCATGCGGCATCGGAATGGCTCACCTTCCGCCTTCTGGGGCTCACACCCAAGTCGCACCTGGGCGACGCCGTGGCCTTTCTCTTCTACGACACGCCGAAGGTTCTGCTGCTGCTGACGCTGGTGGTCTTCATCGTCACCTTTCTCCAGACCTTCGTGAGCCCCACCAAGGTGCGAGACGCCCTTTCCAAGCGCCGCCCCGGCCTCGGCAACGCCCTGGCGTCGCTCTTCGGGATCATCACGCCCTTCTGCTCCTGCTCCGCGGTGCCGCTGTTCATCGGCTTCCTGCGGGCGGGGGTGCCCCTGGGTGTGACCTTCAGTTTTCTGGTGGCCGCGCCCATGGTCAATGAGGTCGCCCTGGGGATGCTCTTCGCGATGTTCGGGTGGAAGATCGCCCTGCTGTATGCCGGGACCGGCGTGGCCATCGCGTTCACGTCCGGACTCATCCTGGGGCGCCTCCGCATGGAGCGCTTCCTGGAGAGCTGGGTCCAGGACGCCCTGAACGCCCCGTCCCTTGGCGAAGCCGAGGAGGAATCGTTCACCCTTCCGGTCCGTCTCGACCTGGCGGTCCAGGGCGTGAAGGAGATCGTGGGCAAGGTGTGGCCCTACATCCTGGCGGGCATTGCCGTGGGCGCCTTCATCCATGGTTACGTGCCTGAAAGCTTCATGGCAGGCCTGCTTGGCAAGAACCACTGGTACAGCGTGCCCCTGGCGGTGCTGATCGGTGTGCCCCTCTATTCGAACGCGGCGGGCGTCATGCCCATCGTAGAGGCCCTGCTGGGCAAGGGTGCGGCCCTGGGTTCCACCCTGGCTTTCATGATGGCTGTGATCGGGCTATCGCTGCCTGAAACCATCATCCTCAGCAAGGTGATGCGCCCCCGGCTCATCGCCACCTTCGTCGGAGTCGTGGCCCTCGGCATCCTGCTGGTGGGCTACCTCTTCAACGCCATTCTCTAGGAGCCCCCATGCTCATCGAAGTCTTCGGCCCCGGTTGCGCCAAGTGCCAGACCCTGGAAAAGCACGCCAAGCTCGCGGCGGAGCAGTCCGGCGGCAATCACCAGGTGGTGAAGGTCTCCGACTACGCGGTCATGGTGGCCCGGGGCATCCTCAGCACCCCTGCCCTCGCGCTGGACGGCCAGCTCAAGTTCCAGGGCAAGGTGGTCAGCTCGGATGACATCCTGGCCCTGCTCAAAGGCTGAGGCGCGCCCCTCCTCGATCCCACCTGATCTCCACAGGGAGTTCCCATGTCCTTTCCGCGCCTTGGCGCCCTCATGCTCACCCTCTCTGCATCCCTCTATGCCCAGGGGCCGGTTCCCGCCCTGGACCCCGCGGGGCTCAGCCAGATCCTGACGTCCAAGCAGTGGACCGTCATCGAGTTCGGCGGCCCCACCTGTGTACCCTGCGTGAAGATGCAGCCGATCCTCGGCGAGCTCCAGCAGAGTTTTGGAAGCCGCGCCCAGATCCGGAACTTCTATGTCACCCAGCACCCGAAGGAAGCCCAGGCTCACCGGATCATGGTGATGCCGACCCAGGTGGTGTTCGACCCGAGTGGCAAGGAAGTGACTCGCCACATCGGCTACTGGCCCAAGGATGAGTTCCTCGCGGCCCTGGCCAAGGTCGGATTGAAGTGATGGACGGCCTCATCGGCCGCCTGGCGGATCTGGTGGCACAGGCCCCGGCCTACCAGCAACTGGGTCTCGTGTTCCTGGGCGGCCTGCTGACGTCAGCCAACCCCTGCGTGCTCGTGGCAGCGCCGCTGGTGGTTGGTTTCACCGGCGGCACGAAGGAAGGCCGTCACCACCCCATGGTGCTCTCCGCGGTTTTCGTCCTGGGACTTGCCGCGGCCTTCACCATTCTGGGTCTCGTCGCCGCCCTGACCGGCAGCCTCATGGGCGATGTCGGCTGGGGCTGGAAGGCCCTGTTGGGGCTTATCCTGCTGGCCGTGGGGCTGCACCTGCTGGGGCTGTTCTCCCTCCCGACTCCGTCCCACAGCCACATGGCGCGTTTTCATGGCGCTGGGCTTCTGGGCGCCTTCGCGCTGGGTGGTCTCACTGGAACCCTTTCCGCCCCCTGCGCCACCCCAGCCCTGGCCGCGGTGCTCACCATCGTGGCCCTGCAGAAGAAGGTGCTCTGGGGCGGCGTGCTGCTGTTCACCTATGCCCTTGGCCATGTCCTGCTGTTGTTCCTGGCAGGCGCATCCTCGGGCTGGGCCAGCAAGTATGCGGAGAGCCACTTCTCGAAACTGCTGGGCCGCTGGCTTCCCAAAGGGATGGGTCTGCTGCTCACGCTATGCGCGTTCTGGGTGTTCAGCCTCGCCTGGCGTTCCCATATCCCGGGGTGAATTCCCCGTGCTGCTGCGACTGGCTTCGGTGTCTTGCCTCTGATCTGCGGTCTGGCTCGACCGATTCGGGCCAGACGCCCTGGGACCCGACCACATGGAGAAGGGAGCCCAGGGTCGTGCAGGACGCATGACCATGGGCTCCCTTCGCGTTTCGACCTACTTCGCGTCCCCGCTGATCCGAGCGAACGCATGGCACTTGCTGCAGGAGTTCGGCATGATGTCGAAATCCTTGCCCTTGGATGGATCTGGGTTCTTAAGCACAGAACTCTGAGCGGGCCACACGATATCGAAGACATGGGAGGCAAGGTTTCCTTCGGCCACGGCGCTTTTGCCCTCCTTATCGAAATCGAGGTGATACATCGCGGGGACATTGATGTCCTGCAGCTTCCCGATCTTCGCCATATGGCAGGAGGCGCAGTTGCCCACGGGCATCTTGGGATCCTCAGGCGTATAGAGGGCCCCGCCCATGCCCGCCCCGGTCTGCATGTGCTTGGCCATGCTCCGGGCGACCCGGTTCCTGGCCAGGGCGGCATCGGCGGCCTTCACGGAAACGGCGGCTCCGTCCTTCGTCACCTTCCGCCCCGCATCGAGTTGCAGCACGGCCACATCTGAAAGGGTGATCCCCGCGAAGGACCCCCGCTTGGCATGGCAGGCCAGGCAGAGCGTGTTGTTTCCGTAGGCGGCATTGGCGAAATCGTAGCCTCCAACCTTGAGTGAAGCGGGCCCGCCATCCTGGCTGTGGGGATCGTGACAGGAGAAACAGGTCAGTTTTTCAGTCTGGTTGTTGAGGTGGGCGGACCGTCGCAGTTCCGACAGCTCCATGGAGTGGGAGCGGGCGTGGGTCTGGTCGGGCCAGGCATGGAACGCGCCCTCCTTCCAGTCGGGGTTGAGGCCCGTGGTCGGTTTTTCGTAGTTGGCGAAGAAGGTCGAAAGGTCATACACGCCTGGCACGAAGAACCCGTGGCCCAGCGTGTCCTTGTAGGCCCCATCAAAGGCGGGTTTGAACACGCCGCTGGGTCGCTGGCTGCGGCCATCGTGGTTCCCATGGCACTGTCCACAGGCCTCGTTCCCGGCCTTGGCGGTGAGGTACCGGGGCACGATGATCTTGGCCTTGTCAGAGGTGGCGGCATGCTCAGAGCCGGGACCGTGGCAACGCTCGCAGCTGATGTTCAGATCCTTGTAGTCCCAGTTCACGACCACCGACTTGTACTTGTGGGCCGGATTGGGGTCGCTGACGAAGTCCTTCATCGTGATCTGCACGCCGGTGGCGTGGCAGCCCGCGCAGTTCCGCGACAGGGTGTTGTCTGGCGTGCACCAGTGGTCCGGGGATTTCTGCCAGAACATCGGCGCGCCCAGTTGACCCTTCGCCAGCACCTTGGAACCCTCGGGCGTCCCGTCCTGCATCATGAACACCGGCATGTAGCAGATGTAGTCCTGCTTCTGCCCCTCCCGGGACACGCCGTTCTCCTTCATCCACGCCGCGACGTACGGCACGTCCTGGACCTTGCACATGTAGCGCTGCTTGCCCTCGCCGAAGTTGGGATGGCGGTCGGGCATCTTGTGCGCGGGATCAACGTAGCCCTTGCCCCAGTTGCCTTCTCCCCCGATGGTCGCGGCCACCTGGATCCAGACGGCATTCGCGGGCTTGTCCGAGGCATCCAGATCGGCCTCCGTCAACGACACGCCGGCCTTCTGCTCAGGATAGAACTTGAACCAGTACTCGCGGTTCGGATCCTGTCCCCGGGTGGTCAGCACCACATGGACCAGGCCGTTGCCATCCAAGGGATCCTGCACCTTCAGCAGGTTCCCCTTGGGATCCCGGGGCAGATACTTTTCACCCGGCGCGGGCCACTTGTCCTTGTAGACCATGTGGCTGGTGCCTTCGGTGACGAAGCGCGCATGCACCGATGCGTTCGGACTGCCGTCCAGTGCCTTCACATGAGGGCCGTTGTGGCAGGCCGCGCAGGCCTTCATGCCGACATAGGAAGCAGCATCGCTGGGTCGCCCCGACAGCGTGATCTCCACGCCACCGGTGGTGGCGCCCGCCTTCACCGCCACGGCCTTCAGGGTTTCGCCATCCAGGTGGGTGCGGTTGGGCGCCTTCACCTGGAGGAAGACAGCGCCCGATTTCACCCCCTTGAGGCTGAAAGAGCCATCCTTTCCCGTGCTGGCCTTCATCGTCTGGCCCTCGACAGTCACGGTGGCCCCGGGGATGGCCGCGCCATGGATGTCCTTCACCCGCCCCTGGATCCCCGCCCCCGCACTGGCTTTGGGGGCCTGTGCCTGCAGCGTTGCGTATGCGCCCGAGGCGCCTGTCGCGAGGATGAGCCATGGAGCGAGCCATCGCAGGTTGAAGATTCGGCCAATCATGTGACCTCCGGGTTGAAGTTATTAACGATCACCTGGTCATGATTGTGATCATCTCTTGCGACCTGGCCAGTCAAATGACACAGGATCTAAAGATCCTCAGAGTGCGATCACCCGCTCCTGGCACCCGAACAGGCACGATCCTTCACCCAGGCAGGTCCGGAGACACTCGGCGCTGGGTTTCCCGAGTGGGAATGGGAAGATGGATCCAGGTGGCTGCGAGCATTCTTTCCTGTCCACGCCAGGACGCCCTGATCCAGAGGTTCTCCATGCGATTCGCCCTGTCCCTCCTGTTCGCCTTGGCCCTGCCCATCCAGGCGCAGGATGCACAGCTGTTCTCCCTCGAACAGTACCTGCTCGACTTCGACTACGCCGAGCGGCGCGACATGAAGATCAGCAGCAAGGACCTGGTGAACCTCCTCAAAGAGAAAAAAGCCGTGCTGGTGGATATCCGCTTCAAGGAGGAACATGCCGCCTGGCGCATGGGCTTCGGCCTGCACATCCCATTGAATGAACTGCCGAAACGGCTCAAGGAGCTGGATCGATCAAAAATCATCGTGACGGCCTGCCCCCACAAGGACCGCTCCGCGCTGGCCATGGTCTACCTCAAGACCCAGGGCTTTGATGTGAAGTATCTGGAGGACGGCCTGCTGGGGCTGGCGGAGCTGCTGCGGGGCGACAAGGCCCGCGACTTCAGACCCTGAATCCACCCACCTTTCCGGATCAGAACCGCTCGGCCTTCCACTGCTCCAACCGTCGCCGGATCTCATCCCGACCTGCGCGAAAGCGTGTCCGTAGATCTTCGGGCGTGAGGCTCGGATCATCGCTGGCGGGATCGGGGATGGGCCAGTGCAGGCGCTCAGCCTTGCCCAGGAACAGGGGACAGACTTCTTCGGCACAGAGGGTAATCACCAGATCCACCGTGGCCGGGTCAATGTCCTGGACGCTCTTGGAGCTGTGGGTGCTGGCGTCGATCCCTTGCTCCGCCAACACCTCGATGGCGTAGGGATTCACGTGGCTCGGACGGCTGCCCGCACTTTGGATGCGCAGCGTCGGGAAGAGCTGCCGGGCGATGCCTTCCGCCATCTGGGAACGGGCGCTGTTGGCGACACACAGGAACAGGATGGAGCGGGTCATGGGGCGCCTCTTCTTTTTAGAAATCATCACGCAGGCGCACTCACCGTGCAGCAGCGCCTCGGGATCGGTGTCGAGGGGCAGGCCTTCCTGATCCCAGGCGAGCATGCCGCCGTTCAGGCAAGCCACGTCGCTGAACCCGTGGTCCAGGAGGAGGTGGGCCGCATCCTTGGTGAACACCCCAGAAGTGTCCGCCAGAAGCAGGGAACGGTTGGTGGGTAGTTCCGAGAGCAGCCCTGATAGCTCTCGGTGCGGGATGTGGATGGCCTCGGGGACATGGAACGCCTTCATTTCCACCAGGTCATCGGTGCGGAGATCCACCAGGAGCGCCCCATCCTGCAAGGTGTCCAGGGCCTCCTTCGGAGCGAGAAATCGGAGCCCCTGGATCACCATGCCCTTGCCATCGAAGGGACTCATCGTTCACCTCTTGTCGGGTTCGACCGCCGGGCAGCAGGTGACATCGGAGACTTCTTCGACGCTGCCTGGGTACCACTTCCCCTTGAGCCAGAGGGACACACTGACGAGGCCAATGAGCACGGGCACCTCCACCAGCGGGCCAATGACTGCGGCGAAGGCGGCCCCATGGGCGATGCCGAACGTGGCCACAGCCACGGCGATGGCCAATTCGAAGTTGTTGGAGGCAGCAGTGAAACTCAGCGTCGCGCTTTGCGGGTAGGTGGCGCCCACCTGCTTCGACATCCAGAAACTCACCAGGAACATCACCACGAAGTAGATCAGCAGCGGAATTGCGATGCGGATGACATCGAAGGGCAGCTTCACGATGGTGTCGCCCTTGAGGCTGAACATCACCACGATCGTGAACAGAAGCGCGATGAGCGTGAGGGGGCTGATCTTTGGCACAAAGACCCGGTGATACCAGTCCAGCCCCTTGAGCTTCCCGAGGAGGAAGCGGGTGAGAAATCCCGCGATGAAGGGAATGCCGAGGTAGATGAAAACGCTCTCGGCGATCTGGCCGATGGTGATGTTCACCACGGCACCCTGCAGGCCCAGCTTCGCCGGCAGAACGGTGGCGAAGAACCACGCGTACACGCTGAAGAAGATTACCTGGAAGATCGAGTTGAAGGCCACCAGACCCGCACAGTACTCCGTATCACCCCTGGCCAGATCATTCCAGACGATGACCATGGCGATGCAGCGGGCCAGTCCGATGAGGATGAGGCCGATCATGTACTCCGGTTTATCCCGCAGGAACAGCACGGCCAGAGCGAACATGAGCAACGGCCCCACGATCCAGTTCTGCACCAGGGACAGGCCCAGCACCTTCTTGTTCTGGAAGACCAGGTGAAGTTCCTCGTACTTCACCTTGGCCAGGGGCGGGTACATCATGACGATGAGTCCCACAGCCAAGGGAACGCTTGTCGTGCCCACATTCCACGCGTTGATGGCGCGGTTGAAGCCGGGCACGGCGAAGCCCAGCAGGACACCGAGACCCATGGCCAGGAAGATCCAGAGGGTCAGGTACCGGTCGAGGAAGGAAAGGCGTTTCGGGACGTTCATGGCGACCCTCGGTTCAGGCCGGTTTGCGGGCGGAGATGATCATGCTGGTGATCACATCCGAGGGCTGGGTGCCCTCGGGCAGCAGCCCTAGGAGGTGGTCGGTCATCGGATCCTCGCTCGGCAGCATGGCTTCCACCGCACCGGCCTTCGGGAGCAGGAGCTGATCCACGAGGCCGGCCGCTGCAATCATACGCCTCAGGTCCTCCACACAGGGCGCCCCGGCGATGCAGCCCACCAGCGCCTCGACGCTTTGGCGCAGGGCTTCCGGCAGAGGCTTCAGCAGCACCATGTCGGAGATGGAGACCCGCCCGCCGGGCTTCAGCACCCGGGCGATCTCCTTCCAGACGGTGGCCTGGTCGGGGCTCAGGTTCAGCACGCAGTTGGAGAGCACCACATCCACCGACGCCTCCGGCAAGGGAATCGCCTCGATCTGCCCCTGGTGGAAGGTCACATTGTCCAGGCCCGTGCGGCGCCGGAACTCGGCGGCGTTCTGGCGGGCCTTCGCCAGCATCTCCCGCGTCATGTCGACACCGTGGACATGACCTGCCGGGCCGACCCGCTGGGCTGCCAGGAACACATCCAGGCCCGCGCCGCTGCCCAGATCCAGCACGATCTCACCGGGTTTCAGTTCCGCCAGGGCCGTGGGGTTCCCACAGGACAACCCGAGGTTGGCGCCTTCAGGCAGCGTCGCCAGTTCCGCGTCCGAGTAGCCGACGCCCTGAGCGACTTCCCCGACACGGCTGGTCCCGCAGCAGGAGGACTGGGCACCGCAGCAGCCGCCGCCAAGGCTGGCGATCTTGCCGTAGGCATCCTGGATCTTCAGGTGGGTGGGATGGGTGGTCGGTTCCATCGGTGCTCCTTGAATCAAAGACAATGGGGATCCCGGCAGCCGCCACCGCAGCAGTCCTGCCAGAGATACTCGGTGAGGGCCTTGAGCTGATCGAAGCAGGCGGCGTAACGGATGGTCGTGCCCTGCCGGGCCGCGATGAGCAGACCAGCCTCGGTGAGATCCGCCAGGTTGTGGCTGAGCGTCGAAGCGGGCATTCCGATCTGGGCTTGAATTTCGCCCGCGGGCGTCCCCTCCACGGGCCCCTGTACCACGGCGCGAACGATGGAAAGGCGCCCCGGATGACCCAGGGCCTTCAATTGGCGGGTCATCTCCTGGAGGGTGGGGTCGAGGTGTTTCATGGCAATAATTCTAAATTTCTAAAATTTAGAAATCAAGATCAAATTCTTCCTTTCTCACGCCTGGGCATATGTGACCCCCAACACGCCGTAAACACAGAGTTTTAGCCTCTCCACGATTACTATTGATGACGTGGCCATCCACAGGCCCAGGCGGATCTCAGGAACCATGGGCGTGCATCTTGGGGACTCCATCTCTCGCCGGAAGGTGCTCCGACAGGTCATGGCTGCCGGTATGGGGCTTCCATTGCTCGGCGGGCTCATGGCCATGCTCAGGCGGGTCCAGACCCGCCAAGTTCCCAGCACGGTCACCCTCCCGGGCGAGGTCCCCGCAGGTCTATCCGTGATTGGATCCGTGGTCGTGCAGCAGGATGCCGACGGGACAATTCATGCGTTCTCGGGACGCTGTACCCACCTTGGATGTCACCTCGATCGGGTTCAAGGGGACGAGGCCGTGTGCCCCTGCCACGGTTCACGTTTCCGTGGCGATGGGGCCGTGGTCAAGGGGCCCGCGACCCGACCCCTGGAGGCCCTGAAAGCCGAGCCGGACAAGGCGACCGGCGGGTGGATCGTCCGTGTCCGAACCTAGCGGGAAGGAAGTCATCTGGAATTCGCCCTGGGGTTCGCTGGGCGATCTTGCCACCGCCAGTTTCATGGTTGCCGCGCTCTCCGGCGCGGCGGTCGCGGTGCCGTTCAATCCTGCGGATGGCTACGGCTCCATCGCCACCATGCTGTTGGCCAACCCGGCCGGAACCTTCTTCAGAAACCTCCACTATTGGACAGGTCAGGCCTGCTTGATCCTGACCGTGCTGCACATTTGGGATCACTTGAAGGCTTCGACCGAGCAGCGGGTTCGTCGTGGCGTTTGGCTTCGGCTGTCCCTAACCCTGCCGCTGCTGGTTTTCATCATGTTGTCGGGCTTCATGCTGCGTGGTGATGCGGACGCGCGTCAGGCCCTGCGGATCGTCACCGAAGCTATTTCCCGCGTTCCCCTGGTGGGATCCGGCCTAGCGACCTTTGCATTCGGGGTCGGAGGGCGACTCGATGTGGTCTATGTGCAACATGCCGCCACGGCCACCATCCTGGTCTGGCTCTTCATCATCGAACACGCCCGCCGAGTTTGGCCCAGGCTGAACGCCTTTCTGAGCGTCCTGCTGACGGCGGGGGTCCTCTCCCTTTTCATCTCTCCGGGGCTGCACGACGGCCTCGACCCCATCATCAAAGGCCCCTGGTACTTCCTGGGTCTTCAGGAAATCCTGCACTGGACGCCCTGGCCTCTGACCGTGGTCCTCGGAGGGGCCCTGTTGGTGGCCGGGTTCTACGGGATCCGACACCTTGGGACGAACGGGGTGGTCAGGATGAAGGGGTTGCTTCTGGTTGGCCTCGCCCTCTACCTGGGCCTCTGCGGCGTGGGAGCCCTGCTCCGCGGTCAGAGCTGGACCTGGGATCCTGCCTGGCCTTCCGGTCCCGGCGATTTGAAGGTCGGTTGGGTGTTTGCCCCGGCTCAGGAAGCCCCGTCCCCCCTGCCTCTGGTGATGGGGCGACCCGAAGGCTGTCTGGTCTGCCACCCGGGTGTGACCGGACTGGGGAATGCCCACCGGCCTGAAGCCATCGGCTGCGCGTCGTGCCACGGCGGGGACACGCTCTCTCTTAACAAGGCACGCGCCCATGCCGGGATGATCCTGATCCCTGGCAACCTCGCGACGGCGTCCCGCACCTGCGGGACTGCCGAGTGCCACGGTTCGATCATCCCCAGGGTGGCGCAGTCCCTGATGACCACCATGCGAGGCGTGGTGGAGATCAATCGGCAGGTCTTCGGAGCAGCTGCCGGCACCAAGGAGAAGGAACCGGGCCACATTCAGAAGCTAGGCCATTCCTCTGCGGACACTCATATGCGGCAGCTCTGCGCCTCTTGTCACCTGGGCATCCCCAAAACTGAGTTGGGCCCCATTGAGGACGACTTCCATCACGGTGGTGGGGGCGGCTGCCTGGCTTGTCATCTCAATCGTACCCGGATAGCCCTCGAAGCCCTCCGGACCTACCAGCACCAGAAACTGGCTGGCAGTGCCACTGCTCCCAAGGTCCATCCCAGCCTCGATCTGCAGGTGGGCAACGGCAAATGCTTCGGCTGTCATAGCCGCTCGGGGCGGATCTCCACCAGCTACGAAGGCTGGCACGAGATGCACGAACCGCCGCCCGCAGTCCCTGATCCCAGGGATCCCCGCTACCGGGTGCTGGCCGACGAACGCGTCTTCGAAAGGGCGCGCTCAGACATTCATCAGCAACGCGGGCTCGAATGCGTGGACTGCCACAGCTCCACCGAGGTCATGGGAGACGGCAAAGCCCACGCCCGCAAAAGCACCCAGGTGCGTCTCCTGTGCGTGGACTGTCACGCGCCTGCCGGGTCCAGCCTTTCCATGATTCCGGCTTCACGGCTGGATCCCGAATCGCGCCGGATCCTGGCGCTGCGCCGATGGCCAGGGCCCGCACCGAAACAGTTCATCCAGACCCGAAAGGGCGATGCCCTGGTCAACGGCGTGCTGGAGGAATCGACCGGAAAGCCCCGGCTCATGCTCAAGCGGGATGGGCTGCGCAAGGAACTGAAGCCGACCGCCCAGGTCTGCGTGGAAGGCGCCGGTCATGCCCGGCTTTCCTGCGGCAGTTGCCACACGGCCTGGGCGCCTACCTGCACGACTTGCCACACCTCCCGCGATGAGAAGGCCCTGGCCTATGACTGGATCAAAGGAACAGAGTCCCCCGGCAAGTGGAAGGAACAAGGTGGCCCCTTCCTGGCGGATCCCCCCACCCTGGGAATCAGAGAGACACCCTCAGATCCTGCGAATCCCCGAGGCGTGATCGAAACATTCGTACCAGGCATGGTCCTGACTCTGGCGCTACCAGGCCAATCGGGCCCCCCGCTCTTCCGCCGGCTGTATGCCCGCATCGAGCCCCACACGACTCAGAAGGGTTCCCGGTCCTGCACCTCCTGCCACAACAACCCCGTAGCCCTCGGCTACGGTCGTGGGGATTTGCGGTATGAGAGGACGCCCCGGGGCGGGCGTTGGACATTCAGGCCCGCCGCGGAAGTCCACCCAGCTGACGGCCTGCCGGCAGACGCCTGGATTCCCTTCCTGGGTACACGCGGCGGCATGGTGTCGACTCGGGAAGATGTGCGGCCTTTCACCCTCGAAGAACAGCAACGGATTCTCCGCGTCGGAGCCTGTCTCACCTGCCACGACGAACGCTCCCCCGTCATGCGGAACTCCGTTCGAGCTTTCGATAAGCGCCTCGCTCAGCACAGTCCCCGGTGCCTCATGCCTGTGTGGAATTGACGCGGGGAGTGCGGTCCTTCCTTAGCCGTACGCACCGAGATCCGTTCAGACCGCCATGGGCGCCCTGAACGGATCTCTGCGCACTTCCCTCCATCTCCATTTCCAGCTCAGGTCCCAGTTGGCTCACTGGGCTGAGAACCGGATACCACGGATCCTTAGCACCCTGCGGCAGCAGTGCTCTTGTCAAAGGTGATGGATTGCCCTTCCTTCAGTTCGCTGGCCTTGGGCGAGGAGAGGGTCACCGAAGCACCGGATACCTCGGTGATCTTGCCGTTGTACTTGTTGTTGATCTTCACCATGGAGCCTTTCTTGGCCCAGGGCGCCAGGGCCCCGTCCACCTTCACCACCACGGCCTTGTCCTTGATCGTGACCACGGTGCCTTTGCTGGCGGCGGCCAAAGCGAACGTGGCGCCCACCAGGGCCAAGGCGAGGGAGACTGCAATGCGCTTAAACATGGGTTTTCTCCAAAATGGGGCTGGTTCCGGAAGGATTGGAAGGGCCTAGAGAACGAACTGAAGCATCATCCTGTAGGTGTTGTAGGAGGAAATCTTGGGCGTGGTTCCAGCCACATCCCCGATCAGGTTCGTGGGCGTATTGAAATCGGTCTTCAGGTATTCCACGGTGAAGCGCACATTCTGGCCGTGCATGTAGTAGTTGACGCCAGCACCCGTCTGCTTGATCCGCTGCCCGGTCACGCCCAGGAGGAAGGCCACACGCCAGTTCTCCGCGAGGACGTAGGGCTGGATGAGCCCTTCCTTGCCCACGGTCATGGGCAGGAGGTAGGCGCCCTTGATGTAGTTGCCTTCCTTCTGCCCGTTAAGTCCGCCGATGCTGGCGAGCAGGTCGCCGGGGTTCTTGTTGGTCAGGTAGGCATTGTTGAAATCGTTCTTGAGATACTGCCCCGTGAGGGTGAAGGTGCCGATTTTAGCCGTGGGGTATTCGAACAGGAAGTCCCCGGCGATGGCCTTGTAATCCACCGTGTAGCCGTTCTGGATGACGCCCGTGTTGGTCACGTTCTTATACACGGCTGAGGGCTGGTAGGCGATGCCACCACCGATGGTCAGGATGGTGGATTGGCCAAGGTAGCTGCCGGCATAGCCCGAACCCGGTTCCGCATCCAGGAACGCATAGGCCACACGACCCACATATTCCAGGCTGTTCTTCGGCTGCATGGAGGACCTGTAGGTCGTTCCGTTGAGGGGGTTGACCGCCGCGGTGTAGCCCTCGCGGCCCTGGAAGGCGCCCAGGGAATAGGACAGCTTGTGGTCGAAGAAACCGCCCCAGGCCACGGCGCCCATGTCGCGGCTGAACTTGGCCGGAGAGCTGCCATAGGCGGTATAGACGAACATGGACCGATCCTGGGTCAACGGCGCAAAGCAGTCATCCAAGTTGGCGCGGGTCAGGGGCAGCTTGGTGAGACCGATCTTGAAGTGGAGGGCATCACTCAGGTCCGCCGTCACATAGGCATCGATGATTCGGACATCGCGATCGTTCGGATCGGTGTCCTGGCCGGAGACGCCATAGCCGAGGGAACCCTGCTTCGTGGTGCCGGTGGCCCCGCAGGACTGCCACTTGAAGCCCCACACATCGTCAAACTTGCCAGAGAGCGTGAGGCGCAGCCGCTGGAAGTGGATGTCATTGCGGGAACCCCGATTGTCCGCACCAGCTCCCAGATCAGTGGTTTCCGAGAAGACTTGGCCTTTGAGGCTGATGTCGATGTTCTTGACCCAGTCTGGAATCTCACCGGCCTTGGCCACCGTGCAGAAAGAAAGGGAAGTCAGGGCAATGGCGCCGCCGACCAGAACTCGAGTTCCCTTTGCGAGTGCGCTCATGGGTACTCCTTTGTGGATGGGGGTTGTGGGGGAGTGGGGATCATTCAAAGAAGATTCATTGATCTGCTATCAATCCATCCTCAATGTGGGCGACGCTCGGAGCGAAGTAAATTGAATGGTTCTCATGGGGTCCATAACAGTTCGTGATGGCCTGAATCCGGTTCATCCGACCGTGTTCTGGCCAGGGTCGGAACCACCTCGTGCGGGAGGGACCGCATCCTCACTGGACCTGCGCTGATGGAGCCAGATTTCATCTTCCAGCTTCACTTCCCGCCACCACTTGAAGTGATGCGAGTAGGCGAACAACTCATTGACCGTTCCCGTAATCATCGAGAAGAAGGCGGGTTTCTCCTCCGGGAACACCGCACCCATGTAGACATGGACGATGAGCCCGCACACCACCACTCCCACGGTCACAAAGTGGATCAGGACGGCCCATCCCACCGCAGCCGTGCCGAACAGGTGGAAGGCCATGATGAGGCCCGTCAGCATGATGATCGGAAGCATGGCGTAGACCATCAAGGCGAACAGTTTCTGACCAGCGTTGTAGATGCCCTGGGGTGGTAGAGGTTCCTTGGACCGGCCGAGGATCCCCAGCACCCGGATTCGCAGCCACTGGAAATCATCCCGGTCGAGGGCGATTTCCTTCTGGAGCACCTCCTTGGTCAGATAGGTTTTCCCTCCGAAGAGGCCGTAAGCCAGGAACACGACGATCCACACCATTCCGACGGTCAGATGCGCTCTGAGCAGGTTCGACCTCGGGCCAAACAGTCCCTCCACCAACTCCAGGAACCACATGGGCACCACCCGGAAATGGGGCGATGACACCAGGGCCAAACCGGTCATCAGCTCCAGCCCCCAGACCATGGCATTGAACCAATGAAGCAGCATGATGGCGATGTGGTGTTTCTTGATGTGCCGCTGTTCCATGGCCTCCGCCTGTTCAGCGGTGAGCGGCAAGGGATGGGTGGGGATCGCGCTAGTCTTCATGTTCCTTCTCCCCGATCCTGAGTTGCTGGAAGAACGCCGCAGCCTGTCCCAGGAAGGTCATGGCCACGGCCCCGATCACCAGGGGCTTGGCGGCCCTTTCCCAGAGCACCCCCGCCACCGGCAGCTTGGGAGGGCGGGGCGGATAGCTGGCCATGACCAGATCCACCTGCTCCCGCTTGCCCAGGTAGTAGACATTCGGTCCCACGGCAATTTCTGGAGTATCCCGACGGCTCGCGCCCTCGGAAAAGACCATCCGGAAAACCTCGCTGTTGCGGTCATCCAGGTCTCCAAAAAACTTGGCGTTCGCTGGGCAGGTGGTGACGCAAGCCGGTAACTGTCCACGCTCCAACCGGGGTGAGCAGAAATCGCACTTGTCCACTTTCTTGATGACCGGGTTGATGAAGCGAGCCTCGTAGGGGCAGGCCTCGACACAGAATCCGCAACCGATGCAGACATCGCGGTTCACCTGGACAATGCCCTTGGCATCCTTGGAGGTGGCCGCAGATGGACAGGCAGGCACGCAGGGCGCGTCGTCACAATGGGCGCACTGGGCCACCAAGGTGCCCGCCACCAGCTTCGGGAACGTGCCCTTGATGGGCGTCTTCCTGATCTGGGTGCGGGAGAGACCGGCAGGCACCTCCCATTCGGCGTTGCAGGAGGCCGTACAGGCTTGGCAGGCGACGCACTTCCTTAGATCAGTGACCATGGCATACCGGGTCATGGCGTCCTCCTAGTTCTGGTTAGCGAGGGCCAAGGGACGCACGAAATTCACGCGCATGCCTGTGCCCCCCATCAGGGGGTCCACCTTGACGCGGCTCATCAGGTCCGTATCCGAGGCACCTTTTCCACCAGCTCGGGTCAGCAAGCGCGAACGCTGGCCAAATCCATGGACGACATAGGCGCAATCGCTGCGGATCCCCTCTGTAACCTTCAGACGGATGGGCAGGCTCTTGGTCCCGTCTGCATTTTCGAGAACCACCTTTTCCCCATCCTTGAGACCGAGCGCTTGAGCTGCCTGAGCGGCAAGCCACACCTCGTTCTCGGGCATGAGCCCGTGCAGCATCTCATTGTTCTCGGTACGAGCGAAGGAGTGGACGGGGGCACGTCCATAGATCAGGCGGAAGAACCCCTTGGGTGGATCCTCCACCGGGGTGTAGCGGGGGAGCGGGTCGAAGCCGAGCTCCTTGAGCTTTTTGGAGTAGAGGTGGATCTTCCCGTTCTCAGTCTCGAAGAGAGGTTCACCCGCCGCCACCCGGTCCTCCAGGTAGGGACGGCCTGGAAACTTATGGGCGCCTCGAGTGCGCAGCTCGGCCAGGTTGAGCTCCATGGGCTCCGTGATGCCTGCCAGGTGTTCTTCGGGACTCGCCCATGGGAAGAAGGCCTCCAGCCCGAGCCGAGCCGCCAACTGCTTGGCAATCCACCACCCCGGTTTTGATTCATACATGGGGTCACAGGCGGGGAATCGTACCGCGATGAAGGGCTCCTTGGCCGTTTCGGCGATGGTGGGAGCGTCATACCGTTCGAGGTAGGTGGCCTCGGGCAGCACCAGATCGGCATAGAGGACCTGATCCACGGGCATCACATCCACCACCACCAGGAGGTCCAGGGACTCGATGGCCTTGAGGGTGCGCTCCGGCTGGGGGATGCTCTGCAGCACATTCTGGCCGTACACGATCCAGGCCTTGATGGGGTAGGGTTGGCTTGAAACCGTCGCATCCACGAGGCCGTTGGTGATACCCAGATCCTTCGACCCCAGGGGAAATTTCGTGCCCGCACCGTCTGCCCGGCCCCTTTCGGATTCCGGAAAATCGGGAACCTCGAACCCTCCCCTGGGGATTGAAGTTGAGAGGAATATCCCGCCCTTGCGACCATAACTACCGAGCAAGGCTGTGAGAATCGCCATGGCCCTCGATCGCTGGGTGTCATCCCCATACCAGGTGACATGCCGGCCAGGATGCACCACCACAGCCGGTTTGGCCTGCCCCATGGCCCGGGCGGTGTCCCGGATCTGGGCGGCCGGAAGCTGGGTGATCTCTTCCGCCCATTCCGGCGTGAATGTTTCCACGTGCGCCGCAAGCTCCGCAAAACCCTCGGCGTACTTGCGGATGTAGTCCTGGTCGTACAGGCCTTCCGCGATCAGCACATGGATCCAGGCCAACAGCAACGCTAGATCGGTACCCGGGCGGATCGGCAGCCACCAGTCCGCCTTCTCAGCGGCTGTGCTGAACCTGGGATCCACCACCACCAGCTTCGCCCCACGGGCAAGGCCCTTGGCGAAGGCCGTGATCTGGCTGGTGAAAACGTTTTCGCCGAGGTGGCTGCCGATCAGCACCACCAGCTTGGCTTCTTCGAGGTCCACCGGCTCGGGAGATCCAAGCCCTTTGCCGAACGTCAGCGCGTAGCCCACTTCCCGAGGCCCCCGGCACTGCGCGAAGGCAGGCTCGGCACTGTTGGGCGTTCCATAGGCTTTCATCAGGGTGTGAAAGAACGATGCGCTGACCCCATGCGGGAAAAACGCCACACTTTCCGGCCCATGTTCCTGCTTCAGGTTCTTGAGCTTGTTGGCCAGGAAATCCAGCGCCTCGTCCCAGGAAACGCGCTTGAATACGCCTTCCCCGCGCTTGCCGACCCTCATCAGGGGCCACTTGAGGCGGTCCCGATCGTAGAGCAGACCCGTGCCAGCATTGCCCCGGGCGCAGAGGCGCCCCTGGGTCATGGGGTGGTCAGGGTTCCCCTCCACCCGAAGCACCTTCCCATCGGCGACGCTTGCCAGCACACCGCAGCGCCAGAAACACATTTCACAGATGGTGGCGATCTTCTTGACCCGCCTGGTCCCGCGCCAGCCGGTGGGATGAGCCTGGGCCTTCAGGGGTCTGGCCATTCCCGTGAGGCCGGCCACGCTCGCAACCCCCACTGAACCCATAAATCCGCGCCTGGTGATGGTCCGCTTCATGGATTCCCACCTTTCCTCAAGGTCCTGCACCGACCCCGGCAGATTGGCTCAGGGCACCGGGATTGGAACTTCGGTCACATCAGACCGTCCAGCCCTGGACCTCTTTGATTCTTGACCTCATCGTAGGGAAGTAAATTGAATGGTTCGCATGACCTACATAACAAACGGTCATGGGCCTCGGGGAGCGACCTTGGAATCTGTTTACCTGAAGACCCTGGTCGAGGTAGTCAGGACCGGAAGCCTGTCCCGAGCCGCGGAGATTCTCTGTGTCACCCAACCGGCGGTGTCCCGCCGGATCAAGTTCCTGGAAGACCAGTACGGATGCAGCCTCCTGGATCGCTCAGGGCCGAAACTCCGCGCCACCGAGTCCGGCAGAATGGTCTGCCAAAAGGCCAAGGCCCTGCTCGCCATCGAGGCGGAGCTTGAGGCGGGACTGCATCGCATTGAAGGGAAATCCCGGCTCTCGTTCAGTGCCACGCCTGCCTTCGGAACCGCTCACCTCCCTGCGGTCCTCCAGCAGTTCATGGCCAGCTGTGGCGACTCGGCCGACTTGAAATTCACCTTCAGCATGCCCAATGAAATTCTTCAGGGCCTGGGAGAAGGCATCCTCGATGTCGCCGTCCTGGAGGGTACCGCCCTGCTGGAGCCCTCCTCCCTGAGTGCATTCTCCTTGCCTGATGCGGAAACGGTGTTCCTCTCCGCTCCCGGGCTTGGGGTGCCCTCACCGCACGCCTCGATGGACACCCTGCTCAGCCTTCCCATCTATACCCGGCGCGAAGGGTGCTGCTCACGCATCCTCCTGGAGCAGGGCCTCAAGAGCCTCGGACTGGGGTTGGATGACTTCAAGAAAGTCATCATCCTGGACGACCTCCACCTGCTGATGCATTCCGTCCTGGGCGGAGAGGGGCTTGGATACCTGCCCCGCGACCTGGTGGTCAACCAGATCGCTTCAGGGCTGCTGCGGCCCCACGAGGTATTGGGCTTTGATCATTCCCGCAAGCGGGCCCTGGTTCTGAATCATCGCCACGGCATCTCGCAGGCTGCGCTTCAACTCGCGGCCACCATCCTCCAACATTTCGGTTTGCCCACCCGGGAACTGGATGCCCTCCCACGGCAAGTTGGGACCGCCCAGCCCCCTGCCAGGGTTGCCTGCGAGGCCTATTGCGAGGGATAACCGACCGGCCCCCTTCGGCCCGTCCCCATCCTCCCGGTCAGGCCTGGGACTTGTGAGTCACATCTCGGACCCAGGTGAAGGCGGCGACTGTGGCGGGCATGCCCATGGTGCCAGCGGCGAGGGCCACCACCTGCTCGAGTTCCTCGATGGTGATGCCCATATCCAGGGCCTTGCGGGCGCTGGCATGCACGGCGCCTTCCCGCAGGCCGCCGATGGCCACGGCCAGCTTCACCAGGCGCTGGGTCTTGTCGTCCAGCGGACCCGTGGCACCGGCCTCGTGCAGGGCATCCCAGGCCTCGGCCAGTTTGGGATAGCGGGCCACGAAATCGCGGTACTTCTTCGGCGGATCGGTCTTCATGCGGGTCATGGGGGCTCCTTGGTGCAGGCTTTCAGGATGCGTGCAAAAGGCCCCGGCGGGAACCGGGGGGCCGAGTCTGAACTCGGCCATCCTTCAAGATGTATGGGTGCGGGGTCCTCGGGCCGAGGGGCCCGGTTCGGCAGGCGCCCTCAGTCACCCGCACCCGCCACCCCCCGGGCCTTCGGCACCATCGGCACGAACCGCACGGGCAGCACGGCCTGCCTTTCCAGGCCCTTGGGGGTCTTGCGCAGCAGGTAGAGCTCCTGGGCTCCGCTGGGCGGTCCCACGGGAAGGATCATCCGCCCGCCCATCTTGAGCTGGTCCACCAGGGCCTGCGGCACGTGATCGGGAGCGCAGGTGACGATGATGGCGTCGAAGGGCGCCGCCTCGGGCCAGCCCAGGTAACCGTCTCCGGCCCGGACCTTCACGTGGCCATAGCGCAGGCGCTTCAGATCTGTCTCGGCGCGCTGGGCCAGGGGTGCCACGATCTCCACGCTGAAGACCTCGGCCACCAGCTCCGACAAGACGGCCGCCTGGTAGCCAGAGCCCGTGCCGATCTCTAACACACGATCGCCGGGCCGGGGTTCGAGGGCGGCGGTCATGAATGCCACGACGTAGGGCTGGGAGATGGTCTGGCCATGGCCGATGGGCAGAGGCCAGTCCTCATAGGCCTGGCTCCGAGCCCCCAACGGGATGAACTCATGGCGGGGCACCCGGCCCATCGCTCCCAGCACCCGGGGATCCGTGACCCCCCGGGCGGCGATCTGCTCGCGCACCATGCGGGCCCGGGCCGCGGCGTAGGCCACCGCCTCTCCCGGATCCGCCGGCGGTGGCGGTTCCGATTCGCATCCCCCCAGGGTCAGCAGACAGGCCATGCCCAGAATCCTGTGCATGGCTATGAAGGTACCTCCTTCCCCACCCTGCGCCAGCGCGCCTCCCCAGCAAAGGGGAGGCGCGTGGACCTGCGAGGCGACTGGAACCTCAGCCGAGGGTGAGTTCGAGGCTGCCGGCCATGCCACCGGTCCAGCTTTGGAGACGCCAGACCTCGATCAGGGCCTTGGCCTTGGCCGCTCCGGGGAAAGTCCCGCTGAAGGTCGCCGACACCACCTGCCCGGCATGGTTCACGTTCAGCGCCAGCACGGTGCCGGAGGGCAGGCCCGCCAGCGCGGCCACCAGGGCTGGATCCATCAACCGGGCCTCAAGCTCCCGCCGCAGGGACCGGGGATCAGAGGTGCCCGTGATGCCCGAGAAAGCCAGGATGCGGCGGGCGGAGTGGACCTTCGGCTTCTCCCGGCGGGCCAGCCCATCCTGGGCCAGGACCTCGACGGCTGCCGAGGCTGGCGCGGCCATCTTCCTCATGGATGAGGGAGCATAGGCCGCCATCGGACCACCCACCACCCCGCCGATGATGCCACCAGCCACACGGCCGGGCGCGCCGCCCACGGCCGCATTGGACACGCCTTCGGGCAACGGCAGGGGCTGGGTGACGGTGGTGTGGGAGCCTCCAGCATTCCGCACCTGGGTGTCCACGGCCACAAAGGAGGTGTAGGCGGTCAGCAGGTTGTAGGCGAGCCCGAGGCGCGTGACCTCCGCCTTCCGGCCTTCGTCCTGGCCGAACTGATCGTAGTCCGACAGCATCTGGATGCGCTGGCGGGCCCAGAGCTGGCGCAGGGCGCCGTGCTCACGGTCCTTCACCTTGCCGACTTCAAACGTCTGGCTCCAGGGCCCGCTACCGCTCATGCCGGACAACGTGACCGTGCCCTTGGCCTCGCCTGTCCACTTGCCGAGGCAGATCACCGGCCGGTCCGCCAGCACGTCGGGCAGCTGGATGGGTTCGAGGTCCTGGACCTGGAAGCCGTTGGTGGTCAGTTTCAGGTTGGTGAGCACCGGCGACGACACATAGGCGCGGAACCGCTCGGCCTCGGCGGCGGCTTGCTCCGGCTTGGTGATGACGAAGGCCTCGCCCTGCCCCGCGTGGGCCATGCCCTCGATGAGGTGGCGGTTCACCGAGGAGCCGATGCCGAAGGTGAAGAGGTTGGCTGAGCCGAGGTTCTTCCGGATGAGATCGAAGACCTGGCCATCGGCACTGATGTAACCGTCCGTGGACACCACGAAGGTGCGCGAGATGCCGGGCACCCGAGGCAGCCCCAATGCTTTCCGCATGGCACTGCCCAGTTCGGTGCCGCCACCGCCGTTCTGCGACCGCACGAAGGCCAGGGCCTGCTGGGCATTTTCGGGTGTGGCGTGCTGGGATCCCGAAGGCGACCAGAGCGCCGAGCTGCCCTCGAAGACCATCACGTTAAAGAGGTCCTGGGGCCGCAGGCCCTGGATCATCTCTTTCATGAGCACCTTCGACACCTCGATGGGAAAGCCCATCTGGCTGCCGGAGATATCCATGATGAAGACGAACTCGCGGGGCGGCAGATCCTTGGGCGTCACGCGCTTGGGCGGCTGGGCCATGAGCAGGAAGGTGTTTTCGCCCTTGCCCTGATGGAGCAGCAGTCCCGATTGCACAGCGGTGCCCGCCAGCTGGTATTTCACGATGACGTCGCGGTTGCCGCCGTGGGCCTCGCTGGGATCCAGCCGCAGGGTCGCGTCGGCCTTGCTGTCGAAGGCGATGGCGGTCTTGTGCGTGTCGCAGACCATGCGCTGGATGGGCAGGCCCGCCGACAGCCTCACCTCCAGATCGAAGGTGGTGGCCGGTTTCTCGCCGGCGTGCGTGTAGGGGTTGGCCACCCAGGGTTCCCCTGTGGCAGATTCCGTCCCCGCCCTGCCCGCGTAGCGCGGGCCCACCACCGTGGGATAGACGAAGGTATAGGTGCCGTCCGTGGGCACAAGCAGTTCCGTGTAGGACAGTTCCACGCGGATCTCATCGCCGGGCAGGATATTCGCCACATTCATCTGGAAGACATTGGGCCGGTGCTGTTCCAGCAGGGAGGTGCTGCGCCCCTGCTGCTTGGCCTGCTCGTAGTCGGCCCGGGCCTGGCCCCGCTCCTTGATCTGCGCCTTCAGCACCCGCTCGCCGATGGTCATGGTCATGCCGTAGACCGCCGAGCGTGTGGAACCCGGAAACACATAGATCGCTTCGAGGGGCTTGGTGCCCGTGTTGCGGTAGACCTGGGTCACCTTCACGTCGGCGATGACGCCCGCGATGGCCACCCTGGCCGAGGTGGCTTTCAGGGGCAGCTGATCCACGGAGGCGTCGTCGCTCTTCACGAAGAAGTAGGGGGACAGGGTGGCGTCCGCCGATTCGCCCTTTGCTGTGGGATCCATTCGGACCGGCAGGGGACGGCTGCGGGCCTGGGCATCCCCTTGGGTGGTCAGGGCGAGCCCCGCACAGCAGGCGAGCAGGGTGGTGGTGGACCGGCGCAGCGACATGGGTTCCTCCCGGAAGGGCCGCACCGGAATGGCGCGGTTCAGGAGGGAATGCCGCGGGATGGGAATCCCTTTCAGTGGGCGGGCCTTTTTTTCGACGCCGGGTGGATGCGGGCGCGGAACCCATCCACGGGGCCCGTTTCCGGCAGCTGGAGCAGATCCGTCACGGGCGCGTTCAACCCGTAGAGGTCCAGGACATCCCCCGGAGCGAGGCGGATGTCACCGCGCCAGTGGACCAACGCGTTTCTGCCCTCGTCGATGGCCTGGAGCTTCAAGGCCTCAAGGCCCGCCGGTCCACGCTTCAGGATCACGATCTGGGGTCCTCTCGGCGCGGTCACCGTCACGCGAAGGCTTCCGTCCGGTTGCGGATCGAGCGTCCAGGTGGGCGTCCAGGGGGCCGTCGCGGCCAGCATCCCCACGCCGCCAAGGGCCTTGGCCTTCGGTGCCGCGGACGACGATGGCGATGACGGCGATCCGGCTACCCCGCCCACCACCCCGCCGGGCACGCGCCCGGCCGATCGGTTCTGGGCCGCGACCCTGGGTTCCGGCAAGGCCTCCTGAGTCGCGGCGACCACCTCCACCATGGCCGCAGCCGCGGGGCGGGGCGCCTCGGTCTTTTTGGCCAGGGCGTCCCGGGCCTCCGCCTGCACCTTCAGGCGGGTCGCATCCTCCATCGCGGCCGCTGGAGCGGCAAGCGGCTGCGGTGCGGGGGCCGGGGGTGGCGTCATCGGCACCTCCCTCGCCCTGAGTGGCGGGGCGGTTTCCTTTCGGGGGGAGGTTGAGGGTGCCTTCCGCGCCGGCGCAGCGGGGGTCGGCGCCCCGGTCGGAACGGCCACGGCTTTCGCCGCCGGGGCCTGCGCGGTCTCCTCCCTCATCACCGGCGGCGCCGGCTCGGGGCTGCGCAGGTAGGCCAGGCCCGCGATCGACGCCACGAGCAGACTGGCCGCGGCGCCGAGGACACCGGTGCGGCGCCAGAAGGGGATGATCTTGGGCGGCGCGGGCGTGAGCGCCGCGAGCAGCTGGGCCCTGGCCGCCGGATCGGCGAGCAGCTCCCGCAGGGCCTCCTCATCCACCAGGGCATCGAAGAGTTCCTGGCAATCGAGGGCCTCCGACAACAGGAGCGTCCGCTCCGCTTCCGTAAGCGTCCCCGTGGCATAGCCGCCCAGCAGGTGTTCGGCCTCGGCGAGTTTCACGGCGCCCCCTTTCCGCCGGGTCCATTCCGGCGCCCTTCCCAGCCCCCGCCCAGTGCTTCGAGCAGCTGCTTCCGGCAGCGGTGGTCCCAGGTGTAGATGGTGTTCAGGCTGGCCGCACCCAGCAGCCCCTGGATCTCGGAGAAGGTGCGGCCCTGCAGCTTGAGGCGGAACAGCTCGCGGCAGCGGTCCCCCATCTGCGCAATGCCGCCCATGAGCCGAGCCAGCAGTTCCTTCCGCTCCAGAACCGTCGCCGGATCCGGCGCGTCGGAAGGCGGCGGGAAGACCTCCACATCCACGGCGTCAAACTCGCCCCGGCGGGCGGCCTTGCGGCGGTGAGCCGCCAGCTTGAAGCGCAGGATCTGGAAGGCCAGGGGGAGCAGGTCCTCCAGCCGGTCGAGGTGCCCATACTTCTCATGGATCAGCACCAGCACCTCCTGCGCCAGGTCCTCGGCATGGGAGCCGGCATAACGGGATGCCGCGAAGGCGACGATCCTTTCACGAAGGCGGGCCAGGATCTCGGCGCGGGCCTCCGGGGCCGCCGCAGCGCCTCCCGCAGAACCGGGCAGCGGCACCGCGGAGGTCATCGGAAAGCCGGGAGGCAGGGAAGGGGCATGGTGGTTTTTATCCTGGCAGGGTCCCGCTGGATCCTGCCAGGATCCGTCCAGATCACAAGCCCGGGATGCTTCCCGCCGATGGAATCTTCGAGACGCGACATGACCCTGGAAACGCCCCCCAGTCTGACCCTCCTGATGACCCTCCTTGCGGGCCTGGCGGTCGGCGCGGCCCTGGGACTCTGGCTGGGCCGGCGATCCCCGGCCTCGGCCCCGCCGGAGCCCGATTACCACAGCCAACTGGAGACCCTGACCCGCGCCCAGGAAGCCAGCGAGCAGGCGAATGGGGAACTCCGGCAGGCCCTGGACCAGCTGGAACATGCCGCCGGCACGGACCGGCTCACGGGAGCCTGGAACCGCCGCCGCTTCGAGGATGGGGCCCTCCTGCTCATCTCTCTGGCCAGCCGCCGGGGCGACCCCCTCAGCCTCATCCTGTTCGATCTGGATCGATTCAAGAAGGTGAATGACACCTTCGGTCATGGGGTGGGGGACGCGGTGCTGAAGTCGGTCGCCGGCACCGTCCGCGACCAGCTCCGGGCCTCGGATGCCCTCGTGCGCTGGGGCGGTGAGGAATTCGTCGTGCTCTGCCCCGCCACCACCCTGGCCGGGGCCACCATCCTGGCGGAAAAGATCCGCCAGGCGGTGGAAGCCCGGTCCATCCCCCAGGTGGGCATGGTGACCATCAGCCTGGGCGTGGCGCATCACCAGAAAGCGGAAGCCCTCGACGCCTGGGTGGCCCGGGCGGACGGGGCCCTCTACCGGGCCAAGGAGCGGGGCCGGAACCGCACCGAGGCCTCCCTTGAAATGGTGGAGACCCATGAGGATGAGACACCTTCGGTCCTCGCCCTCATCTGGGACCCCGCCCTGGAATGCGGCAACCCGGAGATCGATCACCAGCACCAGCAGCTCTACCACCTGTCCAACAGCCTGCTGACCTCCATCACCAGCGGCCGCTATCCCGAAGAAGCAAAACTCCAGATGCAGCTGCTCATCGCCCACGTGGCTCAGCATTTCCACGACGAGGAGGCCATCCTGGCCCGCACCGGCTACCCCGAACTGGCGCTCCACGCGAAGGAGCACAACCGGCTCATTGCCAAGGCCAAGGTCCTTCAAAAGGACATGGGCGGCGTGAGCACCGACCTCCCCACCCTGCTCACCTTCCTCGCCCTCGATCTGGTGAAAGGGCACCTCATGGCCTGGGATCGTCGTTTCTTCAAGCATCTGGCAAATCCCTGATTCCGGAGCAGGGCCAGGTACACTGGTGCCATGTCCGAACGCCTGATTCTTCTCACCAACGACGATGGCCTCTGGGCCCCGGGGCTCGCGGCCCTCGCCCGGGTGGCGGCCCAGTTCGGCCGGGTGGTCACCGTGGCGCCCGACCGCAATCGGTCGGCCATCTCCTCGGCCCTGAGCCTGCACAACATCCTGCGGCTGAATGAGATCGGGACCGACCGCTTCGCCTGCGACGGCACCCCGGTGGACTGCGTGCTGCTGGGCGTCTGCGAGGTGCTGGGCCGCCAGCCGGACTGGGTGCTTTCGGGCATCAACCACGGCTTCAACCTGGGCGAGGATGTGTTCTACTCCGGCACCGTGGGCGCGGCCTTCGAGGGGCGCCTCCAGGGTGGGCGATCGGCGGCCTTCTCCATCCATCCGTCGGGGTCGCTGGACCAGGCCGAACCCTGGATCACGCACTTCCTGGAGCGCTGGGAGACCATGGACCTGCCCGCCAACCGCATCTGGAACGTGAACCTGCCCAAGGGCGAACCGAAGGGCTTCCGCCTCACGGGCCAGGACACCCGTGACTACCACGACCTGGTGGAACGCCGCAGCGATCCCCGCAATACGCCCTATTTCTGGATCGGCGGCGACGCGGGCCCCACCTACGCCAAGGCCCCCGGCAGTGACGCCGAGGCGGTGTTCGAGGGCTTCGCCAGCGTGACGCCCCTGCGCCTGGATCTGGGCTGCCCGGAAACCCTGGCGCGGCAATCCGACTTTGACGCGACGTTCAACGGTTAGCGGGTATCTGGACTGGAACGGCTTGGATATGCGATCCTCCCTTCCCCATCCTTTCGAGATCGACAGGTAGCCCATGCCACTGACCGCCCCCCTTTCCTCCTTCGTGCGCGACGTCCCGGATTTCCCGAACGCGGGCATCCTCTTCCGCGACATCACGCCCCTGCTCGCCAACGCCGAGGCCTTCGGCGAAGCCGTGGCGGCCATGGCCCAGCCGGTGCTCACCCTGCAGCCCACCCATGTGCTGGGGCTGGAAGCCCGGGGATTCATCTTCGGCAGTGCCCTGGCCCAGAAATTAGGGGTGGGCTTCGTGCCCGCCCGCAAGCCCGGCAAATTGCCCATGGCCACCCTCAAGGAAGCCTACGGCCTGGAGTACGGCTCCGATGCCCTGGAGATCCACCTGGACGCCTTCAAGGCCGGCGACCGGGTCCTCATCGTGGACGACGTCATGGCCACGGGCGGTACCGCCTCCGCCGCCCAGCGCCTCGTCCAGCGCACCGGCGCCCAGCCGGTGGCCCTCACGGTCTTCATCGAGCTGACCTCCCTGCCCGGCCGCGAAAAGGTCGAGGGCCTGCCGGTCTTCAGCGTCCTGCGGTATTGATACGCGAAGGGCGAACCGCACCCGCCCCGGGTGCAGAGGCAGGGACGGCTGTGACCCCACTGGTAAAGATCGTCATCCTGGCCTGGCTCGTGCTGGGGCCGCTGGGGATGTGGCTGAGGCGGAGACGGCTTCGGCCCACCTCGCACCCGTGACAAGAACGAATCGGCCACAAGAAAGAGCGGCCCAGACGGGCCGCTCTTTCTTGTCATGCCCTGGCGGATCAGTAACCGGTGATCTGGAAATCATCCAGGTTGAAGCGGGTGGTGGTGCCGCCGACCTTCCGGAACTCAAAGCGGATCGGTCCCGCGAGGTTCAAGTTGAACGTGGCCGGCGTCAGGGTGGTGGTGCTGCTGGTGACGGCTGGTCCCGCAAGGGTCCAGGTGCTGCCGCTGTCCGTGGAGTAGTACAGCTCCCAGGTGGAGGCAGCGTCCGTCCCATACTTCGCGTGATTCACCGTGACCGTCTGGGCGCCCTTCGACCAGTCAAAGGCCATGGTCACGATGCCGTTGCGCACACGCAGGCTCTTGAGGCCCGTCTTGGGATCGCTGGCGCTGGTGCCCACCAGGGCATCATTCAGAGTCCAGGTGCCCGAGGCGAAGGCCACGTTGGCGATGGCATAGGCGGTCTTGCTCCCGGCTTCGAAGCCTTCCGCCAGCACCGTGGTGGCCGCCGCGCTGACGCTGAGGAGGAAGCTGCGGGTCGCCACCGCCCCGTCCCCATCCGTGAGGGTCACGGTGATGGTGGCCGTGCCGTCCAGGCCTGCCACCGGGGCCAGCACGAGCGTGACGGTTCCGGCCGCATTGGTGGTCTGGATCCCGCTGTCCGGAAGCAGGGCGGCATTGTCGGACGTGGCGGCCACCTTGATCAAGCTGGCCAGGGTGCGGTCATCGGCCACCGTGAACGTCATGGTGACGCTCTGTCCCGCCGTGCTGGTCTGGTTTCCCAGCACGGATGGATTGGTGGTGGGAGCCACGTTGCTGGCGAGCGGCGGAATGACGCGGATCACCCGGGTGATGGTGTTGCTCGTCCCCAGGCTGTCCTGGGCGGTAAAGGTCGCATTGAAGGACCCCGCGCTCGTGTACTGGTGGGCCGTCGAGAACCCGGTGCTGGTGGGGCTTCCGTCCCCGAAGGTCCAGGTCGCCGAGGCGATGGTGGTGCCGGCGTCCGCGGTCGAATGGGGGGTGGCGGCGCCATCGAAGGTCACCGAGGTGCCCAGGTCGATGGTGGTGTCGTAGCTGGGCTGGATCATGTGGACATTGGGGCCGGTCACCTGCTCAAAAGGCGTCCGCCAGCCGCGCACATCCACGGTGGCCTTCCAGGTGGGGATGTCCAGGCCAGGGGCGACCGTGGCCAGGTTGGGGAAGAACTCCAGTCCCGTCAGGGCCTCGATGCGGGCCAGGGAAGTCACATACCAGGTCAGCGTGGAGGTGCTGTTGGTCAGTCCCCAGACATTGGGCATGAGCATGGCCAGCACTTCGGGGTGCCCCGGGACCGTCTCATGGACGACGATCTTGTAGCAGGCCTCGGGAATCGCGATCCGGAGCCCAGGGGTAACCCTGGAGTCCCACCAGACCGGGGAGGCGGGAAACACAGAGCCGGTGTAGACCCAGATCCGGCCCTTGAAGGAGGTCAAACCGTTCGTGGTGCCGCCCTGGGTACCGCCGATGGCCTCCTCCAGCTTCTGCCAGGTCTGCTGGTTGAACTGGGAAATCTGCGGAACCAGGTTGCTCATGATCGTGGCGTCGTCACCGGCCACCGGGGTGTAGCGGTAGGACACGTCAGCCCGGGGGACCTGATGCCCACGGTCGTAGCTGTCGGGGTAGCTGGCGCCCCCCGTGTAGATGCCGGTGTAGTCGTTCTTGCCGACCTGGGGCACTTCCAGCCTGGGATCCGCCTGGTAGTCCCCCGTGGAGTTCGGGTAGGGCGCGTTCACCGGGAAATTCACATAGGCCGTCCACACCGGGTTCTTGAGGGACTCGTCGTAGCCAAGCCGGAAGGCGCCGTTGGGAGACGTCACAGCGTCCACATGGAAGGAAGGCAGCACCGTCAGGGGACGGCTCGGCACGGGAACGGGGTCACCGGCATAGGTGGGAGAAGCGACAGAGGCCGTGGCGTAGACCGTGGCGGTGTCGGTGCTCAGGTTGCCTTCGCTCACGGTGGCCCAGTAGGCGTCCGGGTTGGTGGCGAATTCGGTGGAGGGCACCGTGTACGACGACGCCGTGGCGCCGGGGATATCGATGCCGTTCTTCTTCCAGACGTAGGTCGGCGACCCGCCGTTGTTCGCCTGCGCCGACACCGTGAACGTCACCGCATCCGGCGGCTGGACGGTCTGGCTCTGGGGCTGGATCAGGATGGTCGGGGGCGTGTGGACGTTCAGCACCACGGAGAGCGAAGTGGTCGCCGTGGTCGTGCCGTTCAAGGTGTGGGTGATCACCACATCGTAGCTTCCGGCATCGGCCGCCGTGACGCTCGGGATGCTAAAGGTGTCCTGCGTGGCGCCCAGGATGGATGCGCCATCCTTCCGCCACTGGTAGCTCAGGGTTCCTCCCCCATCCGCCGAGGCCACGACGCTGAAGGTCACGCCGCTTCCCTGATCGACGGTCTGCGCCAGGGGCTGGACGGTGATGACGGGAGGGAAATTGACCGCCAGGAACGCCGCCGTGGAGACCGTGGTGGTGACCGTTCCATTCAAGGTGTTGGTGACCAGGACGTCATAGGTGCCGGCATCGGCCCCCGAAAGGCTGGTGATCGCGTACGTGGCGGAGACGGCGCCCGGGATCGCGAGGCCCTCCTTGCGCCACTGGTACCCGAGCGTCCCGCCGCTCGGCAGGCTGGCCGTGACCGAGAAGGAGACCGGACTCCCCAGGGCCCGGGTCTGGCTCAAGGGCTGCTGGCTGATGACCGGGGGCACGTTCACCAGCAGCAGGGCCGCGTGGGAGGCGGTGGTGGTGAAGGTTCCATTCAGGGTGTTGGTCACCACCACGTCGTAGCTGCCCGCATCGGCACCAGCCACAGAGGGCAAGCTCAGGGTCGCGTCATTGGCGCCGGTGATCGGGGCACCCGCTTTGCGCCACTGGTAGCTCAAGGTCCCCGAGCCGGACGCCACCACCGAGAAGCTGACCGCTCCGCCCTCGACCACGGTCTGTCCCAACGGTTGAGTCAGGATCCTGGGTGGAAGGTTGACCGTCAGGCGGGCGGGCTCGCTGACCACGCTGTCGACGACGTTGCTCACCACCACCGTGTAGGTCCCGGCATGCCAGGCCTGGGTCGCGGGGATCGTGTAGCTCGGAGCATCCCAGCCGACCCGGCGGCCATCCTTCCGCCATTGGTAATGAAGGTGAGGGGGCTTGCCCGTGGCCTCCACCCTGAAGGTGGTGGATTGACCGGCCACGACCGTCTGGCTGACGGGCTGGGTGAGGATGGTGATGTGGGCGGGTCGGTGGTTCTGCGGCCCCCCGTGCGAGGCGGCTTGGCGCTCGCGGGTTTGCTCATGCCCGGCAGGGTTGCTATCGACCACAGCGGTGCGCGCGTGGGCCAGGGGTGAGAGGGCCAGGCCGCCGAGCAGCGCCAGGCAAAGGCTCCACTTGAAGGAAGGTCTGAGATTCCGCATGGGAACTCCTGAACAGGGGAAGGGTTGGATTTTAAAAATTACTCTAAGGTTATTTTTTATAAAGATATTAATTCTTAACATTTAAGACGAAATTTAATCGAACAAGCGAGGTTCGAATCCGCCCCGGGGCTTCCCCGCCACCCCTGGAAAAAGGCGGCGGCGGGCTCCGCCCTGCCGCCTCGGATCCGCGAGGGAGGCCGAGCCTCCGGCCTGCGCCCTGAACCCGGCCGCAGACCCACGCCAAGCACTCCCCTCGCCGCGCCCGGACCCGATCGCGGGGAGGCTGGTGAGGACGGCCTTCACGGTCCACAGGACCAGTGTATTCCCAGGGAACATGCCCCCTCCAGGCGCCGGGTCAGGCCGACGGATGGAGCCATATTCCCGAGCGGGCGTGACGCCCGGATGCCCTCGATGTGAACCTTTGCCGCCCACGTGCGACGGCGGGTGGCCGCGGGGTCAGCCCTTCCCGCCCTTCGGCAGCACCAGGCTGAACCGGCTCCCGGGCTGCAGGGGCTCATAGCGGGCGTCGCCGCCGTGGTCCTGGGCGATGCGGCGGACGATGGCGAGGCCGAGGCCCGTGCCCTTCCGTTTGGTCGAGAAGTAGGGTTCGAAGAGCCGCGGGCGATCGGCTTCCGGAACGCCCACGCCCCCGTCGACCACATCGAAGCGCAGCGCGTCGCCCTCCACGGACAGCGACAGCTGGATGGCCCCCTTGCCTTCCGCCGCCGCTTCCGCCCCCCGGCCTTCCACGGCCGCCACGGCGTTGTCCACGTAGTTGATGAGGGCCCGCTTCACCATGTCGCCGTCCCAGAGGGCCGAGACCGGATCTTCGGGCAGGCGGAGCTCCCACTGGATCTCAGGATGGTTCGGCCCGTAGAGCGCCGCCACCTGGCGCAGCAGGTCCGCCGGATCACAGGGGGAGAACTGCGGGACGGGCAGCCGTGCGAAGCGGCTGAAGCTGTCCACCAGCCGCGACAGGCTGGACACCTCCGCCAGGATGGTCTCGGCGCCCTCCTTCACGGCTTCCAGATCCAGGCGACCTTCGCGGGTGCGGCGCAGCAGGCGCTGGGCCGTGAGCTGGATGGGCGTGAGCGGGTTCTTCACCTCGTGGGCCATGCGGCGGGCGACCTCCTGCCAGGCGGCCCGCTTCTCGGCCTGGGCCAGCAGGGACAGATCCTCCAGCACCGCCAGCACGCCCCCGCCCTGGATGGGTTCGAGCATGGCGCGCACGGGGCGGCCTTCGCCTTCCCCGCCCAGGCGCAGTTCCTCCTGGGCGCCCCGCTTCGATTCCCGCACGGCGGCCAGCAGCTCGGGCAGGCGGCCCAGGCGCGGCAGGGCTTCCACCGTCGCCCAGCGGGCCTCGGTGGGGTCGAAGGACTCGAGCCCCAGCCAGGTCCGGGCGGCGGCGTTGAAGGTGCGGAGTTCACCGTCTGCCCGCCAGCTCATGACCCCCACGGGGAGCGCCGCCAGCAGCTGGTCGAGGTAGGCCCGCTGCTGCTCCAGGCGGCTGGCCTGGGCCTCGATGGCAGCCTGGTTGGTCTTGAGATCACGGGTCATGGCATTGAAGGTGCGCGCCAGGAACGCCAGTTCATCCTCGCCCAGCTCCGGCAGCTGCACGTCCAGATCACCGCTGCCCACCCGCTGGGCCGCCTTGGCCAGGGCCCGGATGGGCTCGCTCAGGGACTTCGCCAGGGCCAGGCCCGACCACACCGCAAAGAAGAGGGTCAGCAGGGTGAGGAAGAGGAACGTGCTTTGCGGCAGGGTCTGGAGCGTATCCTTGGCCGCGCGGATCTGCTGGCTCTCCTTGAACCGCTGCTCCAGGGCCAGCATCCGGTCGAGGCTTTCCCGCGGGATGAAGACCCCCACGGCCCAGGGCCCATCCCCCCGGGGCACGGCCCGCAGCAGCCACAGGCCCGCCTTCGATTCCTGCTCAGCCTCGGCCCCGAGAAACGACAGGTCCGGGGGTTCCAATCCGGCACCCAGGTCCAGGGCTTTCATCCCTTCGCCGGGCCGGGCGCCCAGAGCGGCCACCAGATCCAAGCCCGAGGTGGCGCGGATCTCGGGGGCTTCGGCCGAAGACGAGGCCAGCAGGCGGCCCGCACCGAACTCCAGCCGGGCCCTCGAGGCGGCCCACAGATCCTCGGCGGCCTTCTGGCCATCCCGGATGGAGACCTCGGTCTCGGGGCTGAACCAGCGTTCCACGTTCTTGTTGATGAAGTTCCGGCCCACCACGAAGAGGATCAGGCTCGGCACAATGCCCACCACGAACAGCGTCAGCACCAGGCGGGTGCGCAGACGGGCCCCCAAGATGCCGCTGCGGCGCTCGAAGTAGACCTTGGCCACGCTGCGGGCCACGATGAAGAGCAGCGTCCCGATGGCCAGCGCATTGAGCACGCCCACCGCCAGCAGCGCCCAGCGGGAGGGCGCGTCCAACCCGCCCACCGCCACTCGGTTGCCCACGGCCTTGTAGACCATGATGATCATGAGGATCATCACGACCAGACCCACCGCCACGTAGAGGCGCGTCAGCTCGGGATGGCGCTTGGGGGCGGGATTCATCCTCAGCAGGCTATCCTGGAACCTTGCGGAAGGGCAGAAGCGGATGGTGACGGACGGTGCGGAGGCGGTGCGGCGGAGCTTCCTCTCGGGCTTCATCCCTGACAGCGGCCTCCCCAGCCTCGATCCGCCCCCGCCTGAGGCGGCCTGGGACACGGTGGCCGCCGAGGGGGGAACCTACCCGCGCCTGGCGTTGGAATTCTGGACCTCGAAGCAGCGCCAGGCCGCGAACCTGCATGAGATTTCCTACCGCGCCTGCTACAAGCCCCAACTGCCCCGCCACTTCATCGAGCGCCTGACGCAGCCCGGGGACCGGGTCTACGACCCCTTCAGCGGGCGGGGCACCACCGCGCTGGAAGCGGCTCTCCTGGGACGGCGCGTCGCGGCCAACGATGTGAACCCGCTCTCCCGGATGCTGGCGGAACCCCGGCTGACGCCACCGGAGCCCGCGGCGGTGGCCGCGCGCCTGCAGGAGATCCCCCGCGTCGGCCCATCCGACGGGCTCGACTTAGACATGTTCTTCCATCCCGATACGGAGGCCGAGATCCGCGGCCTCCGCGACTGGTGCCTGGCCCGCACCGCGAGCGGGGAGCTGGACGGTCTCGACGCCTGGATCCGCATGGTGGCCACCAACCGGCTCACGGGGCACAGCCCGGGCTTCTTCTCCGTCTACACCCTGCCCCCCAACCAGGCCCTCACGGCGGAAAAACAGCGCCAGATCAATGCCCAGCGGAATCAAGCGCCCACCTACCGCGACACCCACGCCCTGATCCAGAAGAAGACGAAGCAGCTGCTGTCGGGACTGGCCCCCGCCCAGCTTCAGAACCTGGCGGTCGCGGCCTTTGATGCCCGCTTCCTCACCGTCGATGCCCGGGAGACCACCACCCTGCTGGACGGCTGCATGGCGCTCACGGTCACCTCGCCGCCCTTCCTGGACGTGGTGGATTACGCGGGGGACAACTGGTTGCGCTGCTGGTTCAACGGCCTGGACGCTGAGGCCATCGGCCGCGGCCTCAGCCAGCCCCGCACGGTGGAAGCCTGGTCCGACACCATGGGCGCGGTCTTTGCGGAACTGCACCGCGTCACGCGGCGCGGCGGCTTCGTGGCCTTCGAGGTGGGTGAGATCCGGCGCGGGAAACTCCGGCTCGACGAGGTGGTGCTGCCCCTGGGCCTGAGGGCGGGTTTCAAGGCCCACGGCGTCCTCGTGAACAGCCAGACCTTCACCAAGACCGCCCACATCTGGGGCGTCGGCAACAACGACAAGGGCACCAACAGCAATCGTGTCGTGCTGTTCGAACGATGATCTCCGGGGGTTCTGCGCTGCGCGCACACTCCCGGACCCCCGCGCAGCAGCCCGGCCAAGCCGTGCTTCTGCTTGCTACCTTTCCTATTCAGGGGTTCCCCTCGCAACGCATGCGTGGCGAGGATCTAAGGTCGCGCTGCGCGCACACTCCCGGACCCCCGCGCAGCAGCCCGGCCAAGCCGTGCTTCTGCTTGCTGCCTTTCCTATTCAAGGGTTCCCCTCAGCGAACTGAATAGGCGTCCTCGCTAGGCCTGGGCCGGACCCGTAGTCTCGCACTGGTGGGCGCCCCGCACCCGCCCGATGGCCTGCACCCGCAGGTGGGCGGGCTGGTGCGCGGCGGTGCGCCGGGCCAGGGCATCGAAGCGCACCGAGGTCAGGAAGTCGTCCAGCACCTGGGTGGCGTCCACCCACACGGATTGCACGGGGCACTGGGCGGCCAGGGGGCACACGCGGCGGTCGCTCACACAGTGGTTGAGGGCGATACCGCCTTCCATGGCGTGGACCACCTCCCCCAGGGAGATCTCCGCCGCGGGCCGCGCCAGGCTCACCCCGCCACCCGAGCCCCGGGACGTGGCCAGGATCCCGGCCTTCACCAGATCGCCCACGATGCGTCGCACGAAATCCAGGGGCAGCATCCGGTGCTTGGCGATATCGGCGATGGGCACCTTGGCGCCCGGGGCCAGACAAGCCAGGTGCAGCACCACACGGGCCGCGTAATCCGTCTGTCGCGAGATGCCGAGCATGGGGACCCCTGGGAGGAGATCAAATATGAGTGATTCGCTCCTGTTGGTCAAGACTCGCAGGTCAGCTATGCCCCAGAGCGCCGCATCGCACCGGAGCGCTGGAACAGGGCCGCATCCTCGCCGTCCTGGTAGTAGCCGGGGCGCAGGCCGCAGCGCTCCCAGCCGCAGGCCCCGTAGAGCCGGATGGCCGCGGCGTTGGACACGCGCACCTCCAGGTAGAGGTGGACCAGGCCTTCCGCTTCCAGGTCCCGCTGGCAGGCCTCCAGCAGGATCCGGCCCAGGCCGTGGCCCCGGTGGGCGGGATCCACGGCGATGCGCAGCAGCTCGGCTTCGCCCGCGGCCGGAATGCGCGCCCAGCGGGCGAAGGCCACCTGAGGCACCAGCCACAGGGCTTCATGCTCGGCCGGAGCCTTCCAGGCCGAGCCGAAGGCCGTGCGATCCAGCCGCGTCACCCAGTCCGGCAGGGGCGCGTCCGCCGCGAGGCGCTGAACGTCGTCTTCCGTCATCGCGCCACGCCCTTCCGCAGGGCCTCCGGCAGGTGGGCGGCGGCCAGGGGGAAGTTCACTTCCGCGTCGGTCTCCCGCAGGTAGAAGGGCACCAGGGGCGCTTCCGGCGGCCTCTGGGAAACGCGCCGCGCCAGGGCCACCAACCCCGCGAGGGTGGCCTCGCCTTCGTCGGCCAGGCGGAGGCGGTGCGCGGGCAGGACGGTCTCCACCTTGGGCGCGAAGGTCTCGGGGGCCCACCAGGGCTCGTCGCCCACCCGTTCCGGCAGGGTGGCCAAGGGGCCCTTGGCGGCGGGTTCGGTGGGGCCAACGTCCCACCGCTGATGGAAGGCTTCGCTGCGCTGACCATCCAGCAGGATCCAGAACGGCCCGGTCACACCCGCCTGGCGCAGGGCCTCGGCCCGCAGCTCGAAGGCGGAGAAACCCCACGTGGGCAGGCCCGCCACGCCCAGGCCCTCGGCCGTGGCCACGCCGATGCGCAGGCTGGTGAACCCCCCGGGCCCTAGGCAGGCCGCCACACCCGAGAGGTCACGCGGCGTGCCCCCGGCCTCCGTCATCAGCGCATCGAGCGTGGGGAGCAGCCGTTCGCTGTGCCCGCGTCCCACGCCCGACAGCACCCGCCGCGCCCAGACCCGCTCCCCCTGGAGCAGCGCCAGATGCAGGATTTCCGTGGTGGTGTCGAGGGCGAGCAGCATGGGACCAGTGTATCGGCCGGGCTCCCATCTTTCCGGTCGAGGACGACGCCTCGCGACGACAAAAAAAGGCGGCCACGCGGGCCGCCTTTTCGAGAGGAGAGAAGAACCTAGCAGGCCTTGAGGATCTTGCCGGCCTGGATGCAGGACGTGCAGACCCGCATGCGCTTCGCGGCGCCGTTCACCAGGGCGCGGACGCGCTGGAGATTGGGATTCCACCGGCGCTTGGTGATGTTGTTGGAGTGGGAGACGTTGTTCCCGAACTGGGGCTTCTTACCGCAAATTTCGCACTGACGGGACATGGGAACCTCACGAACCAAAGGTGAAAACAGCCAAGAGAACCAGTGTAGCCAGGCATATGCATTACGCAAGAGGAAAGGGCGGAAAGCAGGCTTAAGACTGGAACCGCAGATGGCGCAGATGACGCAGATAAGGCCTTGGGTCCACAGATTCCACAGATGACACAGATTTTCACAGATGGCCGCCGACCCAACACGCATGGGCCCGCCGCAGGCGGCCTCCGGCTTTGCCGGAGGTCAGTGGGAGTGCCGAGGTCGCACCCCCCAAAAAGGCGCGGCCCCGGCACTCCCACTGTCGCCCATGCTTGCAAAGCACCGCCACCAGAAGGGAACCCGGCTCCCGTCTTTAATCTGTGTGGATCTGTGTCATCTGTGGATACAGTTTTTGCTCCTGAAAAGAAATCGGGCTGAGGCACGCCGATCATCGGGAAGGTCGTTTCCTGGGACCTCTCCACCCCTTCGGGCCACCGAGCGGGTTGCGCCCTGCGGGAGGTCCGGCTCAGGATGGAGCATCCCCCCTGGAACTGCCATGGACCTTCGCCTCTGGGCCCTCGCCTTCACCGTGCTGGACTGGCCCGAGCGCCAGAAAGCCGAAGCCTGGGCCGCCCTGCAGGCGGGCTCGCAGCCAGCCCTTTCCCCCGAGCAGGCCCAGGCCCTCGTCCGCCTCGAAGCCGACCTGCCCGGCCGCCAACGGGAGGCCCAGGCGCGCGGCGCCCGCTTGCTGCTGCCGGGCGATGCGGGCGTGGCGGCCCTGCTGGCGCCCCTGCCCTACCCCGTGGCCCTGTGGGTGCGCGGGACGCTGCCGCCGGACGGCCGCCGGATCGCCATCGTCGGCAGCCGCCAGGCCAGCACCCGGGGCAAGGCCCGCACCTGGGCCTGGGCGAAGGCGCTCACCGAAGCGGGCGTGGCGGTCCTTTCGGGCCTGGCCCGGGGCATCGATGGCGCCGCCCACCTGGGGGCCCTGGAGGCTGACCCCGGTGCCTCCGGCCTGTCCTGCCTGGCCGCCACCTGGGGCGTCCTGGGTTCGGGGCTGGATCACCCCTACCCGCCCGAACACCGGCCCCTCATGGACCGCATCGTCGCCGCCGGGGGCGGCGTCATCACCCCCTTTCCGCCCGAGGCCCCGCCCCTGAAATGGCACTTCCCCCGGCGCAACTGGCTGCTGGCGGCCTGGACCGACGGCGTGCTGGTCACCGAGGCCCGGCTGAAGTCCGGTTCCCTGGTCACCGCCCGCCTCGCCCTGGACCTGGGCAAGGAGCTTTGGGTCTGCCCCGGGGCCCCCGAAGATCCTTCCGCCGAAGGCCCTAATTCCTTGCTAAGGGAGGGTGCCGCCAAGATTTGCCTATCCCCCGCCGACCTTTTAGAGGACCTTGGCCCCAACCCGGGGACTTGACAACCTGACCGGTCCAGGTTCCATCCTTAGGGGCCGTTCAGGGCAGACAGCGCTTTTCTGGCGGCCCTGTTACGGCGCCTTATGCCGCTCTTACCCCTCGAGACGAAAAAGTTGTTTTGCGATGGCGGCTTAGCCCCCAAGGGAGATGTCTGGTGACAAAGCTCGTGATCGTCGAAAGCCCCTCCAAGGCGAAGACCATCACCAAGTACCTCGGCAAGGGGTACAAGGTCATGGCGTCGGTGGGCCACATCCGGGACCTGCCCAAGAAGCTGGGCGTCGACATCGAAAACGGGTTCCAGGAGGAATACGAAATCAGCCCGGCCAAGGAGAAGGTGGTCAGGGAACTGCGCGCCGCCGCCAAGACCGCCTCCGAGATCGTGCTGGCCACCGACCCTGACCGCGAGGGGGAGGCCATCAGCTGGCACCTGCTGGAGGCCATCAAGCCGCCCAAGGGCCTGCCCGTGAGCCGGGTGCTGTTCAACGAGATCACCCCGGCGGGCATCGCCAAGGCCATGGCCGCGCCCACGGTCATTAATAAGAAGCTGGTGGACGCCCAGCGGGCCCGCCGCGTGCTGGACCGCCTGGTGGGCTACAAGGTCAGCCAGGTGCTCTGGGAGAAGGTGCGCCGGGGCCTCAGCGCCGGGCGCGTGCAGAGCGTGGCCGTGCGCATCATCGTGGACCGCGAGCACGAGATTCTGGCCTTCAACCCGGTCGAATACTGGGTGCTCAAGGCCAAGTTCGCCGCCAAGCTTCCGCCCTCCTTCTGGATGAAGCTCGTCAAGCTGGGTGGGCAGCCTTTGCAGCTGGGCAACAAAGAGACCAAGCGCCGGGTGGCCGACGAGAAGCAGGCCCAGGGCCTGAAGGCCAAGCTCGAAAAAGCCGACTACAAGGTCACCGGCCTGGAAACCAAGGAAAAGAAGCGCAACCCCGCCGCCCCCTTCACCACCGCCAAGCTGCAGCAGGAATCCGCCCAGAAGCTCAAGATGAGCGTCAGCCGCACCATGCAGAACGCCCAGCGGCTCTATGAAGGCGCCGATTTCGGCGAAGGCCCCGTGGGCCTCATCACCTACATGAGAACGGATTCGCCCCGCATGGCCCCCGAGGCCATCGAGGCCACCCGCGAATTCATCGCCCAGAAATACGGGAAGGAGTTCCTGCCCGCCAAGGCCCGCGTCTACACGGGCAAGGCCGGGGCCCAGGACGCGCACGAAGCCATCCGCCCCACCGACATCACCCGCACGCCCGAAAGCCTGCGGGGCCACCTGGAGCCCGACCAGTTCCGGCTCTACGCGCTGATCTGGCGGCGGACCATGGCCTCGCAGATGGAGGCCGCCCGCTTCGACGAAACCGTGGTGCAGACCGAGGCCGAAGTCGGCAAGGACACGGCCCTCTTCGAGGCCAAGGGCGAGATCGAGCGCTTCGCGGGCTGGCTGGCGGTCTACCGCACCGACAAGACCGAGGTGGATGCCGAGGCCATCGCGGACGCCACCAAGGGCCCCGAGGAAGAGGACGAGGACGACGCCCAATTGCCCGCCCTGCAGCTGGGCGAGGCCCTGAAGCTGGACCAGCTCGACGCCGACCAGCAGTTCACCAAGCCGCCCGCCCGCTTCAACGAAGCCACCCTGGTGAAGGAGCTCGAAGAAGACGGCATCGGCCGCCCCTCCACCTACGCCAGCATCATCAGCACCATCCAGGACCGCGACTACGTCAAAAAGCACGAGGGCCGCTTCAAGCCCACGGACCTGGGCATGACGGTCACCGAGCTGCTGCTGCAGGGCTTCCACGACCTCATGGATCCCAAGTACACCTCGGGCATGGAGGGCAACCTCGACCGCATCGAAGAGGGCAAGCTCACCTTCAAGAAGGCCATGACCGACTTTTACGGCCCCTTCGAGCTGTCCCTGGCCGCCGCCGGGAAGGACATGCAGAACCTCAAGGCGGGCGTGCCCACCGGCGAGAAGTGCCCCAAGTGCGGCGACCGCAAGAAACACCCGGGCACCCTGCTCAAGCGCATCGGCCGCAACGGCCTCTTCGTGGGCTGCACCAACTACAGCGCCGACGTCGAAAAGGACAAGTGCGACTACACCGCCGACCTGGAAAAGATGGAGGAGCCCGAGGACGCGCCGGAATGCCCGCTCTGCGGCACCACCCCCATGAACCTGCGCAAGGGCCAGTGGGGCCCCTTCTGGGCCTGCCCCAACTACCCCGCCTGCAAGGGCATCGTGAAAGCCGATCCGAAAGGCATTCCGGTTCCGCCCGACGAGCCCACCGGGGAAAACTGCCCCAACTGCGGCAAGGGCTTCGTGAAGCGGCATGGCCGCTACGGCGAGTTCGTCTGCTGCATCGACTACCCCACCTGCAAGACCGTGAAGAAGGAGATCCTCGCGGTGCCCTGCCCCAAGTGCGGCGGCGGCCTCAGCCCCCGCAAGAGCCGCTTCGGCAAGGTCTTCTACGGCTGCACCAACTACCCCAAGTGCGACTACACCGCCTGGGACAAACCCGTCCCCGTCACCTGCCCCGCGTGCAAGAACCCCACCATGGGCGAAAAGACCAAAAAGCCCCGCGGGAAGGATCCCATCCAGGTGCTGGTGTGCCCCGTGTGTAAGCACGAAGAACCGATGGGGTGAAGCCTTGGCGGGCCGCGAACCTCACGCTATCAACCCATCAAGAAGCAACCAAGTGGATCGGGCCCTCAGTTGGCACGGGGATCTTTAAACCGTCGGAGAAGAACATCACCTCTCGACCCTTGTAACGGTCTCTTACGCTGTAGCTGAGTGAATATGAAATGTTTCGAAACTTGGTGTAGAGGCCTCGAATTTCTGGCTCATCGTCATAGGATACGATCCATCGAACCCCTTTGAGACTTGCCACCATATGAGCGATTTCAACATGGTCCTTTGGGCTGTAGAGACTGTCATAAAGCCTTTTACTTTTAACGAAATAGGGAGGATCGAGGTATATCAGCGTCTTTGATGGGGCCGCAGGTTGCCATGTCTTTAAAAACTCAACGGCATCCATCCGAGTGAGATTGATTCGGTTCTTAAATCTCGCGATTTGTCGGATACGACGGACGAGATCTTCGCGATTGAACCGGGCATCAATTTTCCATTTCCCTGTTTGATCCTTCCCTCCGATGACCCCCCCACTGATGACGCCTGAGCGGTTGCATCTGTTGAGGAAGAAGGTCGAGAAACCAAGATCCAGTGTTGAGGCAACTGGCGAAATTGATTGGATGTCCTTCTGTTGACTCCAGGTGTTCATATTTACGGGAACCGTCATGATTCGATCACAGAGTTCCTCCGTGTGATTCAGAACAGAGGCCCAAAAAGCGTGAACAGAAATATTGAGGTCGTTGATGCAGATGGTTGAAACATAATCGAGAAGTAACAACTCAAGTGCGATTGCAGCTCCCCCAGCGTATGGCTCCACATAGCAACCATCCTGAAGTTTGTTAGCGCGGACGATCTCCTTCACATAGTCCGCGAGTTTCCCTTTACCGCCTGGGTATCTGAGTGGACTAAAGTATCGTGGTGAAGACATCAGAGAGCCTCATGTATTCAGTAGAGTCTAGATCTAGAGAAATGATCCTGGCTAAACGCATTGTGATTTCACCTATACGCGACTCCAGAGTTCTTTAAAGAACTCCTCACAAGTGTCCCAATCCCTAACAAGACCGGGGCCATCAGGGTGCCAATGTGGATTATGCACGCTCGTATGGAGATGTTTGATCGAGAGCGGTGAGCCATCAGAAGTGAAGATCGTGCAAGCAGCATTGATTATGGATTTTTCAGCACCATTGGTAATCAAGTGTTTTTTCGCGCAGATCACTTTGTGGTTGAGCCTCGGCTCACCCTTACCTGCTTCATCGGCTAATGCTGATTTTAATTTGTGCTTCTGAATGTAGACATCAAGGCTTAGTTCAAGAAAGACTCTTGCTAAAACAGCAACAGCATTTGGGAATTGAGTGACTTTCAAATTCTTCAATTCTCTATAAATTTCATTAACGCGGGTCGACTCTATAGGGAAGTTGGTTTTCCTGGGTATCAAAGTGATTCGGTTTTTCGTCGATGGTGTCGACCCCTTCTTGGCTACCACTGCCTTACCTGCAGCCTTGGGAGAGGCCGCTAATCCTGGCCCCTCCCCTTCAGCATCAAGACGCCGAGGTTCCGGCAGTGACGCACTGGTTTTGAATTGAGGCGCTATCCGCTTCAGATAGGTCCGTCGGTCTTCTTTTGTATAGACATCCCCAACGCCCACATTAGGCGACCTGAGATCTTTCATCACTGTATATAGGTTTCCAGCTGCAACCCGAGGATCGATCACGGTATGGAGCTTCCCTTCTACAAGTGACAGGCCCATTGGTTTCCGAATATCTGGATCCGCAAGAAGACGCTCTAGGTTCGTGATTGGAAAACGATCAAGGATCTCTTCATCGACCTTGTCCTTCAACTGCGTCCGAACGAACTCTAGCGCATCGTATCCCCTGCTATTACCTCGAAATCGCGCCGTAGCAGCCCCGGTCCACTCGACAATACCGGCGCCTTTGTTTTGCCCGGTATGACGGAGTTGGACCCAGTGGTGAGTATCTTCAATTTTCGAGGCCAAAACACAGTTGATGTTGGCGTAATTCCTTGCATCGAACTTTGAAGCTAGTTGTTTTAGTCGCTTCTTTTGGGCTGCCAGAAATGGAGTGTCCTCAATTCTGGCCGGGTGGGCTAGTAGCTTAAGAGCCGTGATGCGGCGATTTCCTTCAGCCACTATGTACCGGCCATCAACGCTTCCCTTAATTACCAGTGTTAGGTCGATCGGACTGGTGCCCTCATGAACAATGTCTTCAGCTAACTCGATAAGTTTCACCCCTTGATCCAAACAAATCGCATGAATTGCAGCACGTTGATCCTCAACAGGATCGAATCGTGGATTGGCTACATGCAAGTCGATTGTCTCTAATGGAGCAGAAATTTGGACATACTTAGGTTCCATGAACCCCTCCGGTCCTCACAATAATTGCTGATTGGAGCATGGTTGGTGTCAGCTTAATGATCAAGTAAAATCCCGCGATCGCCATGATGAATGTCACGCAAGAACCTAACCTATTACCAGTGTTAAACCATTTTATATCAATGATAAATAGTAATAGACACCACCTTGCTTTTCATCACTGTCCATCACCGTTCATCACCGGTTCCTTATCTTGGCGCCTTTGCGTCTTTGCGTTGATTCCTTGGCTTCCTTCCCGTCTGGAACCCATCCTTGGGGCGCTTTCTATCCGAGGAGGCTGCCATGCCCACCACGAAGCTGAAGGAATTCCTCGATGCGAACGGGGTGGCTCACGCGGTCATCCCCCACCCGGTGGCTTTCACGGCCACGTCGGTGGCTGGGGCCGCCCACATCCCCGGCAAGGAGATGGCCAAGACGGTGGTGGTGAGCCTGGACGGGCAGCACGTCCTGGCGGTGGTGCCCGCCCACCGGAAGGTGGACCTGGAGCGCCTGCGCCAGGCCACGGGGGCCCTCACCGCCGAGCTGACGGAGGAGCGGGCGTTCGTCGCCGACTTCCCCGAGTGCGAGCCCGGCGCCATGCCGCCCTTCGGCAACCTCTACGGCCTGCGGGTCTTCGTGGAGCCCCACCTGGCGACGGATCGGCAGATCGCCTTCAACGCGGGCTCGCACACCGAGCTGATCAGCATGGCGTACCAGGATTTCGAGCGCCTGGTCCACCCCCGGCTCGTGGACATGTAGCGCCCGGGGGCCTGCCGCCACGCCGCCGAGTCCCCAGGCACCAGGCACCAGGCACAAGGCACAAGGCAAAGACCCCTTTAGCCGGGGATGGATGGGGATGACGAACCTGGATCAAGGTGGGCCAAGCTCTATGCACTTTTTGGCTTTGCGTCTGTCAGAAAAACAGGGTAGTTTTTCTGACATGATCTCCCGGGCTGCAACGACTCCAGCGCCAGGCCCCACCGAGGCGGCCATCCTGGGGCGCGTGCGCCGATCGAAACCTGGAAAGGTGTTCAAGCCCGCCGATTTCATGGACCTTGCGAATCGAAATGCCATAGACCAAGGCCTTTCGCGTCTGGTCAGCAAGGGGCTCCTTCGCCGCCTGGGCCGTGGGTTGTACGACCGGCCCCAGGTCCACGCGATGCTCGGGCCCCTGCTGCCCACGTCGGACGCCATTCGCAAGGCTCTGGAGGGGAAGGGGTCGGCGCTGCGATTGCAACCCTCAGGCGCTTACGCCGCTAACCTTATGGGCCTGTCAGAGCAGGTGCCTACCCGGGTCGTATTCTTGACGGATGGTGCTTCGCGCAAGCTGAAGGTGGGTGCGCAGGAGATCGTGCTGCGGCGGACCACGCCCCGGAACATGGCCACGGCTGGAAGGATCAGCGGCCTGGTGATCCAGGCGCTGCGCCACTTGGGGAAAGCCCACCTGGATGAAGGGGCTTTGGCCACGCTCCGGAATCGCCTCACCCCCAAGGACAAGGCCTGCCTCCGCCAGGATGTGGGCTACGCGCCTGCCTGGATTGCCAAGATCCTGCAAGATCTCGCGAAAGATTGAGATGCAGCGATTCCTGACCCTGGATCTGAAAACGCAACGTCTGGCCATGGAGCAGGCGGCCGCGGCCAAAGGGCTGGCATTCGTGGCCGTGGAGAAAGATTTCTGGGTGTGCTGGACCCTGGAGCAGCTCTTCCTACTCCCTGAGATCGGCGGTCACCTCACCTTCAAAGGCGGCACCTCCCTTTCCAAGGTCTGGGAACTCATCGAGCGCTTCTCAGAGGACATTGACCTGGTGGTGGACAAGGGCTGGTTGGGGTTCGGCGGTGAAAAGGATCCCGAGTCGGCCCCCAGCAACGAGAGCCGGAAAGAGCGTCTGAAGGCTCTCAAAACGGCCTGTAGCCGTGCCGTGAGGGGCCCCATCCAGGCCGCATTGCGCAAGGCTTTTCAAGCCGCCCTTCCGACAGGACGCACGTGGGAACTGGCCATGGATCCAGATGACAAGGACCAGCAGACACTCCTCTTCAGCTACCCGCGCCTCGCCACGGATACGGCGGGATATTTGGGACCCTGGGTGAAGATCGAATTGGGGGCCCGATCCGACATAGATCCAGCCCGCGAGGGGACGGTCCGGTCTGAGGTGGCGGCTGCCTTTCCGCAGCTATTCGATGAACCTGCGGTGAAGCTGCGTGCTCTTGAACCTGAACGGACCTTTCTTGAAAAGGCGATGCTGCTCCATGAGGAATCCTTCCGGCCTCCCGACAAACCCCGCGCCCAGAAACTGGCACGCCACTACTACGATGTGGCCCGGTTGATCCAGGCAGGCGTGGGCCAACGGGCCTTGGCCTCCCCAGGTCTGTTCGAGCGGGTGGTGGCCCATCGCCGGGTCTACTTCAAACAGACCTGGGTGGATTACGACACCATGGTCCGGGGCTCCATTTGCCTTGTTCCCGATGAAGCCCGGATGACCGCCTGGGCTCAGGACTACGACGCCATGCGGCGGGAGATGTTCTACGGGACGCCCCCAGCCTGGAGCGAGGTGGTCGAAGTGGTCGCCCAATGGGAAAGACTCTTCAACCACCCATGATTCACTTGACCCTGGTACCGGAGTCCCTACTCCCGACGCCAAAGAGATGCAGGCAGAGGATCACCGAAGCACGCATCTCGCGCACACCGAGCTGATCAGCATGGCGTACCAGGATTTCGAGTCCACCCCCGGCTCGTGGACATGTAGCGCCCGGGCCCACCTAGACCTCCTAGGCGTCCAGGATCTCCCGCACCTTGTGCAGCAGGCCTGCGCGGGTGAAGGGTTTTTGCAGGAAGGCCCGGCCCTGGGCGGACTGGGATTCGAGGTCCAGGGTCCCCGAGGGGTACCCGGACACGAACAGGACCCGCAAGTCGGGGCGGAGGGCATGGATCTGCTGGAAGAGCTCGATGCCGTTCAGGTCGGGCATGACGAGGTCGGTGACCAGCAGGGCGCACGGCAGGCCGCCGCTCCGGATCTGCGCCACCGCTTCGAGGGGATTGGCCACGGGGACGACCTGGTAGCCGGCTCCTTCCAGCACCCTGGTTCCCAGTTCCAGCAGCGCCTGCTCATCCTCGACGAGCAGCACCGTTTCGTGGCCCCCCGGCGGATCGGGGTCGGGAAGGGCCACCGTCGCAAGGCCCCCGCCCTGGTGGCGCGGGAGGTAGAAGCTGAAGGTGGTGCCCAGGCCCGGGGTGCTGTAGACCGAGACGAAGCCCCGGTTCTGCCGGGCGATGCCGTACACCATGGCCAGGCCGAGGCCCGTGCCCCGGCCCACTTCCTTGGTGGTGAAGAAGGGCTCGAAGATCCTCGCCTGGATCTGGGGGCTCATGCCGTGGCCCGTGTCGGTGACCCGCAGCACCACGAACTGGCCCAGGTCCGCGTCCGGGTGTACCTGATGGAAGGCTTCGTCCACGGTGACATGACCCGTTTCCAGGGTGATGGTGCCGCTGGGGCCGAGGGCATCCCGGGCGTTCAGCACCAGGTTGGTGAGGATCTGGTCCATCTGCGAAGGGTCCACGCACACGGGCCAGAGGTTCGTGGCCGGCTTCCAGGCCAGGGTGTGCTGCTCCCCGATCAGGCGCCGGAGCATCTTCTGAGTGGCCTCGATCACCTGGTTCAGGTCGGCCGGCCGCGGCTGGATGGTCTGCTTGCGGGCGAAGCCCAGCAGCTGGCGGTTGAGGTCCGCCGAATGGAGCGCGGCCTTGCGGATCTGCTCCAGATCCCTGCGAGCCTTGGTGCCCTCGGGCAGGCCCTCCATGAGCAGGTCGGCGTACCCGATGATCACGCCCAGCATGTTGTTGGTGTCGTGCGCCACGCCCCCCGCCAGCTGTCCCAGGGCATCCAGCTTCTGGGACTGCTGCAGCATGCCCTCCAGCCGCTTCCGTTCGGAGACATCCCGCACCACGGCCACGACCACCTCCTGGTCGTACCAGGTGGCCCGCCGGAGCGAGACTTCCACATCGAAGTCCCCGTTGGGAAGGAGGGGTTGCCTCGCCCGCCACTCGAAGACCAGGGAGCCTTCCGCGCGGAGCCGGGCCAGTTGGTCGACGAAGGCCCGGCCGGACTGGCTGGCCTCGGGGTTGGCGGAGTAGTCCGCGAGGGAGAAGTTACGGAAGGTGTCCCGGGTGACGCCGTACATGGCCAGCATGGCCTCGTTCACTTCGAGCACCCGGCCGTCCCAGTCGTGGATCAGGACGGCATCGTGCAGGCTGTCGAACAGGGTGCGGAGGTTCGCCTCCGAACGTCGCAGATCCTCCCGCGCCTCCTCCAACTGGCTGATGCGGTTCTGGAGTTCGGGATAGTAGGTCCGCCGGGAGGACTCGGTCCCCAGTCCGATGATGCTTTCGCGCATCTGGGCCCAGTCGCGCCGGTCGCGCATCTACATGGCTTCCGAATAGAGGGCCTGGAGGTCCCCCTGGCTGGGCGGCTTGGGGTTGGTGGCATTGCAGGGATCGAGGATGGCCTTGTGGGCCAGCCGCCCCAGATCGGAGGCATGGATCCCCCGGGCCGCGAGTCCCTGGTCGATGCCGCACTCCCGGCGCAGGTCCAGGACATGCGTCATCAACCGCGCCCGGCATTCCCGGTCGTTGAGCCCGCGCAGCTCGCAGCCCATGGCTTCGCCGATCCGGCGGAACCGCTCGGGGGCCGCGGAGAAGTTGTAGTCCATGACGAAGGGGAGAAGCAGGGCGTTGCATTCCCCGTGGGCCAGATCCTTGAACCCGCCGAGGCTGTGGGCCATGGCGTGGACGGCACCCAGGCTGGCGTTCGAAAAGGCCAGTCCGGCCTGGAGGCTGGCCTGCATGATCTGGGTGCGCAGGTCCAGGTTCTGGGGCGCCTCGGCGGACGCGCGCAGGTGGGTGTGGACCAGACGGATGGCTTCCAGGGCGTGCAGGTCCGTGATCGGCGAGTGCGCGTTGGACACGAAGGCCTCGATGGCGTGCACCAGGGCGTCCATGCCCGTACAGGCCGTGAGGTAGGCATCCATGGTCAGCAGCGTGCAGGGATCGATGAGCGCCACGTCGGGCACCACGGCCTTGCTGATGATGGCGATCTTCACCCGTTCCTGGGAGTTCGTGATGATGGCGAACTGGGAGACATCCGCGGAGGTCCCCCCGGTGGTCGGGATGCAGATCAGGGGCGCCATGGGCGCGGGAACCCGGTCCACCCCCTCGAAATCGAGGATGGAGCCCCCGTTCGCCGCCACGATGCCGATTCCCTTCGCGCAGTCCATGGGGCTGCCGCCGCCCACGGCGACGATCAGATCGCACGCCATGTCGCGGAAGCGCTCGGAACCCTCCAGCACCTCGGTGTCGCGGGGATTGGCCGAGACGCCGAGAAAGGGCACCACCTGCAACCCGTCCGCCTCCAGCAGGGCGGTGATTTCCCCGGTCCACCCGGCGGCGGCCACGCCCGGGTCGGAGACCAGCAGCACCCGGTGCCCGCCCAACTTCCGGGCATAGCGCCCCGCAAGTTGGCGCGCGTTCGCACCGAAGATGAACTCGGGCGCCACGAATTTCCGGAGTTCGTCGATGACCGAGTCATGCATGGGAGGCCCCAGGAAGAGGTCCGGCTTGGGATGGATTTCCTGTTAAATCGGCCATGGAACGGATATCCATGAATTCGCTCGACCGGCGGCAGCGCCCGCCCCAGCGCCGGGACTCCAAGAAAAAACCAGGGCCACCCGAGGGCGGCCCTGGCTCGGGTTGGATCAGCTTTAGCGGCTGAGCGTCAGGGTGTACGGGGTGACGTAGCTGTAGCTGGCGCTGCGGTGGACCTTGATGGAGATGGTCTTGGCGGCGGCGACGTTGGTGTTCTTGTAGCTCACGTGCTCGGTGGTGCCGGTCTTGAGGGAGGACGCCAGCTTGGTCCCGGCGCTGCTGTAGAGGTACAGGTCGTAGTCCTGGCTGGAGGCCGTGGGGCCCGTCATGTCCACCACGAGGGTGTGGCCCGCGAGCAGGGTCACGGCGAAATAGTCATCGTTGTCCGAGGCGCTGGGGAAGTAGCCGACGATCTGGGTGACGGTCGTTCCGACCACGTTGCCGGTGGCGAGGGTGTTGTTCGCCTCGACTTCGGTGAAGGTGGTGGCGGTGGCGGCGGTCACGGTGACGGTGGCCGAGGCGCTCTTGGTGGCATCGGCCACGCTGGTGGCGGTCACCGTGTAGGTGCCGGCGGTGGCGGGCGCGGTGTAGAGCCCGGCGGCCGTGACCGCTCCCCCGGTGCTGGTCCAGGTCACGGCGGTGTTGGTGGTGTTGCCCACGGTGGCGCTGAAGGCCTGGGTCCCGTCGGTCGCCAGGGTGGCGGTGGCCGGGGTGATGGCCACGGTCACAGCCGCGGCAGCCGTCACGGTGACGGTGGCCGAGGCGCTCTTGGTGGCATCAGCCACGCTGGTGGCCTTCACCGTGTAGGTACCGGCGGTGGCGGGCGCGGTGTAGAGCCCGGCGGCGCTGATGGTGCCCCCGGTGCAGGTCCAGGTGACGGAGGTGGTCGTGGTTCCGGTGACGGTGGCGGTGAATGGGGCCGTTCCCCCGGTCGCCAGGGCGGCCGTGGCGGGGCTCACGCTGACCGCGACGCCGGTGGGCACGACGGTGTGCAGGGGATAGCTGTCGGTCTGGCTGCCGTAGGACACGGTGTAGGTGTTATGGCCCGTGGTGGCGATGACGACGTTCCCGTTGGCGACGGCCCCGCGACCGGCCGCCAGGGTGCCGCCGTTCCCGGCCTCGGTGAGGTAGGTGTAGCAGTTGGCGGTGGCCAGCCGGTCGAGGACCGTCTGGACGGGATGGCCGTAGGTGTTGCCGTCGCCCACCATGATCACGGCCGAGGTGGGGTTGAGCGCGTTCAGGAAGGTCTGGTTGGTGGAATACTTCGACCCGTGATGGTTGACCTTGAAGGCGTCCACCTTTCCGACGACCAGGGAGATCGGGGTTTCGAGGTCGGCGTAATAGGTCGTTTCGCCCCCGCTGTCCCCGCCGGTGAAGTAGCGGAACTCGTTGAAGCTGAGCAGCCAGGCATTGCTCAGATCGTTCTCGGAGCTGGTGGCGGAGGGAACGACCCCGGTGCCCAGCACCGAGCCGTCGGTGGCGAGGCACGTGAGGGTCGCGCCGCCGCCCAGATCGATGACCTGTCCGGGGGTCAGGGGTTGACGCCCGCCGACCGCCGAGGTCGCGGCGGGGACATAGGAGGTATAGACGGCCGTGGTGGGCACGGTGTGGACCGTGCCCCGGTCGTAGACCATGCCCACATGGAGGCCCGTGATCCCGTTGATCACTTCGTCCGACCCCCCCATGTGATCGGCGTGGTAATGGGTCGTCACCACGTAGTCCAGGGTGGCCACCCCGAGGCTTTGGAGGTAGGGCAGCACCTTGGAGGTGCCGAGGCCGTTGTTCCCGGCATCGATCAGCACCGTCCGCCCGGTGGGCGACACGATGAGGGTGCAGTCCCCTTGTCCCACGTTGATGTGGTGGATTTTCAAATCCTGGGCCTGCAGGAATGCGCCCAGCAGGAGCAGGAACAGAGCGGTCAGAAGGTTGTTTCGCATGGCGGGGCCTCGTCTCTAGGTCGGTTGGATTGCCTCTCCAACGATGGACGGGGCCACGTTGCGGCCGTGTGACAAGCGGGGTATTTTCTGCCTCCCTGAAACGGCCCGAAGGGCCCGTGCGCTGGGCCTGCGGCCAAGCCGGAACGCACCATTCCTGGGATACTCCCCCCCA
>JAVBYJ010000084.1 GCA_030824075.1 Geothrix sp.
GGGCCAGGTAGGGGGCCTCTTCGGGACCGGGTGTACCCGTGACTGGAGGTTGGGCGGCTTCAGTTGCGGTGGGCCGGGCCGCTTCCAGCAGGCGCCATCGTCCCTGCGGGAGGCGGATCTGATGGGCATCCTCCGGGAGGTCCGGCGAGGCCCCGTCTGCCCGCAGCGTCAGGTCCGGTATCCAGAGCTGAAAGGGATGGGGAGGGAGCTTCTGCAGCGTGCGTTCGAAAAATCCCCGAGCGCGTTCCTTCCCCTGCGCAGGCGCCGGCAGTTCCGCACGCTGGGTGAGCACATCCATGCCGCCGAGTTCGGTCCGGTGGCGCAGTTCTCCTGCGGTGGGTGAGATCCAGATTTCGATCGGGGTGGTGGCCAGGCCCTGACGCTCCTGGCCGGTAAACCGGATGGCGTCTGGGTAGCCCGGCAGGGGGGCCGCGCCTTGGGGTTCGAGCTGGATGGTGCTCCATTGCTGGACGGGGAACGAAAAAGTGGTCGCCAGGAATGTTTGAGAGGTTCTCGCGGCCTCTTTCATCCGGGTTTCCAGGTCCTCGGGCCAGAGCAGCGCGTTCGTTGGAACGGCCTTCCGGACCTTGGGGCCGTGGGTGGGCTGGATGGACAAGAACCCCGGTTCCCGAGGGGACCATTCGGCCCGGCCCTCGAAGGGCTCCGAGGAAAGTTGCAGACGCCAGGTAAAGGTCAGATCCCCTTCCGGTGCCTTGCGTGCCGTCTGGCTGACCTCCTGCCGGATTTCATGGCCCAGGCGGGACAGGACCATCCACTCGCGGGAACGGACTTCGCTGACGCCGCCGTCCTTCCGGACCGCTGAGGTGGAGCCGCCCACCTCCTGTCCGTCCAGCCACTGGCGAAAGGTCCGGGGCGGTTCCTCCTGTCCGAACAGGGTCAAGCCAGACAGGAGCAGCATGAAAAGGGGGGATGCGCGCATCCCCCCAGTCTATCGGCGTGTGTTCAGGATCAACCGGCCAGTCCTGTGGCCATGCGCGAGTGGCGCATGCGTTCGCGCGCCTTGCCCTGCGCCACGCCTCGCATCTCGACGGCTTTGGTCCTCTGCTCGGGGGTAAGCACCGCCTGGACGTCCTGGCGAACGGAGCGCCGGGCCAGGATCACTTCGAACTGGGCGGCGGAGGCTCTGTCGTGCAGGGTGCGGAGCTGGGGTTCGGGGGTGGCCGGATCCCGCAGGGCTGTCCGCAGCGCTGCCTGGGCCTGTCGAACCGCATCGCGGCGGAGGACCAGGTCCGGCCGGTGTTTCTCACGGATGCCCTGGATGCTGACCCTCTGGGCATCGGTCAAGTTCAGGGCCCGGGCGATTCGTTCAGTGCGGAGGTCACGGCCAAGTCTGGGCTGGGCTGCCATGGGAAGGGTCGCGAGGGCCAGGATGAAGGCCGACCAGATGATGGGTCTCATGGATGTCTCCTTGGAGGGGTGGTTCACCCACTGCACCCCGTGAGACCCGGCTCGAGGGTTGGGGTTGAGGGCATTCAACCAAACCCCACATCGCGGCCTCGGGTTTTGTTGGACGCTCCGGATGCGGGCAGACTGGAAGCGTGATCCGGACCCATGCGGCCATCGTTTTGAAAGCTGTGCCCTACGCCGAGGGTGGGGCGGTGGTGTCCTTTCTCTCCGAGCACGGGGAGCGGCTGTCCGGCATGGCCAAGGGCGTGAAAAAGCCCACGGCGAAGTGGGTGGCAGCCTTCGAACCCCTGGGCATGGTGCGGGTGAGCTTTTTCGGGAAAGAGCAGACTGAACTGAAGCGGGTCACACGCTGCGAACTGGCCTTCAGCCCCCTTACGCTGGGGCATCTGGAATCCAGCTTGGTGATGGCCTGCCTGGCCGATCTGTTCGATCGCATCGCCCGGGAAGGCGTGGAGGACGATCGCCTCTACCGCCTGCTCAGCGCCTGTGGACGGGCCCTCAAGGCCGACCCTGACAATGCCCTGGGCATCCTGGCTTACGCCGAGCACTGGCTGCTCCACTGCATGGGGTTGCTGCCCCATCCACGTGTCTGTGGCCGATGCGGGGAGGGGACCGCACCCCTCGTCCTGCTCAGCCCCGAGGAAGGGTGGTGCTGCTCGGCCTGTACCCCCGTAGACCCGGTGGAGGCCCTGCCCCAGGGCAGCCGGGAGCACCTCCGCCGTCTGAGAGCCGGGGGGGCGGAGGTGGCACCAAGGGTGGACCCCGCTGACGAAGCACAGACGGCGGTCACGGCCCTTCTGCGGGCCAGGCTGCTTCAGGAACTGGGGGGGGGGCTGCGGAGCTACGACGTGCTTTGGCGCACGGTGTGAGGCTTTCCCTGCACTGATTCTTGCCTCCCGGCTCTGGCCGGCCGATGGGATCCCATGGCTGAGGTAAAGGATATGGGGCCGGACAAGTCCGTATGGAAGTGGGTGGCGGGATCCAGGATCGCGCTGGACCTGATCGTCCTTCTCTGTCTCGGGGCCGTGGCCTACCTTCTGTTCGGCCATGCCAAGGCACTCAAACCCATCGAAGGAGCACTCCTGATCATGGCCACCGCGGGGCTCCTGCGGGTGGGTCTTGGATGGTGGGACTGGCATCGAGGCCTGGCTCAGGATGGTTCCCTTTTGGACTGGGTCCAGCGGACCCTCCAAGGTGAGCGGCGGCCGATGGTGCCGCCCGAAGGGCTTCGGGAGGAGGATCGCCACGTGGTGGCGGCCTTGAATGCGGTGATCGACGACTCGCAGGGCGGTCGTGCGGACCTCGAAGCGCTGCGACAGGCCATGACGCGTGAATGGCGGGACCTGGATGCTCTGCTGGACGCCATCCAGCGCCACCACGCGGCGGATGTGGAGATCCGCCTCCAGGGAGGGGCCCGGCTGGAGGCTTTGGGGCGGGATCTGAAAACCACCCTTGAGGACACCCTCAGGCTGGACCAGCTCGAGCTGAATCACCGCCTGCGAGCAGATCAGCATCGGCTTCAGGGCCAGGCCTTCCGGGCCACCCTTGGCCAGGTTCAGGCGGGGCTCGATCAGTTCGAGAACCTGCTGGAGGAGCTTCAGGATTCCTTTCCCCGAATGCGCCGTGAGGAGGATGCCTTGGGGCTCCTGGCCGATGCGGGGCTTCGTCAGGGGGCGCGGCTGGCCCTGGCGGTGAAGGGGCTTGTGGCGCATACCCCCCGCCTGGTGGACGAAAACCAGACTCGCATGGAATGGTTGCGCCGGTTCCGGCAGTCCACGGACGGGGTGCGGGACCAGACCGAGGCGCTGGCTCGCCGCATCGAGGGTTTCCGGGAGGAGGCCCAAGCGCGCATCCGCTCGTTCGTCGGGGCCCAGGGATCCATGAAGGGGCTCGATCAGGTGGCGCAGCAGACTGGCCTGCTGGCGGTCAATGCCGCGATTCTCGCCCAGCAGGGCGGGGGAAGCGCAGGGATGGCAGCAATCGGCAGCCGCCTGCGCTCCCTGGCGGATCAGACCGCCGAGGGTGCCTCCGAGATGGCACGGACGCTGGATCAGTACCAGCAAGGGTTGGAGCGTGAGACCGCCGGCCTTTGGGATCTCCAGGAAGTCGCACAGCGTCTTCTTTCTGGCGTTCATGAGTTGCTGCGGGCGTCCGGGCACCTGGATCAGCAGGGCCATGATCTGGAGCGCGCCCTGGATACCCACCTGGACCAGGTGGATCAGGTCCGCCAGGCCTCCGAGCGTGCCGAGTTGTCCCTCCATGAGGTCGCGGAACGGGCCATGGCGCTGGAAGCCGCCCATGGCCGCCAATGGGGGGTGGAAGCCAAGATCACGCCGGAACGGGAGCGCCTGTCCCGCCTGGGGGGCCACCTTGCGGAAGTCGGAGAGGATCTGGCTCGAATCAGCCAGAAAAACATCGACGAGGTCTGGGACATTCTCGCGCGTCATCAAGAAATTCGGCGGGCCGATGCCTACAGTCAGGTGACTTCCGGGGAACTGCCAGGTTTGCTGACCATGCCAATCGATGCGGATCTGACCTGGAACCGCATCGCCTGGGCCCGCGCCCAGCGTCGTCCACGGCTGGCGGGAATGATCGAGAACCTTCCTCCCTTGGGCCGCCGTGATCCTGATGGGGGGGTTCGGTTGCTGCTCCTGGGCCAGGATGCGCTGAATGGTCCGGAGCCCTCTGCGCTGGAATCGTGTACCTGTGATGCGGCTGGTCGAATATGGGAGCTTCGGCTTCCTGAGTCCCTCAGGACTGAGAGCCATCGCCTTGCCCTGCTGGAGCTGCTGAAGGAGAGCCCGCTCACAGCCTGTTTTCCTGGGATGGATATGCGCATCTCCCCCGAGGGGGCGCAACTCAGACTGCCCTCGCCCTACCCGGGGCTACCTGGATTCCTGGCGGGGCTTGGGCTTGAACTCCCCGTGGAACCGGGGCTTTGGGGCCATGCCTTCCGTTCCGTGGAGCGCCCGCCCGCTCCCGTCCAGCGTTTGATCTGGATCGGACCGGAAGTCGGCGGAGGGCGACACAATCAAAACCTTCGTCTCCTCCACGCTTGGGTGAGAGATGACCCACACCACGAGGCGTTCCTTCCCTGGCTGCCCTATGAGGGCCATCGTCCAGCTTGTCCCTTGCTGCAGGACAGCCTTTCAGCAGACCAGCTCACGGACCTGTCTCCGATCCGCTGCCTTGGTTTGGGGGCTGATCCGGCCCTGGTGGACACATTCCGGGATCGGCTGCTCGCGGTAGGCGCCACGGAGGGCGCCGGGGGGATGGCCCTGTGCGCCATCGCCATTGGCCACCCTCATCCAGAAGCGCTATTGCTGAGGCTGTTCCAGGAGGGCGCAGATCTGGCAGGAGCCTTCCACCCGGATCTCGTTCCTTACCAGGTGAGGCTGCGGGAGGAGGTGCTGTGCGGATCCACCGGGGACCCTTACCGCGCCTCATGGTCCCTCCTGGAAGATCTGCAGCGGGAAGGCTGGGTGATGCCGCTGCCGCCGGCCTGATCGCGTGAGATATTCGTGACATATCTCTGATTCCAATTCACCTGCTCGGGCTTGACAGGCGGCTGGCGCCGCCGATACCTGTTCCAAGCGATCTTTGGACCCCCTCCAGACGGTGTGTGATCCAGGGCCCGGGACCGCCACCAACCAGCCTCCATCCCTTGATGGATGCCGGACTGCGGGAGGCCACGGGCGCCACCCACAGGAGATTCCATGCGTCATGTCGCGTTCCCGCGCGGCCAGGGGCCCGTCTTTGAGGACCTGCCGCCCACCCTCCAACCCTGTGCCATCGCGGCTTCCGCGCCGCCTATCGATCATGTGCGCACGGCTGCCCTGTCCGCGGTGGTCTACCTCCTGCTGGGAGGGGCGGCCTTGGCTTTCGTGTCCTTCGCGCCCCCCGTGGTCCTGGTCCACATCCAGCCCACGAGACCCGAGCGGATCGTCGAGTTTATTGGACAGCCGACGCCACGACTGGTCGAACGACCATCGCCCCCCCCGCCTGGTTCCAGTGGCGGCATGACGACCCCGGGCTCCCACGCCGTGATCGTGCCTCGTCCGGATCCAGAGGTGCCTGCAGAGGGACTTCCCACAGGGAATCACCCTGGGGACCTTCCGGTGGCGGGGCCGGCACCGTCCGGTCCCGCGGCACCCTCCATTGGGCCCGCTCCTTCAACAGCCGGGTCCAGTCCCACCGTCCACGACTACTCCGCCACCGGGCTCGCCGTGCTCCGTCGGGTGGAGCCCCTGTATCCCGACTTCGCCCGCAGGGCCCGGATCCAGGGTCCGGTGGTGCTGATGATGACGGTGGACGAGGGGGGGCAACCGATCCAGATCCAGGTGCTGGAGGGCCACCCGGTCTTCCATGAGGTGGCCAAGCAGGCGGCGCGCCAGTGGCGTTTCGAACCCGCGCGGATGGATGGGCGGCCAGTGACCGCGCGTTTTCGCCTGACCCTGAAGTTCGCGCTGAGGTGATACCGTGGACCTGTGGATCAGGGCGTCGCTGTCCGCAAGGGCAGAGGAAAGTCCGGGCTCCGCAGGGTACTGGGCCTGGTAACACCAGGGCGGGGTGACCCGACGGAAAGTGCAACAGAGAACAAACCGCCGATGGCCGGTCCGTGGAAACACGGGACGGATCAGGCAAGGGTGAAACGGTGGGGTAAGAGCCCACCGCCGGACTGGCAACAGGACGGGCACGGCAAACCCCCCAGGGAGCAAGACCAAATAAGCCGGCGTACCGCGCAAGCGGTGAGGGTTGACCCGACCGAGCCGGCGGGTAGGTCGCACGAGGTGGGTGGTGACATCCATCCCAGAGGAATGACGCCCCACGACAGAACCCGGCTTACCGGTCCACCACGGCCTCCGCAAGGGGGCCGTGCTTTTCGCTTCGGGTGGGAATGGGCTAGGCTGTCTACTCCTCTCCGAGTAGGCCTCTGACTTTCTTCCGCCATCATCGCCACGAGACGCCTGGACTTGGCGCGAGGGCCCTGCGCCTCGGCTGATCTGTGGGCGCCCTTCCGATGGACCGCGAGGTTGCGGTCAGCCTAGCCATCTCTTCTGGAGTTTCCCATGTCACAGGCCTTTTTAGCCCTGGTGCACCGTCTTGAACGTGCCCAGGCCCTTCAGAATGAACGTTTCAACCAGGCCGCCGGCGGCCGCAGCCTTGCCGTGGGCGGCGGCTTCGCCCACCACCGGGGGGAGGCTCATCCCCTCAACCAGGCCCTGGGTCTGCTGGAAGCAGTGTCCGAGGCTGATCTCTCCGCCATAGAAACCTTCCTGGGAGCGCCCACCGTGCTGGAACTGAGTCCCGGCGCCGATCCCGCTCTATGGCCTCTGCTGGCCACCCGGGGCTATCGTCTGCATCAGTTCCAGCAGCTGTGGGTCCGGTCCCTGGCCGAGGTGGATGGGGCCCCCCCGTCCTGGCAGATCCGGATTGCGATGCCCCACGAGGCCGGCCGTTACAACCAGATCACCTGCGCGGGTTTCATGGAGCAGGACGACTGGCGTGATCTGGCGCCGCCCTTTGAGGTCTCCCTCGAGGTGACCGGTGCCTGGGGGTTCCTGGCCTTCGTGGAGGATCAACCTGCCGGTGGCGGCATGCTGGGGCTGGTGGATGGCGTGGCCCTGCTGTCGGGCGATGGCGTGCTCCCGCGCTACCGGGGCCGCGGTCTGCAGAAGGCGCTCATCCGGGCCCGTCTTGCCTTCGCTCGGGACCGGGGCTGTGACCTGGCCTGTGCGTCTACGGCCCCGGGGACCGCGAGCCAGCGGTCCTTTGAGGCCTGCGGTTTCGGTGCGGCCTATCCCAAGGTCGAAATGGCCCGGGGATAGATCGACTCGTCCGAGTGTTCGAGGGGGGCGGCGCGTGGTTCCATGGACCATGCGCCGCCCTTCCCCCCAGACCGCCGCCCTGTTCGTGACGGCCCTCGCCTTCCATGTGGACATGCTCCTCTACTACCTGCTGGTGCCGCTGCTGCCGCGCTACGCCAGGGACCTGGACCTGAATCCCATGAAAGTGGGGATCCTGTTCGGAAGCTATGCGGTGGCCCTGCTGCTGGCGACCTTCCCGGTGGCGGTCCTGACGGATCGGTACGGCCGCAGGGCCCCCATGCTCTGGGGACTCGCGGGACTCGGCGTGACCACGCTGGTCTTCGCGGTATCGAAGCAGTACTGGCTGCTGGTGCTGGCCCGGTTTCTCCAGGGCATCGCGGGGGCGGCCACCTGGCTGCCGGGCATGGCCCTGCTGGCCGATCACTTCCCCTCGGAATCGCGGGGCCGGGCCATGGGGATGGCCTTCGCCGCGGCGAACCTCGGTGTGCTCATCGGCCCGCCGCTCTCGGGTTTTCTCGATCAACACGCTGGAGCCTCAGCACCCTTCCTCCTCGGGGCCGGACTGGTGGCCGTGGACGCGGCGGGCCGGGCATTCCTGCTTCCAGCGACGGAACCGCAGCGGGCGCCGCGTCTTCCTTTTGGACAGTTGCTGTCAAATCCGGTGATCCGGATCTTCGCGGGTGCCATGGCGCTGGGGTCAGGGTTTTGGGGCCTGCTCGAATCCACCCTTCCCCTGGACATGGACCACCGCCTGGCCCTCAGCCCATCTCAGATAGGACTTTGCTTCGCGGCTGCGGCCTTGGCCCACACCTTCACGTCGCCTCTGATGGGACGGCTGTCTGATCGCATTGGCCGGGTGAAGGTGCTTCGCATGGGCCTCGTGCTGGCCCTGGTGCTGTTGCCCTTGCCGGCCCTGCTTCCGAAGACCTGGATGGTGGTGCTGGCCATGATGGGGCTGGGCAGCACGGCCAGTTTCATCATGAGCCCCTGCAGTCCGGCGGTGGCTGACCAGGTGGAACAGCAGGGCAGCCAGAGTTTTGCTTCTGCCTTCTCCATCCTGAACCTCGCCTATTCCGTGGGCCTGATGATCGGCCCCTTGGTGGGCGGGGTTTTGGTGCAGGCGTTTGGCCTGCCCCTGGCCCTGGGGTTGTGTGGTCTTGGCTTCGGTGCCTACCTGCTGGCCACGCGCACGGTCACGGCTTGATCGCCCGGTAGATCCACCGTTCGGCCTGGGGTTCCCAGGGCCGCCCGTCCAGCCCGCCAAAGGCCGCGATACTCCGGAACCCGGCTCCGGCGAGATATTCCCTCACCTCCGCATCGGAAGGGATCCAGATATCGTGTCGGAACCGCTGCCCCTGACAGCGCCGTTCCGTGCGGATGCGGCGCTTGGCCCGGTCCCAGGTGGCTCGTTCCTGATAGCCCTCCTTGGGAAAGTCCAGCCAGTAACCTTCCACATCGGACAAGGCGGCGCGCAGGGACTCCCGGCCCGCCAAATCCAGAAGGAGCACTCCTCCGCTCCGGAGTACCCGGGCGAATTCAAGCAGCTGAAGGAGGTTCTCCTCATCGCTGGCGAAGTACCCCCAGCTGGTGAAGGCGCAGAAGACCCCATCCGCCGAGGCTGAACGGAAGGGCAGGGCGCGGAAATCCATCCGCACCAGGGGGGCAGGATGCTCGAGCTGATGGCGCTTCAAGTTCAAGGGGCTCAGGTCGCCCCCGAACACCTCATGACCCAGCTCTCGCAAGTGGGGATGGAGCCGCCCCCAGCCACAGGGAAGATCGAGCACCCGGCTTCCGGGCGGAAGGTTCAGCAGGCCGGCGAGGGCGGGGCCTTCGACGCCGGCTTCCACCTCTTTATCCGCGTAGATGGTGAAGTACGCAGGGTGATTGAAATCCCCAATGAACCAGTCCATGCGTGAAGTGTGGCAGGGGTGCGTCCACCCACCTGTCCGGAAAAGCGACGGCTCCCGAAGGAGCCGTCAGCCGGAGCGGTCGTGGAAAGAAGGCTCAGCCTTCTTCGCTTTCAGCCTTCACCAGTTTCACGATGGGGGTGGACTGGGGGGTGTTGACGATGCCCTTCCAGACATACCGGGTGCCGCGCTTCTGCCCGTTTTTGGAGATGAGCTTGGCCTCCTCCAGTTCCGTGAACAACCGGCGGAGGGTGGCGGGCGCCCAATCGCATTCCTTGAGATCCAGGGCGACCTGGGCCTCGAAGCTGCTCAAGGAGCCCTTGTCCTGCAAGGCGCTCATCAACTGCTTCTTCATGTCCTCGAGTTCGGGCTTGGATCGACGGGCCTTGGT
>JAVBYJ010000026.1 GCA_030824075.1 Geothrix sp.
CAGCGTCTCGCCCAGGAGAAGGCCGCCGAGTTCTCAGGCCGGCCCCAGGATCTCCGCTACCTTGGATTCTTCAAGGGCAGTCCTTCGGGCACCGTGGGCGCGTTCATGAAGGGTGAGGAGCCCATCACCCTCATCCAGGGGACGGTTCTGAAGGAACGATGGAAGCTCATGTCCATTCTCGATACCCGCGCCGAATTCCAGAACACGAAGTATCCGGACTTACGGATGGTCCTGGAGGCCCGCGAAGCCTCCGGTGGCGCGCCCGTGAACCAATTCTGATCCGAAGGATGCCCCCGATGCCGATCCTCTCCTTCGCACCGCTTCGCAAACCCCTGATGGCCGCCGTGGTCCTGCTGCTGACCCTCGGCTGCAGCCTGCACCGGGCCAATAAGGCCTTCGACGAGGGGCGCTTCGACGACGCCGTGGTCGAGTACCGGACGGTCCTCCGCGGCGATCCCACCAACACGAAGGCCAGGATCGGCATCAAGCGCGCCTCCCAGCGGGCTGCGGAGTTGCACCTCTCGCTTGCCCGCCAGGCCGACCAGCGGGGCTTCAGCGACACGGTGCTCACCGAGGTCCGCAAGGCCATCGTGCTGGATCCCGATAACCAGATCGCCCAGGACTGGCTGATCCGGCTTGAGCAGAAGGCCGCCCGGGAAAAGGCCGAGGCCGAGTCCGTGGATGATCTAGAGGTCATGAAGGTCAAAGCCGACTCCGTGAACGCCGTCCAGCTCAACCCGAGATCCCTCGAAGGCATCGATCTGAACTTCAGCCGCAGGACCAGCTTGCGGGAGATCCTCGCGACCCTCAGCCGCGCCTCCGGCGTGAACATCATCCCCCACAGCTCCTTCCAGGATCAGAGCGTCTCCATCGATCTGCGCGGCCTGCCGTTCCAGCGGGTGCTGGACACGCTGATGCTCCAGAACGACCTGTTCTTCAAGGTGATCGACACGAACACCATCATGGTCTTCAAGGCCACGCCACAGAACCGGGAACTGTACGAAAACCAGATCATCAAAACCTACTACCTGTCCTTCGCCGAGCCGGATCCGGTGCGGTCCATCCTCACCACCATCAACCCGCAGCTCCGCGTATTCACCGACAAGCGCATCAACGCCATCATCGTGAAGGCCAAGCCGCTGGAACTGGCCATCGTCGATCAGGTGATCCGCAACCTGGACAAGGCCAAGGCCGAGGTCATGGTCTACCTCGAGCTCATGGAAGTGACGGAGAACAGCCTGGAACAGGCGGGTCTGCTTCCGGTCATCAATGCCTCCGATACCTCGGGCACCTACCGCATGGGCGCCACCACGGTGAACAACACGTCCGGCCTGAATACCAATTCCGGCTTCACTCGAATCACCACCGCCGACATTCGCGTCTTGTTCCCCAACCTCGCGCTGGATTTCCTAAAGAGCAACGGCGACGCCCGCCTGGTGGCCAGCCCCAACGTCCGCGTGGTCTCAGGGGAGACCGGCGAGGTGAACATCGGCGAAAAGATCTCCACCACCCAGAGCCAGCTCTCCCTGCCGACCAGCGGGACCACCAGCACCGCCAGCGCCTCCTCGCTGCTGGGCGGCGTTGGCCAGACCTCGTTCTCCTACGAGGACGTCGGCGTGAAGATCAAGGTGGAGCCCCGCGTCCATCACAACGGGGAAATCACGCTCAAGATCAACAGCCTCGTCACCACCCTGAAGTCTGGCTCGACTCCGGGGCGCCCCGACCTCGGGAAACGGGAGATCATCACCTCGGCCCGGCTGCATGATGGCGAAACGGCCATCTTCGGCGGCCTGCTGAAGGATGAGGAGCAGAAGAGCCTCCAGGGGATCTGGGGTCTGGCTGATATCCCGTTCATCGGGCGGCTGCTTGGCAACACGCGCAACAGCAAGGCCAAGACGGATGTGATCCTCACCATCCGCGCGGTCCTGGTGCGCAAGCCCGTGCTTTCGGATCAGGACCTGGCTCCCTTCAACCCGGAGGATGCCGCTTCCAAGTCGGGTCCCTTCACCCCCAAACCGGTAAAGGCCACCCCGCCGGCCGCCGTACCACCCGCCACTCCCACTGCGCCACCGGCCTCTCCGGCCAAGCCTGGGACAAGCGCCAGTCCAGGAACGGCGGCCCCGGTCCCCCCCGTGGTTCCACCCTCCGAAGCCATCCAGGACAAGAAGCCCGGCACGGCTCCGGAACCGCCCCCTGCCGCTTCGGATCTGGTGTTCTTCATGTCGCCCGTGGCGGCGGAGATCAAGGCTGGAGAGCGTGTCCGCATCAACCTCAGCGTGAGCGGGGGCAAGGGCCTCAGTTCTGGAACACTCGAACTGCGCCTGCCGCCAGGGCTCCGCCTTCAGTCCGTCACCCCAGGGGAGTTCATCACCGGCGAGTCGGGCAGCCTTGAACAGTTCCCCGGCAAGGATGGGGTCTTGAAGCTGATCTTCAAGCGCAATCCAGCAGGCCTGGACAGCGGTCCCTTCGCCACTCTGGAACTGGAAGGTCTCACGGCCGGCAATGCCCCAGTCCTTATTCAAAGCGGGCAGTTCCTTGTGGGCACCGCCCCCATCTCCGGACGTTGGTCCAACGCCCTCGTGACGGTGCAGTGAAGCGTCAAGGCGGGTTCACCCTGTTGGAACTGGTGGTCACAGCCACCGTGCTGATGATTCTGGCCTCTGCGGTGGTTCCCCTGGCCCGCAACGGACTCAAGCGCCAACAGGAGCTGGAACTCCGGCGTTCCCTGCGCGAGATGCGAAGCGCCATCGATGACTACAAGAAGCAGGCTGAGCAGCAGAAAATCAAGGCCCCGCCTGCCGACGCCAACTTCTATCCGGAAAGCCTCGAACTCCTTGTGGAGGGCGCCCCCGCGACGGGTTCTGCCAGCCGCAAGATCCGATTTCTTCGTCGCATCCCCGTGGATCCCCTCACCGGCAAGGCCGAGTGGGGATTGCGGAACACCAACGATGATGCCAACAGCACCAGCTGGGGCGGGACCCATGTCTACGATGTCTACAGCCTCTCCCAGGGCACGGGCATGAACGGCATTCCCTACCGCGAGTGGTGAGAATCGTGGTTGCCTCGGGACGCAGATCAAGCTAGGCTTTGTGTTCGGTACGTCCGGAACCTGCGGGGCCCGGAATGCTCTTTCAAGCGGATATGGCGGAATTGGTAGACGCGCTAGCTTCAGGTGCTAGTGTTCACAAGACGTGGGGGTTCGAGTCCCTCTATCCGCACCATTTTTTCGCCGGCGTTGCCGGCAAAAAAATGGTGAGTCGTACAAGACTTCATTGATAAAGGCACCTGGCCTTTTCCAGGTTCGACCCCCCTTCGGTACGGGACTGAGGGATGGGTGACGGGCGACACCCCCGAAAAGGAGCCACCATGGCCCTGAATGTTGAGCAGAAGAAGATCATCATCGACGACTACAAGCAGCATGAGTCGGACACGGGTTCGCCCGAAGTGCAGGTCGCGATCCTCACCAAGCGCATCAATGACCTCACCGAGCACTTCAAGACCCACACCAAGGACTACCACAGCCGCCGTGGTCTCATGATCATGGTTGGCCAGCGCCGCCGCCTGCTCGACTACCTCAAGCGCAAGAGCAAAGAGCGTTATGCCGTCCTGATCGAGCGCCTCGGCCTCCGTCGCTAGTCCTCTCCAGGGGTTCCGCGCTTCGCGCATACCCCCGGACCCCCACGCAAAGGCCCGGCCAAGCCGGGCCTTTGCTGTTGGTTCCTTGCGCTCTCGTGCGGGCGTTTTGCTATGTTCAAGGCATGGACTTGACGCCCCTGCCCTGCCCCGAGCATCCGGATCCCTACACTGTTCTCGACCGACGGTTCGTCTACGACTCGCCCTGGATCCGCCTTCGCGAGGATCGCTTCCAGCATCGAAAGGGCGCCGTGGGTCGCTATGCCGTCTGCGGCTTCCAGCGCACCGCCTGCGGTGTGCTGGCCCTGGACGATCAGGATCGTGTGGTGCTGGTGGGTCAATGGCGCTACCCCTTGGAGGCCTACTCCTGGGAAATCCCGGAGGGGGGTGGCGAGGCGTGCGAAAGCCCTTTTGAGGCCATGCGCCGGGAGCTGGCCGAAGAGGCCGGTCTCACGGCACGGACCTGGGAGCCGCTGTGTTTCTTCCACCCCAGCAATTCCTCCACCGAGGAGGAGGCCTTTCTCTTCCTCGCCACCGGCCTTGACGCCACCGAAGGCACCCATGCGGAGGACGACGAAGAACTGATGGTCCACCGCGAGCCTTTCCAGGACTGTCTTCGCCGAGTCATGACCGGAGAGATCACCGATAGCCTCACGGCCATGGCCCTGCTGGCCCTCCAGGCGAAGCGAAGCGGCATTCCCGCAGAGATGGATCCAGCCCTGGCGGAACGGTTCTTCCAGCGGCCCCAGGAGCATCCTTCTGCCGGCCGGGCCCGCTGGGAAGCTCTGGATACGCCATGATCCTCACCCTCCATCCAGAGACGCCCCAGATGCGTCACCTCGAGCGCATCGCCGAACTGTTGCGGCGCGATGGGGTCATCGCCTATCCCACCGATACGCTCTTCGGCCTGGGCTGCCTGGCGTCGCGCAAGAAGGCCGTCGATCGCGTCCAGCAGATCAAGGGCCGCGACCCCAAGAAACCCATGTCGATCCTGTGCTCCGACATGGAGATGTTCTGCCGCTACACCCGCCACCTGGACACGCCCACCTTTCGCCTCCTGAAGCAGATGCTGCCGGGGCCCTACACGGTGCTCCTTCCCGCCAGTCGCGAAGTGCCGCGCTACCTCCAGAACAAGCAGGTCGTGGGCCTTCGCATCCCTGATCACCCATTCTGCCAGGCACTGGTGTCCCTACTGGGCGAGCCCATCATCACGACCAGCGCCACGCTGCCGGATCAGCCCGTGCTGAATACCGCCTGGGAAATCGAAGAGGAACAGGGCCACGCCCTGGACCTCGTGGTGGACTGCGGCCAGCCCCTGGGCGTTCCCAGCACCATCGTGGATCTCAGCGAGGAGGGGCCGCTCCTGGTGCGGGAAGGCGCGGGGCCCTGGCCCATCTGAATCACTTCGCCTTATCGACAGCCTTCTTCCTCAGTGCCTGGCATTCCTCTTCGCTGAGGAGGCCGTCGCGCTTGAGCCCTTCGATGCGGCGCAGGGCCCCTTCCAGATCGAAGACGGGTGGCGGAATCGGGGCCGGCTTCGCGGTGGTTGCGGGCGCAGACACGGGCGCCAGGACCCGTCCCAAATTCTCGCACCAGCTGGCGTACTGGCTGGAGAGGATATCGGCGTTCAGCCCCTTGAGCGTGTCATGGAAGGCACCCAGCAATTCTCCCGTATCGCCATCCACCAGCTTCAGGTCGAAGGACAGGCTTGCCGCACCTGAAAACAGCGCGTCATCGGCCTCTCCCACCGCGTCCACGACCCGACCCACGAGGATCACGTCCCCATCCGCGAGGGAGACGGGGATCGCGCCCTTGAGCCCACGCTGGAGGCCCTTCGCCAACTCGGGCACCAGGGTGCGCTCGAGACGCCCCAGGAACAGCTGATCCTTCGTGGTTCGCCTGCCCAGAAGCCAGGCAGGCGGTTCCCAGACGTTGACCCGGAGCGTCCGCCCACGGAGGTCGAGGCCGGGCTTCAGCCATTGGAATCCGAGCGCTTTCGAGGGCTGGAGGACCGCTGCCGGGGCGAACCAGGCAGGATCAAGCCGTCCGTCGTCCAGGGGTGCGGATTGCCCGAAGAGAAGGGCGGGAACGAGCAGGAGCCAAGCCGTGAATCGTCGCATCATCACTCCAATGGGTTCGCAGGGCCGCCCTGGGGGTTCGGCTGGCAGATCAGTCCACCCGATAGTGGCAGCCGCGGCTTTCCGGGTTCTGCAGGGCGGCGTTCAGGATGAGGCGGGCGCAGAGGATGCCGCTGCGCAATTCCAGGAGTTCACGGCTAAGGGAGGCCTCATGGTAGAAGCGCTCGATGCGGTGAGCCAGGTAGTGGAGGTCCGCCTTTGCGCGCTCCAGCCGGGCGCCGGTGCGAACGATGCCGGCATAGTTCCACAGGGTGCTGCGGATGAGTCCCCAGTCCTGATCAATGAGCAGGGGATCCGTGTCCTGCGGTTCCACCGGCATGCGCCAAGTGGCCAGGTCACCGGGGTCCGGAAGCATCGCTCCGGGCAGCTCCTTCACGGCGGCCTCGGCACCGCGGAAGCCCCACAGCAGGCCCTCAAGCAGGCTGGTGGAAGCCAACCGGTTCGCGCCGTGCAGGCCCGTGCAGGCGACTTCGCCAGCCGCATAAAGCCCCGGCAGGCTGGTCCGTCCGTCGAGATCCACCAGTACGCCGCCGCAGAAGTAATGGGCCGCGGGCACCACGGGGATGGGCTGCCGGTGCGGATCGATGCCCTCGGCACGGCAGGCCGCCAGCACCGTGGGGAAATGGGAGTCCAGATCGAGTTTCGCCGCCACCGGGGCCAGATCGAGATACACGCACGCCTCGCCGCTGGCCGCCATCTCCTGGAAGATGGCTCGACTCACCACATCGCGGGGCGCCAGTTCCAGATGCTCCGGCGCGTACTTCGCCATGAACCGTTCGCCCTTCCGATTCACCAGCCGGGCACCTTCGCCACGGAGGGCCTCGGTCAACAGGGTCCGGGGCTTGCCTGGCACATACAGCGCCGTGGGATGGAACTGCACGTACTCGCAGTTCACGATGCGGGCGCTGGCGCGGTAGGCGGCGGCCAGCCCATCGCCGGTCGCACTGGGGGGATTGGTGGTGTGGAGATACAGATACCCCAGGCCACCCGTGGCCAGCAGGGTCCGCCGGGCCAGTGCACCCTCCACTTCTCCGGTGGCAGGGTCAAAGAGGTAGGCGCCATGGACACGGATGGGTTCGTAGACGCGCACTGGACTGACACAGTGGTGCGGGCTGGTGATGAGATCCACCAGGCAGAGGCCCTCCCGTACGCAGATGTTCGGATGCCTCCGCACGGCTTGGCTAAGGGCCGTCTGGATCGCCAATCCGGTGGCGTCCTTCGCATGGTAGATGCGCCGCGCGCTGTGCGCGGCTTCGGCCGTGGGATCGGGTGTCCCGTTCGCCCCCAGGTCGAAAGGCACGCCTAGCCGCTCCCAGAGGAAGCTGCGGCAGAGCTTCGGCCCCTCCTCCGCCAGCAGGCTCACGGCTTCGGTCCGGCACAGGCCCGCCCCCGCCCCTTCGATATCCGAGGCCAACAGTTCCGGAGAATCACCCTCCTCAGGTGGGGCCAGACCGATGATGCCGCCTTGGGCCCAGGCCGTGTTGGTGCCACCCAGCTCATCCTTGGCCACGAGCAGCACGGAGGCACCCAGATCCGCTGCCCGCAGGGCCGCCGAACACCCGGCGATCCCGGCCCCCAGCACCAGCAGATCGGCTGTTGCACTCATGCCAGCTCCCAGGTGGGGCGGTCCAGGGCCCAGAGGGGCGAAAGATCCGCGCGGTCGGTCATACGCTTCCCATGGTCCAGTCTCTGCGCTGTCAGGTCCAGCGAGGTCTGAATTCGCACCTCACCCCAGGGCGTCGCGACCCGGCCTTCACAGGGCTCCAGGCGGCCAAGGGCCTCTTCCCATAGGGCCACCATGCCAGGCAGGTTGTGCAATTGGAGGTGGTGGTAGCCACCTGCCAGAAGGATGAGGCCCTGGATCTGGTCCTTCAGGTCGCCTTCTGCGGCGGTCCAGAGCGGTTCCAACGCGTCATGGCACTCATGGTAGAGGCCGTGGTTGAAGAGGGACACCCCGCAGGCCAAGGGATACCGGTCCCCCAGGGGCAGCGGCGTGAGCGCTGCCAGCTGCCAGCCACAGCGCAGGCTCACCAGCGGGCCGAAGGCACCCCAGGCCGGTGCCGGGCGCCAGCCTCCAGATCCGCCTTCCGCCGTATCCGGCCAAGTCACGCGTTGGACCCGCCAAGCGGCCGCAGGATCGTGGTGACCCAGGGCGCCCAGCATCCGGGCCGCCAGGTTCAGCAATTCGGATTCAGGGATGCCCTCAGGATGGGCCTCCCGCACCCCCGGCGCCCCCAGGATCGTGGGCCAGACCAGGGTCTGGCGGGCTTCCGGATCTTGAAGCGCCGCCTCCAGGCGGTCCTGCAGGAAGCGGTGAACCCCCAGGGGCAGCCGAGGCTGGCGTTGCCAGAAGGGCGTGCGATTGCAGTCGTCGCTCATGGTTCCACCACCAGCCGGAGCACCATGCCGCCCCGATCGTTCTCGGCTGCACCTGCCCATTGGCACCCGGAGATGCGGCCCTTCAGCACCTTGCGAGGATCTCCCTGCTGATGCATCAGGATCCAGCGGGCCACAAGACCCCGATACTTCTTCGAGAAGTGGCTGACGGCCTTCCCCCGGGCATCAAAGATCTCCACCTCGTGGCGAGGGCGAGTCCAATCCTTGAGCAGATCAGCGGAATCCCCAGGCAGCAGCTCCCAGACGGGCCCCTCGGGTATCGCGGCCAGCTGCTCGGCAAGCGCTCTCCGCCAATGGACCTTCAGACCCGGGATGGCGCTGAGCTTGAGTTTGTAGGGCGGCACAGACTCATCGCCGCGCACCAGGCCACGGAGGTTGGACAGGATGAACACCTGGGCCCAGGATTCGGGCGGCAGCGTGGCCGCGTTCAAGGCCTGGAAAGCGACGCCCGTGTAGCGCGACAGGGCGGGCAGCAAGGGCACCGCCCCCACCAGCGCCCTGGCCTCGGTCCGCGCCTTGTCCAGGGCCAGATCTTTCACATCAAAGGCCTTCTTCAGCGCCTCCGGCGAACCGGTTTTGGCCAGAACCACCAGCCGTTCCCGCACCCACCGCTGGGCGGGGGACTCCACAAGGCGGCCCCGGACGCCTCCAGTGGCCTTGTCCTCGGAAGGCGCGAGAAAGATGATCGGGGCACCCTTCATTGGGCCTCCACCCAGGCTTCGAGGCTCGTCAGGCGGAACCCCGCAAAGAGATCCCGCAGGTGGTCCCCGTATCCGCGCAACCCCGCGCTGTGGGCAAAGCGATGGCCGAAAGAGGCTCCGGGGAGGTCCGGTTGGCCCTCGTCCAGCTCCCAGGGGTGCAGCACCAGAGGGGTGCCGGCGTCTTCCGATGCCAGGGTTTCCAGCGCACGGCGAATGAGGCTGAACGGCAGCACCCGCAAGCCCCAGCCCCAGAGCGGCGACCGGGGTGGACCCGACCACAGCACGGGCGGGGGCAGCTCCCACAGCCCATTGGGGAAACGATGGGGTCGGGTGGGCCAATCGGGCTGGCCGATGACAGCCAGCGGCACCCTGCTTGAATCGTACCGGAAGCCCAGGTCGGGCAGGTCCTGCCACCAGTCCGAGGCGAGGCCGCGCAGGCTCCATTCCGGGGCACGGTAACCCACGACAGGACGGCCTGTCAGATCCTCCAGCAGGGCCTTGCCGTCACGCAGGCCGGCCTGCCAAGTGGCGCGGTCCATCTCGAAGGCCCGGCGGTGCGTCAGGCCGTGCAGACCGATGGCGTGACCTTCCGAAACGATGCGCCGCAATAGATTTGGGTGCCGTCGCGCCTGATCTCCCAGGCAGAACCAGGTGGCGGTGGCACCCAGATCCTCGCAAAGGGACAAGGCCCGCTCCGTGGCCAGTGGCAGTCGGCACTCGAACCGGTCCAGAGCCTCGGGCTGATCGTAGGGTGGGCAGCAGAGCTGGAACCAGTCCTCCCAGTCGAGAGAGAGGGGCAACCGGCGCTTGTTCAGGTGAAGTTCCGCTCGGAGAGGCTAATGAACTCAAGGGAGAAGTCGTCCAATTCCGTCTGGAACTGCTTCAACTGGCCCTGGAAGAAGTTGTAGGCCATGAGGGCGGGGATCGCCGCCACCAGGCCAATGGCTGTGGCCACCAACGCCTCGGAGATGCCCGGCGCAACGGTGGCGAGGTTGGCGTTGCCTGTGGCGCCGATGCCCCGGAAAGCGTCGATGATGCCCCACACGGTGCCGAAGAGTCCGATGAAGGGGCTCACCGCCGCCACCGTGGCCAGGCCACCCAGGGATCGCTCGAGGCGTCCCATCTCCACCACGCTGGCCCGCTGGAGGCTGCGTTCCACCGCCTCCATGCTGCGCAGCTGGGGGCGGCCATCCTGGCCCACCTGGCGCAGCTGGTAGGTGACCTCGCCATAGCCCGCCACGAAAAGGCCCACGAGGGGGCTCAGGGCGAATTTCTCCACCTGCTGCTTCAACTCGCGCCAGTCGCTGGCGCGCTTGAAAGCACCCCGGAACTGCTCGGAGACGTCACGGCTGCGGTGGTAGAGCAGCGCCTTGCGGATGATCACGACCCAACTCAGCAGGGAGAACACCGCGAGAATCACCAGCACCGACTTCGAGACCGGCCCTGCATGGAGCATGACCTCCAGCAGATTGACCTCGTTGCCCGTGGGTGCCATCAGAATTGCCATGCCGCCTCCGTCCTCCGAATGATAGCAAGCGCGGAGGACATCAGAGCGTTCGGCTTCATCGCGGCACTGTCGGTTATTGTCAGACGCTCATACACTGGATGCTTTGCGCGAGGCTGTCATGCAGGTGCTGGTCATCGGTTCGGGGTACGTGGGGCTGGTCGCGGCCGCCTGTTTCGCCGAGGCGGGACACCACATCCTTGCTGTGGATGTGGACGCAGCCAAGGTGGCCACCCTCTCCCGCGGCGAATCGCCCATCTTCGAACCCGGCCTGGATGATCTCCTCACGAAACATCTGGCCTCGGGTCTCCTTCGATTCACGACCGACCTCAAGGCCGGCATCGCGAGCGCCGATGCCGCCTTCATTTGCGTAGGCACACCCCAGAGCGAGGATGGAAGCGCCGACATGAAATACGTGCTGGCGGTCGCGGCTCAGCTCGGCGCCGCGATGAGTCTGCGCGCCAAAGACGCGAAACCCCTCATCGTGGTGGACAAGAGCACGGTCCCGGTGGGCACAGCCGTGCGGGTCCACGCCGAGATCGCCGCGCATACGGATCGCGCCTTCGAGGTGGTGAGCAATCCCGAGTTTCTGCGCGAGGGTTCGGCCATCGGAGACTTCCTCGAACCCGATCGCGTGGTGGTGGGCTGCCGCACGGACCACGCCGAGACCGTAATGAAGGCCCTTTATCAGCCCTTTCTCGACCGCAGCCACGGCAAATGGTTCCGCATGGATCCACCGAGCGCGGAGCTCACCAAATATGCCGCCAACGCCATGCTGGCCCTGCGCATCAGCTTCATCAACGAGATCGCCAACCTGGCCGAGGATGTGGGCGCCGACGTGGACCATGTGCGGGTGGCCATCGGCGCCGATCACCGCATCGGCCCCGCCTTCCTCAATCCCGGCCCAGGCTTCGGCGGCTCCTGCTTCCCCAAGGATCTGCAGGCGCTGCTCAAGGTGGGTCGTGAATACGGCCACCCCATGATGACCCTGGCCACCACTGTGGAGGCCAACCGTCTCCAAAAACAGGTCCTCCTTCGGAAGCTGAAAGCCCATTTCGGCGTGAAGTCCGGCGTCCCCTCCCCCTTGAAGGGTCGACGTTTCGCTCTCTGGGGGCTGGCTTTCAAGGCGAATACCGACGATATCCGCGAGAGCATGGCCCTCGAACTCATCGAAGGGCTGGTGAACCTGGGCGCCGACGTGGTGGTCCATGACTTCGCCGCCATGGAGGCTGTGAAGGTGAAGCTTGGTGACAAGGTGCGTTACGCCGAGACGCCGCTCGCCGCCTGTGAAGGCGCGGACGCACTGCTCATCGCCACGGAGTGGCCCCAATACCGCGAGGCCGATCTCGAAGCGGTGGCCAAGGCCCTGAAGGCCCGCCGGATCTTCGACGGCCGCAACCTCTTCCGGCCTGAGGCCATGGAAGCCAAGGGCTGGACCTATCACTCCCTGGGCCGCCGTGCCGTGGAGGGGCAATAATGCGCATCCGCCTGGAAGACATCGCCCACGCCCGCAGCGGCGACAAGGGGGACGGCTCGAATGTGGGCGTCATCGCCTACACCGAAGCTGGATTCCGTTTCCTACAGAAGGAACTCACGACGGAGCGTGTCAAACATCACTTTTCAACCATATGCAAAGGCGGTGTTGAACGTTTCGAAGTTCCTAACCTCAAGGCCATCAACTTCATTTTGCATGATTCCCTCGGCGGCGGCGGCAGCGAGAGCGTAAAAACAGACGCCCAGGGCAAGACCCACGGGCAGGCCCTGCTTAGAATGGAACTCGACCTGCCCCGCGATGTGTCGCTGGCGGATCTGAAACCCTGAACCCGCACCACCCGATACGGAGCGCACCATGGGCAACCTGGGAATGATGGAAATCCTGCTGATCGGCGTCGCCTTGCTGATCTTTTTTGGCCCCTCGCGGCTGCCGGAACTGGGCAAGAGCCTGGGCAAGGGCATTCAGGAATTCAAGAAGGCCAGCCGCGAGCTGACGGATTCCGTGAAAGAAGACATCGTCGTGGACAAGGATAAGAAATAAGTCAGATCCTCCAATCCCCACCGGCCTCCCTCGGGAGGCCGGTCCCTTTCTCTCCAGAGGACCATGGCGATTCCGGCCGCGCCGCCTGAGAAGATGAGCTTCTGGGAACACCTGCAGGAACTGCGGGTCCGCATCGTTCGCTCACTCCTCATCGTGGCGGTGGGCTTCGCCGTCACCTATGCCTTCCGCTTCAAGCTCTGGGTCTGGGCCCAGAAGCCCTTCCTGGAGGCCATGGCCCGCCAGACCGGCAAGCCGGTGTCCTCCCTCGATCCCTTCGCCTTCACAGACCTCACGGAACCCTTCTTCAGCATGATGCGGCTCTCCCTGTGGTCTGCCGCCGTGTTCTGCGCGCCCTTCCTCTTCTATCAGCTCTGGGCCTTCATCCGGCCCGGCCTGCTGCCGAAAGAGCGTCGCCTGGTCATCCCCTTCGTGCTGGTGACCTCGGGCTGCTTCCTGGCAGGTGCGGCCTTCGCCTATACCCAGGCCTTCAAGTTCCTGGGCGACATCCTATTCAAGGAAGCAGCGTCAGCGGGCCTGAGGGCGAACCTCCACGCCTCCGACTACCTGGACCTGTTCATCTCCACCACGCTCATCACCGGCGTGATGTTCGAGTTGCCCGTCCTGTTTTTCTTCCTGGCGAAATTCCGCATCGTGACCTCGCGGCTGATGTTGAAATACTGGCGCCATGCCACCATGGCCATCCTGATTTTCAGCGCCTTCTTCACACCCGGCGACGTGGTTGTCACCACCATTTTCTTCAGCGTCGTGCTGCTCACCCTCTACGCGGTTTCCGTCGCTGTCGCCTGGGTTGCCGAGCCCCGTCAGCCGAAATAGGACGCCAGGTCCTCCAGGCAGAGATCCACGGCCCGGTTGGGTTCAGGAGTTCTTGACAACAGTTGTCGCGTCGAGGTTCCGCTCATCAGGGGCTGGATCGCTTCCAACAGGCGCGACGAGAGGCCAGAAGTCTGCTCCACGACGAAAGCGCGATCCTCCGCAGCCATCGCCAGGGCATTCATGCGCTGATGGTCGTTGGCGCTGGTGGGAAGGGGTATCAGGATCGCACCACGCCCCACAGCCTTGAGTTCTGCGCAGGTGCTCGCGCCGGATCGGCTCACCACGAGGCTGGCGGATTCCATGGCCTCATCCATGCGTGCGATGAAGGGGACCAGGGCATGGCGTGCATGGCGGGCTCGATTCCCTAGCCGATCCAATTCAGCGAGGCCGGTCTGGTGCTGGATCTCCCATTCCGGAAAGGCCTCCAGCAACGCCGGCGCGATCGCCAGCATCGCTTCGTTGATGGCCCGTGCCCCACCGCTGCCGCCCAACACCAACAGCCGGTAGGGAGGCAGCAACTCCGTGGCCGGACGGAACTCCCGGAGGAAGGCATCGCGAACAGGCGTTCCCACCACGCGGCAGGCGGCCCCAGGAAGCAAGGGACAAACGGCCTCCAGGCCGCACCACACCCGCCGGGCCCGAGGTGCCACCAGCTTCACCAGAGCGCCGGGGGCCGCGTTGCTTTCATGGAGGAAAAAGGGGATTCCCAGACTTCGTGCCGCAAGGAGGGCGGGCGCCGCGCCATAGCCGCCGGTACCGATCACAGCCCAGGGACTTTCGTGGCGCCAGAGACGCTTCAGCTGGGAAACAGCACGCCAGAGTTTCAGGGCGGAGCGCGCCATGCGAAGCGGAGAGCGGCCCACCACACCCTCCACGTCCAGCAGCAGGTGGGGCCAGGGACTCGCCGGAAGCTCTCGGGCCTCGATGCCGCGACGGGCGCCGACGAACGTGATCTGACGGTCAGACCACCGGGCGCGGGCGCCTTCGGCCAGGGCCACGGCGGGGAAGAAGTGGCCTCCAGTGCCGCCGCCCGTGAGAACGAGGGCTCTGTGAAAACTGGGCATCGCATCTCGCATGATGCGTCCACCATACCGGAACCGAGGGAACCTACCCCAAGACAGGTCCGGACCCTACCAAGAGGCAAGGGTGATCGCAGGCACAAAACCCCCGAAACGCCGCTGGGGTGGAGGGTTTCGTCAGGCTAGACTCTTCCTTTGTGCCGACCATCCGTCGGCTCGCCCATGACGCATCAGGGAGCGCCCATGAAGATTCTCGTCGCCCTCAAGCAGGTCCCCGACACCGAGACCAAGATCAAGGTCGCCGCCGATGGACGTTCGCTTGATCCTGCGGATGTGAAATGGATCACCAGCCCGTATGACGAATACGCGCTGGAAGAAGCCATCCGCATCAAGGAAGGCCGCGGTGCCGAAGTGGTGGCCCTTTCTGTCGGCGGCGACTCCGCCAAGGACGTACTCAAAAACGCACTGGCACTGGGTGCGGACACTGCCGTCCTGCTGAAGGGTGATGGACAAGGTGACGCTTTCGCGGTGGCGCAGATGATCGCCGCCTACGCCAAGGACAAGGGCTTCGACCTGATCCTTTGCGGCAACAAGGGTCTCGGCGGCGACAACGCCGCCCTGGGGCCGATGCTGGCGGAGCTGCTCGGCGTGGCCCAGGCCAACGTCATCGTAAAGCTCGAACTCGGCGATGGCACCTTCAAGGCCGAGCGCGAAATCGAAAGCGGCTCCGAGATCGTGGAGGGCGCCCTGCCCGCCGTGATTACGGCACAGAAGGGCCTCAACGAGCCCCGCTATGCCAGCCTGAAGGGCATCATGGCCGCCAAGAAGAAGACCATCGAGGAATTGGACGCCGCGCCCGCGGTGGCCGGTTCGCTGATCAGCGCCCTGGCCCTGCCTCCCGAACGCCCTGCGGGCCGCAAGCTGGAAGGGGACTCCGCCACCCAGGCCATGGCTCTGATCCAGGCCCTCAAGGATGAAGCCAAGGTCTTCTAGCCCATCCCGCCGCAGACTTCCGATTCGAAAGGACGACTCCATGATTCTCGTGTTCTGTGAACTGAAGGATGGCCAGATTCGAAAGCCCAGCGCCGAGGCCCTCAGTGAGGGCCGCCGTCTGGCTGACGTCGTGGGCAAGCCACTCGGCGCCCTCTTCGCGGGCGCCTCCTGCGCGGGATCCGCCGAGGCAGCCAAGTACGGCGCCGATGTGATCCTCACCGCCGAATCCCCCACCCTGACCTCCTACTCCAGCGATGCGTATGCCACCGTCCTGGCCGATGCCGTCAAGGCCAAGGGCGTCACCGTGCTCCTCGCCGCGGCCACCGCCATTGGCAAGGATGTGGCTCCCCGCGCCGCCGCCCGCCTGGGTGCCGGCTATGCCTCCGACGTCACGGCCCTTTCCATGGTCGATGGGAAGCTCCAGGCCATCCGTCCGGTCTACGCCGGCAAGGCCTTTGCCACCACCAGCTTCGCCAGCTCAGTCCAGGTGGCCACCACCCGTCCGAACGTATTTCCTGCCGTCGAAAAGGCTGGCGCGGGTGCCACCGAGGCCCTGACCGCCCCCGCCGGGGATTTCAAGTCCGTGGTGAAAGAGATCCTCGCCAAGGCCAGCGGCAAGGTGGACCTGAGCGAGGCCAATGTCATCGTGAGCGGTGGCCGAGGCATGAAGGACGGCGCCAATTTCAAGATCCTGGAAGATCTCGCCGACGCCATCGGCGGCGTCGTGGGCGCCTCCCGGGCGGCCGTGGACGCGGGCTGGGGCCTGCCTCACAGCATGCAGGTGGGCCAGACGGGCAAGGTCGTGAGCCCCACCCTCTACATCGCCTGCGGCATCAGTGGCGCCATCCAGCACATCGCCGGCATGAGCGGCTCGAAATTCATCGTCGCCATCAACAAGGATCCTGAAGCCCCCATCTTCAAGCTGGCGAACTACGGGATCGTCGGAGATCTGTTCGAGGTCGTCCCCGAACTCACCAAGGCCGCCAAGGCGTTGGGAATCGGTTCCAACTAGGCGTCCATTTCCACCGACCAAAACGCCCGGCTTTGCCGGGCGTTTTGGTCGGTGGAAAAAATCAAACCCCGAATTGCCTCAGATGGTGATCGAGGTGCTTGTACATTAAGCGACCCCACTCGTCCCCACTCAGGCGGCCAAAGAAGGGGTGCGTCTGCCGGGCGGCGGCGGCGGGACCGTACTGGATGAAGCGGTCGATAAAGGTGGCCAGGCGCGTCCGCTCCACCTCGAAGTCCCGGGCATCGGAGATCACGAAGGCCGGGTCCGTCGGGGAATTCCGACGAAAGGGCCGCTCGCCCAGGACCATGCCGCGAAGAAAAGGGGTGAGGAGTTTCCCGAGAAAAACCTGTTTCATGGGCCTGGCACCCGTCGCTGCTTCCAGCCCAGTGGCGCAATGGCAGAGCATCTGTGCTGGATCCATCTTCCCCCACTGCCGCACAGCACCCCGTTCAAGGTCTGCCAAACGATGGGCCAGGGATTCCCGGTCGGCCGGATTGAACAGGGATTTCATCGTCGTGTTCCTTCATCAGAATGCCGTGACTCGCGCCAGGATCTCGCCTGGCGGAGGCTTGGAGATGGAAAAAGCTATACGGGGTCAAATCCTTCATCCCGGAGGAAATCACGGGCATCCTCGGGATCCCCGAACCGGGCAACGACGGTGTCGCCTTCGTTCCCGTCACCGTCCAGGGCATCGAGACTGTTGCGCTCCCGGATCACGCAGGCCCCGCCGATCTCGTCGAGCCCGAATTGCACCAGTTCGCGGATGACACCATGCTCATCCCGCCAAAGCTCCACATACAGATCCGTACCCATGCTTTTCCTCCCTCAGCTTTTCCATGCAGCGGAAAAGCTAAGTCTTTTCGAAGAACAGCACCACCATGCCGAAGCCCACGCGGTCGCCATGCTTCAGTTCCCGGGGTTCGCCGGGCAGGATGCGTTCGCCGCGCACGAAGGTGCCGTTGGCCACGCCGGGCTCTTCCAGCAAAAAATACCGGCCATGCTCACAGAGAATGCGGGCGTGGCGGCGCGAGACGCTCAGGTTGTGGTCCTCGTCTGTCAGATCGATGTCGGGATGGACGCCCGTGGTGGGATCGAAGCGGCCGATGAGGGACCCATGCGCCAAAATCGGATGGGGCTTGCCGCTGAGTACCGACACGAGGTTGGCCACGGGGGCGCCGGGAGCTTTGACGGGACGGTTGGCGTCCAGGGTCTCCACACGTTCACCGAGTTCCCGGTGGCGCTGGGCGAGCCGCTGCATCATCTTCACGGACACTTCCGGGTTCTGCCGGATCATCCGCAGGAAGGTGCCGCGGTTGATGGCGATCAGGTCCGAATCCTCCAGGGCCAAGACTGTGTGCTGGCGCGGAAGGGCTTCAAGGAGGCTGCCCTCCCCAAAGAAGTCCCCCTTGGAGAGTTCCTCGGCCCAGTCGCCCTGGGGATCTTCTGAAACGTACAGGCGGACTTTGCCCGAAAGAATGATGTACATCTGTTGGGCCATCTCCCCCTTGCGGAAGATGATCTCCCCTTCGCGAAAGCGCAGCTTGCTTTGATCGATGAAGCTGGGTTCGGCCATGGGGGTCCCGGGGAGTCCCCTAGATTAACCCAGGGTCCTCACCGGAAGGAAACTCACCGGTCCGGGACCGGGACGAAGCAGGTGGCGAGCAGATCCTCCAGGATCCGGGCCTCCGCCGCGGAGAATCCATCCAGGTGGGGGCAGTCTAGGTCCAGCACCGCCGTCACCCGCCCACGCACCGTGACTGGAATCACCAGTTCGCTGCGGGTGGCGTCGTCACAGGCGATGTGGCCCGGGAAAGCCTGGACGTCGGGCACCAGCTGGGTGGTCCCGGTTCGCGCACAGGCCCCACAGACACCCCTCTCGAAGGAAATGCGGAGGCAGCCCATGCCCCCCTGGTACGGCCCAACAGCCAGCATCCGATCCGCCACGTGGCGGTAGAACCCGCACCAGTTGGTCTGGGGCAGGGTTTCCCAGAGCAGGCAAGCCAGGGTGGCCTGGATCGCCACCTCGTCGGTCTCGCCGGCCAGGGCCGCCTGGATCTGCGGCAGGGCCTCCCGGAGCCGTGTCACACGATCGGCTTCCGGAAGCAGGGTGCCCCGTGCCACCTTCGCCAGCAGAATGCCCTCGCTCATGTGTCCTCCGCTAACCTTGACCCATGTCCATTCTGCGTTATCTGTCGGCGCCCCTGGCCCCCCTGTATGGGATGGTGGTGCGCGCCCGCAACCAGAGCTTCGACGCCCACCCCGAGCGGGCCGCACGCGTGCCGGTCCCGGTGGTGTCTGTGGGCAACCTCAGCGCGGGTGGCACAGGGAAGACGCCCCTCACGCTTTTTTTGGCCGAGGGGCTGGAGGCCGCCGGATGGACGAACGCCGTGCTGTCACGCGGCTACGGCGGCCGCCGGGATATCGACCCCATGAGCGTGCGACCGGATTCGGATCCCAGAAAGACCGGGGATGAACCCCTGCTCATGGCCCGGCGCCTGGGCCCGAGCCGGGTGGTGGTGGGTCGGAAGCGTCATGCCGCCGCCCTGCGCGCCATGGCCCAGCGCCCGGACCTCCGCTGTTTGCTGTTGGACGACGGCTTCCAGCACCGGGCCCTGCACCGCGATCTGGACCTGCTCGTGCTCGACGGCGTCCGTCGCTGGGGCAACGGGCGCATGTTACCCCTGGGTGATCTCCGGGAGCCCATGGACAGTGCGCGACGGGCCCATGCTCTGGTCGTCACGCGCGCCGCGCGGGTGCCTGACCGCGCCGAAATCGAGGCCTGGTGGGCCCACTACGGCTCTGGTGGCCCCATCTTCTGGGTGGACTTCACCCTGGGCGACCTCCGTCGGTGGGATACCACCGGAGCACCCTCCTCCCTGCCCCTTCCCGACCTGGGTCCCGCTTTCGCCTGGTGCGGCCTCGGGCATCCCGAAGCCTTCTACGCCGACCTTCTGATTGCCGGCCAGCCCTGGATCGGCTCCCACAGCTTTCCCGACCACCACGGTCCCTCGCCGGCTGACCTCCGGCGACTACAGGCTCTGGCCCGCCGTGAGGGCGCGGAATGGCTGGTTTGCACCGAGAAGGACGCGGTGAAGCTGAACGCAGACCATTCGAGGGTCCTGGACATGCCGCTCTTTGTGGCGGAACAGCGTGTCTCCGGTGGGGAATCCCTGCTGGCTTGGGTGCGGGCCCAACTGGGCTGACCAGGCGGCCTGGAAGGAATCGGCCCGCCTTCCCAGAGACGATGGCAGCCGCTATGCTTGCGGCCACCAAACCACTCCAACCCAATCGCCTCTTAAGGAGGGCACGATGTTCAGGCAGATCGTCTCTGGATCACTCTTGCTCGCGGCCTTAGGCCTCCAGGCTGGAGACACCGTCAAGATCGCCCTCACGGGCCCCTTCAGCGGCGGTTCCGCGCCCATGGGCACCTCCGCCCGGGACGGTTCCAAGCTCGCCATCGCCGAGATCAATGCCACCGGCGGCATCCAGGTGGGCGGCAAGAAGATGAAGATCGAGATCATCGAGCGCGACGACGAGGCCAAGAACGAGCGCGGCGCCCTCATCGCCCAGGAACTGTCCGCCATGGGCGACCTGACGGGCGTGATCGGCACCGTGAACACCGGCGTCTGCATGGCGGGCGACAAGCACCTGCAGGAGAAGGGCATCACCAAGATCATCTGCCCTGCTGCCGGATCGGCTTCCATGACCCAGTGGAGCAAGGCTGGCGTGAAGGACTGCTCCATCTTCCGCTTCGCCGCCCATGACGGCATCCAGGCGGCCATGGTGGTAGAGGAGGCCATCAACCGCAAGTTCACCAAGGTGGCCGTAGTCTTCGATTCCACCAACTACGGCGTGTCCGGCCGGGACGACATGCTGGACCAGATCAAGAAGCAGGGCAGCAAGCTCACCGTGGTGGCCCAGGAAAAGTTCAACATCGGCGACAAGGACATGACCGCCCAGTTGCTGCGCTCCAAATCCGCCGGCGCCCAGGCCATCCTGATCTGGGGCATCGGCCCGGAGCTGGCTGCCGTGGCCAACGGCATGGCCAAGATTGGCATGAAGGTCCCTCTCATCGGCGGCTGGACGCTGTCCATGTCCAACTTCATCGACAACGCCGGCAAGAATGGCAACGGCACGCTCATGCCCCAGACCTTCATCGAGGAGCCCATCACGCCCAAGGCCAAGGCCTTCATCGAGGGCTACCACAGAACCTTCAAGGTGGGCCGCATCCCCTCCCCCGTGGCCGCCGCCCAGGGCTATGACTCGGTGTACCTCCTCGCCGCTGCGATCAAGCAGGCAGGCAGCACCGACACCCACAAGGTCAAGGAAGCCCTGGAGGATCTGAAGGAGCCCGTGGTGGGCGTCATCGCCACCTGGAACCACCCCTACACCAAGTGGGATCCCGCGGACGTGACGACCCATGAGGCCTTCCGCCGCGAGCAGACTGTCATGGGCATGGTGAAGGACGGCCGCGTGGTCTTCGGCAACGAGGCCGACCGGGAGCGCCTCCGCAAGTCCGCGACCAGCGCCACACCAGCGAAGGCCAAGGCCAAGGGCAAAACCAAGTAGCCTCGGCACCCGCCAGCCGGGGGGCTTCGGCCCCCCGGCTTTTTCCCTCACCTTCCAGGACGGGCCGGGTATGAATGCATCGATCATCGGGCAGATGGCGGTCAGCGGAGCCTTGATGGGCCTCGTGTACGCCCTCATCGCCTATGGCTTTCAGCTCACCTACGCCACCAGCAAGAGCATCAACTTCGGCCAAGGCGAGCTGGTGATGGTCTCGGCCTTTTTCAGTCTCACCCTCACGAACCTTGGACTGCCCTATTGGCTGATGGTGCCTGGCGGCCTTCTCTTCGGTGCCCTGCTCGGGCTGGTTGTGGAGCGCGCGGGGGTGCGGCTCGCGCTGGAGCAGAAAGGCGAAGGCTGGATCCTGCTCACGATCATCATCGGCCTCTTCTTCTTCTCGGCCGCCGAGAACATCTGGGGGCGCGATGACCGCCCCTTCCCCACACCGATCTCCGCCGACCCGATCCACGTACTGGGCGTGGATATCACGCGCATCGAACTATCGGTGGCCGTGGGCGTGCTTGCCATCATGGGCCTGGTCGAGTTGTTCAAGCGCCGCACCCTGCTCGGAAAAGCCTTCGAGGCCGTTTCGGCCGACCGCGATGCGGCGGAGCTCATGGGCATCTCCGCCACCCGCACCGTCATGCTCTCCTACGGCCTCTCCGGTTCCGTGGCGGCGCTGGCGGGCATCCTGGTCTCGCCCATCACCACCGTGGGCCCCACCATGGCCTCGGCGCTGATCCTCAAGGCCTTCTCCGTGGCCGTGGTCGCAGGCCTGGATTCGGGCTTCGGCGTGGTCCTGGTAGGCATGTTCCTGGGCGCCCTGGAAAGCCTGGCCAGCTTCTACCTGGGCAGCGGCTGGCGCGAGGCGCCGGGCCTCGTCCTGCTGATCCTTGCCCTCGCGCTGCGCCCCACCGGCGTGTTCGGCAAAGCCACGATTCGGAAGGTGTGAGATGAAGAGAATCTTGCTCCTCCGCGGCGCCGAACTGATCGTCTTCGCCCTGCTCGCCACCATTCCCTTGCTGGTGGTGAATCCCTATGCCCTCGGCCTGCTCACCCTGCTGGCCATCTACGGCATCCTGCTCATCGGTCTGGATGTGACCGTGGGCTACCTGGGCCAAGTGAACCTCGCCCACGTGGCCTTCCTGGGCCTGGGTGCCTACACAGCGGGACTGGTGGTCACCAAGCTGGGCCTGGGCATGGCTCCGGCGCTGTTGGCGGCGATGGCGGTCGGATTGCTGCTCGGCGGCCTCCTGGCCCTGCCCGCCCTCCGCCTGGAAGGCCCCCAGTTCGCCCTCGCCACCCTCAGCTTCTCGGCCCTCAGCACCACCGCGCTGAACGAACTCGAAGGCCTCACCGGTGGCGCCCAGGGCCTGAGTCTCAGCCGACCGCCAGTCTTCGGCTACGCCCTGACCCCCCCCCTCTTCTACTGGCTCTGCATGGCGCTACTAGCGGTGGTGTGGATGCTCATGCGCAACCTGCTGGCCTCCCAGTGGGGCCGCGCCTTCGAGGCCCTGCGTGACAGCCCCATCGCCACCGATGCCATGGGTGTGGGCACCTACCGCCACAAGGTCGCGGCCTTCGCGTTGGGTTCGGGCCTTGGTGGCCTGGCGGGCGGGCTTTATGCCTTCAACTTCCAGTATCTCCAACCCCAGAGCTTCACCTACGACCTGATGATCATCCTGCTGCTGGGCGTGGTTCTGGGTGGGCGCAAGAGCCTCTGGGGCGCCTTCGTCGGAGCCTCCGTCATCGTCCTGCTGCCCAACCTGCTGTCGAACCGCCTGCTCTTCCAGGTCTTCTCAGGCCTGGGATTCGCGATGGCCCTGGCCGCTGGGTGGCGCGGGCTGATGAAGAAAACCACACGCCCCTTCCAGGCTTTGGCCCCCGTGGCAGCCATGGGTCTGCTGGTGGTCGGCGGCTTGCTTGTTGAGAATACCGAGGATTGGCGCAAGGCCATCTTCGCCCTGATGCTCTTCTCCGTGGTCGTGGGCCTGCCCGAGGGCATCATGGGCTTCCTGGCCCTCTTCCTGGCGAAGCTGTTCCGCGTCCCCCACGCCCCCCTTCCAGAGCCTTCGGATCTGGATGCAGTGCTTCCGGTCCGCGCCGCCGATGGCTCCCCCCTGCTCGTGCTGGAGGATCTCAAGCGGTACTTCGGCGGCGTGAAGGCGGTGGATGGACTGTCCATGACCATCCGCTCCGGCGCCATCCACGGGCTCATCGGGCCAAACGGATCCGGGAAAAGCACCGTCGTGAACGTCATCTCCGGCCTCTACACGCCCAGCTCTGGGCGCACGTTGCTCCGTGGTGTGGCACTGCCCTCGGGCAGCCTGTTCCAGGTGGCGCAGGCCGGCGTGGCCCGCACGTTCCAAAACCTCCAGCTCTTTGGGGAACTCACGACCCTCGAGAACGTCATGGTGGCCCTGAAAGGCGTCTACCGGAGTTCCCTGCCCCTGGTGCTGCTGGGCTTGGCCCGCACCGAAGAACGCCGGGCCCGGGCTGATGCACTGGCCTTGCTGGAGCTCATCGGCTTGAAGGCACAGGCCCTCACCAAAGCCAAAGACCTCACCTACGGCGCCCAGCGGTTCCTTGAGATCGCCCGGGCCCTCGCCCGCAAGCCCGACCTGCTCATCCTGGACGAACCCGCTGCAGGGCTGGCTCACCCGGATGTGCTTCAGCAGATCGAGATCATCAAGCGAATCCACCAGCGCGGCATCACCATCGTCCTCATCGAACATCATATGGACGTGGTGAGTGAGCTCTGTGACACGGTGACGGTGCTGGACGGGGGCAAGATCATTGCCGAAGGCACCCCCGAGGAGATCAAGCGCCATCCCCGGGTGGTAGAGGCCTACCTGGGCCATCCCCCCCAAACCGAGACCTCCGGCGGCGCCGAGCCGCTCCCCGCGTGAAGGAGCGATCCATGCTGCAGGTGGAGGATCTCCATGCGGGCTACGGGGCCAGCGAGGTGCTGATCGGCACCACGCTGACCGTAAAGCAAGGCTCGCTCGTGGCCCTCATCGGGGCCAACGGCGCGGGCAAGACAACGACCATGCGGGCCATTTCCGGCGGCCTCAAACCAAGCCGCGGCCGGGTGGTACTCGATGGCCAGGAGGTGCAGGGTCTCGATGCCTCTCGCATCGCCCGGCTTGGTCTCGCCCACGCACCCGAGGGGCGCAAGGTGTTCGGGCCGCTGTCGGTGGAGGACAACCTCCTGCTGGGCGCCTACGGTCGGCTGCCCCGGTTCTTTGGGTTCCGAGCAAAGGCCCAGGCCGATCTCGACCGGGTCTACGACCTGTTCCCGAAGCTGCGGGACCGCACCAAGCAGGCCGCCGGCACCCTCTCGGGCGGCGAACAGCAGATGCTGGCCATCGGTCGCGCCCTCATGGCGCGCCCCAAGGTGATGCTGTTGGATGAACCCTCCATGGGCCTCGCCCCAGTCATCGTCCAGGAGGTCTTCCGCATCATCCGGCGGCTGAAGGAGGAAGGCATCACCCTCCTCCTGGTGGAGCAGTTTGCCAAGAGCGCCCTCGAAGTGGCCGACTACGCCTACGTCATGGAACGGGGCCGCATCGCCGTCGAAGGCACCCCCGCTGACCTGAGCCGCAACGAGCGCGTGATCGCGGCGTACCTGGGGTGATCCGGCCCTTCGATCCCTGTCTTTTGGGCCTCCAAAACAAAAGCCCCCGTTCGGGGGCCTCTGCTGGAGCGGGCGACCAGGATTGAACTGGCGACATTCAGCTTGGGAAGCTGACGTTCTACCACTGAACTACGCCCGCAGGCCTTCAGGTTAACGCAGTCGGGCAGATGGCGGCTACCCCTTCCCCTGCGCCTTCATCTCCACCAGGCGCTTGGCCTCGCGGCGGATCAGTTCAGGCACATTGCGGTCCTTCACGAGAAGCTTCATATCGCTTTCGAGCAGGCGCTTGAAGTGGGTCATGGCCACGGGCAACGGGGTGCGGGGGTTCATGACCAGGGCCTTGGTGATGGGGTATTTCTTCATCCATTCGCGGTTGTTGGAGATGATCCGCAGCACTTCCTCATTCACCGTGCGCATCTGGGCAATGTAGGCCACCTCGCCTTCCGTGATGCGGCTGTTCCGGATGACGTTCACCTGGATGAGCCGGTTGGCTTCGCGGATAAGGAGGACCCGTTCCTCCTTGCCACCCTTGATGGCGAGCATGATTTTCTGGTTGGTCCTGAGCTTCGCCATCCGCTGGGTGAGGGTGAGGTTGATCTCCTGGCCCTCGTCGTCCACAGGGGGTTTTTGCGCCAACCGTCGACGTTCGGCGGCCATCTCCTCCGATTCGATCTCCGCATCGGCTTCTTCCTTCGACTTCGCCTTGGGCAGCGGCAGCTCTGACCAGGCTCGATCGAGGCGACCCGCCTCGACCTCGCTGATGATCTCCAGGCGATCCTTCTTCACCTCCTCCGGGATGAGGCGCAACACCTCGTAACGGAACTCATTGACGCGCCGCTTGATGACGTACTCGCCTTCGGGGTGTTCTTCCAGGAGATCGAGGATCCGGGGTCGCTGGAGCCAGAGCACCTGGTTGTTCAGCACGATCTCAAGCACCGCGCCAGGCAGGCTCAGGACCGAGGCCTCCACGATTTCCGAGGTGAGGGATGGATTCAGAAGGACCGTTTCCAGCAGCGTGGGTTCCTTGCGGTGGCAGAGGACCAGTTGCAGGGGCGTCGGGGGGTCGATCGCTTCGGCCAGCACGCCCGACAACATGGATTCCGGCATGGTCGCGAAGAAGGCCAGAGCCCGTTGTGTATAGGGCGTCTCCTTGAGGGCCACATGGGACAGCGCCTGCAGCAGATCCTTCGTCGGAACCGGAAGGCTGCCGCCCACAAGGGCCATGGCCATGGGTTCAGGCAGTCCACCCTGGAGGAATCGCTCAACGATCGGGTGCAGACTCATGGCTTTCCATCCTCATCGTCATCGGGCATCGCGGGCTCACCGAGGATGGCAGGAGGCGCCGGCTTCAACCATCGGCCCTCTGCGTCGAACCGACCCCACCAGGTCTCGCCCACACTCTGCCCATGGGGAACCCGTATACCCGCCACTTCCACGTTCACCACGCCGGCGTTTTCGAGAAAGAGGGTGAACGGCCCCTTCACCCTCAGGCGCCAGGGTTCAGAGACCCGCAGGGTCCGCGCCAGAGGCTGGGCTCCAGAGTCTGGTGATGGTTCGAGGCGCACTTCGCAGGCATCCATGGCCCGGAGACTCACAAGAATGCCCTGCTCGTTCAGGGGAGCCTCGGGCAGGAGTTCTCCGAGCACTGGATAGGCCGTGGCCGAAGGCTGAGGCGGTGGCGGCAGGGTGGCCTTGGGAAGGCCCGTGAGGTAGCTCAGCGCAGGTTTTCGGCCCAGGCTGGGCCCAGGCACCACCAGCCAGAGCGCCACGAGTACGGACGCGGCCGTCAGCAGGCCCATCACCACCCGCTCCAGTCGTTCCTGCCTGGGATCGGGAGGTTCCAACTCCCGCACGCCCGGCACAATCTGGAAGGCACCGGTATAAAATTCCAGATCCACGCCCAGGCGCTGGGCCAGCTGTCGAGCCAGAGGCCGCGGGCGGCCGGGTGGCAACGTCGCCCAGTCGTCAGCCTCGATCGCCTCGATGTGGCGCAGGGGCAGCTTCAGTTCCAGGGCCAGCGCCTCCCGGGAGAGCCCCTTGGCCACCCGTGCCTCCTGAAGCAGCTGGCCGACCGTTTCATCCGCCCTCATCCGGCCCACCCCACGGGTAGTTCCTTGAGCAGCCGGGCCAGGTGTTCGCGACGGTCACTGCGGCTGAGGCGGCGGTCATCCAGGCTGCCGCGGTGGGCCATGGTGTCGGCCAGGGTGCGCTGGAGATCGTCGGGCGTGATGAAATCCCGGCCTTCGAGCCAGGCCTCGGCCTGGGCCAGGCCCAGCCAGTGCTTGGCGGCGCGGGTGGAGCAGAACCCACCCCCACCCCGGATGCGATCGACCATGCGCTCGGCGTAGTCCAGGACCGCCTCGGCCACGCGCACGCCCCGAACCATGGCACGGGCCTGCCGCCAACCCTGCAGGTCCAGGGCAGGCGTGAGCGTCTCCAGCCGGTCCGAACCGGCCTGCCCGGTCAGGATGAGACGTTCCGCCTCCCGGTCCGGGTAACCGAGGTGGAGGGCGCAGGAGAAGCGGTCCAGCTGGCTTTCCGGCAGCGGGAAGGTGCCCGCATGATCCAGCGGATTCTGGGTCGCGATGACGAAAAAGGGATCGGGGAGCGGGTGGGTGCTGCGGTCCAAGGTCACCTGCCCTTCCACCATCGCTTCTAGCATGGCGCTCTGGGTCTTCGGCCCGATGCGATTCAGTTCGTCCAGCAGCAGCACATGACAGAACACGGGACCTGGCTGGAACCGGAAGCCCTGTTCCTTCGCATCCCAGAGGTGAACCCCCAGCAGGTCCGAGGGCAGCAAATCGTTGGTGCCCTGGACCCGCTGGAACGTGCCACCGAGGATACGGGAGAGTCCCTTGGCTAGCGTGGTCTTGCCCACCCCAGGCAGGTCCTCCAGCAGCACGTGACCGCCCGAGAGCATGGCCGCAAAGGCTCGCCGAACCTGGGCGTCCTTACCCACCACCACGGCCTGGAGCGCCATGAGGCCGGCCCGCGCCGCCGGGCGGATTCCATCCTGGCTGTGGAACGGGGGAACGAGAACGGGTGGGGCCTGGGTCATGGTGCCTTCCGCGGGAGAGGACTGTCCCCATCTTCCAGAGAGATGCCGTGGTCCCGCAAGCGCAGAGCCAGGGTGCGCACCGTGAGGCCCAGGATTTCTGCCGCCTGGGGAAGATCCCCCGTGGCCTCCGACAGAACCCGTCGGAGCAATGGCGCTTCGGCCGACCTGGCCACGGCTTTCAGCATGGCCTCCAGGCCGGCCGGCTCCGGCCAGGGCAGACAGAGCGGCACAGCCTCACTCAGCCCCAGATCCAGAAAGGTGCGGATGGCGTGGCCCTCCGAGAAGAGCAGGGTCCGGCCCACCAGCATCTCCAGTTCCCGCACGTTTCCCGGCCAGGGATGCTCCAGCAGCTGCCGCTCCGCGGACCGCTCAAGCCAGGGTGTCAGACGCCCTTCACGCCGCGCGGCCCGTTCCAGCAGCAGGCGGGCCAGGGCCAGCAGATCTTCCCGACGCTCCCGCAAGGCCGGGACCCGCAGTTCAAGGGAGCCTAGGCGCTGGGCCAGTTCCGGGGCCAGGACGCCCTCAGAATCCACCCCCGCCATCCAGTCGAGTCCCTGTCCCGCCGGGCTGTCCATCGCCTGAGCCAGGGGCGCCGCTGCGGCCGGAGCCAGATGCTCGAGACCCGCAAGAAAGAGGCTGCCCCCTTGCAGCAGCCGGAGCATCTGCTGATCCGGCCCCTCCGGCCCCAGGGTCGCGGCGGTCAGGCTCAGGTAGGGCGCCGTCGGATGCCTCAGCCCATGCAGCCGGCGAGCGCAGCGTTCCTTCCCGGCTCCGCGTTCCCCCCGGAACAGCACGGGGACCGCCGCGCCTGCGGCCTGCCGGAGGGCGGCTTCCAACACCTTCATGGCTGGACTATGGGCGATCCAGGGTTCCGCGGGATCTGGCGGCGGGGCCCCCACCAAGGCCCGCAGGCGGTCGAGAAGGGCCATGAAGGCATCCAGATCAAAGGGCTTGGGCAGGAAGTCGTCCGCGCCGAGCCGCATGGCTTCCACGATGTCCTTCGGTTCGCCAAAGGCTGACATGAGCACCACCCGGAGGCCCGGGTACAGCCGTTTCGCGCGGCGGATCAACTCCAGGCCGCTCATGCCGGGCAGGCGCAGATCGGTCACCAGCACCTGGAAAGGGTGGGATTCCAGGACCCGCAGTGCCTCCTGGGGATCCGCCACCGCCCGCACCGTCCAGACCGACCCTTCCAGGGCCTGAGTCAGCAGGCGCCGGAAGCTGTCCTTGTCCTCGACGAGCAGGAGGTCCATGGATTGAACGGTAGCAGCGGATGAAGGAGAAAACAGTCAGGAGTCTCGACGCAGCAGCTACCCGCCACAGCCTTCGATGAACCTCCGGCTTTGCGCCTCGGCCTGGGCCTCGAAGAGGGTTGCGCCCGCCACCAAGGAAAGGTTCGCTTCCTGGGCCCAGCGCGCGAAGGCCGTGTCCTCCTTGTAGATCCACTCCACAGCCCAACGGGCGCTGGCCTGGGCGGCCAGCAGCTGATCGGGGAACGGGGCCGGATCGTCCACAGCCATACCCAGGCTGGTGGCCTGGACGACGCCCACGGGCGCAAAGGCGGCCACGGAGGCCGCGGTCACCGGCGACCGGCGGGAGACCTGGAGCACTCTTCGCCCCCCGGCTTCCATAACGGCGCGGCTGGTTCGCGCCACTCCGCCCTCTCCAAGCAGCAGCACCGGCCCGGGCGCCAGATGCGACAACGATTGTTCAAAAGCCTCGGCATCGGTATTGGTGCCCTGCCAGGGGTCCGCAGGCGATCGCCGCCAGAGGGTGTTCAGGGGACCCTTCAATCCGAGTGCTTCCGGAAGCGAGAGCTTCAGCGGCGCCGTGATGCTGAGTCCCAGGAGGTCGAGGGTGTCCAGAGCCTCCACTGCCTCTGCGGCTGCATCGCAGACCAGGGGCAGGTAGAGCAGGTCCTTGAAGGCCCCCTGAAAGCGGGGATTGTGGAAGGCCGGACCCCGAGAATGCAGCACCGGGTCCCCGATGACGCCGCAGAGACCGTGACCCGGATGGAGCTTCGCGCTGCGCCAGGCACGCAGGGTCGAGAGCGGCAGTTGTCCCGGCGCGGCGGGCGGCCCATCGTCCGGCGCGGCGAAGGTGAACGAGCCCCCCCAGGCGGATTGCATGGCCCGGCTGGCGAGTCCCTTGGGGCCCATCAGGAAAGCCGACAGGGCGAGGCCGTGGTCCCGGGCCCAGGCCAGCGGGGCACGGAGCCGCCCGTTGTCACCCAAGCGTCCAGCCCACCCCACCCACTTGAAGGCTTCTCCCTCCGGCAGGTCGCGCAGGCGCGCCTCCAAATCAAAGATTCCGGGCGCCACATGGATGGATCGCAGGAGTCGAACATGGGTGCGGGCCACCTGGACCTCGGATGGGATGGACAGGTCCCACTCCAGATCCATCCAGGCGGGTTTGCCTTTGAGGGCGCGGATCAGGTGCGCGAGGCGTCCCGCCTCGTCCTCATCGGGCCACCGTCCGCCCTCCGAGACCCGGCGGCAGGTCACCAGACAACGCCGCTTCAGGGCATCCACCAGGGCCTCGGGATCCGCCTCCGGAAACAGGTCGAGGCGAAGCTCAGGAAGGGCATCCGCCCCCAGCCGCCTCGCGCAAGCCAGGGCCTCCTCCCACTCAGGGTGGGTCAGCGTCACAAGATGGAAGGGCATGGCGATCACAGGGCTTATCCGGGTTCCGCCATCCTACCCGCTTCGACCAAGGGTCATCGGGAAACCCATGGGATTATTCGCCTTCGGGGATCCAGGAGCTGACGCCCTGTGATCAACCTCACACCCGGCTGGCTGGCTCCTCTATTCACGACCTATTCGTCTGCTACCATCTTTTCCATCACAGGGTCAGTGGTCAGACCGCAAGTCCCTGAGAACAGGAGCATCAATGATGTCCCCCGCCTTAATGTTCTGGATTCAATTCGTGCTCGTGCTGGGCGCCATCCTCCTGGGCATCCGGAAGGGGGGCGTGGCGCTGGGCCTCATCGGCGGCCTGGGCGTGGCCGTGCTGGTCCTCGGCTTCCGCGTGGCCCCCGGCACACCACCCATTGACGTCATGCTCATCATCCTTGCGGTGGTCACCGCCTCCGCGACCCTTCAGGTGGCGGGTGGCCTCGACTACCTGGTGCAGTTGACGGAGCGGGTGCTCCGAGCCAATCCCAAGTATGTGACGATCCTGGCGCCCCTTTCGACCTTCCTGCTCACGGTGTGTGTCGGTACCGGCCACGCGGTCTATGCCCTGCTACCGGTCATCTCCGACGTGGCCCTGAAGACCCGCATCCGGCCCGAGCGCCCCATGGCGATCTCCAGCGTGGCCTCTCAGATGGGCATCACCGCCAGCCCCGTGGCCGCGGCGGTCACCACCTTCCTGGCCATGGCCGCCAAGAACGGCCAACCCGTGGGCCTCTTCGACATCATCCGCATCACCCTGCCCGCCGGCATCATCGGCGTGCTGGCCGCCGCCGCCTGGAGCTACAACCGTGGCTTGGATCTGGACAAGGATCCCGAATTCCTCGAGCGCATGAAGGATCCCGAGTTCGCCAAGGCCCTGGATGCCGACGTCACCACCCTGGGCAAGGTGATTCCCTTCACGGCCAAGCTATCTGTGGGCCTCTTCTTCGCCGGTGTGCTGACCATCATCCTCATCGCCCTGAAGCCGGGCCTGTTGCCTCTGGTGAACGGCAAGGTCGTGCCCATGACCACCGTGGTGCAGATCATCATGCTGGCCTTCGGCGCCTTCATCCTCTTCGCCACCAAGGTGAAGGCCCCGGACATCGCCCGTTCCAGCGTCTTCACCGCAGGCATGATCGCCGTCGTCTCCATCTTCGGCATCGCCTGGATGAGCGAAACCTTCATCAAGGCCAATGAGGGCTACCTCGTGGCCAACATCAAATCCATGGTGCAGATGGCTCCCTGGACCTTCGCCCTCGCCATGTTCGCCGTGTCCGCCTTCGTGAAGAGCCAGGCCGCGACGCTCACCATCATGCTGCCCTTCGGTTATGCCCTGGGCCTGCCGACACCGCTGCTGCTGAGCCTCATCCCGGCCAGCTACGCCTACTTCTTCTTCGCCTTCTACCCCAGCGATCTCGCCGCCATCAACATGGACCGCACCGGCACCACCCGGATCGGCAAGTACCTGCTCAATCACAGCTTCATGATCCCCGGCCTCATCGGCGTCGGCACCTCCACCGTCGTCGCCTACGGCCTGTCCAAGATCTTCGGCTGAAGTCATCACCAACCCAGGAAAAAGCCCCGCCAGCCGGCGGGGCTTTTTCATCGTGGAATGAGCGCTACCAGAGCCCCAGCACCTTCCACCAGAGGCCGCCAAGGCCCACCCAGATGACGATGTTCACGAGGCTGATGAGCAGCCCCATGCGCCACCAGGTGCCGACCTCCACATACCCCGTGCCGAAGAGCACCGGTGCCGGGCCCGTCCCGTAGTGGGTCATGCCCGCGAAGAGGTTGCTGAAGAAGGCAAGCACCAGGGCCGCCAGCACCGGCGGCGCGCCGGCCACGATGGACACGCCAAGAAAGGCTGCGTACATCGAGGCCACGTGGGCCGTGTTGCTGGCGAAGAAATAATGGCTGTAGAAATAGACCAGTGCCAGCACCAGGAAGGCCGCGATCCAGCCCTTGCCTGACACCATGCCACCCATGGTCTTGCTGAACCAGGGCACCATCCCCAGCTTATTGAGGAAGCTGGCCATCATCACCAGGGCCGCGAACCAGACCAGGGTGTCCCAGGCGCCGGTCTCGGCCTTGATGTCGTCCCAGTTCAGGACGCCCGTGAGCAGCAGCACACCGAGCCCGGCCAGGGCTGAGGTGGTTGGATTCAGGTCGCCCAGCTGCTTGGCAAAGATCCAGAGCACCAGCAGCATCACGAAGACGCCGAGCATGGCCCATTCCTGCCGCTTGATGGGACCGAGGTCGCGCAGGTGGCCCTTCGCCATCTCCACAGCTTCCGGCGTTTCCGTGATCTCCGGCCGGTGCAGCCGGTAGATGATGAACGGCACCACGATCAGCGCCACCAGCCCCGGCACCAGGGCCGCAAGGGCCCAGCCGCCCCAAGTGATGGTCACCTTTAGATCCCCCGCCAGCTTCTGAGCCAGCGGGTTGGCCGCCATGGCCGTGAGGAACATGGCGCTGGTGATGCAGTTCACCTGGTAGGCCGTGAGCGTGAGAAACGAACCCATCTTCCGGGAACTCGCGTCGCCTGGGTTGCTTCCGTAGGCGCGGGCCAGCGAGGCCATGATGGGCATGACGATGCCGCCACCCCGGGCCGTGTTGCTGGGAATGGCGGGCGCAAGCACCAGGTCCGTGGCGGCCAGACCATAGCTGAGGCCCAGGGTACGCTTCCCAAGCAGCGCCATGAAGGTGTAGGCGATGCGTGCGCCGAGCCCGGTCTTGATGAAACCCCTGGAGATGAAAAAGGCCAGGACGATGAGCCAGATCACCACGTCCGAGAACCCGCTCATGGAATCCGCGATGGAAAGCGTCCCGCTGAGGGCCGTGACCGCGATGCCGATCATCGCCACCGCGCCCATGGGCAAGGCCTTGAGGATGATGCCCGCGATGGTGGTGACGAAGATGGCGAAGAGGTGCAGCCCCTTCTGCCAGTCAGCCTTTCGCTTGGCTTCGGCATCCACCTTGGCCTTGGCGTCGGCCTCAGCCTTCAGCTTGGCGTCAGCCGCTGCCTTGGCTTTCGCCTCCGCCTCGACGATCGCCTTGGTTTCCGCCTCGGCCTTCGCCTTAGCCTCGGCCTGGGCTTTGGTCAGGGGCTTCGCTGGCGCAGGAGCCGGAACCGATGCCACTGCGGCGATGGGGGCGGGGGGCTTGATCTCCGGCTTCGGCGGCGCGGGCTTGGCGGTGGGCGCGGGTTTGGCCGCAACGGGCTGCCCCGCGAAGAGCTTGGCATCCGGTACCGGAACCACTTTCGGCAACCCGAAGTACAACACCAGACCGAGTGCGAGCGTCGCGAGTGCTGGGCCGAGCCTCGCACCCTGCCAGCCCGACAGACCTCCGGCCGCGACCGTTCCAGAAACGGGTTCATGGCTCATGGGGAGCCTCCATGGTTGAGATTTGGATGGGATTTCGGTGCGTAGTCTACCCATCAGTCGGATATTGTGTAGGGCATTCTTACAAATGTTTTGAGGGCTCATTCATCGTCGTTTTGACCATGTTTGACGGTTTCTTCAGAGGAGGCTTCCATGCGCGACTTGAGGATCGCGGTCATTCCCGGCGACGGCATTGGCAAGGAGGTGGTGCCGGAAGGCATCCGCGTGTTGGAGGCCGCCGCCGCGAAGCATGACCTGCGCTTCCGCTGGGACGCGTTTCCCTGGAGCTGTGAGCATTTCCTTGAGCACGGCCGCATGATGCCGGAGGACGGCCTCGACCAGATCCGTCACCACGACGCCATCTTCCTGGGTGCCGTCGGTTTTCCTGGCGTGCCTGACCATGTCTCGCTCTGGGGCCTGCTCATCCCCATCCGGCGCGGCTTTCGCCAGTACGCCAATGTCCGCCCTGTGAAGCTCATGCCCGGTGTGCCCTGCCCGCTGGCCGGTCGACAGGTGGGTGACATCGACTTCATCGTGGTGCGCGAGAACAACGAAGGCGAGTACTCCAGCATCGGTGGCCGCCTCTATGAGGGCACCGACCAGGAGATGGCCGTGCAGCAGACCGTGTTCACGCGGCAGGGCGTGGACCGCATTCTGAAGGTCGCCTTCGATATCGCGCAGTCGCGGCCCAAGAAGCACCTCACCTCGGCCACCAAGTCCAACGGCATCGCCATCACCATGCCCTACTGGGATGAGCGGGTGAAGGCCATGTCTGCTGCCTACCCCGACGTAAAGGTGGACCAGTTCCACATCGACATCCTCTGCGCCCACTTCGTTCGCAATCCGCACTGGTTCGATGTGGTGGTGGGCTCCAACCTCTTCGGCGACATCCTTTCGGACCTCGGGCCCGGCTGCACGGGCACCATCGCCATCGCCCCCAGCGCAAACCTGAACCCCGAGCGCGAATTCCCCTCCATGTTTGAACCCGTCCACGGTTCGGCACCGGATATCTACGGGCAGGGCATCGCCAATCCCATCGGCCAGATCTGGGCCGGAGCGATGATGCTGGACCACCTCGGCTGCCCGGAGGCCGGCGCCTCCGTCATGGCCGCCATCGAAACGGTGCTGGCCAGTGGGCTGCGCACCCCGGACATGGGCGGAACCGCCAGCACCACGGACATGGGCAAGGCCATCGCCGACGCGGTGTGATTCAGCTCGGCCGAATGGCCGAGGTCGAGGTAGGAGGGTTTCCTACCCGGCCCTGCCGGGTTTCCACCTGCACCTGCACCTTCTTCGCGGCCCGACCTCGGATGCGGATGCGCCGGTCTTCCGGCCCCAGGGCGAATTCCGCGGCCTTCCAAAAAGCCCACCAGTCCTCTCCGGCTGGTTGGAGGACGCGGATCTGGTCCCACGGGATGGAGGCCGGCCCCAGCCAGACCAGGGGCTGAAATGGAAACGGCTGCTTGATATGGAGGCAGCGCTGGCCCGCCTTCACGGACATGGGGGTGTGCCCGCGCCAGACCCCGAACTCAATCTGAATCCAGCCCAGATTGGCTTCGATGGGGTCGGACTTGTCCGCCGGAAAAGACAGGTAGAGCTGGAACACACCCATGAGGCGCGAGGAGAGCAGCGACCCGCCGAAGAACACCGCCAGAAAGAGGCCGACGATGAACCAGGGTGGCGGCGGATGTCCCGCCCGGGGCGCCAGCAGCAGCAGATCCATCACGGTCTTCCCTTCCGCTTCGCGGCCTGCCAGGCGGCCTCCATCTGATCGAGATCCCGCTGGCCCCACCCGCCATGGGCCCGGGAATCGTCCTCCACCGAGGCGAAGCGCTGCTTGAAGCGGATCATTTGACGCCGCAAGGCCGCGTCAGGGTCCACGCCCTTCTTGCGTGCCCACTGCATGAGGCTGAACAGCACGTCGCCGAATTCCTCCTCCACACGCACGGGATCGGATTCAGCCTGCAGCTCGGCCACCTCCTCCTTCACCTTGTCGAGGACCCCTTCGAGATCGGGCCACTCGAAGCCCACTTTCGCGCAGCGACGGCCGATCTCCAGGGCCTCATCCATGGGTGATAGCGATGTCGGAAGACCCTCCAGCAGCCGTGGTTCTGTCTCTGGCGTCTGCCCCTTTTCCTGGCGCTTGATGGCGGCCCAGTTGGTGAGGACGTCCTCGGCGCCCTCGACTTCCACGTCGGCAAACACGTGCGGATGGCGGCGCACCAGCTTCTCCACCACGGCCCGCTCCACGTCATGGATATCCCAGGCCCCCCGGTCCGCCGCCAACTGGGCGTGAAAGGCGATCTGCAACCAGAGGTCGCCCAACTCCTCGCAGAGATGCCCCTCGGTGACGGCTTCCCCGGGCTTGTGCGCCGCCAGTGCGTCCAGGACCTCTGCGGCCTCCTCGCGCAGGTAGCGGGCCAGGGTCTGATGGTCCTGCTTCAGGTCCCAGGGGCAGCCCGACTCCGGCTTCCGGAGCGCGGCCATAACAGCACGGAGGGTCATAGGGTTCATCCACCGAGGTTAACGGGGAAACCCAGCCGGATCCAAAGGACTGGTACCCAAACCCCATCTGGCTGGCGAAAAAGGAGAGGCCCGGTCGGATGGTCTGGCACTGGAAAGCCCTGGTGCAAAATAGGTGTCTAGACTACCTTTGGTCGATCCTTTGCGAGGCTACATGTTGCGCCTGAAGTTCCGCCACCTTGTCACCCTTCTGTTCTTCCTGCTGGCGCCTTCTCTGGGGGCCCAGGATTTCCAGGACGAAATCCAGGTCTACACCAACGACATCCAGAAGCCCGGAAGGTTCGGACTGGAGGTGCATCTGAATCGGATCCTCAAGGGCCCGCTGGACGCGCCCCAGGGACTTCCCTTCAACGGTTCCTGGAACCTCACGCCTGAAATCTCTTACGGAATCCTGCCCTCCCTGGACATCGGACTCTACCTGCCCACGGCCCTCGACACCGACCAGCACTATCGGTTTTCCGGGCCGAAATTTCGCATCAAGTGGTTGCCTATCCGAGGCGAGGGAGAAGAGGCCAAGGGCCCCTTCCTCGGCCTGAACCTTGAGCTGGCGCGCACCAACCGCAGTTTCTCAGACCTGCGGTGGGAGAGCGAACTGCGGGTTCTGGCCGGCGTCCAGGCCCAGGACTGGCTTCTGGCTGTGAACCCCGTCTTCACCTGGCCTCTGTCTGACGGACAGGGTCGCGGCACTCCGGATTTCGCGACAGCTTGGAAGGCCACCTACACGCACTGGAAGACCGCCGCACCGGGACTGGAACTGTACCTGGACCACGGTCTTCTGAACCAGGTGGACCTGACCCGGGAGCAGCGCCAGCGCCTGTTCTTCACGCTCGATGTGGACCACGGCCCCCTGGTGTTCAACGTGGGGATCGGCCGTGGGCTCACCTCGATCTCCGATCGGTGGACCCTCAAATTCATCTTCGAGATGTCATTCTGACCACGCCTCAGAGGGCTTCGAGGATCTCGCGGGCCAGGTCAGTGAGCGAGGGGTCCCGGGCCCCCATGACAAGGACCAGATCCCCTGCCTTCGCCTCGGCCGCCAGCCGTTCCACCAGCCAGGTCCGCGATGGCGCATACTCTGCGGACGCACCCCTCGCGGCGATGTCCGCGGCCACCTCGGCGCTGCTGATATCCCGCAAGGCGGCCCCCCCGGCGTAGAACACATCCAGGAACCAGAGGCTGTCTCGGGACGCCAATTCCGCGACGAAGGCCTCCACGAAATCAGCGCGGAGGAATTTAAGAGGTCCGAACCCGTGTGGCTGGAAGATCGCCAGAACGCGCCCTCCAAGCGCTTCCACCCGAAGGTGGGCAGCCTGGATCGAGGCGGCGACCTTGGCGGGGTTATGGCCGAAGTCGTCCACCACGGTGACGCCACGCCGGGTACCCAGCACCTGGAATCGCCGGGCCACCCCCTGGAAGGCGGCCAGAGGCTCGACCATGGCCGTCAGCGGCACGCCCAGAGCGCCGCAGGCTGCGATCGCCGCCAGGGCGTTCTCCGCGTTGTGGCGCCCTGATACGGGCAAACGAAAGGAGACACCCTGAACGCTGAAGGTGGATCCCTCGGGATCAAGCCGCAGGTTCTCCCCGCGGAAATTGGCCCCGGCCCCCCATCCGAAGCCGAGGCCCCCCTCGGCGAATTCGCGCAGATTCGCCGCCTCGCCCACCACAGCGGCTTCCCTGACCTGGACTCGGAAGGCGCGAAACAGCTCCGCCACGGCATCCATCTCTTTGTGGTCCCGCTGCAGATTGAGGATCACACCCACCGCGGCGTGGTAGCGCACCACCGAGCCGTCGCTTTCATCGGCCTCGATGACCAGCAGGTCCGAGGTTCCCGCCCACGCATTTCCCCAGCGACCCTGCCGCTGAAGCGCCACCAGATCTCCCCCCGTGATGACGGACGGATCCCGGCCTGCCCCCCGCAGGATCTCGAAGACCATGGCCACCGTGGTGGACTTGCCGCTGGTTCCGGTCACCGCGACCGTGCGGTATCTTGCCACCAGATGCGCCAATAGTTCGGAGCGGTGCAGCACCGGCACACCCAGACGTCGCGCCGCCGCCATGTCAGGGACCTCATCCTCGACCGCCGTGGACACCACCAGCGCTGCGCAATCGCCTTCCAACCCCGTACCGTCCTGGGGATGGATCACCACGCCCAGGGCCTCGAGGTGAGCGCGTGCCTCGGGCCGCTGGCCCCGATCGAAACTGCGATCGCTGCCGCTGGCGTGGCCGCCTTTCAAAACCACAAACTGGGCCAGGGCGCTCATGCCGCTGCCCGCCACACCGGCGAAGTGCAGCCGCCCCAGGCCCAGGCCGTCGACCGGCAGGCCTTCGGCGATCAACACGGGATCACCTTCTGCCACGCGGTCGAAGAGGTCCACCACCGCCGCATTGGCGAGGCGCACGCAGCCGTGGGAAACGGGCCTGCCCAGCAGCCCCTCCTGGTTGGTGCCATGGAGGTAGATGAAGCGTTCCAGGGAATCCCGCCCCGGCCCACGGTTCAGGCCCTCCTCCAGGCCCTCCAGGGTGAGGACCCGGGTCAGGATCAGGTCTTCGTCCCGGGACTCGCCCCGCCACACGTCGCCCGTGGCCACGCGGCTGCGGAAGACCGCGCCCGGCTCCGCGCCCGCGCCGACGCGCTCGTGGATCCGGTGCCAGCCTGTGGGCGTGCGGTACGAACCCTCCTCGCAACCCAGGCCGTTCTTCGCCGTGGAGATGGACGCTTCGAAGACCAGGTGGTCTCGCTCCAGCAGGCCGAGGCGCTGCCGGGCCGAGTCCACCACCAGGATTCTGGAGCTTCGATCCAGAGAAGGCGCACCTTCCCGCGCGAGGGTGGCGAGGATGAGGGCGCGGTAGCGGGCGGCGTGGACTGGATCAAGCATTGAGTTACTCGGGAAAAAGGACAGGATCCACAGGTTTCACAGATTCACACAGATTCATTTGCAGGTTCGCTGGAGGCGGGCGTGGTGGCTATGCTGCCTCCACGGCTTGAGGTTCCAATCGGTGTCATCAGTGTCATCAGTGTCATCTGAGGAAAAGATTCCTGTTCTTGACCACTTCAGGCGCCCACGATCCGCCCCGCCAGGGCGCTGGCGGTGACGGTCGCCGGGCTGGCCAGCCACATCTGGCCCGGGCCGCTGCGGCCAGGAAAGTTGCGATTGATGGCGCTGATGGTGACCTGATCAGGGTGGGTGGATACGCCCGGGCCCGCATTGATGCAGGCCCCGCAAGAACTGCCCAGCACCACGGCCCCCACCGCCTCGAAGGCCGAGATCCAGCCCTGCGCTTCCGCGTAGCGCCGAACGTCCTCGCTGCCGCACTGCACGAAGAACTGCACGCCCTCAGGCACCCGGCGTCCCTCCAGAACCGCCGCTGCCGCCACCTCGAAGGCCCGGCGCAGATCCTCGCGCTTGCCGCCGGTGCAGCTGCCCAGATAGGCGATGTCGATGGGCACCGCCTCGTCCAGGTCCGCCAGGGCCAGGCCGTTCCCAGGATCGCCGGGACGCGCCAGCATAGGGCCCAGCGCCGCACAGTCCACCTCCAGGGTATGGGAGTAGGTTGCGCCCTCGTCGCCGCACATCCAGGGTTCCAGGACCAGGTCCACGCCGCGTCGATCCTTCACGAAGCGGACGGTCTCCTGATCCGGTGCGATGAGCCCGGTGAAGCCGCCGATTTCCGCAGCCATGTTGGTGAGGGTGGCACGCTCGTCGGTATCCAGATCCAGCAACCCCTCGCCCTGGTACTCAATCACATGCCCCAGGGCACCGCCCTCCCGGATCAGGGGCTGGGCCAGGAGGCTCAGCACTAGATCCTTGGCGGAGACGCCGAATCGCAGGCGGCCATTCAAGCGGACCCGCAGGGTAGGTGGCACCGTGACACGGACATCCCCGGTCACCCAGGCACAGGCGATGTCCGTGGTACCCACTCCGAAAGCCAGACACCCCAGGGCCCCTGCGTGGGGGGTATGCGAATCCGTACCCACCACCACCTGGCCTGGGCAAGCGTAGCGCTCGGCCATGATCGCGTGGCAGATGCCCTCGCTTCCGGCGCCATCCGGAAGCTCACCATGGAGCCGGATCCCGTGCTTTGAACAAAAACCCTCCTGCGCGGGCTTCAGCCGTTCGGCCACCGTCAGCAGGCCCATGGTCCGATGCTCGGCCTTCATGCTGTGGTGCAGAAACGTGAGGTGATCCCGAAAGGCCAGGATGTGTTCCGGATCACGCAGGACGGCCTCTGGTCCCAGGGCCTTCTCCAGAAAGCTCGCGGCCATGGGCGTCACGTACTCGTGGCTGAAGCGCCAGTCGGCCATCACGAAGAGACCATCGCCGGGCTTCACCACGGGAAGGCCCACCTCCCCCGCCGTCGCCTCCACCACCGTGTGCCGCGCCAGCAGCTTCTCCGCGTAGGTCATGGGACGTGGGGCGTGCGCCGGCAGCGGCGGTACCACCTCGCCCGTCAGGCGGGCGGCGTTGTAGGCGAAGAGCCCTCCACGGCGCACGATCTCGGCGGTGACGGGGTCCAGCCCGGCGGTGAATTCCGCCAGTGAGATGGCCTCGCCCCGCCGGATCCGTGGAATCAAGCCGAAATCCGTGCTGGTGAGGAGCCCGAGATTCTGCGCGTTCTGACGGTAAATGCGCTCAAAGCTCTCCGCGATCACCAGGCGGATGCCCGCACACAGTTCGGCGAAGGGACTGGCCTCGCGGCTGCTGCCCTTGCCCCGGCGCTTGCCTGCCACGCTGACGGCGAAACCACCGGCGCGGACCGCACCTTCCTTCACCGGAAAGGTCCCGCCGCACTTCAGCCCCAAATAGGGGAAGTCACCCAGTTTCTCGTCGAAGTGGTAGCAGATGAAGGCGGGGGTGATCTCGTCGGTGCTGATCTGATCCCGCAGGGGTCCGGTTTCGGAAGGTTCCAGATCTTCGCCCGCGAATTGGCGGAGGATCCGTGCCGGATCCTCCGTGAGAAAGAGAATTCGGCCATCGAAACGAATCGAGTCGGACAACATGCCTCCAGGGTACCTGGCTTTACCCCCTACGCACGAAGGCCCCCAACCGGGGGCCTTCGTCATCTCGTCGGAAAGGCGATTCAGTCCTTCTCTTCCTCGGCCTTGAGCTTGGCTTCCTGCTCGTCGAGGTGCTTCATGAGACGCTCGGCCAAGGGCTCGTCTTCCAGGGGGGTGAACATATCGTCCTTCACCTCGAAGATCTCCAGGCTCAGGCCCTCCTCGGGATCCGCGGTACCCTCCTCCTGGGCCTGCAGCTCAGCCAGCGGCGCCAGGATGGCGAAATTGCGGCCCTCGAACTCGAGCTCTTCCAGGATCGCGAATTCTTCCTTCTCGCCATTCTCGTCTTCGAGTTCGACGACTTCAATTTCGAAGGAATCGTCATTTTCGTGGTTGCAGTTTGGTCCGTGTTCGTGACCTTCGTGAGCCATGGGCTCCTCCTTGCGCGAAGAACAAGAATACGGTCGAATGCCATTCCGGCCAAGGGAAGAAGCTGTGACTCGCGTCTACTGGAGCTTGGCTTCGCCAGGCCCCGTGACAATGGCGGTGACAGCGCGTCGGGCACCAGGTGCCTCCAGGCGCACCCGGTCGCCCAGGCCGGCCCGGCTGCGGGCGGTGGTGTCCAGGCTGATCCGGAGAGATTCGTGCGTGGCTGTCAGGCGGACTTTGTCACCGGACTCGATGAGGGGGATGGGTTCCAGGTCCGCCCGGGTGAGGATCTTCCCCGAGGTCACAGCACGCATGAGGCGCTGGCCTTCGGGAAGCTCCGTCAGGGCACCTTCCGGGGGCACCCCCTCGAAGGGGCTAGGCTCCACCTGATCGGCGGAAAGCTCGGTCTTGCGGACCAGATCGCCCTTGGCGCGCAGCACCGAGCCCACCCAGCTGCCTTCCAGGTCCACCCGGGCCATGCCCACCTTCTCGCCATCCACCTTGAGGGTCACCACCACGAAGAAGCGGCCCAGGGGTTCGCGTTTGCTGAGGTGGGAGGGCTCGAAACTGAGCTTGCCGGGCCGTGTCACGGGCACCCGGGGCGGCTGGGCCACCTTGAAGCGGTGCTCACCGCCCAGCTTCTTCGCCTCTGAGCTGGCGAAGCCCAGGGCCGCGTCCGCCAGGCGCTCGACGGGAGAAATCGGCGCTTGGGCCAGGAGCGCGGGTGGGACCAGGAGCAGAACGGCGGCGCGCATGCAGCTACCGTTTGAGGTTGTTCAGCAGGCTGAGCATATCGTCGACGGTCTTGATGGTCTTCGAGTTCGCCTCATAGGCCCGCTGGCCGATGATCATGTTCACCATCTCCTCAGCCACGTCCACGTTGGAGACTTCCAGGAATCCCTGGTTGATGGTGCCCAGGCCATCCGTGCCCGGCGTGCCATCGATGGCCTCGCCGCTGGCCAGGGTGGGTTGCACCAGATTGCGGCCCAGCTGGTTCAAGCCCGTGGGGTTGATGAAGTGCGACAGGGTGATCTGGCCCACCTGTTGGGGCTGGGTCTGGCCGGTCTGGGTGACGCTCACCGTGCCGTCCGGGGCGATGGTCACACTCAGGGCGTCCTGGGGGATGGTGATCTGGGGATCCAGCAGGTAGCCCGCCGAGTTCACCAGGGCGCCGTTCTGATCCGTGGTGAAGCCGCCGTCGCGAGTGTAGGCCAAGGTGCCGTCGGGCTGCGTGACCTTGAAGAAGCCATCGCCCTCGATGGCCATGTCGAAGCGGTTCGCGGTCTGCCGAAGGTTCCCGGTGGAGTACTGGCGCATGAGGCTCTGCAGCTTCGCACCGTGGCCCAGCTGGATGCCCGCAGGGATCGTGCTGCTATTGCTGGAACTGGTGCCCGCCAGATTCACGGTCTGATAGAGCAGGTCCTGGAACTCAGCCCGGCCCTTCTTGTAGCCCGTGGTGTTCACATTCGCCAGGTTGTTGGAGATGGTGTCCATGTTGTACTGCTGGACATTCATGCCCGCCGCCGCCGACCACATTGCACGCATCATAAAGACCTCCTGATCCATTCATTGAGAGCTGAGAACTAGCGGCTGATCGCGACGTCGTTGATGGAACGCGAATCCAGGTCATTTGAAAGGGTTGAGGCCACCTTCAGGCTCAGTTCGAAGAGCCGGTTCAGGCGGATCATCTCGACCATGGTGGAGGCCGTGTCCACGGCACTCTGCTCCAGGTGGCCCTGGGTGACCGTGCCCTTCACGGGGGCCTCGGCCGCGCCGGTGGGATCGAAGCGCAGGGCGCCCATGCGCTTGAGAGCGCCAGGCTTCTCGAAGGCTTTCAGATCCAGCTGGCCCACCACCTGCTCCTTCTGCTGGACGGTGCCGTCCGCCATGATGGAGATGTTCCCGTTCTTGAGGTCCACGGTGATGGGCTGGCCGTTTTTGCCGAGTACCTGACTGCCGTCCATGGTCTGGAGTTGTCCATCCTGCCCCAACTGGAGACGGCCGTCGCGGGTCACGCGGTCTCCGGCAGGCGTGCGGACATTCAGGAAGGCGTTGCCCTCAATGGCCACATCCAGCTGTCGGCCCGTGGCCCGGAGGGCGCCCTGCCCGGTGATCACGCCAGTCTCCCCGAACACCACTCCATCATTCAGGTAGCCGCTCAAAGGCAGCTTCCGCCCGCTTCCCGCGGCCTTATTGAATACGGCGAAGAAGGGCTGGTCGGGCTTGTAGCCCACCGTGGCCGCGTTCGCCAGGTTGTTCGCCACCACCTCAAGCTGGAAGGCCCGGGCCTTCAGGCTGCCAGCGGCGACATAGTATCCAGGATCCATTGGGCACCTCTCGCCCAGCCAGCGACCGGGACAGGAGGACTACCGCCAAAGGGATGCCAAACAGCCCCGACTCGGTCTTGCCGGACCCGGCGCAGGCCCCCCAGACAACCAAGGGAGCTCCGGACAACCAAGAAAGCCCCGGCCCGGCTTTGCCGGGTCGGGGCGTGGGGGTTCCGGGGGTGTTTGCGCAGCAAGGAACCCCCGGACAGCATCAAACAAACCGGCCTCCCGAAGGAGGCCGGTTCATGGTCGAACGGGTGAAGTTAGATCTTCTGAACGTTGGTCGCCTGGGGGCCCTTCTGGCCCTGGCCTACCTGGAAGCTAACCCGCTGATTCTCGTCCAGGGTGCGGAAACCCGTGGTTTCGATGGCGGAGTGGTGCACGAACAGATCCGCGCCTCCATCATCGGGGGTGATGAATCCGAAACCCTTTTCGGCGTTGAACCACTTGACGGTGCCTTGAGCCATGATGACTACCTGCTTTTTTCGTCCTGGATACAGATGCATTGTCCCTTCCAGGCGAGGTGGCAATGCTTTTTTCTGCCCGCACGATAGACGAGCAATTCACAGTGTAGGGCATTTCTGCCTTCAATCTTTAAAAAAACGATGGTGGGCGCAGTTTGTTTCCCGAGACCGGCTGGGGAGGGTGGTTCCTCGGCTGCCCATCCCAGGCTACAGATAGGTCCGGACCCCGACGAAGGCCTTCCGGTAGTAGCGATCCGAGATCTCGTCCTGGCGGATGCCCTGCCCGGGCCGGGGGGCATGGATAAAGGCCCCCTGCCCCACATACACCCCCACATGGCTCACCCGGCCCCCGCCTCCGGTGGCGAAGAAGAGAAGGTCTCCCGCCTGGGCTTCGTCCAGATCTACGAGGCTGCCTGCCTCGAACTGGGCCTGGGAGGAGCGTGGCAACCTCAGCCCGTTCAACTGGTACACGGCCCCCGTGAAACCGCTGCAATCGAAGCCGCGCTCCGTGGTGCCACCAAAAAGGTAGGGCACGCCCAGGTAGTCCCGGGCGGTATGGACCAGGCTGGCCCGCAGGCCACCTTCGTCCGTGGGCCGCCGCTGATTCCGGCCCGAGGCGCCCGGGGCTGAACCATCCGGCGCCACCACCCAAAAGGCGTCGATCACCCCGGCGGCCTTCAGAGCCTCACCCCTGGCCCGGGCCTTCTCCTTGGTGGCGAAATCCCCGAAGCGCACCCGATAGAGACCGTCGCCAGAGGCGTAGTAGGCCGCTTCCAGCCCCTGGGCATGCAGCGATTCCGAAAACCGCGCCGCGTTTTCAACCTTCCCGAACGCTCCCGCCTGCAACGTGTAGCCCAGGCGCGGAAGGACCTTGGCGACCGAAGGCCGGTTGGCTCGCCGCTCCGGGACCGGTCGCGGCGCACGGGAGCAGGCGGGGATCAACAACAGAAGGGCCACCACCGCTGGGGGAGCCAGCCTCACACGCGGCATGACCTCGAAGAAGAACATGCGGAGATCCTATCAGCGGGGCCCGGTTCCGGCGGTCAACTCCCCACCAGGAATGCCGAAAAAACAGAGCGTTGAAGTCCCCGGCCTGACGGATGTCCCGAGCAGCCCCCTTCAAACTTCTCCAGGCATTCGGGGAACACTGCACCATTCTGTAGACGAGCGGACAGCCGCGCTCGGAGGTTCCCATGAGCGATCAAGCCCCCACCGCCACCCCCAGGCGACCCTTCCCGGTCCGGCTGACCCTCCTATCCGTGCTGGTGGTGGGTGCGGGCGCGGCGGGTATCTACCTGGCCGACCAACTGGTGCTGGCACCCCGGCGCCAGCTGGAAGCCAAGGTAGCCAAGCTGGAATCGGAGACCCTCCGGCTCAAGACCTACCTGAAGTTGCTGGAATACACCGAACGTCGCGCCCAACTGGAGGTGATCTCCCAGACCAAGGATGCGGCGGGCGAGACCGTCAACAAACTGCGATTCACGGAACTGGATCCCCAGGGCGGGGTGGTGGGCGCGCAACGGGTGCTGGAGATCAAGGGGGATGAAGTCTACGTGGATACGTTGGTCATCAAGTTCGAGGACCACTTCGTGGAGCAGGGCGATCCCTTGAAGGGCAAGGCCCTGCTGCTCTTCCGGCGCATCTTCACCAACCGCGTGAAACCCGACGACGGGTACTATCTGGACCGGAATGGCGTCCCTCCCGAGATCTATGCGGGCCGGACGGTTCCCAACGCCTTTGAACGGGATCTCTGGGCGAGGTTCTGGGAAGTGGCAAACAGCGAACCCCAGGCGAAGCTGGCCGGCGTGAAGGCCATGCATGGACAGGCCGTCTATGGCAGGCTGGTGCCCAATATGGTGTACACGCTCCTGATGCGATCCACGGGGGAAGTGATCCTCCCCGCACCGAAGGCCTCCCAGGCCCCCCCCAACCCCATGCCCGCCGAATGATGGCGTTCACCCCACTTCCAATACCGCCAATCCATCCTGCAGGGTCGCCCTCCCGCTGACGGGCACGACATCGCCCACCCGGAAGGGTCGCTGGCGGCGCTTGAGGACGTCGGGGAAGGCGACAGCTTCACAAAGGCCGGTCTCATCCTCGAAGGTGATGAACTGCATGCGCTCGCCCTGCTCGGTGGCGACATCCTTGTCCGCCACCACCAGGGCCCAGAAGCGCAGGCGGCGATCTCGTCCGGGGGTTCCGCGCTTCGCTTCGCTGCGCGCCTCCATAGATCGCACGCTGCTCTGCATCGTGCTCCCGCTCGCTGTGCTTGCGGATATGGAGCCTCCCACCCAGGGCCCCGCGCCCGGGTGCGGCAGAGCCGTCCCCGGGCTTGTGCAGCCCCCGACCTCGGCGGCCCGGCTGGGGCCCCCGCCTTTCCGCACGCGGGCCAGGGCCGCAGGGTGCAGTTCCAGCGTGATTCCCATGGTTTCCATCTCCAGATCGGCCCGGTCGAAGAGGTCCGTGGGGCGCGGACGCACACCCGGGGGCACGCCGCCCAACCGCGCCCACATCAGCCGTGTGCGGTCACCGTCTGGAGCCCAGTGGTCGAAGGCTCCAGCAGCGCACAGTGCCTCGGCAGTGGTCACCGAGAGCTTCACGCGGCCCAGGAGGTCATCCAGATGCTCGAAGGGGCCGTGGGTCTCGCGCTCCGCCAGCAGCGCGCGGACTTCCTTTTCCTGGGCCCCACGCACCTGCATGAGACCCACGCGCACGGCCTGCTCTCCCTCGGCGGTGAAGGGCCAGACCGATGCGTTCGCATCGGGCCCGCGCACCACCAGACGGTGGCGCCGGGCATCGCCCAGGTAGGCGATGGCGGGGTAGTAGCCACCCTGGTTGGTGATGACCGAGGCAAAGAACGCGGCCGGATGGTGGGCCTTGATCCAGGCGCTTTCGAAACTCACCTGGGCGTAGCTGGCGGAATGCGGCTTGCAGAAGGAATAGCCCTGGAAGGTGCGGATCATGTCCCAGGCCTCGTCCACGGTGGCCTGACGCACACGGCGTTCCGCGCAGCCCCGGCGGAAACGGGACTCGAAGTAGGGCAGCTTCGTGTCGCAGTCGGGCTTGCCCAGCAGCTTGCGGAGCTGGTCGGCGTCGTGGTGGCTCCAGCCCGCCAGCGCCACGCAGACCTTGATGACATCCTCCTGATACACCAGCACGCCAAAACTATCGGACAGGAGTTGTTCAAAAACAGGGTCGCTCGGTTCCCAGACTTCCTCGCCCCGGCTGCGCTTCACGTAGCGATCCACCCAGCGGTAGGCGGCGGGGCGGATGAGGCTGCTGTGGATCACCAGCGTCTCGAAATCGCCCTTCTGCACCCGCTGCTGGAGCTGGCGGGTGGCGGGGCTTTCCACGTAGAAGACGCCGATGCTGTCGCCCCGGGCCAGCAGGGCCTGGGTGGCGGGATCGTTCCGGGCGTGGCTGCCGGGATCTTTCGGTACGCGGTCCCCCAGCACCTCGTAGGCATCGCGGATCACGGCGAGGCTGCGGTTCCCGAGGAGGTCGATCTTCACCAGGCCATAGTTTTCCACACCATCCTTGTCCCAAGTCGTGATGGATACATTCGCTTTCGCAGGAGCAGGCTGGAAGGCGGCGTGTTCCCACAGAGGTCCGGACGTGACGATGGTGCCGCCGGGATGCACGGAGAACTGGTGGAAGTGGCCCTTCAGGGCCTTGGCCTGGCGCAGGATCACATCCCAGGCGGGATTTTCAGAAGCGCGGTCCAGGCCCCCTTCCCAGCCCCGCACGTAGCGAGCCAGCTGCTTCAGTTCGCTGTCCGGCCGCCCGTGGGCCTGGGCCACGGCCCGCAGGGCGCCCTTGGCCTTGAAGAAAGCGTGGTTGGACACCATGGCCACACGGGCGCGGCCGTAGCGGTTGAACACGGCCTGGATGACGTCGTTGCGTTCGTCCCAGGCGAAGTCGATATCCATGTCCGGCGGATCCTTGCGCTCCTTGGTGAGGAAACGCTCGAACATCAGATTCGTGGCCACGGGGTCCACGTTGCTGAGACCCAGGGCGTAGCTCACCAGGGAGGCCGCGCCGCTGCCTCGGCCGCAGATGCGGGGGTTCTCCCCTTGCACCGCCTGCACGATGTCCTGCACCAGCAGGAAGTAGCGGGCGAAGCCCTTGAAGGCAATGAGGTCCAGCTCCTGCTCCATACGGGCAAGGATGTCGCCGCGCACCACCGGAAATCGCTTCTCCACACCCGCGCGCACCCGCTCGCGGAGGAGCACCTCGAGGTCCGCATCATCCGGTCTTCCTTCATGACCCAGGGGCCGCGCCATCTCCCATTTGCCCCAAGGGATCTTCCAGCCCGTGATGCGCTCCAGCAGCGCGGCGGTGGCCTTCGCCACGGCGGGCTCGGCGAAGGGGAAGCGGGCTTCCCAGTCGGCGCGTGGCACGGCCGCCTCGGAGGGCTGCCACAGGGCCTCGGTGCGGAGGAAGGTGGCCTGCTGCGCGATGGCCCGCTTGAGGCGATGCATTTCCAGGCCTTCGGGCGTACGGAAGCGCAGCACCTGGGGAGCGACCACCGTGAGCCCATCGGCCAAGGCTGCGCGGGCCTCCTGCACGCGGTGGGAATGCCCCAGCAAGGCGGCCTTGAAACCTTCCCGCAACAGGGTGTCCAGGCCCGCCCGATCCTCTGCCAGCAGCATGCAATCCCGGGGCGGTTCGGGTGCACCCAGGCCCGGGATGGCGGGACCCGGCGCCGCGTCATGGGCCTGGGCCGTGAGCAGGCGGTTCAGGGCCCCGTAGCCCACATCCGAGAAAGGCAGCGCGCCGTAGCCGTGCCCCTGCCAGGTGAAGCGGCAGCCCAGGTGGATGCGGAAATCTGTCCACTCCGGATCGGGCGGCAGGCCTTCGAGCTCACGGGACGTGTGGATCCACTCCAGCGTGTCGCGCAGCTTCGGGTACCCCGCCATCCCCCGGTCCCAGCAGACCAGATCGCGGTAGCCCAGATGATGCGCCAGCCGCAGCAGCTGCGCCGCCGGGTAGACACCTTCACCAAGGCTGAAATCGGAAATGCCGAGGGCGAACATGGGTTTCACGCGCCCTGCCCCATCCACCCCGGCAGGACGGTATGGCCCGGGAAGCGGCGGCGGAGGTGGGCGAGGGCGGGTTCGAGGCGCTCGAGGCGTGCGTGGATTGGATCCTGGAAGAGGCTCCGTTCACGGCCCAGGCCCCAGGCCAGACGCAGTTCCACCTCGCGTATGAGCAGGCGCCGGGGGGCGCCCGCCAGGAAGGCCTGCTGGAGACGTCGGGCCAAGATCAGGGGCGGGGCCGTCAGGTCCTCCGGCGCGGCGCGCCAGGTGTGGGGTTCGCCGTCCACGTCCCACCAGCGCAGGATCAGGTGGCGCGGGTGGCGGGCATCGGACCAGAGCCAGTCCAGACAACGGGCGGCCAGAGCCACCTCTTCCGGCAGGCAGGGGGGCTGGAGTCGCCAGCCGTGGCGGACATGGCCAGGGCGTTCCGTGAGCAGGGGGAGCCGCGGCCGGTCCTCGCCGCGGACCCGGGCCCGCAGGTCCGGGGCCAGTTTGGAATTCGTCAGTTCCGCCAGCACGGGCAGGGGCACGGGCTGGAGGTCTCCGAAGGCACGGAGACCCAAACGGTGAAAGCGATCCTGCAGGCGCGGCGCCAGATCCGGCAGGCGGCGCAGGGAATGGGGGGCGAGAAACGTGGCTTCGGTGCCGTCCACCACCCATTCCAGGTGATGCTCGGCGCGGGCGGCGATCTGGGCGGCGGTGGCGCTGAGGGACAACCCCCCATGGCTGGCCCAGCCGTGCTGGTCAGCCAGTTCACGGCACATGCGCGTGGCGGTATCCGCCAGGGGGCCGAAGAGCCGCTGGGTGCCCTGGAGCTCCACCAGAGCCTCGCCCAGGCGCAAGAGCTGGCCCTGAGGCGTCCAGTGCTGGAGGAAGTCGCCCAGGCTGCCCTGGGCCTCCCACCACACCTGGGGCGAGGGATCCAGCACCCGCAGGCCCGGCGCGGCCCGCAGGGCCCGATCCATGGGCATGCCCGCGACCAGCCCTTCGGCGCGGCCCAGGCGGTTCACGAACCAGAGGGTGGGTGAGCGTGGGCTTTCGGGATTCAGGAAGGCCAGGGCCCGGTCCCGCAGTCCTCCGTCCCGCCCGCAGGCCAGCTGGAACGGCAGTTCGGGAACCCACATCGCCAGCACCGGAACCTCCAGAGGGGATCCAAGTATGGCGAATAAAAAACGAAAAACAAGCTCTGATTGAAGTACTGGCCCTACATCTGGAAGCGGTGCGTGCACTCCACCCAGCTCTCGCTGCCGTCCTTGTAGCGTTCGCGCTTCCAGATGGGCACCCGCTGCTTGATCTCGTCCATGATCCAGGCGGCAGCCTGGAAGCTTTCGGCGCGGTGGGCGCTGCTGGTGACAACAATGACGGCGGCTTCGGTGAGAGGCACCACGCCGATGCGGTGGTGGACGGCGCAGCGGGTGAGGCCGTAGCGCTCGATGGCCTTCTCGCGCAGCAGGCCCAGTTCCTTCTCGGCCATGGGCACGTAAGCCTCGTAGGCCAGCTCCAAAACGGGGCGGCCTTCGTGGTGATCCCGGGCCCGGCCTTCGAACAGGACAAGGGCCCCGGCGTGGGGATCTTCCATGACACTTCGTAAAGCCATTGCGTCCAGAGGCGCTTCCTGAACCGCTATCCAGGGAATCATGCGTGTCTCCGCTTCAACCCCAACCATACACTGAAGCGTTTTCAGAGGTCTGCCATGTCCGGTCCGCACATCGATCCCAACGCCGTCTTCGACACCCTGGGCCGCCACATGCTGGTGGATGGGTTCCATCTGGTGATGGATCTGGAGAAATCCCACGGATCCTGGATCGTGGACGCCCGGGATGGCCGGAAATACCTCGATTTCTACACCTTCTTCGCCACCACGCCCCTGGGCCACAACCACCCCCGCCTGCGGGAGGCCGCCTTCGTGCAGCGCCTGGGCGAGATCGCCGTCAACAAGCCGGCCAACTCGGATATCTACACCACCGCCTTCGCGGAGTGGGTGGAGGCCTTCGGCACCCACGCAGCACCGGACTACCTGCCCCACCTGTTCTGGATCGACGGCGGCTCTCTGGCGGTGGAAAACGCCCTGAAAGCGGCCTTCGACTGGAAGGTTCGCAAGAACCTGGCGGCCGGCAAGGGCGAAAAGGGCTCGCAGGTGATCCACTTCCGGGAAGCCTTCCATGGCCGCAGCGGCTACACCCTGAGCCTCACGAACACCGCCGATCCCCGCAAGCACCAGTACTTCCCCAAATTCCCCTGGCCCCGCGTACCGAATCCCAAACTGACGTTCCCCATGGACCTCGCCACCATCGAGGCGGCGGAGGCGGAAGCCATCTCGGCCATCGAAGCCGCCGTGGCGGTGGATCCCGACGACATCGCCTGCCTCATCGTGGAACCCATCCAGGGCGAGGGCGGCGACAACCACTTCCGGGGCGAGTTCCTCCGGAAGCTGCGGATCCTGGCGGACCGTCATGATTTCCTGCTGATCTTCGACGAAGTGCAAACGGGCTTCGGTGCCACAGGCAAGTGGTGGGCGCATCAGTGGTTTGACGTGCAGCCCGACATCATCGCCTTCGGCAAGAAGACCCAGACCTGCGGCATTGCCGCGGGTCGACGCCTGGACGAAGTCGAGGGCGTCTTCAAGGTGCCCAGCCGCATCAACAGCACCTGGGGTGGCAACCTGGTGGACATGGTGCGCGGCACGCGCATCATCGACGTCATCCGCGAAGAGAACCTGCTGGATCATGGCGTCAAGCAGGGTGAACGCCTGCTCAAGGGACTGCAGGAGATCCATCGCGACTTCGCTGAGTTCACCTCGAATCCCCGTGGCCTCGGCCTCTTCTGTGCCCTGGACATCGCCACGCCGGAGCTGCGCAACGCCGTGGTAGCCAAGGGCCATGAGCTGGGCATGATGGTCCTTTCCACCGGCGTGCAGGGCCTGCGCTTCCGCCCCGCCATGAACCTCACCACGGAAGATCTGGACCTGGGCGTGGAACTGCTCCGCAAGGCCGTGGCCGAAGTAGCGGCCACATCGCCTACCCTGGTTTGATGAAGGTCGAACTCTATTGCGATGGCGCGTGCTTAGGTAACCCCGGCCCGGGCGGGTGGGGTTACCTGCTCAGGGTGCACCTCACCACGGGCGTCCAGGAGAAGGAAGGTTCGGGCCCCGAGGCGGATACCACCAACAACCGCATGGAGCTGATGGCCGCCATTCGCGGTCTGGAAGCGCTCTCCAAGCCCTGTCAGGTTCAACTGCAGAGCGACAGCCAATACGTGGTGAAGGGCATCACCAGCTGGCTGAAGGACTGGAAGCGCCGGGGTTGGAAGAAGGCGGACGGCAAGCCTGTGCTGAACGCGGATCTCTGGCAGACGCTCGATACCCAGCTGACGCGCCACCACGTGGAGGCCCGCTGGGTGAAGGGCCACGCTGGCCACGCAGAGAATGAGCGCGTGGACCGCCTTGCCAACAAAGCCGCGCAACAGGCATGAAACGGGCTCCCTCCGGGGAGCCCGTCATGAGAAGCGGAGTCCAGCCTAGCGTCGCTTGGGGAACTTGTAGGCAATCTCTGGGGTCCAGCCCCGCACCGGTTTCCCATCACGGGTGGCCGGGCTATAGCTGGACTTGTTGGCAGCTTCAATGGCCGCCTCGTCGAACCCGTAGGAACCGGATACCCCCTCGATCACGGAGACCTTGAGGGCCTGACCCTGTTCCCCCACGAAGACCTTCAACCGCACAATGTGATCCAGGTTTGTCTCCCAACGCATCTGGACTGCGCGTAAAGGGAAGACCGGAACCGCCTGATTCAGGAGGCGGGCGGGCTCATTGACGGGGATCGCAGCCTGGGTGGTGGCCTGCTGAGGGGGCGTCGGCACAGCAGGCTTGGGCGCCTCCTGCATGGGCTGGGGCTTGGGCGCCTCCTGAACCGGGGGCGGGGGAAGCGTGGCCACCTTGGTTTCGGCGGCCTTCTTCTTCTGCTCGGCCAGATTCTGTTCATTCTGTTTCTGTTCAGCCAGCCGCTGCTCCGCCGCCTTCTGCTGCCGTTCCAGATCCTGCTTGCGCAGCTGAGCCTCCTCCAGCTGCTTCTGGAGCCTCGCCTTCTCCTCGACGGACTTGCTCTCACCCAACTGCTTCTGCAACTGGGCGGTCTTGTCGGCCTCGACCTTCGCCTTGGCATCGAGATCAGCCTTCTGCTGCTCGATCTGGACCTTCAACACCTGAAGCTCGGCCAGTTGTTTCTGCATGACCGGATCCACCTTGGCGCGTCCAAAGAGGATATAGCCTAGTCCGAGGACAACGACGGCGGCGAGGCCTCCGCCGATGAGCAGGGTGGAGTTCTTCTGGCTGGTCTGGGCCTCAGGGTGACCATCGCCCTGATCGATCCGCGTGGCGCCGCTGCGCATCGTTTCACCCGCGGCCGTGTAGGCGAGGTAGTTGTCGCCCTGCTCCGCCTTCATGGACGTGACGTCCCGGTCGTTCTCCTCCCGGAACAGCGTGTGCATGAAGAAGGCCATGTTGAAGGTGGTGGGGCTGTACTCGCCATCGTAGAGGACGCGCTCGAGCTCTGTGCTAAAGGCCTCCACCGTGGCGAAGGGCTGGCGACCCAGCAGCAGCCGACCGAGGAAGGCACGGATCTCTGCGGGCAGCGGGGCCTCTTCCTGGGCCGCCTTGAGGGTTGCCTGGTCCAGCACCGATTGGAGGTTGCCGCCCACCGGCAGGCGCTCAAAGGTGAGCAGTTCGTAGAGCATCGCACCCAGCGCGAAGAGGTCCAGCTGGAGCGCATCGCTCTCGGGACCCTGGAGGTAGGAGGCCAGCTTGTGCTTCACGGAAGGAGCCTTGGCCAGCATGCTCTTAATCAGCGGGGCGTAGGGTGCATCCACGAGCTGGGTGGCCCCCTCGAAACTCACCCACACGCTGTGGGGGCTGAGCACGCCGTGACTGACGCCCTTGGCCTGCATCTGCACGATGCCCTGCGCCACGCCCTGGATCACCGTGAGGGCATGGTCCACACCGAAGGGGATTTGTTCCTGCTTCGCCTTATCGATCAGCTGGGCAAGGCTGCGGCCGGGCACATAATCCCAGGCCACATGCGGCGTCTTGCCGCTTTCGATCCGGTAGCCCAATCCGAAGATGCGGGCGCCGCCCAGCAGGGGCACCACGCGGCCGGCCTCGGCCAGCCGCGTGTTCATGCCCGCCTGGAACAGCTCTTCCGAGAACGTGTGCACCAACACATGGCGGTCGAAGGTGCTGCCGAGGATGACGACCGCGCGATGCACGGCGCCGAAGGGATCGTTGGCCAGTTCAGAAGCCAACAGGTAGGACCCGAGGCGGGTGTAGGTACCCATGTCCATCTCCAAAGGAATGCTTGGAAAGATAGCCCGAAAGTCGTGTTTCGCCTAGCGCATCGATAGGGTGCTTTCGGATGTCGTGATCAAGGTCCGGCTGGGATCTCCCACTGGTCTCCTGCCATCCGCCAGACCAGGATCCAAACGTTGGCTGTGGCGTGAACGCCGTTGGAGAAAGCCAGCTGCATCTGAGCGAAGGGCAGGGACAGCTCATCCCAGGGTCCGATGCGACGGCCCGTGCCCTCGTCAAAATGCTCCAGCAGACGCCGGTTCCGCTCCTGCTTGACGGCCAGGAAACGTCGCAGAGGCGGTCCGGGGTCCAGACTGCCCGTGGCGGCCCAGTAGGGCTCCTGGGTCACCAGCAGGTGGGCCAGGTGCTCGTCGGCGTAGGCTTCGAAACTCTCCCGGAGCGGGCTGAGGCCTTCCATGACCGAGGGATCTGTCAGCAGCTGGACCTGGTGCGCCAGAACCCCGAGATCGCGCACGATTTCCTCGGGGCGCCGATGTTCCTCACTCAGGCGCAGCAGGGTGCGGAAATGGGCCTCGATTTGCTCGACGGTGGGCGGCTGGTCATTGGCCACACCCCGGGCGGCCTCCAGCAGGATCTGAGGATGGGCCCGAAGCAGGGCGGCCATGCGGTGCGGCAGGAGACGGATGGCCCTGGCGGTCTGGACCTCGTGAACCCTGGGCGACCAGGCCCCCAGGGGCCCGAAGGCCAGCAGCGCTGCCAGCACCGGACGTGTCGAAACGCGCATCAGGGGGCCTCCCGGGCCAGGATGGACTCGGCCTCGCCCATGGGATCCATGGGGATACCCAGAGCCCGCAGGCGGTGAAGAAGGGTCGTCCGGCGCATGCCGAGGCGGCGGGCGGATTCGCTCTTGTTCCAACCCGTGGCCTGGAGGGACTCCAGGATCAGGTGGCGTTCCAGTTCCTCCAGGAACCGGCCCAGATCCTGGTTTTGGGGCAGCCTTGGAAAAGTCACCGAAGGCAGCACACCGGCGATGGAAGCCGGAAGGTCCTGCAGCAGCAACCGCTCGGGATCAGAACCCAGGGCCATGGCCCGTTCTACGGCGTTTTCCAGTTCGCGCACATTGCCCGGCCACCCGTAGGCCTCCAGGGCCTGCAGCGCCGAGGGTTCCACCTGCTTCAAGGGAAGCCCCAACTCCCGGGCAAACTTCCGGATGAAATGCGCCACCAGCACCGGGATGTCCTGGGGGTGCTCCCGGAGCGGGTGCAACTGAATGGGAATCACGTTCAGACGGTAGAAGAGATCCTCCCGGAATCGCTTCTGCTCCACGAGACTGCCCAGTTCCTCGTTGGTGGCCGCCAGGAGCCGGAAATCCGATTTCACCGTGCGGGTTGATCCCAAAGGGGTGAATTCCCGCTCCTGGATCACACGCAACAGCTTCACCTGGAGGTTCAGTGGCATGGTGCCGATCTCGTCAAGGAACAGCGTGCCGCCTTCCGCCTGCTGGAAGCGCCCTGGCCGATCCGTGCGGGCGTCTGTATAGGCCCCGCGCACGTGGCCGAAAAGTTCGTCCTCCAGCAGGTTCTCTGGAATGGCGCCACAGTGGATGGGAATGAAGGGCCCCTGGGCGCGCAGGCTCCACTGATGGATGGCCTTGGCGGCGAGTTCCTTTCCGGTGCCGGAAGGCCCTGTGATGAGTACGGTGGAGGGCGAAGGCGCCACTCGGCGAAGCAGGGTCTGGAGGTTCTGCCAGGTTTCAGAGCGGCCGACCATGTGCGGTCCCGGCGTCTGCCCCTGAATCTGTTCACGCAGCCGCTTGTTCTCCTGGTTCAACTGAGACTTCTCGATGGCGCGCAACAGCGTGTGTTCCAGCTCCTCGGCGCGGAAAGGCTTGGGCACGTAGTCGTAGATGCCCATCTTCATGGCCTGGAGGGCTGTCTCCACGGAAGTCGATCCCGAAAGTACCACCACCACCGTGTCGGGTTTGGCGACGGCCTGGCGGGCCAACTCAAGGCCGCTCAAATCCGGCAGCATGAGGTCCACCACCGCAAGGTCAAAATGTTCGCTGCGGAGAAACTGTGCGCCCCTCAGCCCGGATCCCGTACCCACCACCTCGTGTCCGTGCCGGGACAACAGGGTGCCCACCACCTCGAGAATGGTTGGATCATCGTCCACCAGCAGGGCCCGGGCCGGGTTCATAGCTCTCAGGTTCCCCAGGCCCAAGGCCCCTGTCAAGGTTTGGACAGGCTGGGTAGACTTTCACCATGCTTTCCAGATCCAGCCTGTGGCAGCGCCTGTCCGGAGCCTCGCTCTGGCCCTTGGCCTGGGCCCTGGCTGCCGCCAGCGCGGTACCCTGGCTCGTGCCTGAGCGGTGGGGTGGCAGGGTGGCATCGCTTCATCTGCTGCTCGGCAGCCTGATCTGGATCCTCTCCCTGCCCCTGGCCAGGACCCGCCGCTGGGCCGTCGTGCCCTTGGCCCTGGGCCTGGCGGGCTTCACCTTCCTGGGCCTCGCCCGCAAGGCCCGATGGGAGACGGCACTGCCCATCGGCTTCCAGACCCTGGAGGGCCGCATCACCGCACCCTGGACCCTCCAGGGCGAAAGGCTGCGCAGCCGCATCGACCTGTCATCGCCGGAAGCCCTCCGCGGCCTCACCCTGCCCATTACGTTACCCATCAACGGGGAACAGACACCCCCTGGACCCGGTTCACCTGTCCGGCTGCGAGCCGAGTTGCGACCCATCCAACCCGCGCCCCTCTTCCTGGCCGAACGCCCCCTCTGGCGCGCCCGGAGCGATGAAGCGCCCCGCCGCATCCACCTGGCTTCAGCGCAACTGATGGAGGTCACCGGCCCTGCCAAGCCCTCCCTTCTATTGAGACTCCAGACCTTCGCCCGGCACCGCTTCGCGGCGCTGCCCCTGGGGCCCACCGCCAAGGATCTCTGGGGGGCCCTCGCTCTGGGCATCCCTCCGGCAGATGAGGCCCATTTCAGCGTGTTTGCAGAAAGCGGCACCATCCACATCCTGGTGGTATCGGGGCTTCAAGTGACCCTGGTGATGGCTGCCCTGGAGGCCCTGCTGCGTCGGCTGCGCCTGCGCGGGGCCGCGGCCGGTGCCATCGCCGCCGGGCTGCTGTACTCGGGGCTGGTGGGTTTCTCGGCACCCGTGTGGCGCGGCCTCTTCATGGGTGTGGCCTGGGCCATCGGCCGCAGCAGTGGCTGGAAACTGCCGCCAGTGGCAGGGTTGCACCTCGCCCTGCTCCTGTGGCTGCTGAGCCATCCGGCCGCCGGCGTGGAACCAGGTTTCCTGCTGGCCTGGTGGGCCCTGCTGGGCCTGCTCTGGGGGGCGGAGCCGCTGGCTGGGCTGCTGTCGCCATGGCTGGGCCGCCTCGCCCTGCCTTTGGCTCGGCTGGCTGCGCCTTGGTTGTCCACGATGCCGCTGCTGGCTCTTCTGCACGGCGGCGCACCCTGGTGGGGCATCCTCGCCAACCTGCTGGTGCTGCCCCTGGTGGCCTTCCTCACCCCCGTCTGCCTCCTGTTGATCCTGATTCCCCTGCCGGGCCTCACCCAGGGCGCAGGGGCCCTGCTGACCTGGATGGGAGACCGCCTCGTCCCGGCCCTGACGGGCATCGCACCGCTCGCAACAGGCATTCTCTGGCCCTGGCTCTTGCTGACCTTCGGATGGTTGGCCCTGGCCCACCTCCAAGGAAGGCTGAAACGGACCCGCGCCCTCACGCTGGGGCTCGTGGCCATATCGATGGGTCTTCTTGCTTTCCACGGCACGGGCCGGGCACCCAGCACCCTGGCGCTGGAGTCCGTGGACATCGGCCAGGGCGATGCCCTGCTGCTGCGCGTCTCCGGCGGGGACGCCACTGTGATCGATACCGGCCCGGGTCCCTGGACCGGTCGCCGCCTCGCGCGGGTGCTGAGCCGACGCGGTGTGCGGGAACCTGTGCACCTGGTGCTCACCCACGCCCACGGGGATCACGCCGGCGGCTGGGCCACCCTCTCACGGCTCTGGCCGATGGCCAGTACCTCGGTGCCGGTCACAGCCGATGTAGAGGATCCCTGGGCAGCCTTCCGGCCGACCGCCGGAACGGATCCTGTGGGCCTGCTGCGCGGCGATGCCTGGACCCGCGGCGAGGCCGCCTTCAGTGTGCGCTGGCCCCCCAGCGCCTTCGCCCTGCCGGATGCCAACATGGTGTCAGTGGTGCTGAAGGTCACCTGGCAGGATCGGGAGCTATGGCTCATGGGGGACGCCCTGGCCGTCCAAGAGCGGGATCTGCTGGATCTGGGCGACCCGGGTCCCTTTCCGCACCGCCTTCTGAAAGCCGGACATCATGGCAGCCGCAACGCCTCCGACCCGGCTTGGGTGGCGGCGCTGAACCCGGAAGTGGCCATCATCTCCGCGGCCGTCCGGAACCGCTTCGAGCATCCCCATCCCGAAACCCTGGAAACATTCCGCCGAGCAGACGTGCCCGCCTGGGTCGCCGGACCAGATGCAGGGGTACGCGTGACCGCCATTCCCCAGGGATGGCGGATCGAAACCGGCGACGGGGCCGTGTCCTTCACGCCCCTTCGAAAAAACCCGAGGCCCTGAGCAGGTCCACCAGCCGCCGACTTCCTTCCCTGTGGTTGACCTTCCACTGAACCTGGGCGTCCGGACCCACATCGTTCACCACCATCAGTGCGCCCCCGCAGGGCACGCCCCCCGCATGGCAGGCCGCAAAGACACCCGTCAATTCCAGATGTTCCACAGGAGCGACGGCAGCCAGCAGGGCCGCGCCTTCCAGCGTCTTCGTGATGGCCGGTGGCACGGCCACGGGATGCCTCGGCAGCGGTCCCACCAGAGTTGAAGCCCAGCGAACCCGTTCCAGACCGGGGCGATAGGCACCACCGCGCAGCTCCTCCAGAGAGGTGGCGATGGCCTCGGAGGCCCACAGACCCTCGAACAACGCGAAACGGCTGTCGTAGCGGCCGCAGGTGCCGAGGAACAGGACCGCCTCAGGTTTGCGTTCCACCAGCAGCCGGGCCGTGGCAGCCGCGGCGGTCACCGCACCCACGCCCACGGTGGCCGTCTCCCAACCCGTCGGTGGATCCCCCGCAAGGGAACCCAGTTCGGGAGCGAAGGCGGAGAGCAAGAGGCGCATGACCCGATTCTACAGATGATCCAGCGCCCAGGCCGCGACCGGGATGGACAGACCGTTGCCCAGCAGCCGGTAGCGGACCTCCAGGGATAGCGTGTCCGGGAACCGGAACGCCTCAGGCAACCCAAGGAGCCGCGCCACCTCGGAAGGCGAGAAGCGGCGGATGCCGCGGGCCGTTTTCAAAAAGGAACCACTGCCCACGAAGCGTCGGCCATAGCCACCGATGAAGCAGGCACTGCGATGATCCCCAGGTTCCACCAGATCCAGGCCCTGGTGATGCCGGGTATGGGCCTCGGAGCGGAGATACAACCCTTCGTCCTCCACCGCATCTAGGAAACCCGCCAGGGGACGCTGCGGGAGATCCAGTGGCGGGAGCGCCTTCAGCGGCTTCCGCGAAGCCACGATGAACACCCGGGGTCGCAGGTTGGGCAGGCCAAAGTGGCTGGGGCAAGCCTGGAGGTCCATTTGGTGCATCCCGTGGAAACGGAGGCATTCCGACAGCAGCCCGTGGGCATCTGAACCCAGGAATCCTGCCACGTTCTCCAACACCAGGCGTTCCGGCGGCGCCTGGCGGAAGAGATCCATGAGGTGACGGAAGGCCCGGGAGCGTGGATCCTCCAGCCCCTGGTGGTTTCCCATGCGGCAAAAGGGTTGGCAGGGCGGGCTCATCAGCCACGTATCGGCCCCAGGCATCGCCAGTTCCGACAGGGCCACTGCGGCCAGTTCCCGAGCCTTTGGAAGGTCACCGTGATTGAGCGCATAGGTGGCGTTGGCCGCCTCGCTCACATCGTAGGCGGCGACGACTCTGCCGCGGCCCCGGAGGGCCCAGCGCCAGCCCCCCAGACCGCTGAACAGTTCGAGAACACGCATCAGCGGGTGAGTTTGCGGTATTTGATGCGGTGCGGATCGAAGGGCTTCAGGCCCAGCACGTCCTTGCGGTATTGCTCGTACTGGCTGTAGTTCCCATCGAAGAACTGCACCTGGGAATCACCCTCGAAAGCCAGAATATGCGTGGCCAGGCGGTCCAGGAACCAGCGGTCGTGGCTCACCAGCACGGCGCTGCCCGCGAAGGATTCGATGGCTTCCTCCAGGGCGCGCATGGTGTTCACGTCCAGGTCGTTGGTGGGCTCGTCAAAGAAGAGCAGGTTGGATTCGCTCTTCAGCGTGAGGGCCAGGTTGAGGCGGTTCTGCTGGCCACCGCTGAGTTCGGCGATTTTCTTCTGCTGGGAGTCGCCAGAGAATCCGAAACGGCTCAGCCAGGCACGGGCATTGATGAGCTTGCCGCCGAGCTCGATCTGCTCGTAGCCGCCGGAGATCGCCTCGAACACAGTCTTGTCTGGGTTGAGCCCGGACCGCAGCTGATCGACATAGGCCATGCGGACGGTATCCCCGATGCGGATGGAGCCTGCGTCCGGCGCTTCCTGGCCCGTAAGAAGCCGAAGCAGCGTGGACTTGCCGGCGCCGTTGGGGCCGATGACGCCGAGGATGCCCGCGCGAGGGATAGCGAAGCTCAAGTTCTCGAAGAGGACGCGGTCGCCGTAGGCCTTGGAGACGCCTTCCAGTTCCGCGACCAGGTCCCCCAATCGCGGACCGCTGGGGATGTAGATCTCCAGTTCCTGCTCCTTCTGGCGCCCTTCCTCACCAGCCAGCCGCTCGTAGTTCGCGATGCGATCCTTGCTCTTGGCGTGCTGCCCTTTGGGCGACATGCGGATCCACTCCAGTTCCCGCTCCAGGGTCTTCTGCCGCTTCTGGTCGGACTTCTCCTCCCGGGCCAGACGGTCATGCTTCTGCTCGAGCCAGCTGGAGTAGTTGCCCTTCCAGGGAATGCCTTCGCCACGGTCCAGCTCGAGAATCCATCCGGCCACATGATCCAGGAAGTAGCGGTCATGGGTAACGGCGATGACCGTGCCCTTGTAGTCCTGCAGGTGCTTCTCCAGCCAGGCCACGCTTTCGGCATCAAGGTGATTCGTCGGCTCGTCCAGCAGCAGGATGTCGGGCTCCTGGAGCAGCAGGCGACAGAGGGCCACGCGACGGCGCTCGCCCCCTGACAACACGCCGACCTTGGTGTCGGGATCGGGGCAGCGCAAAGCATCCATGGCCTGATCGAGCTGCGAATCGAGATCCCAGCAGTCGTGGGCATCGATCTTCTCCTGCAGCTCGCCCTGCTTCGCCAGCAGGGCATCCATATCCGCATCCGGATCGGCGAACTGGTCGCTGATGGCATTGTAATCCTTCAACCAGCCGACCTTTTCGGCCGCACCTTCCTCAACGATTTCCCGTACGGTCTTGTCGGGATCCAGCTGAGGTTCCTGATCCAGGAGACCGGTGGTGTACCCCTTGCTCAGCACGGCCTCGCCGTTGAAGTCCTGATCCACGCCCGCCATGATGCGTAGCACGGTGCTCTTGCCGGAACCGTTGAGACCCAGCACGCCGATCTTGGCACCGTAGAAGTAGCTGAGGGAAATGTCCTTGATGACAGGCTTGTTGTTGTAGATTTTGCTGACCCGCATCATCGAGTAGATGATTTCGGGCTGCGCTGATGCCGAACTGGGGACGGTCTTGGCCATGGCGGAATCCGACAAAAAGGCCGTGCGGAGGCACGGCCTTTCCAGGATAGCTGATTCAGCGTGTTACTGCTCCAGCGCCGCCTGAGCGGCTGCTAGGATGGCAATGGGCACACGGTAGGGACTGCAGCTCACATAGTCCAGGCCCACGCGATGGAAGAATTGGACACTGCGAGGGTCACCGCCGTGTTCGCCGCAGACACCCAGTTTGATACCGGGACGGGCGGCCCTGCCCTTTTCGCATGAGATGCGGACCAGTTCGCCGATGCCTTCCTGATCCAAGCTCTGGAAGGGGTCGTCCTCCAGAATTTTCTTCCCGACGTATTCCGGCAGGAAGGATCCGGCATCGTCGCGGCTGAAACCGAAGCCCATCTGGGTGAGGTCATTGGTTCCGAAACTGAAGAACTCGGCCTCTTGGGCAATACGATCCGAAGTGATGGCCGCCCGGGGGATCTCGATCATCGTGCCGATGGGGCAGGAAAACTGGGCGCCGCGTTCTTTGTTTACCTGGGCGATCTCATCAAGCATCTCGGTCTTGGTATAGGCCAGTTCGCGCACGGTGCCAATGAGAGGCACCATGATCTCGGGAATGGCCTTGATCCCTTTCGCCGACACATTCAGGGCCGCTTCGGCGATGGCTCGCACCTGCATACGGATGATCTCAGGGAAGGTGATGCCGAGACGACAGCCGCGGTGGCCCATCATCGGGTTGAACTCGTGAAGCTGCGCCACGCGGCGTTGCACGGTCCCAAGGTCCACACCCAACACGTCGGCCATCTCCCGCTGGCCCGCCTCGTCCTGGGGCAGGAATTCGTGCAGAGGTGGATCCAGCAGGCGGATGTTTACGGGCAGTCCATCCATGGCCGAGAAGAGGCCTTCGAAATCCTCGCGCTGCATGGGTAGCAGCTTCGCAAGGGCCTTTTTCCGGCCATCCGTATCCGTGGCCAGGATCATTTCGCGCACCGCGAGGATGCGGTCTCCCTCGAAGAACATGTGCTCGGTGCGGCAAAGGCCGATCCCCTCGGCGCCGAAGGCCCGCGCCACGGCCGCATCATGCGGCGTATCCGCATTGGTGCGAACCTTCAGGCGCTTGGCCTCGCGGCTCCAGGCCAGGATCTTGGCAAAACGCTGGTAGAGCGGACTGTCCTCGGCCTTCAGACGGCCGTCCACCAGCACCTGATTGACCTCGGAGGGATGAGCACTGAGCTTGCCGGCGAAGACCTCGCCCGTGGAACCATCCATGGAGATCCAGTCGTGGCCGGCCTTCAGCTCCCGGTCACCCACTTTCACGACGCCACGGGCTAGGTCGATTTGAATGGCGGACGCACCGCACACGCAAGGCTTGCCCATGCCGCGGGCCACCACCGCCGCGTGGCTGGTCATGCCGCCGCGGGCCGTGAGGATGCCCTGGGAGGCCACCATTCCAGAGATGTCCTCGGGGCTCGTCTCCACACGCACCAGCACCACGGGCCCTTCCTGAGCCATCTTTTCGGCCGCATCTGCGGTGAGGGCAATGCGACCGGTGGCCGCGCCAGGACCAGCGTTCAACCCCTTGGTCAGCAGTTGGCCTTCCTTGCGCAGACGATCCTTCTCCCTCGGATCGAAGACCGGTGCCAGCAGCTGGGAAAGGCTGTCCGCGTCGATGCGCTTGAGGGCAGTACCGCTGTCGATCAGCCCCTCGTCCACGAGGTCGATGGCGATGCGAATACCAGCCATGGCCGTGCGCTTGCCGTTTCGAGTTTGCAGAAGATACAACTTCCCGCGCTCGATGGTGAATTCGATGTCCTGCATATCCTTGAAGTGCGTCTCGAGGCGCTGGCAGGTGGCGTCCAGTTCGGCGAAGGAGGCCGGCATCACCTCTTCAAGGCTCTTGAGTCCAGTGCCTTCGGCCTGGGAGCGCGTGATGGGCTGGGGAGTTCGGATGCCTGCCACCACATCCTCGCCCTGGGCGTTGATGAGGTACTCCCCATAAAAGAGTTTCTCTCCCGTCGCGGGATCCCGCGTGAAAGCCACACCCGTGCCGCAGTCGTCCCCCATGTTGCCGAAAACCATGCTTTGAACATTCACACCGGTACCCCAGTCATCAGGGAAGCGGTGTAGGCGCCGGTAGGTGATGGCCCGGCCCGTATTCCAGCTTTCAAAAACAGCGCGAATGGCCCCCCAGAGCTGATCCATGGGTTCCTGGGGAAAGGCCTGGCCGGTTTCCTCAAGCACGATGTCCTTGAAGGTCGTGACGAGCCCCTTCCAGTCCTCCGCGGTCAGGTCGGTGTCCTGGTGTTTGGCGAGGCGATCTTTGGCACGCTCGAGTTCGGCTTCAAAGAGGGCATGTTCCACACCGAGCACCACGTTGCTGTACATGGTGATGAAGCGGCGGTAGGAATCCCAGGCAAAGCGCGGGTTTCCGCTGGCGCGCTCCAGGGCGCTGACGGTGCGGTCGTTCAGGCCAAGATTGAGAACCGTGTCCATCATGCCCGGCATGGAAACCCGGGCGCCGGAGCGAACCGAGAGCAGCAACGGATTTTCAGCGGCGCCAAAGCCGCATCCACGAACCCCCTCGAGCCAATGCAGGGCGTCCACCACTTCAGCCTGGAGCCGATCCGTGAGCTTCCGACCATTTGTGTAATAGGCAACGCATTGTTCGGTGGTCAGCGTGAATCCAGGGGGTACCGGGATACCTAATCCAGCCATCTCGGCAAGGTTGCATCCCTTGCCACCGAGAAGGTTACGCATTGATGCATTTCCCTCGTTGCGGTTCCCCCCGAAGGTGTAAACACCCTTACTCATCAAATCCTCCACACGGAACCTTCAGTGTATCCGGCGAGGAACGCAAAAACCCCCGCAGATGCGGGGGATCGGTACGCAAAAACGGGCCACCTGTTGGGGTGACCCGTTCGATTTAACGTCGCAGCGACCTACTTTTCCACTCCTGTGCGGAGCAGTATCATCGGCCCTCCAGGTCTTAACGGCCGTGTTCGGGATGGGAACGGGTGTGACCCCTGGGGTAAAACCGCG
>JAVBYJ010000028.1 GCA_030824075.1 Geothrix sp.
CGTAGGTGAGGGGCGGGGCGCCCGACGCCAAAGGTGGAACCCCGGCCTGGGCGTCATCGACGGCAGCCGTGACCTCGATGACGGATTCCTCGCCCATCCCAAGGGCCGCGGGGCGTCGCCGGGTGCGGGTGGAGAGGATGAAGGCCTCTTCGCCCATATCCTTTTTCACGATGTCGAGGGCATCCTGCATGGATCCGGCTTCGAAGGTCTTCACGCGCATGGGTCAGCTCTCAGCTTTCGGTGATCAGCGAAGGGTGCCGTCGGCAGCTCGTGGAGCTGACCGCTGGCGACTGATCATGGATGGCGCACATTAGGAGACGGTTCCGAGGTTTACGACGCGAACATCCATGGGGACCTCGCTGTGGCTGAGCACCACGAGATGGGGCAGGGCCCGTTCGAGAAGGCGGCGCAGGTGCGGACGTACCACGGGGTTGGTGAGGAGCACCGGCTGGGCACCGGGAAGCAGGGCCGCGATGCCGTTGGCGATGCGGGAAAGCAGCTCCTGGGTGCGACCGGGCTCCAGGGCCAGGAAACTGCCCCGATCCGTCTGTTCGATGCCCCCTTGAAGGGTCTGCTCGATCTGGGGGTCGAGCACGAGCACACCCAGTTCCCCATTTTCGGACAGGTGGGGACTGGTGAGCACCCGCCCCATGGCCTGACGGACATATTCGGTGATGAAGCCGATGTCCTTGGTCATGCTGGCGGCATCGGCGGTGGCTTCGAGGATGCGCCCCAGGTCCCGCACGGGCACTCGCTCCCGGAGGAGGTTGTGCAGCACCTTCTGGAGGGTGGTGACGCTGATGACGTTGGGAATGAGGTCATCCACCAGCTTCGGTGTGCTGTCCTTGAGGGTGTCCAGCAGATGCTGGACCTCGGGTCGGCCCAGCAGTTCGGGCGCGTGCTGTTTGATGAGTTCAGAGAGATGGGTGGTCAGCACCGTGGCTGGCTCCACCACGGTATAGCCCAGCATCTGGGCCCGGTCCCGCTGAGCATCGGGGATCCAGAAGGCGGGCAGGCCGAAGGCTGGTTCGGAGGTGGGGGTGCCGGACAGCTCCTCCGTGGCCGTGCCGGGGTTCATGGCCAGGAACTGGGTGGGTTGCAACTCCGCACGGGCGATCTCCTCGCCCCGGAGCAGGATGCGGTAGGTGTGCGGGGGAAGTTGCAGGTTGTCCCGGATGCGCACCGGGGGAACCACGATGCCCAGTTCCTGGGCCATCTGGCGCCGCACGGCCTTGATGCGCTCCAGCACGGTGCCGCCCTGGTTGACATCCAGCAGCGGGATGAGGCTGTAGCCCACCTCCAAGCCCAGGGGGTCGACCTTCAGAAGGCCTTCGACCTTGTCTCCGCTTTCCAGGGCGGCGGCCTTGGCTTTTTCGGAAGCCGCGAGGTCCTCGGCGGCGGCGGGTGATTCCTTGGGCAGCTTCCAGGCGGCGTAGGCCATGACGCCGAAGATGGCGGCCATGACCCAGAAGGGGAAGAGGGGCAGGCCGGGTACGGCTCCGAACAGAAACAGCACTGAGGCTGCGATGGCCAGAGGCCGGGGGTCGGCGCCCATCTGGCCGAGGACCTGGCTGCCCAGGCCCGTGGCATCGCTCCCGCTGCGGGTGGTGAGGATGGCGCCGCCCACACTGATGAGCAGGCTGGGAATCACCGTCACCAGGCCGTCACCCACGGTGAGCAGGGTGTAGACCTCCAGCGCCTGCATCACCGGCAGGTTGTAGCGCACCACGCCCAGGATGATGCCCGCCACAATGTTGACGGCCAGGATGATGAGGGCCGCGACAGAATCCCGTTGGGTGAACTTCACGGCACCGTCCATGGCCCCGTAGAACCCGGCCTCCTCCTGCAGGTCCTTGCGGCGCCTCCGGGCCTCGTGCTCGTCGATGTAGCCCGCGTTCAGATCGGCGTCGATGGCCATCTGCTTGCCGGGCAGGGCGTCCAAGGTGAAGCGCGCGGTCACTTCGGCGATGCGGCCGGCGCCGTGGTTGATCACCAGGAATTGGATGGCCAGCAGGATGAGGAAGACCACCAGGCCGATGACGTAGCTGCCACCCACCACGAACTGGCCGAAGGCTTTCACCATATGCCCCGCGGCGTCCGCCCCCTGGTCCCCGGCGTAGAGCAGAATTCGCCGGGTGGTGGCCACGTTGATGGCCAGACGGAAAAGCGTCACGACCAACAGCACCGAGGGGTAGGAGCTGAATTCCTTGGGCCGGGGCACATACATGCCCACCATCAGGATCAACAGGCTCAGGGTGATGTTCAGGACGATGAGCAGATCCAGCATGAAGGCCGGCAGGGGCAGCACCATCACCACCAGCACGATCATCACGAATATCGGCGCAGCCAGATCCGACCGCTTGGCTAGGCGGCCCATATAAGGAAGCAGACGGTCCAGAAAGGTCAACATACCGACACCCGCAGGGTTCGGGGCGAGGGCCGTGCCACCCGGCGGGCTGAGCATCGCAACGCGGTTGGCCACCACTTCTGCAGCGTCGCGAGCCGGGACCCGGCTGACCGGCCCTCAATCCCTCGGGATCTTCAACCCATCCCACCGCTCCGCCGGGTGGAACCGACAGCGGAACCCGGCCCAGCTCACCCGCTGGAAGGTCACCTCCCCGGGCCAGGGGACGCGATCAAGCCACGTGCGGAGGGCCCGCTGGAGGCGGAGGCGCTGCTCGGGCTCCAGGGCCGTGTCCGCGCCCACCCAGGCGCCGGGCCGCCGGGCCTTCACCTCCAGCAGGCGCAGCTCGGGCCCACGACTCAGCAGCAGGTCCAGCTCCCAGCGGCCCAGTTTCTGACGCCAAGCCACCAGATCCCAGCCCCGGGCCCAGAGCAGCCAGAGGGTCAGGCGCTCGGCCCGTAGGCCCAGGCGCCGGGCGGCCTCACCGCGCCGGGACCGAGTCATCCGGATGACCTATGAAAAAGAAAACGGCACACCGCCGATACGCGAGGCCAACCGAAATCTGGCGGTGACTGTTTTTTGGATGGAGATCCCGACATCACTCGTCCCGCCTCGGCAGCAGCAGGCTGCGCTGGACGCGTTCGAGGTTGCCGTGGAGACGCACGATCTTCCAGGCCAGGATCATGGCGTAACCGAGCCAGACCCAGAGCAGGCGGGGGTCCACGGGGGTGCGCTTGAGGACATCCGTGCCCATGTCCAGGCGCAGACCCTGCAGGTACCACACCACGGCTCCGAAGGCGATGATTTGGTAGCCCCAGCGGATCCAGTAGGGGCGCAGGCCCTCCTTCACTTTCCAGCGCATCAGCAGCCAGCGGTCAAAGCGGTCGGTCTTCTCCTCCGCGAAGTGCAGGACCACCAGTTGGTCCACCAGAGGCGCGTAGCGGTGGACCTTCAGCTCCTGGATCTCCTCCTCGCCATTGACCTTGCGCAGGAAGGCCGAGCGGATCTTCCCGATGCACTCCTCCCAAGGGGCTTCCTCCCGCTTGAGAGAGAGGTGCAGGCGCACCAGCCCCACCCACAGCAGGGCTTGAGCCAGCAGCACCGCCCACAGGGACCAGCCCTGCCAGCCCTGGGTGCGGACAAGTTCGAGGAAGCGGGCGAGATCCATGGGCGTCAGTCCTCAATCTTCTGTCCGCAGTTCATCACACCTTGTTCCAGGGCACTTCGCCTGCGGCAAGGAAGGCTTCGCCATCCAACCCTTGGTCTTCGGCACGCTTCATCAGGTGCTGCAGGGCCTCGGCGGTGGCTTCGGCGTCCTGGAGGGCGCGATGGGCGCGGGTGTTGGTGATGCCGAGGAATTGGCAGAGGTCGGCCAGGCTGCGCCGGGGTAGTTCGGGGATGAGCTTCTTGGCCAGCAGGCGGGTGCAGATGAGCCGGTGGCGCCGCCAGATGCCCTCCGGCAGCCAGGCCTTGAGGAAGCTGCCGTCATAGGGAGCGTGATGGGCCACCCAGACGCGGCCTTCCAACTTGGGCGCCAGCTTCAGGGCCACCTGCTCCCAGGGTGGTGCCCCCGCCAGCATGGGTAGGCTGATGCCCGTGAGGCGCTGAATCTCCTCCGGCAGAAACCCCTGGATGGCCGCAAGGCTGGAGAATCGATCCTCCACCACCGGGCCCGACAGGCGCACCAGGCCGACCTCCGTGATCTCCGAAGGCTGCAGGAAGCGGCCATCCTTGCCCCAGCGGGCCCTGGGGCTGCCGCCGGTGGTTTCCAGATCCAGCACCGCGAACCGCAACTCCCGCAGGGCGGGGGAGGTGGATTCGAGGAGAGGCGTCTGCGTCATGCGCTGACCAGGGTCTTGAGCCCATCCTTGAACAGCACGTCCACCTTCTTGCCCATCCTCCGTTGGATGCGACCCAGACCGAAGCTGGGGTGATCCATCCAGGACCCTTCTTCCCAACGCTCAGCCACGCTGTAGGGGCGGGCCAACGCGCCGCCCTGCTCCTGGGCCAGGGCCTGCTGGAACTGGGAGACCAGGGATCCCGGCCGGGGTCCACCGACCTTGGCGGCGGCGGGGATGCGCGGAGTACGGGGCAGGGATTCGGGCTTGGCCGCGCGGAACTTATGCACCGAGCGGCAGTTTCCGCAGATGAGCCGATCGGGCACCCCATCGGTCACTGTCAGGACCTGGTGCCGCGTTTCGCCCCCGCAACGCCCGCAGGGCGCGTCCACATCCTGGCCAGCGTAGTAGATCTTTGTCACACGGCACCTCCTGTACCGCGCCCTGCGGGCTTCGACTGTGTCAACGTGGCACTCCGTTCCTGCTGCATGCTCATGTCATCAGACTAGAAGCCTGGCCAAGGAATTGGAATGCCCCGCACAGGCGGCCCTGCGAGCTCCCGGGTGATTCTTCCCCGGGTGCCACGGCCGTGGCGAGCCGTGGTCCTTGGTTCTGCTGGTTCATAGGTCGAAGTGACCAATTTTATGTAAACATAAGTAATTATATAAAAATAAATTACTTAAATATCATGGCATTGTCGTGACATTGACCTCATCTTCCGGTCGGGTGGATGCCTGGATCACCTCCGTCCTTTGGACGTGAGGCCTTCCCTGTGCCACTTCTCTACGGGAGGAACCATGAGTAGGATTTCTCACCCTCGCCCCGCTGCGCTCGCAGCCATCCTGCTGCTGGCAGGTCTGATGCTGGCCTGTGGCAGCGGGTCCAAACCGGCGGCACTGGCCGCCTCTTCCGCTTCGGGGACCGCTCCAGAGGCTGCCGAAAGAAAAGCTCTGCCCAACGGCACCGGATCCTCCGGCTACGTGGTGCTGGCCTGGAACGACCTTGGCATGCACTGTCTGAATCCGACCTATGACGCTGCCGTGATCCTCCCTCCCTACAACACGGTGGTGGCCCAGGTGGTGAAGCGGGGCAATCCACCCCAGCCGGTCACCTCAGGGCTCACGGTGAGCTACCGCATCCTCAACAACACCCGCTCCTCCAACAAGGGCAGCTATGGCCAGTTCTGGATGTACGCGCAGAAGCTGTTTGGCGCAGCCCTTCCCCTGGACCGGGGGCTGAACCTGGACGACCCCGCGGTGCACAACGGCCTGTCGGGCACCATGCTGGCCAAGGAAGATCACTTCCTGGCCTCGGGCATTCCCGTGACGCCCATCAACGATCAGGGCGTGTGGAACCCCTATCAGGTCGGCGAGATCACGGTGAAGGATGCCTCGGGCAGGGTGCTCGCCAAAACCACTGCCACGGTGCCCACCTCGGATGAGATCAATTGCGCCAAGTGCCACGGCAAGGATGCCCTGAACGAGGTGCTCAGGCAGCACGACGCGGCCCATGGCACCCACCTCTTCGCCAACCGGCCGGTGCTTTGTGCCAGTTGCCATGGAAGTCCCGCCCTGGGGACCACCGGACCGGGCACCTCGGGAATGTATCTCTCCCAGGCGATCCATGGATCCCACGCGACACGCGGTGCGGCCTGCTACGACTGCCATCCGGGCGCCACCACCAAGTGCAGCCGGAGCCTGGCTCACACCGCGGCCGACGGGAACTGCATGACCTGCCATGGCGACATGGCCAACGTGGCCAACACGATCAAATCCGGCACCCGCATCCCCTGGGCCCAGGAGCCCAAGTGTGTGACCTGTCACAGCGGCGTGGCTGGGGTGGATACCGGGATGGAGCTCTTCCGCCATGCGCGGGGCCACGGCAACCTGTACTGCTCGGCCTGTCACGGAAGCGCCCATGCGATGGTGCCCACGTCCCAGGCCTCGGACAATGCCCAGGCTATTCAGTACACAGGCGCATCCAAGTCCATCGGGAGCTGCGCGGCCTGCCATGATTCCAACCGGGTCAAGGACGCGTCGGAATGGGCCCACAAGCACACCGCGGCGGGCGACAATCAGGCTTCCGCCTGCAATGTCTGCCACACCGGGTTCAGGGATCCCCAACAGGCCAAGTGGCCGCACCGGTTCCAGTGGAAGACCCGGGCCAGCGGAAACGGCGACAACTGACCCGCCTGGCAGACCAACGCCGCCCTCCATGGGGAGGGCGGCGGGCTGTCAATCGGGCAGGGCCTTGCTTCGGGTGAAGGCAGGATCCTTTCTTGGTGTGACCCTGCCACTCGGTGGCATGGCCCCTATTGTTTGGTGTGGTCCAGCAAGCCGGTGTTCATGAAGTCGAATCCATCGTTCCGGCTGCGAAGCACATTGCTGTACGGGAAGCTGACGTCCGTGTGCACGTGGATTCCAGGGGTCATGACCTGCTGGTAGACCACGGTCTGCTTGTCGACGGCGTAGTAGTTGGTGACGTGGCTTGTGCAGTTGAAAATGATCTGGTTGGACGTGTTGGAGAAGGTACCCACATGGACCGCCTCCACCTTGCCGTAGGGGCCGGCGGTGGCGCCGAAATCCTTGGTCAGGAAGTAGGTGAAGGTGCCGTCGGAATTGAAGGTGTATTGCGTGGCCGCATTGGAGTAATCAACCGGGTTCGGCACGCCGATGAAGAGCCACCGGCCGACCAGCGCGGCGTCGTAAGGCTGATTGATGGTGACGGTGCAGGTGGCCGAGAGGCCGCCTGTGGTGGCAGTGATGAGGGCTGTGCCCCTCCAGACGGCGGTGACAAGGCCTGCGGCATTCACCGTGGCCACAGCCGGGGCGTTGGAGGTCCAGGTGACCTGGGCATCGTAGGGCGTCACGGTGGATCCATTTGAGAAATGGCCCGTGGCCGTGATGTCCAGCGTCTGCCCGGCAGTCCCTGTGGCGGACGTGGGATTCAGGGAGATGGAGGTGAGGGTTGGGGCGGTGGCGCTCACGGTGATGGGGGCCGTGCGGGAGACGCCGCCCAGGCTCGCGGTGATGGTCGTGGTTCCGGCGGCGACGCCGGTCACCACGCCGCCTGCGTTCACGGTGGCCACCGAAGGTGCGGAGCTGGTCCAGGTCAGGTAGGAATCGTAGGGGACCGTGCTGGTGCCGTTGGACCAGTTCACAGTGGAGGTGATGTCCACGGTCTGGCCGACGTTCAGCGTGGCGCTGGTGGGATCCAGCGAAATGGATGTCACTGTGGGGCCGGCGTTGACGGTGATGGCGGCCGTGCCGGAAACCCCAGCGGCGCTGGCGGTGATGGTGGCCGTGCCCGCAGTCTGGGCCGTCACCACACCGATCGAATCGACCGTGGCCACGGCCGGGGCGCTGGAGGTCCAGGTCACCCGGGTGTCATAGGGGGAATCGGTGGTGCCGTTGGAGAGGTGACCCGTGGCTGCGATATCCACGGTTTGCCCGATGTTCAGGGCGCTGCTGATCGGATTGAGGGTGATGGACGTCAAGGTGGGACTCGACGCGCTCACGGTGATGGCGGCGGTGGTGTTGAGGCCGTTGGCAGTGGCCGTGAGGACGGCGGAACCGGCTGCCACGGCTGTCACCACGCCCGCCGCGTTCACCGTCGCGACGCTGGGTGTGTTGGTGGCCCAGGTCACGTTGGCATCGTAGGGCGTCGTAGAGGTGCCGTTGGACCAGTTGGCGGTGGCGGTGAAATCCGCCGTTTGTCCCACGTTCAGGGTGACGCCCGCGGCCGGGTTGAGGGTGAGGGACGTGAGGATGGGACTCGAGGCGCTCACCGTGATGGCGGCGGTGGTGTTGAGACCGTTGGCAGTGGCGGTGAGGATCGCAGAGCCCGCCGCCACGGCCGTGACGACCCCGGCTGAGTTCACCGTGGCCACGCCCGGAAGGTTGGTGGTCCAGGTGATGCTGGAATCGTACGGGGTGGTGGAGGTGCCGTTGGACCAGTTGGCGGTGGCGGTGAAATCCGCCGTTTGCCCGATATTCAGGGTGACGCCTGCGGCCGGATCGAGGGTGATGGAGGTGAGGATGGCCGTTGAGGTATTGACGGTCACCGTGGCCGAACCCTGGATGGAGCCCTTGGCGGCGGTGACGGTGGCGGTGCCTGCCGCTACCCCATTCACCAGGCCGCTGGCGGAAACCGAAGCCGTCCCCGGGGCGCTGGAGGTCCACGTCACTTCGCTGTCGTAGGGCGTGACCGTGGTGCCATCGGAAAAGTGGCCTGTGGCCTGAAGGTCTGCGGATGCGCCGACATGGAGGGTCGGCCCCGAGGGCGCCAGGGTGATGGAGGTCAGCGCAGGTGCGGCTGGCGGCGGCGGCGGGGTGGCACTGCCTCCCCCACCCCCGCCGCAGGCCATCACCAGGAGCGCCAAGAGGCAGGGGCCGACGGCACGAAAGGTCCTGCTCCACCGGGGAGCAGGTGATGGGGAGGGAGAATGGATGGTGGGCATGGTGGTCTCCAGGGTGTCCTCGCAAGGTTGGTGACTGCCTTGAAGGGGGGACAGGGCCGCTTTAGGAAAAGGGGTTGGGCCACCCCCATCGGGGGCTCGGCCCCGGGCTCGTCGGTCCAGGTTCCAACACCGTTTCCTTTGACCGGGCGGACGACCTAGACTGGGGCAACCCCTCCGGAGCCCCATCTGAGCACCAACACGCCGAACCTCTTTCTTGACCCCAAGAGCCGGGAGCCGGTCTACCTCCAGATCGCCCACGCCCTCATGCATGAGATCCACCGCCAGCGGATGCGGCCGGGGGATTCGTTGCCCGGCTACCGGGTTCTCGGGGTTCGGCTGGGCGTCAGCCGCAACACGGTGATGGCGGCCTACCACGAGCTTCAGGCGGAAGGCTGGGTCGTCAGCACCCCCGGTGAAGGCAGCGTGGTCGCGCCTCACCCGCCCACGCGGATTCCTGGGGAGCAGGAGAAGGCGGAATCCCCTGAACCTTTGTCCTCCATGGGCTTCGACCTTTCGCCGGGGGTCGAGGCGGAGGTGCGCAAGGGTTCTTCGAGCCTCCTGAAGGTCGCCAGCGGGCTGCCGGACCCCCGGCTCCTGCCTGGGGCGGAATTGGCCCGGGCCTATCGCCGCGCCCTGGTGCTCAACCGCCAGCAGAACCTGGAATTGGAAGATCCCCAGGGCCACCCCATGCTGCGGGATTCCCTGGCCCGGATGCTGCGGGATGCCCGGGGCATCATGGCCTCCCCGGAGACCATCCTGGTGACCCGGGGCAGCCAGATGGCCCTGTTCCTGGTGGCTCAGGCCCTGCTCGCCCCCGGAGATGCCGTGGCCGTGGAGGCTCTGGGCCAGCCCGCCGCCTGGGAGGCCTTCGCCCGGGCCGGTGCGCGCTGCCTGCCGGTGCCCCTGGACGAGGACGGCCTGCGGGTGGCGGCCCTGGACCAGTTGGCCCAGTCCGAGCGGCTGCGGGCCGTGTTCGTCACGCCCTTGCGCCAGTATCCGACGCTGGTCCAGCTCTCCCCCGAGAGGCGCGAGCGCCTGATGGCCTTGGCCGAAACCCATCGTTTCGCGGTGATCGAGAATGATCAGGACAGCGAGTTCCTGTTCGAGGGACAACGCCGACCTCCCCTGGCCGCTGAAGATCGTGCCGGGGTCGTCATCCATGTGGGAACGCTCAGCAAGATCTTCAGCCCCAACCTCCGGCTGGGCTACGTCCATGGGCCCGCCCTGCTCATCTCCCGCCTCCGGGCCCTGCGTCAGGCCCTGGATCGCCAGGGGGACATGGTCCTTGAGCGGGCCTTCGCCGAACTCCTCGATGACGGGGCCATCCACCGCCACCTCAACCGCATGCAGCGGACCTACCGGACCCGGCGCGACGTCCTTTGCCGGGCCCTGGAGCGATCCCTCGGCGAGCACCTGTCGTTCCAGGTCCCCGAGGGTGGCCTCGCGCTCTGGGCGAAGGTGAGGGAGGGCGTCGACGTGGATCGCTGGGCCGCCCGGGCCCTGGAACATGGGGTCGCCTTCCAGCCGGGCCGGCGCTTCGCCTTCGACGGCGGGCCCGTACAGGCCCTGCGCTTGGGTTTCTCGAACTACCCGGAAGCCGATCTGGAAGAAGTTGCGCTGCGTATGAAGGCCGCCCTGTTGGAGGACCGATGAGTCTGCTGCTGACCAATCTGGACGGCCGTATCACCCTCAAGGGCGTCCTGGGCATCGGAGGGATGGGCGAGGTCCATCGCGCCTGGGACGCGGGCCTGGAGCGCCCCGTGGCGGTGAAGTTCGTGCGGAGCGGCGATCCGAAGGAGGCCGATCGCCTGCTGCTGGAGGCTCGTCTTCAGGCCCGGGTGGAGCATCTGAACGTGGTGCGCGTGCATGACACGGGCAGCCTGGAGGGCCGTCCCTGCATCCTCCTCCAGCTGGTGGAAGGGCAGACCTTCGCGGATCTCAACACCGGAACGGACTGGCGCGTGAAGGTCAGCCTGGCCGCCCAGGCGGCCAGGGGACTGGGCGCCGCCCATCGCCAGGGTCTGGTCCACCGCGACGTGAAACCCGCCAACATCCTCGTGGAGGAATCCCAAGAGGGCCCTCAGGCCCTGCTGTCCGACTTCGGATTGGCGCGGGATGAGGAGGGCGGTCTGACCCGCTCTGGCCTGATGATGGGCACCGTGGATTTCATGGCCCCGGAGCAGGTGACGGGCGCCGCACCCGTGGACTTCCGCGCCGACATCTACGGCCTGGGTGCCAGCCTCTATGCCGTGCTGGCCGGTCGTCCACCCTTCCGCCACACGCCAGGGCCCACGGCCGCAGCTCAAAGCACCAACGACCTTCATGGTGTCACGCCAGAGGGAGACGTCCATCCCGGTGACCTGCTGCGCCGGGTGTTGGAGGAAGACCCTCAATCCCTCGCCACCGCGGTACCGAACCTGCCGAAGGACTTGGCTGTCGTCGTGGCCAAGGCGATGGAAAAGACTCCCTCACGGCGCTACGCCACCGCCGAGGCCTTGGCCGACGATCTCGAGCGAGTGCTGCGGGGAGAGGCCATCCTGGCCCGGCCCATGGGCCTGGCAGAGCGGGCCCGGCGATGGGCGCAGCGCTATCCGGTTCCCGCGCGAACCCTGGGGGGCGTTGCCGTCGTGGCCCTGGCCGCGGTCGCCTTCGCGGGCTGGACCTCCTTCCGGTCCCGCACCCAGTCTCTGGAGGCGGCGCGGATGGGTTCCCTGGCAGCCGACATGGAGAGCACCCTGCGCATGGCCTACCTTTCTCCCGCGTTCAACCAGCAACCCCTGCTGGCGAGCATCCGAGCCCAGGTCGATCAGTTGCGCACCCACCCCAGGGGCGGCGTGTCCCCTGCGGGTCTCTTCGTCGTTGGCAAGGGTCTTGAAGCACTCGGGGATGACGATGGCGCCCGCCCCTACCTAGAAGCCGCCTGGTCTCGCGGCTTCCGGACGCCGGAGGCCGCAGAGAGTTTGGGCTTCCTGAAAGGCCGGCTCTATTTCAAGGCGATGGACCGGGCCCGGGAATCCCTTGCCGCCAAGGCCCGGGAACGCCGGGAATCCGAAGCGAAGGAAACCTTCCTTCAACCCGCCACCTACCTGCTCAACCAGGCGCCCGGCACCGGGTGGAGACGCGGATACCGGGAGGCCTACCTGCTGTACCTTCAGGGCCGGTTCGAGGAAAGCCGGGCCAAGGCGGCGCTCGTGCTCCAGGAGGATCCTTCCCGCTATGAGGCCCTCCGATTGCAGGCCATCGTGGATGAGCGTGAGATTGGCACCGCGTTTCAGGCGGGAAAGACCCAAGACCTCCTGCCGAAAATCGATGCGATGAGTGCCAGGGTGGAGGCGGCGCTGCGCTGGGGCCGCAGTGATCCCCTGCTGCTCAAATTGAAGATCCGGAGCATCCACTTCCAGGCTGTCCTGAAACGCCTCAACGGCCAGGATGCCTCGGACCTCATCGCCTTGGAGGAACCCCTGCTCCAGCAGCTTCGGGCCCTCGAAGGAGAAAGCTATGGCTCCCTGGTCTCCCTGGGCAACCTGAATTGGGAACAGGCGAACCGGGCCAGCGCTCGCGACCGGGAGGCCGTGCCTGGGTTTTTCCGCAACGCCGCCCTGGCCTATCGCCGTGCCGCCGATCTGGCCCCTGGGGATGTGAACGTCCGCAACACCTTGGCCGCTCTCTGCGCAGATTGGATCATGCATCTCAGAATGCAGGGCCAACCCCGGGAAGAACCCCTCCGGCTTGGGCTGAAGGCGGCCGAAGAGAGCGAGCGCCTTGGGCCGAACATGGCTCGGTCCCGCTTCGTGGCCATGCAGTTGAACCGGAGTGAAGGTGAGGCCCTTGACGACGAGGGTGGAGATGCCGAGGCTGCCTACCGGACCGGCATCCAGAAGGCCGAATCGCTCAAGGTTTCGGAGGGACCCGATGCCTTGCAGTTGGATTCCCATCTGGCGTACCTGCATGGCCAGCTCAGCCGCGTGCTCTTCCGCAAGGGCGGGGATCCGAATCCCGAGATCAAGCAGGCGATCGAGGCGGCCCGGCGGATGCGGGATCACCTCGACCTGAAGGCCGTCGATGCCGTGCTCAACTGGAATGAGGTCGTGACCAACGTGGCCGATGCCATGGTGGAGTTTGGCGGGGATTCCAAGTCGCTCCTTGAGCTCGCCCGCAGTACGTCGGATGAAGCCATCACCTTGCGTCCTGATGCCCATGTTCTTGGGATTGCGAAGGTGCCGCTGCTCGCCGTGGAGGCCTCCCGCCGCGTTCAGGCCGGTGAGGATCCCACCCCGATTTTCCAGGAAATGGATACCCGTCTGGCGCAGGCCAAGGCCGTCTACGGAAGCACCATCGTGCATTGGCAGGCCCGGGCGCTCATCCCCGTGATCGAGGGCGAATACCTGGCGCGCCAGGGAAAGGACCCCGCCAAGGCCTTCCAGCGTGCCAAGCCGATTCTGGAAGACATGGTGCGGAAGTTTCCGGGCTTTCCCTGGTCCGCCGCCTACCTCGTCCACCTGCCCGTGCTCGAAGCGCGCTGGCGCCGCGAACAAGGCCTTCCCTACGCTCACTTGGCTCACCCCACCCTTGCTTCGGCTGAAAAGCTCGTCACGAAGTTCCCGCGCCAGATCCAGACCTGGATGGATCTCGCGGCGCTCAGGGCCATGTCCGGGAACGCCGAGGGAGCCAAGGCCGCCTGGGAGAAGGCGCTGGCCCTGAACCCCAGGGCGCCGGACCTGCCGGATTACAAAGGTTTCAAGGCACTCGTCCAAGCCCCCGCGCCAAAGGCCTGAGGGGGCCCTGTGCGCCGGTTTGAGCGCGCCCGGCGCCTCAAGGCGCCGTGGCCAGCATCAAGCCGTTGGCGGTGGTGATCAGGAGGTCGCCCTGGGGGGTGAAGGCGAGGCCGGGTGCGCTCCCCCCGAACAAAGAGCACCACTCCTCCAGAAGGCGAAAGAATCCTGGGAGAAAGGTCTGAAGGGCAATCGCCATTTGAGTGAGCACCCAGGATTTGCCGCAGTTCGATCCCTGCTTGGTTGAACGGGGCGCATAGAGCCTGATGAAGGGACAGGGCTGGCCCCCACCTTGTCCTGTGGCATTCCATTCCGCTCAGCAGGGGCCGGGGCGGGACAGGCAGGCCGCGGCCTTATCGCCGCAGGTCTGGACCAGCCTGGTCCGGGCCTCAGCCTCCGCCTGCTGGGCCGCGGCGGCCTGCCGCTCCGCTGCCGTCAAGGCGCTCCCCGCCGCAGTCAGCTCGCCCAGGATGAATTCGGCGGCGATGAACGCTGCCGCCGCTGCCACTGCGAGGACGGCAGCCACCACATATCCGATCACCGGGATGAGGGTGGCGGCCGCGGCGGAGGCGGCCAGGGCGATGGCCACGCCGGTGGCGACCGCAAGCTCGGCCCGGAGGTTGTCCACGATCCGCTGGGCTGCGGCCGCGTGGGCGTCAGCCAGGCAGCGTTCCTGCCGCCGCTGGTCCCATTCGGCACAGAGGACGCTGCAATCGCTCGACCCTGAGGTGGTTCCTGCAGGAATGTCCACCGGGGTCCGGTTGGACTGCGTGATGTGGCCGCCGATGAAGGGAAGGACCAGCGCGGCGAGAACGACGAGGATGATGACCACAACCATGGGGGGGCTCCTAAGGCGGAAAGGGTTGGGGGGAGAAACGTGCCCCAGACCGGACGGGCTGAGGTGAAGGTTCGAGCTCCGGTGAGGGGGACCCCAGGTACGCTTCCGGAATAGGGCCTGGGCCACTGCCCTGCCCGCGCCTTCGACCGATCCCGGACGTCCCCCGGGCCGGGTGCCACCGCGCGTGGACGGGTGGCCCACCCCGTTTCCCAGAAGCGCACCTGGGAGGGGGGGCTCCTGGGGTTGAGCCTGGGATCTGCGGTATCTCTGCCGCCTTCTGTGGAGCCCCCATGTTCAAGCCGCTTGCCATCGCCACCCTGCTGGTCGCCTCGCCCGCCTGGGCCCAGACGGCGGTCCCCAACACGCACCTTGGGGTGCCCGCTTCCGAACTGGTGACCCTCGATCTCAGCGTGCGTCACGACCTCAGCACGGGCGCGGAAACCCTGGACCAGGGCATCTACCAGAACGGCACCTGGTCCTTCCAGTCGGGCGCCAAGCCCTTCCGTGTGCCCAAGGGACGGACCCTGGTCATCACCGATGCCCAGGCCTGGGTGCTGCACGAGCCCGGGACCGGCACGCCCGCCTCCCTGGAACTGATGCTGGAGCATCCTTCTGCGGGCTTCTCCGGCAGCATGGCCCTCTTCACTTTCGCGGACATCCCCGCCAACGCCATGGGCGTGAAGCGGCAGACCTGGACCAGCGGCTTCGCCGTGCCTGAGGGCATGAGCGTGAAGCTTTGGGCCCAGCAGTTCTACCCCAAGAGCCTCATGTCCATGGCCCGGATCGTGATCCATGGCTACTACCTCTGAGGTGGCCCAGGCCTTTTCTTGAAAGCGTGCCTAGGCGGGTTTCAGGGTGAGCCCAGGCTGGGAACACCGCTCAGTCATTCCGCCAACTCCCTTTGAGGTGTGCCATGTCCCATCGCCTCCGTTCGCTCCCCTGTTCCCTGGTGTTGGCAGGGGGGTTGCTGGCCCTGATGCTGGCCTGTTCGAGCGGCGGTGGGTCCTCTCCCGGCCCCGTGGCGGTGGCGCCGCCCTCGGGCCTCGTCTTCAGCGCGAATCCGGCGGTCTATACCCTCGGTCAGACCGTTCCCGCCAACACGGCCACCCATGGCGGCGGCGCCGTCACGGGCTACACCGTGGCGCCCGCCCTGCCTGCGGGGTTGTCCCTGCACCCCAGTACCGGCTCAGTCACGGGTACGCCCACGGCCCTCGCGCCGGTGGCCACCTACACCGTCACGGCCTCGAACGGAGGCGGGAGCACGACGGCGGCCCTGGTGATCACCGTGAACGACGTGGCACCGGCGAACCTCGCCTATGCCACGCCCTCGGCCACGTACACCCTGGGTATGGCCATTGTGCCCAATGCGCCCACCCATTCCGGCGGGGCCGTCGTTTCCTATGCCGTGGATCCCGCGCTGCCCCTGGGCCTCAACCTAGATCCCGCCACGGGCCGCATCTCGGGCACCCCCTCGCTGCCCACCGTCACGGCCACCTACACCGTCACCGCCACCAACAGCGGCGGCAGCGTCACCGCGGACCTGACCCTCACGGTGAATGATCTGGCTCCCATCGGCCTCGCCTACAGCACGAACCCGGCCGTCTACACGGTGGGCACCGCCATCGCCGACAACGTGCCCACCCACGGCGGGGGCGCGGTGGCCTTGTACACCATCAGTCCGAGCCTGCCTGCTGGGCTGAGTATGGATGCAGGCACGGGCATCCTCTCGGGCATGCCCACCACCGCATCCGCAGCCACCCTGTACACCATCACGGCCGCCAATGGCGGCGGCAGTACGACGGCGAGCCTTTCGGTGACCGTGAATCCGCTGCCGAGGTTCGCCTATGTGGCCAATGTCAACGACGGCACGGTGTCCTCCTTCACGGTGAACGCCGCCACGGGCCAGTTGCGCCACAGCGGCTATGCCCAGACGGGCACGAGCCCGCAATCCGTTGCGGTGGCTCCCTCGGGCCGCACCGCCTATGTGGCCAATTCCGGCGACAACACTGTCCGCACCTTCAGCATCAATCCGGCGACCGGCGTCTTGACGAACACGGGTTTCAATGGGACCGGGGCCAATCCGTACTCGGTCACCGTGGATCCCACCGGACGGTTCGTCTATGTGGCGAATTTCGGATCAAACACGGTCTCGATCTATGCCATCAACACCGCCAATGGCTCCTTGGCCAACGCGGGCTCCGTGGCCACCGGGGCCCAACCCCTCTCCGTGACCGTGGAGCCCTCGGGTCGATTCGCCTACGTATCTTGCAATGATGCGACCCTCCATGCCTACAGCATCCAGGGCACGACCGGAGCCCTGAGCGCGGTGGCGGGCAGTCCCTTTACCACGCCTTTCACGAGTGGTTTCCGCTCCGTCACCGTGGATCCTTCGGGCCAGTTCGCCTATGTGGCCAACGGAGCCTCGAGCAATGTCTCGGCCTACCGGATCAACGGCACGACCGGGGCGCTGACGGTGGTGCCAGGCAGCCCGTTCGCGGCGGGAACCTTCCCCATCTCCGTCGCGGTGGAGCCCTCGGGCCGGTTCGCCTATGTGGCCGATTTCAACGGCAACATCGTCCTCGCCTTTGGCATCAACCCCGGGACCGGAGCCTTGACGAGCCTGGGGACAAGGGCGGCGGGAACCCAACCCCAGTCCGTGACCGTGGATCCCTCGGGCAAGTTCGCTTACGTGGCGAATACGGGTTCCAACGACATCTCGGTCTACAGCATTGACGCCAGCAACGGATCCTTGACGGTCCAGGCTCCGATCGCGGGCCGTGGGGGCCCTGCGGGCATCGCCCTAGCAGGGGGCAATGCGCCGGTGGTCTACACCCCCAAGTACGCCTACGCGGCGAATTATGGTTCCTCCAACATCTCGGCCTACACCATCAACCCTGGGACGGGCGCACTGACCGAGGCGGGTTCCGTCATGTCCTCGGCGCTCACGAATTCGGTCACCGTGGACCCGTCTGGAAAATTCGCCATCACCACGAATGAAATCCTGTTTGAAACACCCACCGTCAATGTCCGGTCCTGGACGATCCATCCGTCCGCCGGGACCCTCAGCAGTGCCAGTGAGCCCGCGGCGGTTGGCAGCAATCCAGCATCGGCCGCCGTCGAACCCTCGGGGCGATTCGTCTATGTGGCGAATCAAGCCGCCTACAATGTCGCCGCCTACACCCTCCATCCCACCACCGGGGCCCTGACCTGGCTCGGGAGCGTGGGGGCGGGCACAGACCCCGTGTCCATCGCGGTGGATCCCACCGGCCGGTTCGTGTATGTGGCCAATCAATATGTCGGGAATCCCGGTTCTGGCAGCCTATCGGCCTATGCGATCAGCGCCCTCTCGGGGGCCCTCACGCCCCTGGCGGGCTACCCGATCACGACGGGGCCCAATCCGTCCGGCATCACCGTCGATCCCTCGGGCCGGTTCGTGTACTCGGTGGATCTGAATGGCGTCGCGGCCTATCAGATCAACCCGGCGACGGGCGGATTGATCAATGCCAGCGCCGCGGCGGCCGTCCCCATCGGGGCCAATCCCAAGGCCATCGCGGTGGGCCCCAGCGGCAGGTTTGCCTATGTGGCCAACTACGACACCCACACCGTGTCCATCTACGCCATCGACGCCACCTTCGGCACGCTGACCTTCAGCGCCAATGTGGCGGCGGGAGCCAATCCCCGCGCCATCACCCTGGATGCCGCCGGAAAGTTCGCCTATGTGGCGAATGCCGGCTCAAACACGATCTCCGTTTTCACCATTGATCCAGCGACAGGGATGCTGACCAGCACGGGCACGGCGGGGGCGGGAACTGCTCCCGTCGCCATCGTGACCACGGGTTCGCTCCAGTAGTCCATCCGAAACCTCGCTTCGCGGCCCTTCCAGGGGGAATTCATGCTTCGTCAATCCAGGTGGCTCATCACGACCGCACTGATGCTCCTCGCGGGATTCATCGCCTGCGGTGGCGGCGGAGGTGGCAGTGTCCCTGTCCCTATCCCTGTCGTTTCCCCCACGGCCCTTGTCTACAGCTCGAATCCGGCGGTCTACACCCTCGGGCAGGCCATCTCCACCAACACGGCCAGCCACGGCGGTGGCGCCGCCACCGGCTACACCGTGGCACCCGCGCTCCCTGGCGGGTTGTTCCTGCAGGCCAGCACGGGCGCCATCACCGGCACACCCACGGCCCTCGCACCGGTGGCCACCTACACCATCACGGCCTCGAATGCAGGCGGAAGCACAACGGCGGCCCTGGTGATCACCGTGAGCGACCTGGCACCGACGGCCCTGGCCTATGCCACGTCTACGGTCATCTACACGGTGGGGAATGCCATCGTGCCCAATGCCCCCAGCCATGCTGGCGGCGCGGTGGTCTCCTACACGGTGACTCCCAGCCTGCCTCCGGGGCTGTCTCTGGATGCGCTGACGGGGGTGATTTCCGGAACCCCCTCGCTGTCCACCACCACCGCCACCTACACTGTCACCGCCACCAACAGCGGCGGCAGCACCACGGCCGACCTGACGATCACCGTGAACGACCTGGCCCCCAGCGGCCTTGCCTACGCCACCAACCCGGCCATCTACACGGTGGGCACCGCCATCGCCGACAACGTGCCCACCCACAGTGGTGGCGCCGTGACCGCGTACAGCGTCAGTCCGGTCCTACCGGCAGGCCTGAGCCTTCACCCAGGCACCGGCATCCTGTCCGGAACCCCCACGGCCCCCACAGCGCAGACTCTCTACACCGTCACGGCCTCCAATGGTGGTGGCAGCACGACCGCCGCCCTCTCCCTCACGGTGAACCCGCTCCCCAGGTTCGCCTATGTGGCGAATCCGGGCGACAACACGGTGTCGCACTACACGGTGGATTCCGTCACCGGACAGTTGCGCAACAACGGCTACAGCGGGGTTGGTGGCACCCCACAGGCCGTGGCGGTGGATCCCACGGGGAAATTCGTGTATGTGGCGGTGGGTGGAACGAATGTGGTCAGTTACTACCTCATCGAAAGCGAAGGCCGCCTTTCCTTTCAGCAGAACCTGGCGGCGGGGACGAACCCCTACGCGGTGACTGTTGATCCCCTGGGGCGATTCCTTTATGTGGCGAACTTTGGTTCCAATGATGTCTCGGCCTACGCCATCACGCCCAGCAACGGCTGGTTGACCCCCGCTGGCACCGTGGGGACGGGATCCCAACCCCTCTCCGTCACCGTGGATCCCACAGGCCAATTTGCCTATGTGTCGTGCAATGACTCGACCCTCTACGCCTACAGCATCCATGGCACGACCGGAGCCCTGACGGCATTGGCGGGCAATCCCTTTTCAACGCCCGGCGCCAGCAACGGCCGCTCAGTGACCGTGGATCCCTATGGCAAGTTCGTCTATGTGGCCAATGCCTCGGGCAGCGTCTCGGCTTATGCTCTCAATCCCGCGAGCGGGGTCTTGTCCGGGGTGGCGGGGAGCCCCTTCCTGGCCGGGGCCTTCCCCATCTCCGTGGCTGTGGAACCCTCCGGCCGGTATGTCTATGTGGCGAATCTCAGTTCGAACAATGTGTCGGCCTTCACCATCAACGCCACCACGGGCGCATTGACCAGCCTGGGGGCCGTCGCGGCGGGGACCAGCCCTCAATCGCTCATCGTGGATCCCACCGGCTCCTTCGTTCAGGTGGCCAACAGCGGTTCCAATGATGTCTCGACCTTTGCCATCAACCCCGGGAGCGGTGGCCTCACGGCCGTCTCCAAGGTCGCGAGTCGCCTCGGCGCGGCTTCCATCGCCCTGGCGAATGGCTCGACCCCCTTGACCTACACGCCCAAAGCGGCCTATGTGGCGAACTCCAATGGGGGAAACACCACGGGCAGCGTGTCGGCGTTCAGCATCGACGCGAGCACTGGCAGCCTCACCGCCCTGGGCGGCTCTCCCTTCGCGAGCGGTTGGAATACGCAGGGCCTGGCGTGGACTCGCAGCCCCTACGCGGGCTATGGCCCCTTCCTGTATGTGGCCAATTACAGCCCGACGTTGACGGGGTTTTCCATGGCCGCCACGGGCAGCCTGACAGCCATCGCCGGTTCGCCCTTCCCCGCGCCCGCGAGCCAGTCTGCCTGGGCCTCGGTGGTGGATCCCTCCGGGCGTTTCGCCTACTTCGCCAACTACAACAATGGCGGTGTGGGGGGTGTCTCGGCCTTCAGTCTCGACCCGCTGGATGGCCGCCTGGTTGCACTGCCGGGATCACCCTTCCTCGCGGGCAATGGTCCTGCCGCCATCGCCATGGATCCCACCGGGCAGTTCGTCTACGTGGCGAACAGCTTTGGCAACAGCGTCTCCGCCTACACCATCAGCGCCACCACCGGCGCGCTGACCCGCCTGGATGCTGACCCTGGCACCGTGGGCCTACAGGATTTCGTCGCCGGTTCGTTCCCGAACTCAGTGGCAGTGGATCCCAGCGGTCGTTTTGTCTATGTGGCGAATTCCGGTGATGGCACCGTGTCCGTCTACACGATCACCACCGCGACCGGCGCCCTCACGCGCGTGGATGCGGATGCTGTCACGGCCGGGATCCAGAATTTCAACCTGGGCCGCGCCCTCACGGTCACGATGCATCCCTCCGGGCGCTACGCGTACTTCATCAAGGATGGCGGCTTCAACGAGGTCCTGGTCTATGGGATTGATGCCACCACCGGTGCGATCTCCTCCAGGGGCTCGATCGGCGCCGGAACGAATCCGCGCGCCATGACGATCGACGCGGCCGGGACGTTCGCGTATGTCGCCAATTACGGCAGCAACAGCCTGTCGGTCTACCGCGTGGATCCGGCCACGGGCCTGTTGACCGCCGTGACGGGTTCGCCCTTCGCGATCTCCGGGGCGACGACCCCCGTCGCCGTCGTCACCACGGGCACGATCCAGTAAGCCGCCGCCACCCAAGAAATTCATGCAGCCACGCCAACGAGGTTTTGTCATGAGCAGACGATTCCAGCGGTTCCTGGTTCTCCCCTGCGCCGCCCTGGTGGCGGGAGCCCTCGCCTGTGGCGGAGGGGTTGGTGGGAATACGTCCGCACCCCCCGCGGCGGCGGATTTCAGCCTCCAGGTGGCGCCGGGTAGCCTGCAGATCCCGGCGGGTGGCAGCGGGTACATCACCCTCACCCTGTCGCGCCTGAACGGGTTCGCGTCGGCCGTCAGCATCGTGGGAGTGGGGTTTCCCGCCGGCGTGGCGGCCAGCGGCACCGTGCCCATCGGGGTCACCACGCTGCAACTGCCAGTGGTCGTAGCTACGGGGGTGACGCCCTCGGCATACGCGGACCTGAGCCTCCGGGCGACTGTGGGAACCCTCAGTCATGACGCACCCTTCGGCCTCACCGTCGCCCAGGCCCTGCCGCCGGGCCAGCTCCGCGATGAGCTGGTGCAGGGCACAAGCGGACGCTCGACCGGTGGGGCCTTCGAGAACCAGGCCATCGTGCGCGAAGGCTTTTCCGCCCTGACGTTGAGGGATGCCAATGACAGCATCCGCATGCGCCATGGGTTCTACCCCAGTGGCGTGCCTGCGGACCGCTGACGACTGACCTCGAAGCCCCCCCCGATTTTTCCGGAGCCCCCGTGCGAAACCGTTGGACCACTTCCCTCCGCGCCGCCCTCGCCCGGTTGGCCACGACCCGCTGAAGAACCGCTTTCGGCACATTGGACGGGTTCCAGGTGGGGTGGCCCAGCCCCTATTTCAAAAGCGTGCCTGGGCCATGGGGAGCCGGGACCGCAGCCTGAGTCTCTCCCCCGAGGTATGCCATGTCCATCCGATCCGCCTTCCATGCGTCGTTCCACCTCATCGCCTGGTCTCTGATGGCCCTGCTCCTGGCTTGTGGCGGTGGGAGCGGGAGTGGCGGGTCGGGAGTACCTGCCGCAACGGTGACCCCGAGCGCCCTGGCCTACCTGGTGAATCCCGCCGCCTACACCGTGGGGCAGGCCATCACCCCGAACCCGCCCAGCCACGGGGGCGGTGCGGTGGACACCTACACGGTGAGCCCGGCCCTTCCCGTGGGTCTCGCCCTGAACGCCACTTCGGGCATCCTCTCGGGCACGCCGACGGCGGTGACGCCCTCCTATGTCTACACGGTGCGGGCCACCAATGCGGCCGGCAGCACCACCGTCCAGCTCACCCTGGCGGTGAACGCCGTTCCGCCGTCAAATCTGGCTTATGCCGTGCCCATCGCCACCTACACGGTGGGCGCGGCCATTCCGCCCAATGCCCCCTCCCTCAGCGGGGGCGGGGACCTCTACTTTGTGGTGAGCCCGGCACTGCCGGCTGGCCTCGTGCTGGATCCGCTCACGGGGATCCTGTCCGGCACGCCCACCGCGGCCACCCCCCGGGCTGACCACACCGTCATCGCCGGCAACACGGGCGGCACCACCACGGCGCAGCTGAGCCTGGCCGTCCAGGCCGCGCTGGACGTGGCCCCGGCCATCTCCTCCCAGCCCGCCAGCCTGACGGTGACCGCTCCCCAGCCCGCCTCCTTCTCCGTGACGGCGAGCGGCACCGCCCCCTTGCAGTACCAGTGGAAAAAGAACGGGGCGAACGTGGGCACGAACACGGCCACCTTCTCCCTGGCCACCACGGCCACGACGGATGCGGGAAGCTACACCGTGACCGTCAGCAACACGGCCGGCAGCGTCACCAGCAATGCCGCACTGCTCACCGTCAATGCGGCTCAAGGGATGCCGGCCTTCACCACTCAGCCCGCCGATGTCACCCTCACCGAGGGGCAAAACGGACAGTTCGTGGTCGCGGCCAGTGGCGCGCCCACGCCAACGCTGCAGTGGCAGTTGAGAAACAACAGCTTCGCCTCATGGGGGAATCTCTCTTCCGAAACAAACCCAACTTTGAATATAGTCGCCGCTACGCTGGCTCAGAACGGGTTCCAGGTACGTGTGGTCGCGACCAACAGTGTGGGGGTGACCAACAGCCAGGTGGCGACGCTCACCGTCAATCCGGTGCCGCCCAGTGTGACTTGGCAGACCGCCCAATTGCTTGAAACGGACACCGTGAATGCTGGCTCGAACCCACAGGTTGCGTTCAATGCCGCAGGCAATGGCATGGCCGTGTGGTACCAAGCCAATGGGATAGTTGGGGGCATCTGGTCGAGCCGCTATGTGGCCGCCACAGGTTGGGAGGCTGCCACGCTGGTTGCAGCCACACCCACTCTCGACGCAGGACTGGCTCAAGTCGTTATGGACACGAACGGCAATGCCACCGCTGTATGGCAACAGCGCGAGACAGGGGCCAGTGGTGGACGTAACAACATTGTAGCCAGTCGTTATGTAGATGGGGCAGGTTGGGGATTACCCAGTGCCATAGAAACCAATGGCTCAGCTGCGGGTGATGATCAGTTACCTCAAATCGCAGTAGATCCCAACGGGAATGTGATTGCGGTGTGGAATCTGATGCGTTTTGGCAGCACGACTGTTTGGGCTAACCGTTATGCCGTGGGTACAGGTTGGGGTGCTGCCAGCCAGATTGGCATTGGCAATCTCAATACCGTTGATACGCTTCCACACATTGCCATGGACGCGGTGGGCAATGGTTTTGCGGTGTGGCAGCAATACAACGGTTCGATTCTCAATATCTGGGGGAACCGCTTTGTTGTTGGCACGGGTTGGGAGTCGGCGGCTTTGATAAGCGATAGTACGATGAGCAGCCGCGATCCCAAAATTGCCGCGGACATGAATGGCAACGCCATCGCCGTCTGGGGTCAATTCAATCCCACCACCTTGGCCGATGATATTTTTGCCAATCGCTATGTGGTGAACACGGGTTGGGGCACAGCCACTGTGATACAAGCCAACACGACCAAGAATAATGCCTACCGACCCAAAATCGCCTTCGATGCAACGGGTGACGCGATGGTGGCCTGGTACCAGTTTGGCGACTTTGGCCCCTACAGCATTTGGGCCAATCGTTACGTGGCGGGTTTGGGCTGGGAGACGGAAACACTCATTGAAACAAATAACGCGGGCGATGCCTCCAACGTCAGCCTCGGCATGGATAGCAGCGGAAATGCCATCGTGGTCTGGCAACAAGCGGATGCCAATCTATTCAGGGAAATCTATTCCAATCGTTACGTGGTGGGCACAGGCTGGGGAACCGTCGCCTTGGTTGAGCCTAGTAACTACCGTACGGGCCAGGCGAATCTTCCACAGGTCGCCGTGAATGCCCATGGCAAAGCCCTCGTCGTATGGCAGCGCGATGATGGCGGCGGCGGAATCCCCAGCATTTGGGGAAATGCAACACCGTAAAAGAAGGCAGCCAGGGGGCATGGGCGTGGGCAGCGCCAGGCCCCGGGAGCGCCCTGGGCCAGGCGCTGCCAATGATCCGGCCCCCCATGAACTGTTTCAGCACCGATTCGACCTCACCCCTTCAACGGAGCCAACCATGAAATCCACTGCACTTCCGCGGGCCATGCTGGCCGCCAGCACCCTGGTCTTCCTCTTCGCCTGTGGCGGCAGCTCCAGTTCCACCACCGCTGCTCCCCCCATCGCGCCCACGGGTCCCCTGCTGACGACCGCACCCACCGCCCAGGCGGGTTACATCGGCGACCGGGTGACCTACCGGGTGGTGGCCCAGGGCAGCGGCCATGCCTATCAATGGCTTCGGAACGGCAGCGTCCTTTCCGGGGCCACGACCGATTCCTACGTTCTGCCGGTTCAGGCCGCCGATGACCAGGCCCGGTACAGCGTTCGGGTCACGGCCTCCACCGGGGGTATCACCACGAGCCCGGAGGCCCTGCTGGATGTCCTCTACGCCGATCCCGCGGTCGTCGCGGGCCACGATCACACCTTGGCCATCACCACCAAGGGGAAGGTCTACGCCTGGGGTGTCGGGGGGAATGGACAACTGGGCTTGGGGGACTATCAGGCCCGCATGGTGCCCACGGCGGTGACTCTGCCGGGTCCTGCGGTGCAGGTGGCGGCGGGCTGGGGGCACTCCCTTGCGCTGCTGGCTGATGGCCGGGTGTTCGCCTGGGGGAACAACCTCAACGGCCAGCTGGGCGATGGCACCACCACCATGCGGAACACGCCCGCAGCGGTTCCTGGGCTCACCGGCGCGACCTTCATTACCTGCGGCTACAACCACAACCTGGTGGCGAAGGCGGATCAGTCCATCTGGATGTGGGGCTACAACTCCCACGGGCAGCTCGCCCAGGGCGACAAGGTCAACCGCCTGAGCCCGGTGTCGATCCCTGCCGCCGCGAATCAGATCGCCGATGTGGCCTTGGGCGAATTGCATACCCTGATCCTGCTGACGACGAACGAACTGTACGGCTGCGGCGACAACGGCTATGGCCAGCTGGGACTGCCCACATCCAGCGGCGAACACCTGACCTTGACCGGCCTCGTCGGTGGCGTGAAGGCTGTCCGGGCCTTCTCCCTCTATTCGGTCTCCCTCGGCACGGATGGGGTGCCCTATGGCACCGGAGAAAACGTGTACGGCCCATTGGGGGATGGCAGCACGACGACGCGGTATGCCTGGGTGCCCATGGACAGCGGCGGGCTGCCCGCCGGGACCACCCTGAAGGATGTGGTGCCAGGCCAGTACCACACCCTGTTCCTCGGCACCCAGGGAAGCGTCGCTTCGGTCGGCTACAACTGGTACGGCCAGCTGGGATTGGGCACGGCCACGACGACCTCGTACACCTCCTCCCAGGGGATCACCGGTCTCAACGCGCTCCTGGTGAGCGCGGGGTCCCAGTCCTCCTACGCCCTTCTGCCGGACCTCACCGTGAAGGCCTGGGGCTACAACAGCAACGGCCGACTCGGGGATGGCACCGCCACCGACCGGCCCGCGCCGACGACCGTTCCAGGGCTCTTCCTGGGGCCCATTTCGACCGGAGTTCCCGTGGCTGGCCCCAGGGTCCAGGCCGTGGGATTGGCCCAGCGCCAGACACCTCTTTTCTAATACGCCAAGGAGTCACCCATGACACGCGCAAAGCTTCTTCTCGCCCTTCTCACTGTTACCCTCTCCGCCCAGGTGGATCCCTACCTCGAACCACGCAAGCCCTTCCCCCTGTTGGAACGCCCCTTCGAGCCGATCAAACCGGGCGTGTTCAAACCGGAGGGGCCCCTCTCCATTGGCGAGGTGTACCAGCCGACCTGCGCCCCAAATGAGGAGATCACCCGCTGGGTGGGATCCAAGGCCACCTTCGATCTGGCCGAACGCCCCATGGACGGATCGCACCCGTACTTTGCCACGCTGGGATGGCCTTCGGCCATGGCCTCGGACGGCACCTCGCGGGTGTGGTTTGTGGAAGCGGACCACACCGTCCGCCTGGCCACCACCGGCGGCATCCGCACGGTCGCCTACCCGTACTGGGTGACAGGGCACTCCGGAGGGGCGCTCCTCCCGGGCACAGTGACGGCCATGGCCTTCGACGAACGCCGGTGGACCCTGTTCGTCGGGCTGGACAACTATGGTCTCAAATCCGTGAATGGCACCGCCGTCACAGGCTGGTTGGAGGCGAACGGGAGCCAGGACGGGCAGATCTGGGCCGGAGGAACGGCCAGCGTCAGCACCATCCAGGCGTTGGCTTCGGATTCTGCCCAGGACAGGCTCTTCATCCTGGACAGTGGGGCCATCCGCGTCCTGGATCTCCTTCCCGGGAACCTCACCACCCTGAGCACCAAGGTGGTGATCCCCAGCGTGGATGGGAGCTACTCCTATCAGATAGCTCCCCGGCTGCTGGCGTGGAATGCATGGACGAATGAACTCATCCTGGCCTCGGACCGTGAGGTGGTGGCCTTCTCGCTGGCCACCAAGGCCGTCCGTCTGTTGCTGGGCCCGGGAACGAAACCGGCCTCCCAGGGGAAAATCATGGGGATGACCGTGGACGTTTGCGGCCGGGTGATCGTTTCCGAGTTCGAGAGCGGCCGGATCCTCGAGGTGGATCCCCGGGCCGGTCAGGCGGTGGTTCGGGAACTGGGGCCCTTCCGGCCCACTACCGCGGAGACCGAACCCAAGATCGAGACTCCCTACGCCCTGGTGCCCATGTACGACGGGGTCATCCTGGGCGACTGGAGTTCCCGCACCCTCCGGCTCATCCGCTGAGCCGTCAGCCGAGCAGCGCCTTCACCTGCTGGAGGCGCTGCTCCTTTTCCTCGGCCTGGCCGCGCAACTTGGCCACGGCGGCTTCCGGGGCCTTGGTGACGAAACTGTCGTCGGCCAGCCGCGAACGGAGGGGTTCCAGGTCTTTTTCGAGTTTGGCCAGTTCCTTTTCAAGCTTGGCCTTCTCGGCGACGGGATCCTTGAGGCCCGCCAGTTCCAGGGCCACGGCGCCGCCTGCCACCACGGACACGGTACGGGTGGGAGTGGCGAGGTCATCCTTTGAGAAGGTGACGGATTCCAGCCGGGCAATGGATTTCAAGGCCTCGGTGAAGGGCTCCAGCTCGGTGATGGAGCAGAAGGCGGGCACCCGCTTGGCGGGATCCACGCCCTGTTCGGCCTTGAGGCGCAGGAAGGCGGAGAGCACCTCCTGGAAGCGGGGGATGATGGCGGTATCGCCGCCCCGGACCTGGAGGATCTTTTCGTCGATGGGCCAGGACCGCTGGGCCAGGAGCGTCGGCTCGCCCGCGGGCAACCGGCCATCCATCATCGCCTCATGGATCTCCTCGGTGAGGAAAGGCACGAAGGGGTGCAGGGCGCGAAGCAGGATGTCGAGGAAGTGCAGGATGGTGGCCTTCTGGCCAGGCGTGCCGCTCTGCAGCTGCACCTTGGCCAGCTCGATGTAGGTGGCGCAGAAGTCATCCCAGACCAGGTGGTAGAGCAGGTCCGAGGCTTCGTGGAAGCGGAACTCCTCCAGGGCCTTGGTGGTGGCGGTGAGGCTTTCCCGGAGGCGGCCGATCATCCAGAACTCGGCCTCGCCAAATTCGGGAACCGTTGCGAGCGTCACGGAGGCGTCGAGGCTCATCTGGACGAATCGTGACGCGTTCCAGAGCTTGTTGCAGAAGTTGCGGCTGGACTCGAGCCGAGCGGTGCTCATGGCGATGTCGGTGCCCGGAGCGGCCATGATGGCCAGGGAGAACCGCAGGGCGTCCGTGCCGTATTCCTCCATGACTTCGAGCGGATCGATGACGTTGCCCTTGGTCTTGCTCATCTTCTGGCCACTGGCGTCGCGCACCAGGCTGTTGAAGTAGACCTTGCGAAAGGGAACCTCGCCCATCCAGGTGAGGCCCGCCATGGCCATGCGCGCCACCCAGAAGAAGAGGATGTCATAGCCCGTGATGAGCACGCTGGTGGGGTAGTAGCGCTTGAGCTCGTCGGTCTGGTCAGGCCAGCCGAACACGCTGAAGGGCCACAGCGCCGACGAGAACCACGTATCCAACGTATCCGGATCCTGAATCAGGTTCCCATCTCCGCATGCGCAGCATGCGGAGGGAGCCTCCATCTCCACATGAAGCTCGCCACACTTCGCGCAGGTCCAGGCGGGGATGCGGTGGCCCCAGACCAGCTGGCGGCTGATGCACCAGTCCTGGATGTGGGTGAGCCAGTGGTTCCACACGGCGGTGTGGTGCTCGGGCGTGAACTGGATGGCGCCGGAATTCACGGCCTCCAGGGCCTTGGCGGCGGCGTCCTTCACGTCCATGAACCACTGCTCGCTCACCAGCGGTTCCAGCACGGCGCCGCTGCGGTCACTCAAGGAAATCTTGTTGACGTAGTCCTCGACCTTCATCAGGAAGCCCTGCTCCTCCAGGTCAGCCACGACTCGCTTCCGCGCCTCGAAGCGGTCCAGGCCGGCGTAGGCGCCGGCTTCCAAGGTCATCTTCGCGTCGAAGCCAATGATGGTGATGGAGGGCAGTCCCAGCCGCTGGCCGGCAGCGAAGTCGTTGGCGTCGTGGGCCGGGGTCACCTTCACGCAGCCGGTGCCGAAGGCGGGATCCACGAAGCTGTCGGCCACCACGGGGATCTGGCGGCCCGTGAGGGGGTGGTTCATGAGCTTGCCGATCATGGCCTGGTAGCGCTCGTCGTCGGGGTGCACGGCCACCGCGGTGTCGCCGAGCATGGTCTCGGGCCGGGTGGTGGCCACCATGACGTCGCCGCTGCCGTCGGCCAGGGGGTAGCGCAGGTACCAGAGCTTGCCCTTGCGCTCCTCGTATTTCACTTCCAGATCGCTCAGCGCGGTCTGCAGCGCCGGATCCCACTGGATCATGCGGGGGCCACGGTAGATGCGGCCCGCCTTGTAGCTCTCGACGAAGACCTTGCGCACGGCCTTGTTCAGCGAAGGATCCAGCGTGAAGCGGTTGCGGGTCCAGTCCACGGAGCAGCCCATCCGCCTCAGCTGATGCTCGATGGCGCCCTGGTTCTTCTCTTTCCAGTCCCAGATGCGCTGTTCGAAGGCCTCCCGGCCCAGCTGATGACGGTCCGTGCCCTCGGCCTTGAGCTGGCGCTCCACCATCATCTGGGTAGCGATGCCGGCGTGATCGGTGCCGGGCACCCAGAGGGCGTCGAAGCCCTGGGCCCGCTTGAAGCGGGTGAGCACGTCGTGCAGCGTGTTCACCAGCGCGTGGCCCATGTGCAGGTTGCCGGTGATGTTGGGAGGGGGGATCACGATGGACCAGGGCTCCTTGCCGCTGTCCGGCGCGGCCTCGAAGGCCTTGGAGGCCTCCCACACCGAGTACCACCGGGTCTGTGCCGTCTTGAAATCGAAAGCCTTGTCCATTTCGCGCATGGGAGTCCTTGGGTGGTGCCCGGTCTGAGATTCGTCCCGGCTCTGAACGGGCTGCATCGGTTCAGAGCTGGAAAACTCAAGGAGATCCCGATGCCTACGGGGATCTCCTTGCGCCGAATGGACCAGTTTACCCGTGCTTTCGTGCGGCTTCCAACTCTGCCCGGGCGGCGGAGGCCCGCGGTTCCTGTCAGCATCCAGGGATGGTGTCCGGTGTCCCCCCCGTCCCCGTTCCAGCCCTGCGGCCCGAAGGCGCCGCCCGCCTGGCCCTGGGCCTCATGCGGCTGTTCGACTGGGGCATGGACGCCCGCGCCCTGGCCACCTTCCTTGGTCAGGTGGCCGAGGCGGGGGTGCGGGTGCTGGATACGGCGGACATCTACGGAGGCGGGGCCGTCGAACCGGCCCTGGGGCAGGCCTTCCGAATGGACCCGGGCTTGAGGAGCCGCTTCCGGATCGTGGGAAAGTGCGGCATTCGCCTGCCCTCGTCGGGTTCATCGAAGGTCCGGGTGAAGCATTACGACACCTCCCGCGCCCATGTAACGACGCAGGTGGAGCAGACCCTCCGCCACCTCGGCACGGACCACCTTGACCTGCTGCTCCTTCATCGGCCCGATCCGCTCATGGATGCAGATGAGTTGGCGGATACCGTGGCCTGGCTGGAGTCGGCCGGAAAGGTCCGGTCCTTCGGTGTGTCGAACTTCCGGCCCGCCCAGGTGGATCTGTTGCAGTCACGCATGTCGGCGCCTCTGGTTGCGAACCAGATCGAGGCCTCGCTGTGGCGCGTGGACCCTCTGCTTGACGGCACGTTGGATCATGCGCAACGCATGGGCATGAGGTCCATGGCCTGGTCGCCCCTGGGCGGTGGGCGTAGAGCTCTGCCGGCCCTGGCCGAGGTTCTGCAGCGCCAGGGCGAAGCACGGGGCCTCAGCCCCTCCCAGGTGGCCCTGGCCTGGCTGGCCCGCCATCCTGCGGAGGTGATGCCGGTGCTGGGCACGGGGCGGATTGAACGGGTCAAAGAGGGCGTGGCGGCGATGGCCCACGTCCTCGACCGCGAAGCCTGGTTCGAGTTGCTGGAGGCGGCCACGGGGCATCCGGTGGCCTAGGTGTCGCGGCCAAGGACGTTGTTCAGGGCTGGAGGAACCGGTCCGGGTTGAAGCCGGTGACCATGGCGCCCCAGTGCCTGCCCTGGACATGGATGGGCATGGAGAGGTCGTTGAGGATCTCCCCGGTGTCGCGCATGTAGGTCTGGAAGAGGAAGGACTCGGTGTTCCGGGAACGCCGCTTCTCTGTTTCGACGGTGAAATAGATCCTCTGGTGCCGGCTGCTCACGACATCCACCTTGGGATCCCCCGTGAGCGCCTCGGACACGCCGGAATGATGGATGGCCAGGTAGCCGTTGACGTCCAGGGCCACCGCGTAGATGGAGCCTAGATCCTTGCGGGCCTCGTCGAATACAGACTGGAGGTCCTTTCCGAAGGCGGCCGCATAGGACGTCATGAACTTCTGGGGATTCGTGTTGGGTACGGGGCGGTAAGTGCGGTCGAAGACATCGATGCCCCGGGTCGCGAGGTCCTGGATGCGGGCTTCCATGGTGTCCCGCCAGTGCGTGGCCCGCTGGATCACGGATTCCAGTTCGCCGGTGCCGGTCCTGAAGCGGGAGACCAACTCCAGCAGCTTCTCGGTGGCGCGGTTCATGTCGCCGGAGAACCGGGTGGATTCCTGCAGCCGTTCACCTGCCTCCAGGCTGAGGTTCTGGATCGCCTTGGCCTGCTGGTGGATTTCCACGCTGGTACCGGAGATGCTGTCCACGGCGGACTTGGCGCCGGTGAGCTGGGCAGTGTTCTCCTCGAAATCGCCCACCATCTTGGCGAAGTGTTCCGAGGCCCGGCCCAGGATGGCCGAGGTTCCCTGGAAATCCTGGGTGATGACCTGGATGCCTTGGGAGGTGCGCTCCACGTCCTGAAGCATGTCGCCGAGGTTCTGGGAGATCTCTTCAGCGGCGCCGCCGACGCTTTCGGAAAGCTTCCTGACCTCGTCGGCCACGACCGCGAACCCCTTTCCGGCCTGGCCGGCGTGGGCCGCCTCGATGGAGGCATTGAGGGCCAGGAGCTTGGTCTGGGTTGAAACGCCTTCGATCAGCTGGACCACATCGCTGATGCGCTCGGAGCGCTCGTTCAACCGGGCCACGAGTTCTGCGAAGTCGATGAGCCGCCGGTGGGTCGTGGCCATGCCGGTATCGGCTTCCACCAGTTCGAGCCGGGTCATTCGTGCGGACTCGAGGTTGTCCTGGGTGGTGCTGGTGATGTGGCCAGTCACCCGGGCGACCTCGCCGACCGCCTCGGCCACCTCCTGGCTCGTGCGGGTGATGCGTTCCGACAGTTCACCCTGCCGCTGGGCGTCCACGGCGGAGTCGGAGGCGAGTTTCGTGGTCCGGGTGGAGCCCACGGCGATGGAGAGGCCCAGGCGCTTCGAGCTGTCGAGAATGTCCCTGATCTCCCCGGCAAACCGGTTGTAGCCCTCGGCCAGTCCCCGGATTTCGTCGTGGGTGTCGAGGGAGATGTCCTGGGAGAAATCACCGCCCTGGATGGTCTTCGTGATCTTCCGGAGGGGAATCGCCACGGACAGGTGGAAGGTGAGGAAGGCTCCGGCTCCGAGGACGAGGGCCAGGATGGGGACGAGGACGGCCATCGTTTCGGCGCGCGACAAGAGCTCGAGGGTGACCGAAGCCTCCGGCCCTGCCGGCACCGGCAGGCTGGATCGGAGGGTGCGGGCGACATGGAGGGTGTACCCGCTGAGGATCAGGAGCATGGCGAAGATGGGGAGCATGCACCCCAGGATCTTGCGGAGGAGGGAGTTGAACAGCGACCGCTCCACGAACTGGTAGATGCCTTTGATCAGTCGCATCGGAGATCCCCGCTCTCGTCGTATCCGTCCATGACCCTTTGCTCCTGTTCCGAACCCCATTTGGATCGGACAAGACGATCCCTGGGGTCCAGGTCCCACCCAAGGGATCGGAACACTACCTGCAGGGAATGAATCTGGGAACAAACGGGCTAATCGCCCACCAGGCGCTCCCGGATGTCCTCCCATTCCAGCTCGGTCCACCATTCCAGCTCGAGGCCCTCGCAGGCCGTACCGTAGGAGGGGCAGGCGATGCAGCCGTCGCCGCGGTGGACCTCGGGATCGTGCTGGGGCGGGTAGGCCGTGATCAGGGCCAAGCCTGTCTCCTGGGCCGCGCGCTCTTCGTCGGTCATGGGGCGGGAGGGCAGTTCCCGGATGTTAAAGCGGCGCAGGCGCTCCTGGCCTTCGGGGAACAGGACGGAGTTCTCGGCATCGATATGCCGCCACAGGGACCGGCTGTAGTCCACCGCCAGGGTCTGGATGCGCTGGCGATCCATCTCTGCCTCCAGCGGGGCACCCAGCAGCTTCTCCAGGTCATCCAGCAGGCCGCCCATGCGCCGGTGCTCGCCAGTCAGGGCGGCGAGGGGGCCTCGGTCCGCCGGCAGTTCGGCTTTGTCTGAGAGGGCCTGGAAGAGGACGGCCTCCTCCTTGTCGTGGTGGAAATCCCCAGCGTAGCGGCGGAAGAAGGCCATGAAGCGGGCCCCGTCCGCCGGATGGCCCTGGTCCGCCAGGCGGGCGGTGACAAAGGCCCGCAGCGAACCCACCACCTGCTCGATGAGGTCGTGTTCGGTGCGAAGGTCCTCGATGAGCTGCATGGGGCTACGCCCGGACCGGCGCGCCTTCCACGCGCATCCCCAGGGATTCCAGCAGCCAGTGGTCGTGGCTGCCGCCGGGGTTCGGGGTGGTCAGCAGTTTCTCGCCGGTAAAGATGCTGTTGGCTCCTGCGAAGAAGCAGAGGGCCTGCAGCTCGTCGCTCATCTGGGTGCGTCCGGCGCTGAGGCGGATGCGGCTCTTGGGGAAGAGGATGCGGGCCGTGGCGATCATGCGGACCAGCTCCAGCGGGGGCAGGGGCTCCACATTCGCCAGGGGCGTGCCATCCACGGCCACGAACTGGTTGATGGGGATGCTTTCAGGAGCGGGTTCGAGCTCGGTCAGCTCCTGGAGGAAATGGATGCGCTGATCCACCGTTTCGCCCATGCCCACGATGCCGCCGGAGCAGACTTCCAGTCCTGCGGCACGCACGGCTTGAATGGTCTCCAGGCGCTCGTCGAACGTGCGGGTGTGGATGATGGTCTCGTAGAAGTCGCGGCTGGAGTCGATGTTGTGGTTGTAGACCTGGCAGCCGGCGCCCTTCAGGCGCTTCGCCTGGGCTTCGTTGAGCATGCCGAGGGTGACGCAGACCTCCATGCCCATGCCGGAGACTCCGCGCACCATGTTCAGGACGGCGTCGAAGTTGGCGTCATCCTTCACCTCGCGCCAGGCGGCGCCCATGCAATAGCGGGTGGACCCGTTGGCCTTGGCCTCAGCGGCGCCAGCCAGCACCTTGTCGACGTCCTTGAGGGGTTCCACCTTCAGGTCGGTCTGGTACCGGGCACTCTGGGGACAGTAGGCGCAGTCCTCCGGACAGGCGCCGGTCTTGATGGAATCCAGGGTGCAGAACTGGATCTCTTCCGGGTTCCAGTGCTGCCGGTGGGCCGTGGCGGCCCGGTACAGCAGTTCCGGCGCGGGCAGATCATGGATGGCTCGAATTTCGGCAGGGGACAGGGGCATGGGCGTCGCTCGCAAAGCATCCATTCTAATTGAATCCGGGATCAATCCCCTGGGGCATCCAGATTCAGCCGGTAGCCGACGTTCGGCTCGGTGATGAAATGCCTGGGGCGAGTGGGATCCGCCTCCAGCTTGCGCCGCAGCATGGCCATGTAGATGCGCAGATAGTGCGTGTTCCCCTCGCCTCCGGGGCCCCAGACCTCGGCCAACAGCTGGCCATGGGTGGCCACCTTCCCGTTGCGCCGCACCAACGCTTCCAGCAGGCGGTACTCGAGGGCAGTCAGCTTCACGATCCGCCCCTCCAGGCTGACCTCCCGCTGTTCGAGGTCGATCCTGAGGCCGCCGCTGCACATGACGGGTTTGGCCACGTCCGCCTGGAGCGTATGGCGCAGGGCCACGCGAATCCTCGCCAGCAGTTCGGCGGCGCCGAAGGGTTTGGCGAGGTAGTCATCCGCCCCCTGGTCGAGGGCCCGCACCTTGTCGCATTCCTGGTTGCGGGCGCTGAGGATGACCACCGGCTTGCGGCTCCAGGTTCGGAGTTCCTTCAGGACGGCCATGCCATCCCTGTCCGGCAGCCCGAGGTCGAGCAGCACCAGATCCGGGTTGTGGCTGCGCGCCATGGCGAGGCCCTCGGTAGCGGTGACCGCGCTCAGCACCTGGTACCGCTGGCTGGACAGGGTGGGGATCAGGAAACGGCGGAGGGGCTCCTCGTCCTCGATGATGAGAATCAGCGGCTGGTTCACAGGACCCCCTCGGGCGGCGCGGGCGGGGTGCCGTCCAGGGGCAGGGCCAGGCGAAAACTCGAACCACCGCCGGGGCGATCCTCCACATGAATCCTGCCGCCATGGGCCTGGACGATGGCCCGGCAGATGGCCAACCCCAGGCCCACGCCACCCTCACGCGCCTCCGGCAGGCGGAAGAACTTGTCGAAGATCCGGTCCTGGAAACCCGCCGGGATGCCCGGTCCCCGGTCGGCCACTTCCAGATGGATCCAGCCAGGCTCATCCCACGCCCGCAAATCCATCTCCAACCCTGGCGCATGCCGCTGGGCGTTCGTCAGGAGGTTGACGAGCACCTGCTCGATGAGGACCGCATCCAGAGGGGCCAGGGGCAGGCCCTCCGGCAGCACCACGCGGATGGGCAGGGCACCCTGGCGCCGCTCCATCCGCCCCAGGGCAGAACCGACGACCTCTTCGAGGGGCTGCCACTCCTTCTGGATCTGGATGGCGCCGCTCTCCAACCGGGTGAGGTCGAGAAGATTCCCCAGCAGATGGGACAACCGTTCGCTCTCGTCCTGGATCATGGTGAGCAGGTCGCGGCGGGTGGAATCACTGATGTCGCCGGGCAGCAGAAGGCTTCCGGCCGCGCCATGAATGGCGGTAAGAGGGGTCCGGAGATCGTGCCCGATGGCCCCCAGGAGGGTGCTTCTCATGCGTTCCGTCTCGCTTTGCACCTGGGCCTTGCGGGCTTCATCCAGCCAGCGCAGGCGTTCAAGGGTCAAGGCGATCTGGACGGCGAAAGCCTTCAGCAACTCCCAGGTGCCTGGGGGCAGGCCCGCCATCCCCTGCGGCAGGACCTGAAGGACGCCTTCGCTCCGATCGGTCCCTGTGAGCGATAGGCAATAGGTTTGGCCCATGGAGAGGGGCTCCAGCGGATCCCCGAGGCGTTCCCCGACATCCAGCCGGGGCAGCAGCTCTTCAGGCGGAGGCAGGTCAGGGTCCAGGGAGGGAGCGGGCAGGGCCTTCCATCCGGAACCCTCTGGAAACAGCAGGCAGGCCTCTGCCTTGAACACGCGACGGATGTGATCCGCCGCTGTATCGGCCACCTGGCCTGATGTGTGGTTGCGCATGAGGGCCCGCCCCAGCAAGTACAGCGAGGCCGTGTGGACTTCCCGGCGCTGCACTTCCCGGGCCTGCTGGCGCAGCCGGTGAAGGAGCCCCACCACGGCCTGCGCGGCGAGGAGCATGGCCAGGAAGAAGAGCAGGTTGGGCCAGTGGGTGGCGACGCGGCTGAAGCGGGGCGTCTCCAGGAGGAAACTGTAGAGCAGCGCACTCAGGACCGAGGCCAGCACGGCGAGCCCTTGACCCCAACGGTGGGCGATGAAGGCCACCGCGGCCAAGTACACCGGCAGCACCAGGGAGATGTTGCCTTCCCGGGGCACCAGCCAGGCCAATCCCGAGCACGCCCCGAGGACACTGAGGGTGCCCACCATCGCCCCGAAGCCGGTTCCCCGACGTTCCGGTCCTGGGGAACCCCGCCGGTCGTCCAGTACCTCGATGCGGGTATCGAGGCCCCGGCGCTGGAGTTCATCGGCGGTGGAGTGCCCCACCCGGGCCCAGGGCCAGCGGTCTCCCGAACGCCCCAGCAGCAGGGCCTGCGCATGGGTGCTGCGGGTCACTTCCGACAGACCCTGGGCCAGGGTCGGGGCCTGGACGATCGCGATCTCGGCTCCCAGGCGCTGGGCCTCCTGCAACCACACCTGCACCTGTTCGTCGTCCTCCGCGAGCTGGGGTCCTCCTGTCTCCACGTGAACGGCAATCCACGGCACGGCTCGTTCCCGGGCCATACGAAACCCGGCCTGGATGAGGCGGAGCGCGCGCGCCTCGGATCCGAGGGCCACGAGGATGGGCCGAAGCGGGGCTTCCATGGGGGTTTTAGAGTAAGCGGTGGCCCCGCATAAAAAGCGCGTAAAAAGTCGGGCCTGCGGACCCGCGTCACAGATCCCTCTCCGCATACTTCCGGCATCCGGCGAATCCGGATGAGGAGGTTCTCTTTATGGCGCCCATGCCATTGAATATCGGAAATACAGCATTCATGCTCCTCTGCGCGAGTCTCGTCATGCTCATGACGCCGGGTCTCGCCTTCTTCTACGGCGGTCTCGTCGGCCGCAAGAATGTGCTGACCATCATGACCCAGAGCTTCGTCTCCCTCGGCTGGACCACGGTGCTGTGGTTCACCTTCGGCTATTCGATGTGCTTCGGCCCCACCTGGCACGGCATCGTGGGCGATCCCACCCACTACGCCTTCCTGAAGGGCATCACCCTCGACACCATGTTCACCGGCAATGACGCGGGCATTCCACTGATCGTCCATGTGGCCTACCAGATGATGTTCGCCATCATCACGCCCGCCCTCATCACGGGGGCCTTCGCCAATCGAGTGACCTTCAAGGCCTACTTCCTCTTCCTGACCGGATGGCTGGTCTTCGTCTACTTCCCCTTCGTCCACATGGTGTGGAGCCCCGAGGGCATTCTCGCCAAGTGGGGCGTGCTCGATTTCGCCGGCGGCATCGTGGTGCACAACACCGCGGGATTCGCCGCCCTGGCTTCGATCCTTTATGTCGGACGCCGCAAGGTGGTCGAGAATGTGCCGCACAACATTCCACTGATCGCCTTGGGGACGGGTCTTCTTTGGTTCGGCTGGTACGGCTTCAACGCGGGTTCGGAATTGCGCGTGGATTCCGTCACAGCCAGCGCCTTTCTGAACACCGATGTGGCAGCCTCCTTCGCGGCGGCCACCTGGCTGCTGGTGGAGTGGATGAACGCCCGCCAGCCCAAGCTGGTGGGCCTGCTCACCGGCGCCGTAGCTGGTCTGGCCACGATCACGCCGGCCGCAGGCTACGTGTCCCTCAGCACGGCGGCCCTCATTGGCATTCTCGCGGGCGTGATCTGCTACTACGCCGTGGCTCTGAAGAACAAGTTGGGCTGGGACGATGCGCTGGATGTCTGGGGTGTGCACGGCGTGGGGGGGCTCATCGGCGTGATCTTCCTGGGGATCTTCGCCTCCAAGGCCTGGAACCCGGCCGGATCCGATGGTCTGCTGCTGGGCAATGTGGCCTTCTTCGGCAAGCAGGTCGCCGCCGTGGGGATCTCCTCTGTGTGGGCCTTCTCCTTCACCTACGGGATGCTCTGGATCATCGATCGCATCACACCTGTTCGCGTGGCCGTCGCCACGGAGGAGAAGGGACTCGATACCGAACTCCACGGTGAAGAGGCGTATCCACAGGGGCTTTGAGCCCTTGGCTGAAGCATGGCGCGCTCGCCCCCTTCGGACCGACGCGCCGTGCCTCTTCGGAATGGATGTTCTCGAAAAAGATGCCGACCCTTCCGCAAGCCCATTAAGGATTTGTCATCATGCGCACCTCGATGCTCCTGCTTCCGGTCATGGCCACGGCACTGCTGGCCCAGACGCCTGCGCCCGCACCTGCCGGTCCAACCTTGAAGGGGCGTGGTTCCCTCTGGGCCTCTGCCGTGACCCAGAACCGCGAAACCCCGGATGGATCCCTGGTCTTTCGGCCCCTTGAGGCGGGTCAGAGCCAGTTCTCCCTTGATGGCCTCATGCTGGGGTTGGACGCCACCTTCGCCAAGGGCTGGTCCGCCAAGGCCACTCTGCTCGCGGGGCACACGGGCAAGACCGTCCAGTCCACGACCGGGGATCCGGGCAGCATCGCGGCCGTGGAGGCCATGCTGGTATGGACCGGCGAGCGCGACACCTTCCGGGTCGGTCGGATGATCACCTTCATCGGGATGGAGTTCCTGGACGGCACTCAGAATGTCACTGCCAGCCGCGGCCTCCTGTTCACCTTCGTGGATCCCTTCGGTCAGGTCGGGCTCAATTGGCACCACGCCTTCAGCCCGGTCTGGAGTGCGGATCTCTGGGTGTTCAACGGTGAGGATCGGCTCCAGGACAACAACCACGGAAAGACCGTGGGACTGGGGGTCACCTACAACCACCAGGGAGCGCAGGACAAGTACCTGTCCCTTCACGCTTACCGCGGACCGGAACAGGACGGACTCGGAACCAGCGCCAATAGCGGTGCCGAAGGACGGAAGCGAGAGCGGGTTTGTCTCATGGGCCAATGGGCCCGTGGCGCCGCCACCTTGCAGGGGGAGGTCACCCTGGGGCGTGAATCCTTCGCGGCGGGCAGCCTCCTCGGGGCCGCCGCTCCAGCCACGGCCACCTTCCGGGGGTATGGACTCATCTACAAGCACGAGGTCGTGCCGTCCATCAGCTTCTTCGCCCGATTGGAATGGCTGTCCGATGACGCCGGCGTGCGCCTCAGCGCAGATCCCGCCATCCGGGAGAGCCTTGGACTCGACGGCCCCGTGGCCTACGCGGGGAGGACCGATGCCGGTCTGCTCGCCCGGTCCATCAGCCTCGGCGTGGAAAAGAAGCATGGACCCGCCTTTGCCCGCCTCGAACTCCGCCAGGATCGGCTCAACCGCGACCTGAAGGATGCCCAAGGAGAGGCCTTCCGGGACGGGGTGTCTGGCACCGTCAGCCTCGGGGCAAGTTTCTAGACCTTTTTGTCATGAATTGATCTGCGGCGGTCTGTGCCACAACCCCTTTTTTATGGGATGTTGTGGATGGTCTGTGAAAAATCCACGGATGAATTCGGCCTCCCGGGAGTGCGTGCTAGATTGGGCCCTTAACCGCCCCTTGGCGGGAGGAGTTCTTGTGGCCAACAGCTCCGTCCAGACTGGGTTTGCCACCACCCTGTCCCGCGAGCAGCGGGTCCGGCTCTACCGCACGATCTACGCCGCCCGCCGCATCGACGACAAGGAAATCACGGGCAAGCGCCAGAACAAGGTCTTCTTCCAGATCAATGGGGTGGGCCATGAGGCCGTCCAGGCCGCGGCCGCGATGGTGTTCCGCCCGGGCCACGACTGGTTCTTTTTCTACTATCGGGATCGGGCCCTGGCCTATGGCCTGGGGTACACGGCGAAGGAGATGTTCCTGGGCTCCGTGGGCGCCGTGGACGATCCAGCCAGCGGTGGTCGCCAGATGCCCAGCCATTGGGGGCACAAGGGCTTGAATATCTTCACCACCTCCAGCCCCACCGGCAGCCAGTTCCTTCAGGCCGTGGGGGCCGTGGAGGCGGTGGTGCGCTCGGAACAGGGTGGCGTGCAGGAGCCGCTGGGCATCAAGGCCGATGAGGTGGCTCTGGTGACCACGGGAGATGGCACCTGCAGCCAGGGCGAGTTCTGGGAGGCCATCAGCAACGCCGTGAACCTGAAGGCGCCGGTGGTCTTCCTGGTGGAAGACAACGGCTACGCCATCAGCACCCCCAGCGAGGTGCAGTACCCCGGCGGCAACGTGGCGGCCCTGCTTCAGGGCTACGTCCCCCACGGCCTGTTGATCCTGGATGAGGTGGACGGCTGCGATCCCGTCGCCAGCTACGAGGCGCTGAAGGCCGCGGCCGACCATGCCCGCGCCCGCAAAGGGCCAGCCTTGGTGCGGGCAAAGGTGATCCGTCCCTACAGTCATTCCCTGTCGGATGACGAGCAGCTCTACAAGTCGAAGGCCCAGCGCGCCGCCGAGGCCCTGCGGGATCCCGTGACCACCTACGCCCAGCAGCTGGTGGCCTGGGGTGACCTCACGGAGGCCCAGCTGCAGATGCTCAAGGAGGAGGTTCAGGCTGAGATCGACGCGGCCTGGGACGAGGCCGACGCCGCGCCGAGACCCGAGCCGGGCAGTTTCTATCAGCATCTCTACAGCGAGGAGATCGATCCCACCTCCGCCGCCTTCGACACCGAGCACGCTGCTGGTGATCAGGCCATCGGTGCCAAGACGATGATCGATCTCATCAATGCCACCCTGAAGCACGAGATGGCGAGGGATCCCCGCATCCTGGTTTTCGGCGAGGACGTGGCTGACGCCAGCCGGGCGGAGATCCTCGACGAGGTGAAGGGGAAGGGCGGGGTCTTCAAGGCCACCCATGGCCTCCAGAAGCAGTTCGGCGCCCACCGCGTGTTCAACTCACCCCTGGCGGAGGCCACCATCATCGGTCGGGCCATCGGCCTGGCGGTCCGGGGCTTCAAGCCCGTGGTGGAGATCCAGTTCTTCGACTACATCTGGCCCGCCATGCAGCAGCTGCGCGACGAGCTGGCCAACATCCGCTGGCGCTCCAACGGCGCTTTCAAGAGCCCCATGGTGGTGCGCGTGCCCATCGCGGGCTACCTCATGGGCGGCGCCACCTTTCACAGCCAGTGCGGTGAAAGCACCTTTACCCACATCCCGGGCTTGCGCGTGGTCTATCCCAGCACGGCGCTGGACGCCGCAGGCCTACTGCGCACCGCCATCCGCTGCGACGATCCGGTGCTCTTCCTGGAACCGAAGCACCTCTACCGGCAGACCCATAACAAGGGCAACGATCCCGGCCCCGACTTCATGATCCCCTTCGGCAAGGCGCGCATGGTGCGGGAGGGCACGAGCCTTTCCGTCATCACCTATGGCAGCACCGTTCACCGCGCGGTGCAGGCGGCCCGGGAGGCAGAGAAGGAAGGCATCTCCGTGGAGATCCTCGACCTCCGCACGCTGAACCCCTACGACTGGGAAGCCATTGAACGCACGGTCCAGAAGACCCACCGGGTGATCGTGGCCCACGAAGACACCCTGAGCTGGGGCTACGGCAGCGAGATCGCGGCCCGCATCGCGGACGAGTTGTTCTTCCACCTGGACGCACCCGTGCGCCGGGTGGCCGCCAAGGACACCTGGGTGGCCTACTATCCGGCCCTGGAGGACGAAATCCTGCCTCAGCCCAAGGACTTCCTCGAAGCCTACCGGAAGCTCATGGCAGTCTGAAAAATCCGGCGCTTGTGCCTTGCAGGCGCTAGGATGGGCAACCCTCCCGGAGGAGTCATGCGCGTCCTGCCGATCGCCCTCTTGCTGTCCACCACCGCTGTTTTTGCCCAGTTGGGAGCCCCGTATCAGCCCGCCTCGGGGTTCCAGCGCACCTGGACCCTGGGTGCCCAGACCTTTGGACCCAGCCTGACGGGCCATTTCCAGGGCACCCAGGACGGCCAACCCATTTTCCTGGACCTTGAGGGGGACCTGGGTCTGAGCAAGGACAAGGCCACGCCTGGGTTCTTTCTCGACTATCAGGGGTCCCGCTTCGGGTTCCAGGTTTCCACCGGGGCCGCCGAATACCGGGGCGACCGCGTGATCAATCGCACCGTGTCGGTGGATGGCACCTCCTACACCGCGGGCACTCAGGTCCAGTCCCACGTGAAGCTAGCCAGTGTGGACGTCATCTGGACGACCAAGCTCGTTCGCGAGTCTGATGCCTGGCTGGGCCTCGATCTGGGCGTGCAAACCTGGACCCTGGACCTGGACGCGACCAGCGTGCCCGTCTCTCCGGGAGCTCCGGTCGCGGCGAACACCCGGATCACGGTCCCCATTCCCCAGATCGGTCTTTCGGGGGGTTCCCGGGGGTTCAACGGGGCAGTCGAATCCAAGGTCTACATCCACTACCTGGCCTACAAGAGCTCAAAATACACCCTGTTTGGCGCCGACTTGCGGGTCTTCCCCGTGCGCTGGTTCGGACTCCGCGTGTTCTACGAGGGCGGGAGCTTCGATGTACCCAGGGGTTCGGTGAAAGACGACCTGGAATTGAAGGTGGACCGCAAGGGGGTCGGCTTTGGGGCGGTGGTGCGGTTCTAAAAAAAACCGTTCCGCCAGAAAAGTGAGGTAGACGCTGGCAATCCTGTCATGCTGTTCGGCGTGACCCGCCAAGGGCGGACCTCACGCCTACGCTATGACGGCCTTGTCTGGGGAAAGTCATCGCTACACCATCACCAGACATTCTGCAGGAAACAGTCATGGCTCAAGGCACCGTCAAGTGGTTCAACGCTGAAAAGGGCTTCGGATTCATCACCCCCGACGAGGGCGGCGCTGATCTTTTCGTCCACCACACCGCCATCCAGGGCGGCGGCTTCCGCACCCTGGACGAGAACCAGCGCGTCAGCTTCGAAGTCGCCCAGGGCCAGAAGGGCCCCCAGGCCACGAACGTTCAGAAGGTCTAGTTTCGCCGGTACATGAAAAGGCGGCCCGGTTGGGCCGCCTTTTCATGTACCCGTCTCAGGCTAGTGGTGCCCGTGGTCGTCCGATACGGCGGGCTTGCCGATGAATTCGGCCTTGCGGCCCAGGAAGACGACCCAGAGTCCATAGAGGGCCAGGACGCCCAGACCCAGGGCGAAAAAGGCCAGTCGGAGAGCGGCCAGGGCTGGGAACCGAAAGCCCAGGAGACCCACCGAAGATCCGAAGAATCCGATCGCGATGAGCAGAATTCCCCAGCGGGCGGCGCTCACCGGATTCTGGGCCACTTCCTCCGGCAGGGTGCCAAGGGGGGTCTTGACCTCACCCGCCACGTGGGTGCCCTGGAAGATCAGGACGACAAAGAGGATGAAATAGAAGACCAGGAAGATCATGGGGGAACTCCGCAAGCGACCAGAATCGCATAAAGGGTTCCCGGGGGCGACGGCGGGGGTTCAAAATTTCCGGATTGACAGTATCAATCGTTTGATTAATCTTGATTGATCGAGTTAATCATTCGGTTGATTTAACCCCTGAGGCACACCATGAACCCCCTCGCCCTACCCCCTGACACGCGGACCCGCCTTCTCGAATCGGCCATCCTCCACTTTGCGGCCAAGGGCTTCGATGGTGCGGGCATCCGGGAAATCGCCAAGGGAGCCAACGCCAACTCGGCCCTGGTGGCCTATCACTTCTGCGGGAAGGAAGGGCTCTATTCGGAGACCCTCAAGGCGATCTTTTCGCGGAAACCCTGCGCTGTCTCCGAATTGGCGGACCTTCCCCCGGCCGGGAGCCCCGGAGCCCGAAAGGCCGCCCTCCAGGGATTCCAGGACTACATCCGTGCCTTTGTCACGGAACTGATGTCCTGCGGCGGGTCCGACCCCGTGGACGAGGCCGCCATGATTCTCATGGCCCGGGAGATGCAATCCCCGCGGCCCGCCTCCGCGGCCCTGCTGATGGAGCACATACAGCCCTACATCACCCACCTGATGAACTGCCTCCAGATCCTGAGACCGGACCTGAATGAGGAGCAGCTTTTCGCCATGGGGGTGAGCATCCAGGGGCTGATGATCCATTTCCGGAATTCCCTGGGGATCATCCGGCTCATCCGGGGCAATCCGGCCTACCCGGAGGACCTGGCCAAGGTCATCCAGCACCACATCGACTTCAGCCTGAGGGGACTTGGCGTCCCCGAGGCCTTCCCGCAGCCGAGGAATTGACCATGTTCTTGATGTCGCCACCCGCTCTCCAGGCTCCCGCGTCGACGCCGCCCATGGCCGAGGCACCGGCCCCCCGCGCGCCGCTCGCGCTGGATCTCTCCGGGGCCCTGTCCCGCGCCCGGTCCGAAAATCCCATGCTCCGGGCGGCCAAAGCTCGAGTCGAGGAACGCCGGGGCCTCATCACCACCACCCGGGCCGATGCCCTGCCGCAGCTGACGCTCATGGGCGACTTCACGCGGATGCGCGATGTCTCCATGCTCAACAGCGGCTTCGCGGATTTGGCCCCCGCCATGGGTATTCCGTTGAATGCCCTTGTGGGAACCCGCAGCGTCTACACCAGCCAGGCGAACCTGACCCAGCCCCTCTTCTATTGGGGCAAGCTGGGCACGGCCGTTGAGATCGCGAAAATGGGCGAGCAGGAAGCCGCGTTTGCCTATACGACCTCGGAGCTGGACGTCCTGCATGGCGTGGCTCGGGCCTACCTGGGCGTGCTGTCGGCTCAGGCCGAACAAGAGGTCATCGAGACCCGCCGAAAGACCGCCGAGCAGTTCGTGTCGGACGTGAAGGCCAAGCTGGAGGCCCAGACGGCCACCGAGTTGGACCGGCTCCGCGCCGAGAGTGAATGGCTGGCCGTCATTCCAGAATCGCTCCAGGCCGAAGCCCAGGTGAAGCGGGCCATGGAAGTCCTGAACGGGCAGCTGGGCTTGGATCCCAAGACGCCGGTCGCCCTTGCGGAGCTCGGGCTGCCGGAAGCCGGCGCCAAGCCTGCGGGCACGGACCGCAGTGAACTCGCGCAGCTGAAGCAGCAGGAAGCGATGTACCGGGCTAACGCGAAGATCATCACTTCGGATCTGCGTCCCAAGTTCGACCTCAGCGCCAGCTACGGCTATCAGGCGGGCAAGTCGGACAACCTCTTCAAGGAGCCGTACGACACCTGGAAGGTGAGCGTCACCATGAAGTTTCCGGTCTTCGATGGGCTTCGTAGTTCGGGCAAGCGGGCCCAGAACACGGCCCAGCTCGAGCAGGTCAAGCAGATGCGCATCGACCGGGAGCGATCCGTCGCCATTGAACAGAGCACGGCGGACCGCGACCTGGAGAAGGCCATCGCCCTGAACGAAGCCGCCCGCAGGGCCCACGACGCCACTGCGGAAGCCCTGCGCATGAGCCGCGAATCCTTCGAGCAGGGGCTCATTACCTCCCTCGACCTGCTGCAGGCGGAGCGGACCGAGCGCCAGGCCGAAAGCCAGCGCCGCCGTGCGGAACTCGGCCTCTGGGCCGCCCGCTTCGATCAGCGCCGATCCCTCGGCTTGCCCCCTCTTTAGTGCTGTCCCGGGGGGGGGGGACCACGCCTGTCGTACGAACTCTGACGGCGAGACCAGCCCCACCCAGACCCTGACCTGAATTCGCATCTGCACCTGGAGCCGAACATGAACCGCAAAGCCCTGATTATTTACGTCGCCGTGCCCATCGCCGTGATCGCCGGTGCGGCCACCTACCATCGCAGCAAGCGCAACAGCGAGTTGGACCATCAGGCCACCGTGAAATCCGAAGGCACGGTGGCCGTCAGCCTGGTCGCCGTCCAGGAGCGGAGCTTCCGTCCCGCCGTGGCTTTTACCGGTTCGCTGTTGGCGGTGAACCGGGCTGAATTGAAGGCCGAGGTGACCGGCCGTGTGACCCGGGTGGCTGTGCAGGAGGGCGATACGGTCGCTGCCGGCGCGCTGCTGGGCGCCCAGGATGAGGATGACTACGCGCTTGGTTTGCAGGTGGCCGAGGCCCAGGCGGCCCAGGCTCAGGCCCAGGCGCTCCAGGCCCAGCGGGACAATGACCGCTCGGTGGCGCTGCTGGAGAAGCGCAGCATCACGCGACAGGCGGCCCAGCAGGCCGAAACGGTCTATCACGCCACCAAAGCCGCCGCCCAGGCCGCTGAAAGCAATCTGGGCCTGGCGCGCCTCCGGCTGAAGAAGGCCCGCCTCGTCGCACCCTTCGCAGGGCAGGTGGCCCGGCGCATGGTGCAACCCGGCGAGATGCTGAATCCCGGCCAGATCGCCTTCGAAGTCGTGGACAACCGCAAGCTGGAGATCCGCGCGGACCTGCCCACCGAGGCCATGTCTCTGGTGAAGGTCGGCCAGCGGGCGTCCTTTCGGGCCATCGGCGTGGACCGGCTCGTCGAAGGTCGCGTCACGCAGGTGAGTCCCAGCCTTTCGCAGGACGGCCGGACCCTGCGGGTGCGCATGGAGGTCCCCAATCCAGATGGTCTTCTCAAGGGCGGCCAATTCGTGGAAGGCGTCATCCTCGGCGAAGGCGAAACCAAGAGCCCGGCCCTGCCCGCCACGCTGTTGAAGGCCCAGGACCGGGATGCCGAGCTCTACATCGCGGAACAGGCGGTGGCCCACCGCCGGAAGGTGGTCCTGGGTCCAGAGCAGGACGGCTTCCGGCCCATCAGTGGCCTGAGTGCTGGCACCCAGGTCATCGACAGCGGCAAGGACCTGGTGTCGGACGGCACCCGGCTCCGTGTGATCAGCGGCGCCCCCGCGGTCGGGAAGTGAACCATGTTCCTGTCTGATCTCTCCATCCGCAAACCCGTCTTCACCGTCTGCATCATGTTGGCCCTGGTGGTGCTGGGCCTTTTCTCCGTGAAGAGCCTGGGCATCGACCAGTACCCCAACATCGATGTCCCCACCGTCACCGTGTCCGTCATCTACCCCGGCGCCAGCCCCGAGTCCGTCAAGCAGGACGTGGTGAGGAAGATCGAGGAGGCCGTCAATCCCATCGAGAAGATCAAGGAGATCAGCTCCACCAGCCAGGAAGGTCTGGGCACCCTGGTGATCCAGTTCCACCTGGGGCGCAACGTGGACAACGCGCTCAACGATGTGCGCACCAAGATTGGACAGATCCGGCGGAACCTTCCCAACAACATCGAAGAGCCCGTCATCTCGAAATTCGACCCGGCCCAGCTGCCAGTGCTCTCCCTGGTGGTGAAACCGGACGCCAAACATCCGGGCATGAATGACCGCGAGCTGACCCGCATCGCCGAGGACTTTCTCAAGCGCCGCATTGAAAATATTTCCGGTGTGGGGAAGGTGGACCCCGCAGGTGGCAGCACCCGCGAGATCCTCGTCCAGATCGACCCGCAGAAGCTTGAATCCCAGGGCCTCTCGCTGCAGGCCGTGAAGAATGCCCTGTCGAGCGACACCCTGGCCATTCCCAGCGGCAACCTGCTTCAAGGTGATCGCGAGGTGTCCGTGAAGGTGGATGCCAAGGCCAAATCCGTGGCTGATTTCAACCATGTGATCGTAGGCAACAAGGAAGGCCGCCCCATCGAGTTGCAGGAAGTCGCCAAGATCGTGGACGGCATCAAGGAGAAGCGGAGCCTGGCCCGGCTGAACGGCAAGGACGTGGTCGCTCTGGAAATCCAGCGGCAGACCGGCGGCAACACCGTGGCGATGGTGACTGCGGTGGAAAAGGCCCTCCACGAGCTGAAGCCCGAACTGGAAAAGCAGGGCGTCGAAGTGGTCACAGCCAAGGACAATGCCCGCTTCATCATCGACAACGTGGAGGATGTGAACATCTCGATCTATGTGGGGGGCCTCCTCACGGTGATCATCGTGTTCTTCTTCCTGAAGAGCTGGCGATCGACCCTGATCACCAGCCTCACGCTTCCCGTCTCCGTGATTTCCACGTTCATCATCATGCGGGCCCTGGATTTCACCTTGAACACCATGACCCTCATGGGTCTCAGCCTGGCCATCGGCATCCTCATCGACGACGCCATCGTGGTCCGCGAGAACATTACGCGGCACGCGGAAATGGGCAAGGACCACGTCACGGCGGCCCGGGAGGGCACGGCCGAGATCGGTCCCGCGGTCATCGCCACGACCCTGTCGATCCTCGCGGTGTTCGTGCCCGTGGCCTTCATGGGCGGCATCGTGGGCAAGTTCTTCTTCCCCTTCGGTATCGTGGTGGCCTTTGCAGTGGCTATTTCGCTGTTCGTGAGCTTCACGCTGGATCCCATGCTCAGCGCCGTCTGGCCCGATCCGGAGCATGAGAAGAGCGCCGATGGCCACGTTCATTACAAGGGACGAAATCTCCTCATGCGCAGCGTGGAGGCTTTCGGTCGCGTGCTTGATCGCTGGGAAGGCATCTACAAGACGGCCATCGAATGGTCCCTGAACCATCGCTGGGTGGTGATGGGCATGGGTGGGGGCAGCTTCGTGCTGGCCATGCTCCTCATGGGCCTGCTCGGCAACAACTTCATGCCTGATTACGACCGGGGCGATCTGCAGGTGACCTTCAAGGCGGAACCGGGTTCCAGCCTGGCAGCCACCCGCGGGAAGGCCCAGGCCCTGGAGACGATCATCAAGGCGGTTCCCGGTGTGGAACTCACCTACACCACCATCGGCACGGGCCTGAACGGCACGGTGGATTCTGGTGGCATCTACGTGAAGCTGAAGGAGGGCCGGCGCCCCAACCACATGGTCATCCGCCGGCAGATCCGCGAAGGCTTCCGCTCCGTTCCCGGTGTGGATGCGGCCGTGGGTGCCGTCAGCGACTGGGGCACCTCGTACCCCATCATGGTGGCCGTGCAGGCACCGGATCGTGATGCGGTCATCCAGGCCGTGCCGCTCGTGAAGGAGGCCCTGAGAAGTGTCCCTGGGGCCGTGGACGTCACCACCAGTCTCGATACTGGCAAGCCGGAACTGAAGCTCGTGATCGATCGCAAGGCTGCCTCGGATCTGGGTGTGAGCCCAGCTCTGGTGGCCCAGATGGTGCGCCCCCTGGTGGATGGCGAGAAGGTCGCCAAGTACGAGGACGAGAACGGTGAACAGCGGGACGTCCGTGTCCGGCTCGCCGACCAGGAACGCCGCTTCATGACTCAGCTTGCCAACATGACCGTGCAGAGCACCAAGGATCTGGGCGGTGGCAAGCACCCACTGGTGCGCCTCAACCAGGTGGTCCGCTTCGAGGAGGGCATCGCGCCCGCCAAGTTGCAGCGCCACGACCTGATGGAGGAAGTGGAAGTCGATGCCAACTTCGACGGCTCCACGCTCGGCGAAGTCAGCGGCCTTGCGGCCAAGAAGGTGGCGGAACTGAAAGCCAGCGGTCAGCTGCCGGAAGGCGTCCGTGTCGAGTTCCTGGGCCAGACCCGGGACAGCAAGGAGACGGCGGGCTACATGGGTTCTGCGATCCTGCTGGCGATCTTCTTCATCTACTTCGTGCTGGCCAGCCAGTTCGAGAGCTTCAAGCTGCCCATTGCCATCATGGCCAGCCTGCCGCTGTCCATGGTGGGCATGGTGCTCATGCTCCTCGTCACCGGCGATTCCATGTCCATGATGACGAGCATCGGCATGATCCTGCTCATGGGCCTGGTGACCAAGAACGCCATCCTCCTGGTGGACCACGCGCTGCACCTGGAGCGGGAAGAGGGCATCTCCCGCCGCCAGGCGATCATTCGCGCGGGCACCGTGCGGTTGCGGCCCATCCTCATGACCAGCTTCGCCATGATCGGCGGCATGCTGCCACTATTCCTGGCACTGGGTGCCGGAGCTGAAATGCGGGCCCCCATGGCCCGGGCCGTGGTGGGTGGTCTCATCACCTCCACGCTGCTGACCCTCATCGTGGTGCCCGTGTTCTTCGAGATCGTGGAGGAAACGAGCCTGGCCAAGGCGTGGCGCTGGATTCGCCGCCGCCTGGGTCGGCCCATGGCTGAGCCGGTGGAAGAAATCCCGCTGGTGGAAGCTCCCGATGCCTGACCCCCAGTTCTACGCGGCGGTGGAGTCCCGGCGCACGGTGCGGGACTTCCTTCCCGACCCGGTGCCCCAGGAGGCGCTGGACCGGGCCCTCGACGCCGCCCGCCTCGCCCCCAGTTCCAGCAACCTCCAGCCCTGGGAGTTCGTGGTGATCCGCGACCCGGCCACCAGACAGGCGGCCAACGCCGCCTGTCTGGACCAGGCGCCTGCGCGAACGGCGCCGCTGCTCGTCGCGTTGGTCACCCACCGGGACACGTGGCAGCGCAACCGCGACGAGATCGTGCGGATCTTCGAAAGCCGCGGACCCCTCCGGCCCAGCCAGACCGCCTATTACAAGAAGATCATTCCGCTGATCTACACTACCGGGCCCTTCGGTCTCCTGGGACCGCTGAAGCGGCTCGCCAGCCGCCTCATCTCGTTGTTCAAGCCCACGCCGAACCTCATGACCCGTGAAGACATTCGCATCATGGCTCACAAGAGCACGGCTCTGGCCGCCGCCACCTTCATGCTGGCGCTGCGGGCCGAGGGTTACGACAGCTGCCCCATGGAAGGCTTTGATCCCTGGCGGGCCAAGGCCCTGCTGGATCTTCCCCGGGGCGCCGAGGTGAACATGTTCCTCGCCGTGGGCAAGCGGAGCGAGACGGGGGTGTGGTGGGACCGCGTCCTCATGCCCCGGGCCTGGGCGGTGCGCGAGATCTGATCGGCATCCCAGAACCGTCCAGGGAGCCGCTGCAGGCCCCCTGGACGAAGCGCGGTCACAGGAACATGCCGCCCGAGGCCTCGATGCGCTGGCCGTTGATCCAGTGGGCGCCTTCCGACAGCAGCACCTCCAGGGCGCCACCGATGTCATCGGGCAGGCCCACCCGGCCCAGCGCCGTCTGGCTGGCGATGACCTGGTTGATGGCCGCGTTGTCCCGCACCGTCCCGCCTCCGAAATCGGTTTCGATGGCCCCGGGGGCCAGGGTGTTCACCGTGATCCGGCGGGGGCCCAGTTCCTTGGCGAGGTACCGGGTGAGCACTTCCACGCCGCCCTTCATGGCCGCGTAGGCCGCGTAGCCGGGCAGGGTGAACCGGGCCAACCCCGAGGAGAGGTTGATGATCCGGCCACCGTCCGCCATCAGCGGAAGCAGCCGCTGGGTGAGGAAGAAGGTGCCTTTCAGGTGGATGTTCATGAGCTGGTCGAACTGCGCCTCGGTGGTGTCCTGGAAGGCCGCGTGGGTGCCGATGCCGGCATTGTTGACGAGGGCGTGAATCCGCTCGGCGCCCCAGCCCTGGAGCGTCATCCGCACCTGGTCCGCAAAGGCGGCAAAGGTTCCGGACTGACCCACGTCCAGGCGCAGGGCCTGGGCCCGGCGGCCCAGGGCGCGGATGTCGGAGGCGACCTGGTCGGCCGCCTCGGCCTGGCTCTGGTAGGTAAGGATGATGTCGGTACCGGCCCGGGCGAGGTGGAGGGCGGCGCTGCGCCCGAGGCCGCGGCTTCCGCCGGTGATGACGGCGATGGGTGGACTGACGACTGGTGCCATGGGGGCTCCCGGAAAGCGAGGCGACTCGCAGTTCCAACCTAGGCCCCCCGGGCCGGATGGTGGTATCCAGATCCCCTCGAATCATTGCCTGATTCTCTGGACAGCCGGATTTTCAGGTGATGCCTCTCCATGAACGGTCCTACCCTTGGGCGGAACAGGGGAAGGATGGCGGGGCATGGGAATGACAGCCATGGGAGGCACTGGGGGAAGCACGGGCGCGGTCCCGAAAGAACTGGTGGATCTGACCCTGGCCTGGTCCGAAGGGGAGGACATCCGCCCCACGCCCATTCCCTTTCTCCAGATCGTGAGGAGTGACCGGCCCACGCTGCCCATGCCCACGGTCTACAACCCCTGCCTGTGCGTGGTGGTGCAGGGGGAGAAGCTTGCGACCATCGGCGGGAAGGCCTTCCGGTTCCAGACGGGGCAGTTCCTGGTGGCTTCCGTGAACGTCCCGGTCACGGGCCAGGTGACCCGAGCCTCCGCCCGGGCACCCTTCCTCTGCCTGGTCCTGGATCTGGAGCCGGTGCTTATCCACGACCTCCTCCGGGAGATGGGGCCGGTGGACCCGGGTGCGGAAAACGGGCGGCAGGGGGTGTTCCTCGAGGGGTTGGACTCGGGGCTGCAGGGCGCCCTCCTGCGGCTGATGCGCTGCCTTGGCCAGGCGGATGACCAGCGGGTGCTGGCCCCGCTCATCCTGCGGGAGGTGACCTACCGGCTGCTTCGTTCTCCCCACGGCCACGCGGTGCGCCAGGCGGGGGTGGCCGGCAGCCAGCTCCAGCGGATTGCGCGGGTGATTGACCGGATCCGCCGCCAGTTCGATCAGCCCTTGAGCATGGATGAGCTGGCCAAGGATGCGAACATGAGCCCATCCACGTTCTTTCATCACTTCAAGCTGGCCACGACCATGAGCCCCCTCCAGTACCAGAAGGAGCTGCGGCTCCAGGAGGCCCGGAGGCTGCTCAGCACGGAGGTCCCCGATGCGGCCTCGGCGGCCTTTCGGGTGGGCTACGAAAGCGCCTCCCAGTTCAACCGGGAATACGCCCGGATGTTCGGGCTGTCGCCCATGGCGGACATGAAGCGGCTGCGCGTGAGCCGGTGATGATGACTCGCCTTGAAGGCCTCCTTGAGGCAATCTGAAAGGTCCATGATTGCTCCGTCGCCTGACCTGAAGGACCTGCTGCGCCTCGCGGAGGCGCCGGTGGAGGGCTTCACCGCCCCGGGCGCCCGCCTCCGCTGGACCTCGCCGCCGGCCCTGGCCCTGGTGCTGGCGCGGTGGATTACCCGCGAAGGCCGGATCCAATCGCTCTGGGTGGATGCCCCCAGCGAGGCCGAGGCCCGCACCCTGGTCCAGGATCTCCAGGCGCTGCTGCCGGAGGCCGGCGTGGCGCACTTCCCGGGCTTTGCGGCCTACGTCGGCGGCGAAAGCAGCCCGCCAGGCATGGTGTTGAGGGAGCGTCTGTCGGCCCTCGTGGGGCTGCTGGAGCGCCGGGTCCAGGTGCTGGTCACGGGACCCCTCACGGCCTGCGAGAAACTGCCTCATCCCACCTGGTTCCAGAAACAGAAACTGGAGCTTCGCAAGGGTGCGGAGGTGCCCCGGGAGCTGCTGCTGGAGACGCTGGTGGCCCTCGGCTACCGCCGCACGGACATGGCCTCGGGCCCGGGGGAGTTCAGTTCCCGCGGCATGGTGGTGGATCTGTGGCCGGATCACCTGGATCAGCCGTTGCGGCTGGAGACCTTCGGCGATGAGTTGGAACGGCTCAGCCCCTTCGATCCGGACACGCAGCGCCGCACCGGCGAGGCCCTGGAAACGCTGATGCTCTACCCGCGCTTTGAGGGGGACCGGGGCGACGGCGAGGCACTGATGATGGCCGTGACCTCCCGCGCGGACCGCACCCAGGAGCCCGGGGATGACCTCGCGTTCCGCCGAGCGCGGCTGGCCACCCATGGCCACTTTCCCGGGGAAGAGCTGTTCCATCCCTTGCTGGCCCAACCCAAGGGGCAGCTGGTCCACTGGGTGCCGCCCTGCCTGCGGGTTCGCCTGGAGGGGGCCTGGGAGGAGTCCCTGAGGGACGCGGAACGTGCCCGTATCGAGGAGGGGCTGGCGATGCTCCGCCGGGGTGGCGTGGTGTGCCCCGATTTCGAGGACCGCTTCGTGTCCGCGGATCCCAGCCGCCCGACCCTGTTGTTGACGGAGTGGCAGAGCGAGGCCACGGTACCTCTCGCGGCCCAGCCGGTGCGCGAATTCCAGGGCCGCATCTCCGAATTCGCCGAGCACCTGCAGGACCTTTCGCTTTCGGGCCATCGGGTGTTTCTGGCAGGGTCCACGCCCGGCATGCGGGATCGATTCCAGGAGCTTCTGCGGGAGCACGAGCTGCCCATGGGGCACGGTGCCGAAGCGGGATGCCGGGCCATTCATCTGGCCCTGAGCGCGGGCATTCATCTTAAGGAACCCGCCCTGGTGGTCTTCACCGAACGGGAGATCTTCGGACGGAAGGTGGCCCAGGCCGCACCGAAGAAATCCCGCAGTTCTGCCTTCCTGTCGGACCTGCGGGATCTGAAACCCGGGGATCGCGTGGTGCATCTGGACCACGGGATCGGCGAGTTCATCGGCTTCGCTACCCTCACCGTGGGCGGCGAAGAGCAGGAAGTGCTCCAACTGCGCTACGCGGATGGCGGCCAGCTCAACGTGAGCCTGGAACGGGCTGACCTGATGCAGCGCTATACCGGCGCTGAAGGCCATCGGCCACCCCTGGACAAGCTGGGCGGCGCCAGCTGGGCCAAGGTCAAGCGCAAGGCCAAGAAGGCCATCCGGGACATGGCCGACGAACTGCTGAAGCTCTACGCCCAGCGCAAGCTGGAGAAGGGCCACGCCTATCCGCCGGACGGACCGGACATGGCGGCCTTCGACGCCAGCTTCGCCTTTACGCCCACGCCGGATCAGATCGAAGCCATCGAGGCGGTGAAGGCGGATCTGGAATCGCCGCGCCCCATGGACCGCCTGCTGGTGGGTGATGTGGGATTCGGGAAGACGGAAGTGGCCATGCGGGCCGCGGCCAAGGTAGCGCTGGAGGGCCGCCAGGTGGCGGTGCTGTGTCCGACCACCGTGCTCTGCTTCCAGCACTTCAGAACCTTCAAGGAACGCTTCGCCGGCTTCCCCATCCGCATTGAGATGCTCAACCGCTTTGTGGACGCCGCGGACCAGAAGCGCATCCTCCAGGAAGTGGCCGACGGCAAGATCGAGATCGTCATCGGCACCCACCAGCTGCTGGGAGCCCGCCTGAAGTTCGCGGACCTGGGTCTGGTGGTGATCGACGAGGAACAGCGCTTCGGCGTGGGCCACAAGGAGAAGCTCAAGAAGCTGCGCCTCAACGTGGACCAGCTGGCCCTCAGCGCCACACCCATTCCCCGGACCCTGCACATGAGCCTCACGGGGCTGCGCGAGATCAGCCTCATCGAAACACCCCCCAAGGACCGGCTGGCCATCGAGACCGTGGTGGCGCCCTGGAGCGACGAGCTGGTGCAGACGGCCATCCAGTTCGAGTTGCGCCGCGGGGGTCAGGTCTACCTGGTGCACAACCGTGTGGAATCCATCGTGGCCATCGCTGAGCGGGTGCGCGAGCTGGTGCCGGACGCCCGTGTGGGCGTGGGCCACGGCCAGATGAGCGATGACGGCCTAGAGCAGGTGATGCTCGCCTTCATGGAAGGCCGGGTGGACGTGTTGGTGGCGACCACCATTGTTGAGAACGGCCTCGACGTGCCCAATGCCAACACCCTCATCGTTCATCGCGCGGATGCCTTCGGGCTCAGCCAGCTCTATCAATTGCGGGGTCGAGTGGGTCGCAGCGACGTGCCGGCCTATGCCTACCTGCTGATCCCCCCCAAGCATGAGATCAGCGAGGATGCCCGCAAGCGGCTACAGGCCCTGGAGGACTTCTCCGAGCTGGGTTCGGGCTTCCGCATTGCGGCCATGGATCTGGAGTTGCGCGGGGCGGGGAATCTTCTGGGCGGAGAACAATCCGGCCACATCCACGACATCGGCTTCGAGCTTTACGTGAAGCTGCTGGAGGAAACGCTTCAGGAACTGCAGGGCCAGCCCAGCGGCACCTTCGAAGTGAAGCTGGATGGCCTGGCCCCGGGCGCCCAGCTGGGACGACGCTGGATCGATCAGGCCAGCGAACGGCTGGTGGCCTACAAGCGCATCTCGCGGCTGCGCGAGGAGAAGGACCTCGAAATCTACCGGCTGGATCTGGAGGACCGCTTCGGGCGGATCTCCGAAGATGATCCAGACACGCTGCGGTTCTTTGAACTGCTCAAGGTGAAACTGCGGGCCCAGGTCCTGGCCATCTCCGAAGTGGCCGTGGACAAGGGCCAGCTCAAGTTCCGCCTGAGCCCGCAAACCCCGCTGGATCCCGCGAAGCTCATGGCCTGGGTGGGGCAGAAGAAGGGCGCGCAGTTCAGTCCGGATGGCACGGTTCGCCTGCCGCTTCTTGGCACCCAGGACGGTCCGATGTTCCAGGCCCAGCGGGTGCTGGCGGAGTGGGCGGGGCTCTGATTCCTGCTTCTCCCGCTGAGAACTCAGCCCGCCAGCGTTCTGCACCGAAAGACCGGCATGGCCCAAGGACGGATCGGGAGCATCTGGAGTGGCCACCGTCCTGCGGTGGTGGCCGCCGTGTGCTTCCTGGTGGCGGGCGTGCTGGGCCTGCTCACGGCCCACCATGGCGGGCCCCAGCATTTCGAACCACTGGGATTCGCCACCGCCAGCCGCACCCTGAATCAGATCATGGCCGTGGTGATGACCAGCATCGCGCTGATCCTGCCGCTCACGTCGAACCTCTATACGCCTCGGCTGGTGAAGCTCTATGTCACCCATCCGCTGATCGTGGGCGGCCTGTCCGTCTTCATCGTCGGCAACCTGCTGGTGATGTCCCTGCACTTCTTCCCGGCCGGGCATCCCTTCTCCCGGTTCGGGATCTGGGCCGTCGCGTGCATCTACCTGGTGGTGCTCGCGGGCGTCCTGCCCTACCTCTTCGGCATCAGCCGCTTCCTGCGCCCCAGCTACTTCATGCCCATGCTCACCCGGAAAGGGCTCCGGAGCCTTCATGACCTGGGCCGGGGGCGCCGCGTGGAGGCCCACAAGGATGATCTTTTCGAGACCATCGATGTGGTGACGAATGTGGCGCTCACCGGCATGGCGCGCGGGGACCGGCAGTTGGTCCTGCTGGCACTGAAATCCCTGCACGCGCTCCTGACCGGCATCATTGGCTGCGGAGGGCGCGAAGCCTCCGCCTGGCGCAGCTCACGGCCATGGTTTGTGCCGGGCCTGGCCAAGGAGGGCCAGGACTATCTCATCCGGGAACGGGCCTGGCCCGAGGCCTATGTCCTGGCACAGACCCTCAAGGTGGCGGAGGTGGCGACCCGGCGACAGCACGAGCTGCTCTCCGAATTGGCCGGGCAGCTGGTGGATACAGCGCGGCTGGCCTGTGATGTCGGCTCGGGCCCGGTGATCGAACTCCACGTGATGACCTTCAACACCCTGCTGCGCGAGGCTCTGGAGGAGCGTGATCTCAGGCGCTTCCAGAATCTTTCGTACCATTACCGCCTGCTCATCGAGGTCTTCCAGCACATGCCCGACCGGATGCATGAAGCGGCCCGCCACCTGATGCACTACGCGCGTCTCGCCGCCCGCCAGGGGCTTCAATTCGCCTTCGAGACCGTGGTGTATGACCTGGGAGAGCTGGTGCTCAGCATCGGCCGCCTGGATGAAGAACGGGCCGTGGAGTTGATCCAGGCCTGGGCCGGGCCGGTCTGGCAGGATGCCATCGCCCAGGACAGTGGCATGACGAAGGTCGGGTGGCGGACCCTCCTGCGCACCTACTGGGAAGCCCGGTCGCGGGGCTTGAAGGAGACCGCCGATGCCATCTATTGGCGGTTCCTGACGGATGAGGCGATCCATCGTGAGCAGCTGGAACTGCTGCTGGAGGAGAACCGGGAACTGCACTACGAATTCAACGACCGGCTGATGCGCTTCGCCCACCTGTCGCCTTTCGCAGAGGCCGAAGCCCAGGCGTTCCTGGAACAGTGGTAGGGCGGCGTGGCCCGTTCACCGGCGAGGATCCGCCGTTCGCCGATCCGGGTGAAAGACCATCGCCTGGAGGGTTAGCTTGGAACCATTCCAGGAGGTTCCCGTGCTGCCTTACGTGATGTCGGAAGTGGCTGCCCTGATTCGCGTGTTCCATGCCGTGGTTGTGCTGGTGCTCATGGTGACTTTCGCGCCCATGGCCTTGCGGGGCGAGGAGCCCCGCATGGTGGCGCTGCATGGATTCGACGCCGCCGAAGTGCGACAGCAGGGATTCACCCTTCCCAGGGCCACGAAGGTTCATATCTACGCCAAGGGCGCGGGTCTGAGGCGGTTTGTGCGGGCGTCCGGGGACAATCCATTCTTCGCGCACGGGTGGATCCTGAACGCCATCACCCGCGAAGTGGTCTGGCAAATGGACGGGTCGAACACGAAGCGGGACTGGGAATACCGCGTGGCTGATACGTATTTGGATTTGCCCGCAGGCAGCTATGAAGCCTATTTCGCCAATCACGGATTTGGCCAGAGCCTGCTCTTCGCCCAGTGGACCCGGAATATCGATCGGCGGGCCCTGCACACTGAACGCACCGAACGACCCCGTGGATTCCTGGCCGCCTTCGGGGCGGATGACGCCAGTTTGATGCGCCATTGGCAGGAACAGGTGGGGAACTACGGCATGGAGATCTACCTGGCCGGCGGCCAACCCGCCGACGCCTCCACCTACGAGGCTCCCCTCCGTTGGAAGAATATCGTCGTGGCACTGCCTGCGGTCACCGACAAGGGGCAATGGACCCAGGCCTTCCACGTGCGCAAGCCGGTCACCCTGCATATCTATGCCGAAGGCGAGGGCAGCGGCCGGCGCATGCACGACTACGGCTGGATCACCGAGGCCCGCACCCGCGCCCGGGTCTGGGAGATGAGCATGGATCGGGCCCAGTACGCCGGCGGCGCCCGCAAGAACCGGCGCCAGGTGGAGACGATCCAGTTGCCCGCGGGCAACTATGAAGCCACTTTCGTGACGGACGATTCCCATTCCCCCGCCGATTGGAACGCCGCGCCCCCCTGCGACCCCGGTGCGTACGGCCTGACGCTTTCCGTGCCCGCGGATGCTGATCTGGCGGCGGTCTCCTTGACGAAACCCCTGGCCTGGTCCGTGCTGGCCGAACTGGTCCGCCTGGCCGACAGTCAGGATCGCAGCGTCGCCTTCACCCTCTCATCGACTCAATCCGTCCGCGTCTATGCCATTGGCGAGGGGGACGGCGATGACATGGCGGACGAGGGCTGGATCGAGGATGCTTCTGGTAAACGCGTCTGGACCATGGAGCGAAGCCGCACCTTGCATGCCGGGGGCAGCTCCAAGAACCGCCTGGCTGACGAGGTAATCAGCCTCCCCAAGGGGAGCTACACCCTGCGCTTCAGGACCGACGACAGCCACGCCTACGGCCAGTGGAACAGCGACGGGCCATGGGATCCGGAGCACTACGGCATAACGGTTTCTGTGGCGAAGTGATCGAGGCTCGGCCATCGGGTGCCTGATTCCGCCAGTCCACCCAGCTTCAGCGCACGCGCGGAAGGGTCAGGTCCGGAAACCCGTCATGAGGCGCCACCCGGATCATGCGGCAAACTCCCGCGCGGTGAGCGGAAGTAGGCGTAAGGTGTAGCGTGGAGAAAATTCGACACGCGACTGGTGTAGATGTCGGCGTAGCGCTCGATCTGGCGGGTGAGGTGACTCTTGTCGTTGCCGGCACGGGTCAGAAGACCCCAGCGGACATTGGTCATTTCAGAGCCAGCCTTGGCCAGTGGGCCGATCTCTGCGTCCAGGGCCAAGAGCTGTCCCCGGAGGTCGCGGACGCGCGCGTCCAGGCTGGCCGAGTCTTCGTCGGAGGCGGGTCCGTAGCCCGCGTGAAGCCGCTGAAGGGCCAGGCGCGCCTGGGAGAGCCGCGCTTCCAGGGTCCCCTTCTCCCGCATCAAGGTGATGAGGCGCAACTCGGTGGGCCGGTAGGCCTCCAGGGCCGAACCTTCCGCTTCCAGCTCCCTTAGCACCAGGGCGGTGCGCCAGCTGAGGGTGCGCTTGCTCACATGCACATCGCCGAACATGTGATCGCCCACGTAGAGAATCTCATCGCCTGAAATGCCCAGATCATGCTCTACCTGGGCTGCGGAACCGCCCAGGTAGATACCGCCGGTGCGCAGGGGCCCGACCAGGGGGCGCAGCAGGCCCATTTCGTCCACCACCTCGAAGAAGGGCCCGCGCTCGGTGAAGAAGGCGGGCTTGCGGGCAGCGACGATCACCACGTCGAAGAGCTGCCGCCAGGTCATGCCCCCCGGCAGGTGCCGATCATAGGCGTGGGTCATCATCTTCGAGGTGAAGCTCCACTCCGAGTTGGTGATGAGGAGCAGCTTCTTGCCAGCGGCCTTCTGGTCCAGCAGGGCCAGGGCGGCTTCGGGATCCTGCACCACGTAGCGCTCCGGCGCCGCGGCGATTTCGGCCTTCAGATGGCCCTCGAGATGCTGGGCATCCACGCGGGCCCGCACGTGCCGGTAGAGGCTCGCATATTCGAAGGCGCGGGGCAGGGCGCCCTGGTCCAACAGGTCCACGGCCTGGGCGAAGAGGCAACCTTCCGATAGCGAGAACAAGGTGTTGAGAAAGACCCAGCGGGGCTCGCTCAGATCCACCAGGGTCTGGGTGTAGGCCTCCCGCTGCTCGTTGAACTCGAGCATGCGCGTGCCATGCATGGCCCGCTTCACGAAACCGAAGCGATCGGCCTTCACCAGGTTCCCCAGCTCCGTGTCGATCACGAGGCCGCGGGTCACCATCGACCCATCGAAGGTGAGGCCATCCATGGGCCAGCCCTCAGAGGCCAGGCGCTCCCGGGCCTGGGCATAGACCATGTGCTCGAAGGCGTCCACCCGGTAGTCCACCAGGGTGTAGTCCATGTCGTACCCGATGGCCCGGACCGATCGCAGGTTCAGGGTCCGGTTGCAGAAGATCCCGCGGCCGGGAGGAGGGGTGGAACCGTCAGGGATGACCATGGGCCAGGATAACTCACAGGGGTGCGACCCCCGAACCCAGCCCGCGCCGTGCCGCGGGGGGGATCAGGTCCTCGGGTCGCACACCGATTTGGGCCGCCAGCTGACTTCGCGACGCCTGAAGCTGTCGGACCACGGCTTCGAGGCGTCCCTGGAGCACCTTCTGTTTCTGGAGCACCAACGACACATCCCCTTGGCGTTCCAGGATGACGCCCCAGCCATCCAGCTCCGCCGCCAAATCCACGGAGGTGCCCACCAGGGCCTTGCCCACCTCCCAGTGCAGGCTCACCGGCTCGAGCCTGGAGGAAACGTGCTGGAGGTTGGTGGCGATGAAATCAACATTCTTCATCAAGTTGTGTTTGGCCTGAACCCAGTCCAGGGCCTGTCCGGCCGCATCATAGCGATCCGCCACGGTGGTGGCGAATTCCGAGAAGTCATTGATGTCCGAGAGGGACTGCACGGTCTGGTTCCAGAGCTTGGGGTTCTTCTGGAGACGCTTCAGCCCGGCACTGGTGCCCTTGGGGATGATGACGCCGGTGAGCAGGCTCGTGCCCCGCTCCATGGCGGCCTGGGTGGCCTGTTCGAGGCGCCAGCCCCAGTAGTCCATATCCCGCTGGATGGCCCGGCCTTCGGAGCCCAGACCGGCGGCTTGACGCTTCAGCCGATCCAGTTCCGCCTCCAGTTCGTAGAACCGCTGCCCCAGCAGGCGCAGATCTTGATTCTCCTCCATCATGGCCTTCAAGCGGGCCTGGGCGGCCTCCCGGTGCTTGATGAGATCGTCGGTGGATACCGGTGTGGTGCGCCTGGTTCCGTTGGCCTCCCGCAGGAGGCTGGGCGTGAGGGTCCGGCTTCCGCGCAGATCCACCACGGGGGCGGGATCGCTGAGGGCCGCCGCCAGGCCGCCCCCCGAGGCGGGCGCCTTGCCGGTGTCCCAGCCGTCGGACAGGGAAGCCCGCAGGCCCTCCAGGCTCTCCTGGTTCTGGGAGGTCCGCTGCTGCCGCTGATGCTCAACCAGGGCGTTCATCCGGGAGGAGTAGGCGCTGGCCCAGGCCTGCAGTTCCGCCTGCTCCTGGCGCAGCGCCGCCTGCCGCTCGGCCTCGATCCGCGCCAGTTCTGCGGGATCCGGTCCCGAGGGCCCCGCGGGCTGCAGGGCCTGGGCCAACAGGCTGCCGAAGATCCCCCCCAGCAGGGCGGCATTCTGCTGGTTGGCCAAGGTCTGCCGCGAGACGGTCTTCGGTCTCGGGGGAGGCGGCTTCCGGACCTTGAAGGAGGTGCCGACCTTGCTGCGGTCCACCTTCTGGCCCGTGATCGCCTCCAGCTGGCTGAGGGCGCTCGGACTCTCCTGGGAGGCGGGTTTGGGATCGGGCTTGCCTTGGTGGAGGCCCACCTGGGCCGAGAGGGCGACGGGGAGGGCCAGTGCCAGGAACAGGGGAGAGATCACGCGCATGGTTCACCTCCGAAGGTTGGCCAGGGCCAGCTTGGCGCTGCCGAGAATGGCCATGAGGATGGCCTTGCGCTGGTCCAGCAGGTCCGCGAGACGCTCACTTTCCGTGGCAGAAGGCGCGGCCTGTGGAGGCGTCTTCCCCTCCTTGGCGGCGAGTTCCGCCTGGGCCTTGCGTTCGGCCTCCACGCGGGTCTGGGCATCCAGCCGGGACCGGATGCCCTTGGCTCCGAGGTCCAGGGCCAGGACCCCCTTCTCGATGCGGATCACCAGCTCCTCGGTGGGCGCCAGGTCCTGGGAGGCCAGCAGCCTGGGGAGCGTCCGGGTCTTCCACTCGATCAGGGCGTCGTTGCACCGCTGTTCCAGGGATTCCTGGAGCTGGGGTGTCGGGCTGGAACCCAGTTCCCTGGCTCCGGCAGCGCCGTCGAGGAGGGCTGGGATATTGGCCACCCAGGGCTGGAGGCTCAGCTGGATGAGGCGGCCGGTGGCAGGATCACGGGTCACGGCCTGGAGGCGCTGCCAGGTGTCCCCGATCAGGAGGGCGCGGCCCGGGCGGAAGCCCTCCGCAGGTTCGGTGTAAACCGCTGCCAGTCCACGCTCGAAGGCTCCGGACTGGGGATCCTCCGTCCAGATCTCCAGCGCGCCGGGCACCCGGGGCTGGTTCTCCTGCCCAGGCTGGCCCGGGATGAGGACGGCCCAGCGCTTCTGGTCGGCCAGGTCGAAGGGAAGGGGGGCGAAGAGCGCCTTTGCAGAGCGGAGCTTGAGCAGGTCGCTCCAAGGCTGTGGGCGGCCCAGCCAGGCCCGGAGGCTCTCCGCGGGCGGGGCGTTCACCAGGTCGGCATCGTCATCCGCGACCGGGCGGTCGATCCTGTGGTTCCGGATGGTGTAGGTTGCTCTACTGGGGCCGAAGAAAATGGGTAGTTTGATGGCCTTCACTTCGATCCTGGGGCTCTGGGTGATGTGATAGACCAGGGCATTCACATCCCATTTGAAGGTGCTGCCATCCACGCCATAAATGCGTGTGAGGTCGTACTTGCTCTGTTCCAGCCCGGCCTCGGCGGCGGCCGTGCCTTTGGCTGGCGTGGTGAAGAGGAAATAATCCTCGTACCAGGTGTTGTGGAGTGCGTTGTCTGAGGGCCTGGGTCGGGCCGGGCTGTGGCTCAGGCCCCGCTCCAGGCCCGAGCGGTAAGGGCCCCATCCCGCGGGGCCGTTGATGCGGTACAGGTGCGCCTCCGGCTTGTGGGTGCGGGGATTGAAGGTGAGGCCGGTGAGCAGGAACTTGCCCGTGGGTGTGGTCATGACCATTCCGTAGGGCGGATGGCCGGGGGCTTTCTGCGCGAGGGCGGCGGGGGCCGGCTCCCAGGTGGGGGTATCGCTGGCGCGGGAAGCATCCTGGGCCGCAGCCCCCGTGGCCAGGGTGAGAGCAAGGGTTCGAACCATCCAGATATGCAAGGCTCACCTCCGCAGGTTGGCGAGCGCCTGCTTGGCGCTGCCGAGAATGGCCATGAGGATGGCCTTGCGCTGATCCAGCAGATCGGCGAGTTGCTCGCTTTCTGCGGCGGTGGCTGTGCCGACGGCGGGGGCAGGTTTCCCTCCCTTGGCCGCCAGTTCGGCCTGGGCCTTCCGTTCGGCCTCGGCCCGGGCCTGCGCGTCCAGCCGGGACCGGATGCCCTTCACCTCGAGGTCCATCTTAAGCAGGCCCTTTTCGATGCGAACGACCAGATCCTCGGTGGGTCCCAGGGCCTGAATGGCGAGCAAGCCCGGCAGGGTTCGGGTCTTCCACTCGACCAGGGCATCATTGGCCAGTTGCTCCAGAGCTTCCCGGTGCGCCAGAACCGGCTCCGGGCCCAGATCCCGGGCCAGGGTGGCACCACCCAGGAGCGCGGGCACATCGGCGGTCCAGGGCTGAAGCGCGAGTTTCAGAAGCTGGCCCGTGGCAGCGTCCATGGCGACCTCCTGGATGCGGTACCAGCGGTCCTCCACGCGCAGGGCCCGGCCGTTACGCAGGCCGTCCTTGGGTTCGGGCCACAGGGCGGCGGGATGGTCCTGCTCCGGCTTCACTGCCGGATCCTCCCCCCAGAATTCGAGGGTGATGAGGTCGACCCGTTCTCCCTGGGCGGGATGGGGATTCCTCGCGCCGCGGACAGCCCAGAGCCGCCTGCCGGGGAGGTCCACCGGCAGGGGTGTGAAGCGGGGCAGGGCCGAGCGCTGGGCCAGGAGGATCTTCCAGGCTCTGATGTCCTGGAGGATGGGCCGGAGTGCCTCCGTGTCCTCAGGTATAAGCACGCCATCCGCAGGATCCGCAGGGGCGTCCAGCTTCCTCATCTGGATCTTGAAGGTCTTCTGCTTGGATCCGTACCCCCAGCCCTTGGCCTTGAGGGCCAGCACTTCGATGGCGGGGCGCGTGGTCATGTAGGCGATCAGGGCGTTCAGGTTCCCCCCGAAGTCCTGTCCGTCCACGCTGATGATGGACCAGTCCTCGTCCAGCCCGGCCCCCATGGCGGCGCCTCCCTTCACCGCCTTTTCGATCTTGAACCACCGGCCCTGGTAGCGCCCTTCTATATCCAACTTCACATACTTGAGAGGCCCCCCCAGCTGGACCCCCAGCCGGTAGGGCCCCCAGCCCGCGGGGCCGGTCACGCCATAGGCATTGGCGAGGCCCCTGGGGTTCTGGGGGGTGAACCGCAGGTTGGTGAAGATGACCTGTCCCACGGG
>JAVBYJ010000064.1 GCA_030824075.1 Geothrix sp.
GCACCTTCGCGGAAGTGGAAGTCAATGACACGGTCGGCGCCGCGAACGCGGTCGCCAAGACCTTCACCAACATCCAGGGCAATCTGACCGTATCCACGGACAAGGACTACTTCGGCCTGTCCCTGAATCCCGGTGAGACCCTCGCCATCGCCATGACCGGTCCCACGGGTGTGGACTGGGATCTCAAGCTCGTGAACGCCGCCGGCACCCAGCTCGCCATTTCCCAGGGCTCCACCGCCGCGGAGAACCTCACCTATACCAACGCGGGCACCACCGCCACAACCGTCTATGCCAACGTCTATGCCTACAGTGGCGTCAGCGCCACCCCCTATAACCTGGGGCTGACCTACTCCGGCGGCACCACGCCCGTTCCTGACACCACCGCCCCCACCGTCTCCGCCACGGAGAGCGGCACCAGCGGCACGATCACCTTCAATGCCACCGCCTCCGACAACGTCGGCGTCACCAAGGTCGAGTTCTACGTAGACGGCGTGCTAAAGGGCACCGACACCGCCAGTCCCTACAGCATGACCCTGAACAGCACCACGCTGACCAATGCCGTCCACAGCCTCACCGCCAAGGCCTATGACGCCGCCGGGAACGTCACCACCTCCACGGCCGTGAGCTTCACCGTCAACAACAGCACCGCCACCAGCTTCACCGAAGTGGAAAGCAACGGCACCACCGCCGCCGCCAACGTGATCGCCGACACCATCACCTCCATCATCGGGAAGATTGGCACCTCCACCGACCAGGACTTCTTCAAGATCAACGTCGCTGCCGGACGCACGGTGACCGTCAACATGACGGGCCCTGCGAAGGACTATGACCTCTACCTGCTCAGCAGCACGGGCACCACGCTGAAGAGCAGCCTCGGCAGCACCGCCACCGAGAGCGTGACCTACACCAACTCCGGAACCACCACGGCGGTGTACTACATCAAGGTCATCGGATACTCCGGAGCCCTCGATACCGTGAATTCCTACACCCTGAGTCTCAGCCGCTAGCCGCTGGACTCCGATCTCCTAGACAGGGCCGCTCACGCGGCCCTGTTCTTTTTTTCGCTAAACTCCCGGGATGGCGATCCTGATCGCAGAACCCGATGACACCGAAGCCCAGAGGATCATTGCGGGCCTGACGGCCAATGGTTTCACCTGTGAACGCATAGAAAACGGCCATCTGGCCCTGGCCCGCGCAGCCGCCTCCGAGGCCCTGGTGGCCGAAATCGCCCTCCCGGGACTGCCCGGGCTGGAACTGGCCCAGCAGCTGCGAGAGGCCGGCATCACCACCCCTCTCATCTTCGTATCGGCCCTCTGCACGCCCGAGCACCGGGTGCGTGGCCTGGAAGCCGGGGCCGACGACTACCTCTGCAAACCCTTCACCCTGCCCGAACTGGCCGCAAGGCTGAGGGCCCTGATTCGCCGCAGCAGGATGCCCTCCCGCCCCCTGCGCTTCCTGCTGGGGGATCTGGTTTGGGAACCGGACCGGCGCCAGGTATCCCGGGCGGGGGAGCGCCTGGACCTTACGACCCAGGAATACGCCCTCCTGTCCGTGCTTCTGGAGCGGGCCGGGCAGGTGGTCAGCCGGGAGGCGATCGCCCTGGCCCTCTGGGGTGCGGGGAAGGATCGGCCCGACCTCCGCAGCCCCAACGCCATGGATGCTCAGGTGCGGCGCCTGCGCGCCAAGGTGGATGGCCCCTTCGCCCAGCCCCTGCTGCACACTTTCCGGGGACAGGGGTTGATGATCGAGGTGCGTTGACGATTCTCCGGGGGTTCCGCGCTTCGCGCACACCCCCGGACCCCCAGCAGGCATCCGGCTAAGCCGGACTCCTGCTAGCCACTCTCCGCGGGTTCCGCGCTTCGCGCCTCCATGTGACGCCCCGCGATGTGTGGCTCCCACTCGCCTGCGGCTTGTGGACATGGAGCCTCCCCCGGGGATCCTATTACCCCTCCAGCAGGACCTTTGCGTGCTCCAATGCCTCGGCGCGATCGGGGTGACCCGAGAGCAACCGTGCCAGCTCCCGGTTCCGCGCCTCGCCCGCCACCCAGCCCAGAACACTGCGCGTGCGGCCCCCCTCGGTCTCCTTGTGCAGGCGACCATGCCGGTCCGCCCGGGCTGCCACCTGGGCCAGATGGGTGACCGCCAACACCTGATGGGCTCTGCCCAGTTCGGCCACGGCCTTCCCCACCGCCAGGGCCGTTTCGCCGCCCAGTCCCGCATCCACTTCATCCAAGACCAGGGTGAGACCCTCCCCTGTCCCCGCACCCAGCGCGAGGCCAGCCCCCACCAGCGACAGCATCAGGCGGCTCAGCTCCCCACCCGATGCAATCTTCGCCAGGGGGCGGAAGCCTTCGCCGGGATTCGGTTCGATCCAGATGGCCAGGGTGGAAAACCCTTGAGCCGCCACGCGCACGGGCCGGCCGCTCTGCTGGACGGGGCTGCCCGCTTCCTCCGCCAGGGACAGCCGCAGCTGGATCCGGGCGCCTTTCATGCCCAGCCGCCCCAGGCGTTTCTGGACCTCGGCCTCCAGCTTCGGGATGGCGGCGGTCCGCCGTCCATGCAGGTCCTCTGCGGCCGCGCGGTAGGACTCCGCGGCTTTCGCCAGGGTGGCCTCCAATTCCTTCAGGGGCGCGTTTCCGGCCAGGAGGGAGCGCTGTTCGTCTTTCAGCGCCTGCAGGCGCGCCGGGAGTTCCTCCGGCTCACAGCGGTGGCGGCGGGCTTGACGCTCATAGGTCGCCAGACGAGCCTCCATGGCCTCGATGCGGTCTGCGCCGGCTCCAGCCCAGCGGATCGCCTGATCCTGGGTCAGGGCCAGCAGATCCTCCAGCTCCAGCACGGCGGAGCGCAGGCGATCCTGCTCGGCCACCGCATCGGGCCAGTGGTGGACTGCCTTGGCCAAAGCCTTGTGGGCCAGCTCCACCCTGGGCAGACCGTCATGCAGCGCTTCCGCCGCCTCGCGGAAGGCCTGCTCGAGATGCACCGCGTGGCGCAGGGGCTCTCGGTCCGCCTTGAGTTGCGCCCATTCACCGGGCTTGGGCACCAGCTTGTCCAGCTCCGCTAGGAGCTCGACCAGCTGTTCGAGGCGCTGTTCCCGCTCGGCCTCCGAGCGGCGCCGAGCCTTCAGGGCGGCCTCGGCCTGGCGCACGGTGGCGGCCTCGGCTTCCAGGCAGGGCTCAATGCCCAGCACCTCGTCGATGAGGGCCAGGTGACGGTCCTCCCCCAGCAACGACTGGTGGTCGTGCTGGCTGGTGAGGCGCATCCAGAGGCGGCCGGCCTCCCGCAGATCCGCCAGGGCGCAGCTGGCCCCGTTGATCCAGGCCCGGCTGCGGCCCGGTCCCACCTCGCGGCGCAGCACCACGGGATGTTCCTCGGGCAGGCCCCGTTCGAGGAGGAAGACCCGCCACGCGTCGAAACGGCCTTCCACCACCGCCTCGACCGTGGCCCGCTCGGATCCGTGACGCACCAGTTCCGCATCACCCCGGGCCCCCACCAGCAGAGAGAGGGCGTCCACAAGCAGGGATTTGCCCGCGCCGGTTTCGCCCGTAAGCACCGTGAAGCCCGACCCCCAATCCAGGGACAGGTCTTCCACCAGGGCCAGGTTCTGGATGCGCAGCGAGGAGAGCATGGTTTCAGGTTAACGGAAGTGAGGTCCCCACCGGGCATACTGGCGTTTGGAGGAAGGCCCATGTCGTACCGGAAGCCCTGCGGAAGCGTTCTCGAGGCCGTCGGCAACACCCCCCTGGTCCGGCTGCGCCGCGTGGTCGAGTCTCTGCCGGTGGAGATCTTCGCCAAGCTGGAATTCCTGAACCCCATGGGCAGCAGCAAGGACCGCATTTCGAAGTACATGATCGAGGCCGCCGAGCGCGACGGCCGCCTGAAGCCCGGGGACATGATCATCGAGAACTCCTCCGGCAACACGGCCATGGGCCTGGCCCTCATGGCCATCCAGAAGGGCTACCGCCTCAAGGTCGTGGTGCGCGACACCATCTCTCCGGAGAAGCTGAACCAGTTGCTGGCCCTGGGCGTTCAAGTCCACAAGGCCGACACGAGCCTGCCCCCCGAGCACCCCGACAGCTACAACAACATCACGCCGCGCCTGGCCCGGGAGACACCGAACTGCTACTTCCCTGATCAGCACGGCAACCGCGAGAACAACGCCGCCCACTACCACGGCACGGGCCCGGAGATCTGGGAGCAGATGGAAGGCCGCATCGACGTCCTGGTGGCGGGTGCAGGCACCGGCGGCACCATCGGCGGCGTGGGGCGCTTCCTGAAAGAAAAGGATCCGACGATCCGGGTAGTGGCCGTGGATCCCGTGGGATCGGTATTCACCGACCACTTCCGCGGCAAGAAGGACCTGAAGGCAGGTCCCTACCGGATCGAGGGGCTGGGCGACGAGTTCCTGATTCCCACCATGGAATTCGACCTCATCGACGACATGCTTCAGGTGACGGATCGCCAGGCTTTCCACCATGCCCGCAAGCTTGTGAAAGAAGAGGGCATCCTTGGCGGTGGATCCAGCGGCGCGGCCCTGTGGGCGGTGCTGCAGGTGGCGAGGCGCCTCCCGCCCATGGATCGCCCCGCCCGGATCGTGACCGTGTTTCCGGACGGCGCGGGCCGCTACCTCAGCAGCATCTTCAACGACGCGTGGCTCGCTGAGCGGGGCCTGCTGGAGGAGGCATGACCGCCTTCTCCGGCACCTACGTCGAGGCCATCCGCCAGGCCCTCTTCGATGCCATGGAGGCGGATTCGCGCGTCTGCTGCCTGGGGGAGGACATCGGCGTCTACGGCGGCGCCTTCCGGGCCACGGAAGGCCTGCTGGAGCGCTTCGGGCCGGATCGCGTGATCGATACACCCATCTCCGAGCAGGCCATCGCGGGCTCGGCCATCGGCGCGGCGCTCATGGGTCAGCGGCCCGTGGCGGAATTCCAGTTCATGGATTTCGCGCTGCTGGCCTCGGATCTCATGGTGAATTTCGCCGCCAAGGCTCACTGGCGCTGGGGTGCCTCGGTGCCCGCCGTGTTCCGCGGCCCCACGGGCGGCGGCAACGGCGGCGGTCCCTTCCACAGTCAGAATCCCGAGAGCCATTTCCTGGGCAGCCCTGGCCTGAAGGTGGTGGCCCCGGGCACCGTTCGGGATGCCTACGCCCTGCTCCGCGCCGCCATTGAGGACCCGGACCCGGTCCTGTTCCTCGAACACAAGCGCCTCTACCGCCGCCTCAAGGATCAGTGGGAGGAGGTTCCCACCGCACGGCTCGGCGAAGCCGCTTTGCGAAAGGACGGCACACGGGCCTGCATCATCACCTACGGTGCGGCTCAGCACGTCGCCCTGGAAGCCGCGGCGGACCTCGATGTGGCGGTGCTCGATCTGCGGACCCTCTGGCCCCTGGACGATGCGGCCATCGAAACCCTGGCCAAGCGCACCCATCGCGTGCTCGTGCTGACCGAAGCCAGCCTGGCCTATGGGCCCAGCGCTGAACTGGCGGCCCGCATCAGCGAGACCTGCTTCCCCTGGCTCGATGCTCCGGTCCTGCGGTTGGGCGCGGCAGACACCCCCACGCCCGCCAGTCCGCCCCTTGAGGCCGCGTTCCTGCCGAGCATCGCCGCCATCCGAGCCTCCACCGAGCGGTTGCTGGCGTGGTGAGCCTCCTCCGACTCGCCCTGGCCACAGCCTGTCTTGCGGTGTCCCTGCAGGCCCAGGTCCTTACCCTTACTTTCGATGATGGGCCGAACCGCGTGAAAACGCTCCTGCTCAGCCCCGGGGAACGGAACGAGGGCCTGCTCCAGGCCCTGCGGAAGGAGAAGGTCCACGCCATCGTCTTCGCCAACGGCGTGGATGGCGGCGACACACCCGAGGGCCGCGAGGCCCTGGCCGCCTGGGGACGGGAAGGACACCTCGTCGGCAACCACACCTACTCCCACCTGCGCCTGACGGACCCCGCGTCCTACCAGGCGGACGTCCTTCGCTGCGATGCGCTGATCCGTACGGTCCCCGGCTACACCCGGCTGTTCCGGTTCCCCTATTTGAAGGAGGGGGACACCACCGCCGCCCGGGACGGCATGCGGAAGGCCCTGGCCGAGGCGGGCTACCGCAACGCCCACGTCACCATCCCCACCTTCGACTGGCTGCTGGACGAGCGCCTCCGCACCCGGCTGCGGCAGGATCCCCGGGCGGACCTGGGACCCTACCGCGCCTACTACGTGGAACACGTCCTGGATCAGGCGGACCGCGCCCGGGCCCTGGCCCAGAAGCTCGCGGGCCGGGAGGTGAAGCACGCCATCCTGCTGCACCACTGCCTGCTGAACGCGCTCTTCCTCGGCGATGTCATCCACGCGCTGAAGGTCAACGGCTGGTCCTTCGTGGATCCCCTCGAAGCCTATGCGGATCCGCTCTACCTGGAAGCGCCGCGGGGCCTCGACACCGGCACCAGCCTGTTGCAGGCCCTGGCCCGGGAGAAGGGATTGCTGCCCACCCACCTCCTGGGGCTGGAGGAAGCCTACGACCGCGAAAAGGTCGCGCTCCGGGAGGCCGGCCTGTGATCTGCTTCGCCGCCCCTCCTGCGCTGGTGCAATCAGCCCCGGCCGAAACCCCGCTGCAGCAGGGCCAGAAAGCCCTCTGGGCCGGGCGTCCCCTGGAGGCCCGCCGCCTGCTGGAGGCCTGGCTCGACACCCATCCCGACGATGCCGATGCCCTGGTGGCTTCGGGCTTCGCCGCCCTGCGCCTGGACCGGGTGAATGATGCCTCGCAGCGGTTCCAGCGGGCCCTCCGGCGGACGCCGGGCTACGTGGATGCCGCCTACGGCCTGGGGCTCTGCCTTCTGCGCCAGGGCCGGGCCCCCGAGGCCCGGACGCAGCTGGAAGCGGCTCTGGCGAAGGACCCCACGCGGGCCGACGTGAAGGAGGCCCTGGCCCAGGCCAAGGTGCTCGCGCCGGATCCGCCGCCCCCCCTGGCGCCCCTGGTGCGGCCCGCCCGCCTGCAGCTGCCGGCCCGCATCCAGGGTCCACGGTTCGAAATCCGCGACGCCAAGGGCGCTTGGCGGCCCTTCTTCATCAAGGGCATGAACCTCGGCGCCGCGCTGCCGGGCAAGTATCCCAGCCAGTTCCCCGACAAGGCCACGTACGCGGGCTGGCTGGCAGAGATGGCGGAGCTGGGCGTGAACACGCTGCGCGTCTACACCGTGCACCCGCCGGGCTTCTACGAGGCCCTGGCAGAATTCAACGCCAAGGCCGCGAAGCCCATCTGGCTGATCCATGGCGTGTGGACAGAGCTGCCGCCCGAGGACGATTTCCGCGACGAGGGCTGGTGGTCTGAGTGGCGGGCGGAGATGCGAAAGGTGGTGGACCTGCTCCACGGCCGGGCGGACGTCCCCCGCGCCCCGGGCCATGCCTCAGGCGCCTACCGCGCCGATGTCTCCAAATGGACCCTCGCCATCATCCTCGGCCGCGAGTGGGAGCCCTTCAGCGTGGAGGCCTACAACGCCCGCCATCCGGGGCTGGCCGATCACACGGGGAAGTTCGTGTCCGTGAAGCAAGGTCACGCCACCGAGGTGTTCATGACCGTGGCCATGGACTACTTCCTGAACTACGAGTTCGAGACCTACCACGCCCAGCGCCCCATGGCCTACACCAACTGGCCCACCTTGGATCCCCTGACCCATCCCACCGAGGCCACCAAGGAAGAAGAATTCGCCTGGCGCCAAAAGCTCGGGTTGCCCTCCGGCAAGGGCAAGGTCCACGAATACGACAACGACGGCCTGGGCCTGGACATGGAGAAGGTGGACGCGCTCCCGCCCTGCCAGGCGGGCCTCTTCGCCAGCTACCATGCCTACCCCTACTACCCGGATTTCATCAACCTCGACCCCGGCTACTCCAAGCGCATGGATGGCGCCCAGCCCGACAACTACGCCGCCTACCTGCGGGACCTCGTGAAGCACCACCGCAAGCACCCCGTGGTGATTTCGGAGTTCGGCGTGCCCAGCTCGCGCCTCGTGGCCCATTGGCAAGTGCAGGGCATGACCCACGGCGGCCAGACGGAACGCGAGCAGGGTGAGCAGGACGCCCACCTCTTCCGCACCATCCATGCCACAGGCTGCGCGGGCGGCATCCTCTTCGCGTGGATCGATGAGTGGTTCAAGAAGAACTGGCTGGTCATTGATTTCGAGACGCCTCTCGATCGCAAGCCCCTCTGGTACAACGTGCAGGACGCCGAGGAGAACTACGGCCTCATCACCTACCAGCCGGGCGCGCCTGGTCCCGCCATCCGGGTGGATGGAAATTCCGGCGACTGGGCCAAGGTGCCCGAATACCTCGCGGGGCCGGATCTCAAGCTGAAGGTGTTGGCGGATGAAGGCTGGCTGCACCTGGGGCTCTTCTTCAAAGGCGCGCCCCCGGACTGGACGAAGGAGGGCTTCGCCGTGGGCGTGGATACGCATGGCGCGGACCTCGGCGATCACCGCCTGCCCTGGGGCCTGGGGCTGAGATCCCAGGCGGGGCTGGAGTTCATGGTGCGGCTGCAGGGGCCCCAGAGCGCCGTCTACACCGATGCGCCCTACGACCTCTTCACCCACCGCCTGGACCGGCCCTACCGCAGCGTGGACAACGAGGAAGGCACCTTCGTCATGCCCATGACCGAAAGCAACCGTCCCCGCATCGGCCGCGATGGCACCCGCTTCCCCGCCCACCGCCAGGAGATCGGCTGGCTCCGCCGCGGCACCCAGGATCGCTCCGATCCGGCCTTCGATTCCCGTGCGGAATGGCTGGAGGGCCCCACGGATGCAGGCTGGCAGTTCCTGGAAGCCAGGATCCCCTGGGGACTCCTGAACGTCACGGACCCCAGCTCGCACCGCGTGGTCCGGGACACCACGCCGCCGGGCGACGAGGTCGGCACCGTGGTGACGGAGGGTTTCCGTCTGTGCCTGGTCCGCTTCCGCACCGATGGACCAGCGCCTCTGGTTCCGGTCGGATCGTTGCCTTCCGCCCAGAACGGTGTCATCCCGGCGCCCCCACGCTTCACCTGGCCTGGGTGGGAGCAACCCACCTTCCACCGCGCCCGGAAGCAGAGCTTCGACCTGGTCAAGGCCTGCCTCCGTTCTCTCCCTGACTGAGCCCCAACCATGCCCCTGTTC
>JAVBYJ010000054.1 GCA_030824075.1 Geothrix sp.
TGCTGGTGGAGGAGCTGTTGGCAGCCGGGAAATAACGTCGCCCCGAACACGCGCTTGATGCTCCTCGGTGCGGGGCCCCGCTCGGAACAGCCCGCTGGGCTGTCCGCTCGCGACCCGCATCCGACTCGCGGGTCCGGGGCTACCACAAGGAATTGCCCCAGCGGCTGAACGGGGATCTGCTGGTGGAGGAGCTGTTGGCAGCTGGGAAGTAACGTCGCCCCGAACACGCGCTTGATGCGCCTCGGTGCGGGGCCGCAAGGACCTGCCCAGAAGGCCCGCCCCAGGCCGGGAGGTCGGGAGGTGGTCGGCGAGGCCCTTTCGTGACACCCTAGGAGGTTCTCCAGGAGCCCTCCGTGGCCAGCATTTTTTCCAGCCAGTTCTGGTCCAACCTGTTCAATTCGGACTTGGCCATCGACCTTGGTACCGCCTCGACCCTGATCCACACCAAGCAGGCCGGGCGCATTGTCATCTATGAACCCTCCATCGTGGCCGTGAACACCCTGACCCACGAGGTGGAGGCCGTCGGAGATGAGGCCAAGCAGCTTCTGGGACGTGCACCCCAGGGGGTTCGCACCATCCGTCCCATGAAGGACGGCATGATCTTCGAGGTGGATGCCGCCGAGAAGATGCTGGGTCAGTTCATCGCCAAGGCGCGTCCGAACCGGGGCATTGCCCGCACCCGAATCGTGGTGAGCGTCCCCCCCCGCGCACACCAGGTGGCCCGCCGGGCCGTGAAGCAGGTCTGCTACGACGCCAAGGCAGGCGAGGTGTTCCTGGTGGATCAAACCATGGTGGCGGCCATCGGCGCGGGCCTCGCGATCAACGAGAAGCGCGGCTGCATGATCGTGGACATCGGCGGCGGCACCACCGATGTGGCGGTCATCAGCTACAACGGCAAGGTGTTCTCCGATTCCATCCTCATCGCCGGCGATGAGATGGACGAGGCGATCGTCAAGTACATCCGCGAGAAGTACAACGTGCTCATCTCCGAGTCCTCGGCCGAAGAGGTGAAGTGGACGCTGGGTTCCGCCTTCCCCTCTGAGCTGACCCGCACCATGGAAGTGAGCGGCCGCGATCAGTTCGAAGGCCTGCCCAAGACCCTCACACTCAACGATGCCGAGATCCGCGAAGCCCTTGCCGAACCCATCAACGCCATCATCGATCTGGTGCGCAAGGCGCTGAACGAGACGCCACCCCAGTTGGCGGCGGATCTCATCGATCGGGGCATCTGCCTCACCGGGGGCGGTTCGCTCATCCAGGGCCTGGACGAGCGGCTGCGCAAGGAGACCCACCTGCCGGTCTTCCGCGCGGAGGACCCTCAGACCGCCGTGGTGAGAGGCACCGCGCTGCTGCTGGAGAACATCCCACTCCTGCGTCGCATCCAGATCCTCGACTAGCCGCCAGGAGGGCGCATGGCCATCCGGGCCGTCAGGTGGGGATGGAGCCGCACGGGATGGCAGCGGCTGGCGCTGATCCTCCTTTGGCTGGGCCATGGCGTCTGGGTGCTGCTGGGTCCGAACCCCGGCCGCCATTGGACCAGTCTGGCCGATGCCATGTCGCGGCCGTCCCAAAGCCTCGCGTCCCGCTGGGAGACTTGGCGCGCCTCCCGCCGGGAGGCGGCTCGGGATCTCGCCGAGACCCGCGCTGAGAACGCCCGGCTGTCCGCCGAGTTGGCCCGCCTGAGGACCCAGGCGGCGCAGGAGGCACCCAGGTGGACGGAAGCGGATACGGCCGTGCGGTTGCTGGGGCTGAAGCAGCAGATCCCCCTCGACCTCAAGGCGGCCCGGGTGATCTTCAGCACACGACCGGCCACCTTCGGGGGCCTGATCCTCGATCGGGGGCAGGATCTGGGCCTGGTGCCAGATCAGGGAGTGCTCGTGCCCGAGGGGATCGTCGGGCGGCTTTGGTCCGTCAGTGGCACCCAGTCCAAGGTGCTTCCGGCGGATGCACCCAATGCCTCGGTGGCCGTGATGCTCATGCGCAGTCGGGCCATGGGGGTGCTTCAGGGCCTGGGTTCAGGGCGGACCCTCATCCGCTACGTCAGCAACCAGGAAGTCGTGCAGGTGGGTGAAGCCGTGCTGACCAGTGGGCTGGACCGGGTCTTTCCCCGCGGCCTGCTGGTGGGCTACGTCGCCGAGGTGGCCCAGGGTGATCTCGAGTTGAGGGTGATCGTCAACCTGTCGGCGCCGCTGGATCGCCTGAGCGCGGTGCTCCTGCTGCCGCCCCAGCCGCCCCTGGAGGTGCAGCCGCCCTTCGTCGCGCCGGATCAGAAACCGCCCCGGAAGCGGGTGACGCCATGAGAATTCCCGCGCCGTCTGCCACCCGCCAGAACCTGCTCTGCGCGGCTGCCCTGGGCCTCATCGTTCTCAGCGCACCCTTCCCGCGCTTTCAGGCCATTCCACATGTGATGCTGGTCCTGGCGCTGGCCCCCCGGCCTGGAGCGCCCCTTGTAGGTGCTTTGTGGGCCCTGGTCGCCGGGTGGACGCTGGAAGGATCCCTGCGCCTCTACCCGCACCTGGGTGGAACCGCCTGGGCGGATCTGTCGATGACCTTGCTCGCCGGCTGGATGGCCGGGCGTTGGCCGCTCGAGGGACTGAAGGGCTGGTTGGCCCGGCTGGCGTCGCTCAGTCTTTTGCACGGGCTGCTGGTGCATGGCGCGGTGCGCCTGGCGACGGCGCCGCATCCCTGGGGCTGGGGCTGGTTCTGGGCCCTGGTGAGTGCTCCCCTCTGGGGTTGGTTCGCCTGGCGGCTGCTCCACGCAGGCGCCGGATCCGGACGGCGTTGAGCCATGGATCCCCGGCAGCGTCCCCCTCTTCGCCGGAGGCTCGGGGTCCTCAGGGTGATGGCCTGGAGCCTGGTGGCTCTTCTGGTGCTCGTCTACGCCTGGCTGCAGCTGGTCCGGCACGGCGAGTTCAAGCAACTCGCCATGCAGCAGGCCGTGAAGATGCGCCCCATCGCCGCGCCGCGGGGTCTGGTGCTGGACCGTAACGGCCACCGGCTGGTCGACAACCGAAGGGCCCTGCATCTGGTCATCCAGCGGGAGGATCTGCCGACGAAGCCCGAAGTGGTGGTGTCGCTGGCCGAGGCCTTGACGCTGGATCCTGCGGTGCTGGCGCGGAAGATCCAGATCTACCGCCTGGCAGGGAAGGGCCGCCCCCTGGTGCTGAAGGAAAACCTCGATGAGGCCGGCATCGCCATCGCGGAGCGTGTCCGAGCCCGGTTCTCCTTCCTCAGCGTGGAGGTGGCTCCCCGGCGCGTGTATCTCGGCGACGAACTCGCGGGTCATGTGCTCGGCTATGTGGGTGAGGTGGACGAGGAACTCATGAAGGCCAAGCCCAGCCTCTTCCATCTGGGCGAGACCATCGGCAAGGAGGGCTTCGAAGCCAGTGGCAACGACAAGCTCAAGGGCGTGGATGGCCAGAAGCGAATCCTGGTGGATCAGCTGGGCACCGAGGTTGCCAACTTCGGGCAGGTGGACGCCGTGGCAGGCCGCAGTCTCTTTCTCACGCTGGACGCGGGCCTGCAGAAAGTGGCTCAGGACGCCTTTGGCCAGGAGGCCGGGGCCGTCGTGGTGCTGGACCTCCGCGATGGGGGGGTGCTGGCGCTCTACTCCAGCCCTTCGTACGATCCGAACCTCTTCCTCAATCGGCTCAGCCAGGACATGGTGGACCGCTACCTGGCCAACAACGTGACCCGGCCCATGGTGAACCGAGCCACCCAGGGCATCTATGCACCGGGATCCACCTTCAAGCTGCTGGTAGCGCTCGCGGCCCTGGAGAAGGGCATCGCCACGGCGCAGACGGTGGTCTATTGCGCGGGGAAGAAGAATTTTTATGGCCGTGACTTCCGCTGCGACAAGCCCACCGGCCACGGAAACCTGTCCATGGTGCAGGCCATTGCCCAGAGCTGCGATGTCTACTTCTACGAACTGGCCTCCCGCATGGATGTGGACGATATCTACGCCACCGCGGAAAAGTACGGTCTGACGGAACGCACGGGCATCGACCTGCCTCAGGAAAAGCGCACCCGCATCCCCAGCCGCGCCTGGAAACGCAAGGCCGCACCCAGGGACCCCAAATGGTACGCCGGCGAAACCATCAGCGTGGGCATTGGGCAGGGTGCTGTGGGGGTCACGCCCATCGGCCTGGCGCGTTTCTACGCCCTGCTCGCCACCAAAGGAAAGCTGCTGACGCCCCATCTCTTCTACGGCTTCCGTGGCGACCAGAGCAACGAACTGGAGCCCGCTCCGGTCTCGCCTCCCAAGGAGACGGCCCTGGACCCTCGAAACTGGGCAGTTCTGGATGAGGGTTTGTACGAGGTGGTGAAGAGCGGCACCGCCACCGCCTCGGCGCTCAAGGAAATCACCATGGTCGGCAAGACCGGCACCGCCCAGGTCGCTACCTTCGTCGACAAGTCCCACTACGCCCGCCAGGCCAAGCACCTGAAGGACCACGCCCTGTTTGCCGGTTACGCCCCCCGCGAGCACCCCCAGATCGCGTTCGTGGTGGTGGTGGAAAACGCCGGTTTCGGCGCCAGCAGCGCGGCCCCCATCGCGAAGAAACTGGTGCAGTACTGGTTCCTGGATCGCCCGCGGAATCCCTTGCCGCCCCCGAGGGGCAAGATGGTGGATCCCTTCGCTCCCCAGCAGCCGGAGGTCCCGGAATGAGGGAGCGCTTTCGAGCCCTGGATCCACGCCTGCTCTGGGTGCTGCTGGCGCTCATGGCGCTGGGGACGCTGACGCTCTATTCGGCCGGACGCAACACGCCCCAAGCGGGAATCTGGCTCAAGCAGAGCCTCTGGAACCTGCTGGGCGTGATCCTGATGCTGTGGCTGGCCACGACGGATCCCCGGCGCATCTTCCGCTACAGCTTTCCGACCTACCTCCTGGGGCTGGTGGCCCTGGCCGCGGTGTTGGTGGTGGGCCGGAAGATCGGTGGTTCCACGCGCTGGTTCGTGGTGGCGGGGCAGACGTTCCAGCCCTCGGAATTGATGAAGTGGATCACGCTTCTCTACGTGTCCCAGCGCCTGGGATCCCGGCCCGCCGACTCCGTGGGCCGGCTCGAACTCTTCGGGGCCGTGGGGCTGGTGGCCTTCCCCATGCTGCTCATCCAGCGTCAACCGGACCTGGGCATGGCCCTCAGTTTCCTGCCGATCCTGCTCATCATTCCGCTGATGAAAGGGCTCCGCGCCCGGTGGGTGCTGGCGCTCCTCTTGCTGGTGGGCGTGGGCGGGTTCGGCGCCTGGAAGGTCGTGCTCAAGCCCTACCAGAAGCAGCGCGTGATGATCTTCCTGGATCCCTCCAGTGACCTTCAGGGCAAGGGCTATCAGGTGAACCAGAGCCGCATCGCCATTGGAGCGGGCGGGCTCACCGGCAAGGGATTCACCAGCGGATCCCAGACCCAGCTGAACTTCCTGCCGGTGAAGACGACGGATTTTGCCTTCAGCGTCTGGGCCGAAGAGCGTGGATTTCTGGGCGTCCTGTTGGCCCTGGGGCTCTTCGGGCTGCTGCTGAGCCGCATCCTGGATGCCGCCCGCGCGGCGCACACCAACGCCGAAGTCTATTTTTGTGCCGGTGCCGCGGGCATCTTCGCCCTGCACCTGCTGGTGAACGTCGGCATGGTGGCGGGTGCTCTGCCCAACAAGGGCATGGTGCTGCCTTTCTTCAGCGCAGGGGGAAGCAGCACGCTGAGCTTCTTCCTCGCCCTGGGTCTCATCATGGGCGTCCTGTACCGATCGAGGGTGAAATGAGTGACCTGCGGCAGCGCATGAAGGAGCTGGCAGACCAGGTGCGGATGCACCGCCATCGCTACTACGTGCTGGACCAGCCTGTGATCTCCGACACCGAATACGATGCGCTGGAACGGGAGCTGCGAACCCTTGAGGCGGCGCATCCGGAACTGGCCGACCCCAACAGCCCCACCCTGCGGGTGGGCGCACCGCCCATCGAGGCCTTCGAGAAGCGCCGCCACTCGGTGCCCATGCTCAGCCTCGACAACGCCTACACGGAAGCCGAACTGTACGAATGGGAGACGAAGTGGCTGAAGCTCGCGCCTGATGCCGAGCCCCTCTATGCCACTGAGTTGAAAGTGGATGGCCTGTCCCTGTCCCTTCGCTACGAAGACCGGAAGCTGGTGGAAGCCCTCACCCGCGGCGACGGCGAGACCGGCGAGCGGGTGACGGAGAACGCGAGAACCATCGCGGATATCCCGCTGGTACTCCCCCCGGAGGCGCCACCGTTGCTGACGGTACGCGGCGAAGTGTTCCTCTCCCGCAAGCGCTGGGAGGAACTGAATCGCCAGCGGGATGCCCGGGGCGAGCCGCGCTTCGCCAATCCCCGCAATGCCGCCAGCGGCACCCTGAAGCTGCTGGATAGCCGCGAAGTGGCCGCCCGGGGACTGTCCTTCCTGCCCTGGCAGGCGCTCTGGCCTGATGGCGAGGGGATGGACCATGCCCGAGCCATGGCCAGCCTCGGGGTCTGGGGGTTTGGGGTGATGCCCGCTCACGGGAAGGGCGATCTGGCGTCTGTCCTGGGGTTCATTGCAATCCAGGCCCAAGCCCGCCTCGACCTGCCCTTCGATACGGATGGCGTGGTCTTGAAGGTGCTCGATCCAGTGGTGCAGCAGCGCCTCGGCGCCACGGATCGCGTTCCGCGCTGGGCCATCGCGTTCAAATATCCGGCGACGCAGGTGACGACCACGGTCCTGGGCATCACTTGGCAGGTGGGTCGCAGCGGGAAGCTCACGCCGGTGGCGGAGCTGGAAGCGGTGGAGGTGGCTGGCTCCACCGTGCGCCGGGCCACGCTGCACAATGCCGACGAATTGGCCCGCTTGGGCCTGCGAGTGGGCCACCGCGTGTTCATCGAGAAAGGTGGGGAGGTGATCCCCAAAGTGGTCGCGCTGGTGCCTGGCGAGGAGGCCCGTGACCTCCCAGCTCCGCTCATTCCCAAGGCCTGCCCGGTGTGTGCCGGTGAGGTGGGCAAGACGGACGATGCGGAAGTGGCCATCCGCTGCCTCAATCCCGAGTGCCCCGCGAAGCTGGTGGCCCGGCTTCAGCATTTCGGCGGGCGCTCTGCCCTGGACATCGAAGGCCTGGGTGAGGCCCTGGTGGAGCAGGTGGTGGCTTCGGGCCGCTTTGAGCAGCCCTGGGAGCTGTTCACCCTGCTGCAGGAGCCCCTGCTGGGCTTGGCCTTCCTTTCCGGCCTGGATCGCATGGCCGAAAAATCCGCGCAGAACCTGCTGGAGGCTTTGAACGCGGCCCGCACCAAGCCGCTGGCCCGGTGGATCCATGCGCTCGGGATTCCGATGGTGGGAGTCCGCACGGCCGAACTCCTGGCAGAAGCCTATCCCTCGCTGGAGGCGCTCTGGATGGCCGAGGAGAACCGGCTTCAGGCCGTGGAGGAGGTGGGACCGAAGGTGGCGGCCGCCCTGCGGGGCTTCGCCGCGCTGCATCCAGATCTGCCCGCCCGGCTCGCCGAACTGGGCGTTCAGCCTGCCGCGCCGGAACCCCGGGAGCTGGGTGAGCTGCCGCTCTCAGGCGAGGTGGCCGTGGTGACCGGTACGCTGCCGTCCCTCTCCAGAGAAGAGGCGGAGGCGCTGCTGAAGCGGCTCGGGGCGAAGGTGACCGGCACGGTGTCCGCCAAGACGACCCTGCTGCTGGCGGGGGAGAAGGCCGGAACGAAGCTGGCCAAAGCCGAGACCCTGGGCATTCCCGTGCGCGACGAGGCCTGGCTGAGGGCGCAGGACAAGTGATCCTGGACAGATCGGCGTTGTAGGCAAAAAGGCCTGGACGGGGGTTCACACCCGTCCGATGATCGGACATTCATCGTCCGGAAACCTCCGTGCTGACGCGCCTTGGCAAGTTTGAAATCGTCCGGCTGCTTGCCCAGGGAAGCATGGGGGAGGTCTACGTCGGTCGCGACCCCATCATCGGTCGTGAGGTGGCCATCAAGGTCATCCACACCTCGGCAGGCATGGGGCCGGATGCCCGGGAGCGCTTTGCCACGGAGGCCCGGGCCGCGGGGGTCCTGAACCATCCGAACATCGTCACCGTCCATGAGATGGGCGAAGAGCAGGGGGTCCTCTACCTGGCGATGGAGCTGGTGAAGGGCGAGGATCTCGGCACGTTGATCCGGGCCGGGACCCTGACGCCCCGGGATACGCTCGAAGTGCTGGCCCAGGTCTGCGATGGCCTTGCGGTGGCCCACCGGCATCAGATCCTGCACCGCGATATCAAACCCTCCAACATCCGGGTGGTCTGGGATGGCAAGAGCCTCCAGGCCAAGGTGCTGGATTTCGGCGTGGCCAAGGTCATCAACTCGGATACGACGGACGAAGGCACGGTGTTCGGCACGGTGAACTACATGGCACCGGAGTACCTGCAGAGTGGTCGGCCGGATTCCCGCAGTGACCTCTTCGCTGTCGGCGTCATCCTCTACGAGGCCCTCGCGGGAATCCCGCCCTTCGATGGGCCGAGCCCTGGTTCGGTGATCTACCGCCTGCTCCACGAAACGCCGCCGCCCCTTCCGCCCACGGCCTTCCAGGGGATCAGCCGGGATGTGCAAGGCCTCCTGCACCATGCCCTGGCCAAGGATCCCGCCAACCGGTTCCAGACCGCCGAGGACTTGGCGACGGTGCTGCGCGCCGCCAAGGATACGGCCTGGCGCTGGGAACAGGAGCGGCCCACGATGGCGCTCAAGATCAAGCGGTCCCTGCCGGCAGGGCGTGGTCCCACCCCCCCAACGCCACCCC
>JAVBYJ010000066.1 GCA_030824075.1 Geothrix sp.
TGGGGGGGGTGGGCTGGGAATCCACCGGACCGTGGGGATCCGCGAGCCGGGCCAGTCCGAAATCGAGCACTTTCACCCGCAGTCCGTGGTCGCCCGGGGCCCGGGCAACCATGATGTTGGTGGGCTTGAGGTCGCGGTGAATGAGCCCCTTGGCGTGGGCGGCTTCCAGGGCCATGGCCACCGAGCGGATGACCTGGAGTTTTTCCCGCACCTTGAGGTCGGGCGCGGCCTGATCCAGGGTCTGCCCCTCCACCAGCTCCATGGCGATGAAGGTTCCCCCGGAGCCATCCACCCAGTCGTGCACCTGGCACACGTTCGGATGATTCAACAGGGCGAGGGCCAGGGCCTCCCGGCGAAACCGCTCCGGCGCGCCCGTTTCTCGATCCTCGCCCGCCCTCAGCGCCTTGAGCGCCACGCTGCGCTCCAGGGTGGGGTCCCAGGCGCGGTACACCTCGCCCATGCCCCCCGTTCCCAGCAATTCCTCCACCTGGAACCGGCCCACCCGGGTACCGGGTTCCAGAATCCGCCTCCCGTATGGAAGGCTGGACGCGGGCTGGGGGTCGTTGGACATTTCGCACCAGATATTTTTTTTACCTTACCACGCGCTCCTAACCTTCCCAGACCCAACGGCCGTACCCGGAATGAATCTTCCCCAAAGGAGCCTTCCCATGCGTCTGCCCCCTCTTGGCCTTGCTGCCGCCCTGCTGGGTACGGCGGCTCAGGCTCAGCTCCCGCCGTCCATCCCCCGCGCCGTGCTCTTCGGCAATCCCGAGCGCAGTGCACCCCAGCTCTCCCCGGACGGGAAAAAGATGGCCTACCTCGCTCCGGACAAGGGCGTGCTGAATGTCTGGGTGAAGACCATCGGCCAGAAGGACGACAAGGTCGTCACCAGCGACAAGAAGCGCGGCGTCCGGTCCTATTTCTGGCAGCAGGATGGGGAGCACGTGCTCTACATCCAGGATCAGGATGGCGACGAGAACTGGCATCTCTACCAGACCGGTCTCAAGGGCGGCATGACCCGCGACCTCACCCCCTTCAAGGGCATCACCGCCCAGCTCGTGGCCATGGACCCGAAGCACCCGGACACGTTGCTGGTGGGCATCAACAACCGGGATGCCCGGCTGCACGACGTCTATCGGCTGAATCTCAAGAACGGTGCCTTGGACCTGGATACCCAGAATCCCGGCGATGTGCTGGGCTGGGAGGCGGACCACACACTCACCGTTCGCGGCGCTCAGGTCATGAAGCCGGATGGCAGCACCGAGATCCGCGTGCGTGATGACGCCAAGTCGCCTTGGCGGGCCTTCCTCACCTGGAGCGCCGACGAGACCAACGGTGGCGTGGCCAGTTTCACGCCCGACAACAAGGGGCTCTGGGTGATGTCCAGCGTGGGCTCGAATGCCACCCGGCTGGTGCAGGCTGATCTCGCCACGGGCAAGCAGACAGTGGTGAGCGAGGATCCCATGTACGACCTCAGTGGTCTGATGGTGCATCCCACGAAGAACACCCTCGAAGCGGTGAACTACACCAAGGCCCGCCGGGAGTGGGTGGTGCTGGACAAGGCCGTGCAGGCCGACTTCGACGCCATCCGCAAGGTCCGGGATGGCGATTTCGGCATCGTCAGCCGCGACAAGGCCGACAAGACCTGGCTGGTGGCCTACACCATGGATGACGGTCCCGTGTACTGGTACGCCTACGAGCGCGCCACGAAGCGGGCAGAGCTGCTCTTCAGCAACCAGCCCAAGCTGGAAGGGGCGAAGCTGGCCAAGATGCAGGCCGTGAGCTTCAAAGCCAAGGACGGCATGACCATCCACGGCTATCTCACCCTGCCCGTGGGTGTGGCCGCGAAGGACCTGCCCTTAATCGTGAATGTCCACGGTGGCCCCTGGGCCCGCGATAACTGGGGCTACCGGCCCGAGGTGCAGTGGATGGCCAACCGCGGCTACGCCGTGCTCCAGGTGAACTTCCGCGGCAGCACCGGCTACGGCAAGGCCTACCTGAACGCCGGCGACAAGGAGTGGGGGAGGAAGATGCACCAGGACCTGCTCGATGGCCGGGACTGGGTGGTGAAGCAGGGCATCGCCGATCCGAAGAAGGTGGCCATCTATGGCGGCTCCTATGGCGGCTACGCCACGCTCGCCGGGCTGGCCTTCACGCCCACCGAGTTCACCTGCGGCGTGGACATCGTCGGCCCCAGCAACCTGGGCACGCTGCTGGCCTCCATCCCGCCCTACTGGGCCCCCATGAAGGCCATGTTCACCAAGCGCATGGGCGACACCGAGGCCATCCTCACGGAGCGCAGCCCGCTCTACAAGGCGGGGGACATCGTGCGGCCCCTGCTCATCGCCCAGGGCGCCAACGACCCCCGGGTGAAGCAGGCCGAGAGCGATCAGATCGTGGCGGCCATGCGCAAGAACGGTCAGACCGTGGACTACCTGCTTTTCCCCGATGAGGGTCACGGGTTCGCCCGTCCCGAGAACCGGATGAAGTTCTATGCCGCGGCCGAGGCCTTCCTGGCCAAGCATCTGGGCGGGCGGGTCGAAGCGCCTTCCGATGCGGAGAAGTGGGACGCCCTGAAGAAGTAGGGAACCCTGGATCATGACGATGGGCGGCTTCAGCCGCCCATCGTCATGATCGCTTGGCTAACACTTCCAGCACGGTCCGCTCCAGAGCCCGCAGGGTGTACGGCTTTTGGAGGAAGGCGGCCAGGCCCCGGCCCATGAAATCCTGGATGGATTCCTGCTCGTTGTAACCACTGCTGAGGATCACGGGCATGTGGGGGTGGATGCGGCGGATGGCATGGAAGGCTTCCCGGCCGTCCATGTGGGGCATGGTGAGGTCCATGAGCACCACATCCACGTTCAGGTCCGCCCTCTGTACCGCTTCCACGGCTTCAAGGCCATCCGAGGCTGTCACCACGGTGAGTCCCAGCGATTCGAGCACGGCGGCAGCGGCCTCGCGGATCATTTCCTCGTCGTCCACCAGCAGCACGGTGGCTTTGCGCGCCAGAGCGGGAGCCGCGACCTGGATCGCTTCCTCCTCGCGCTTCACCTGGCTGGTGGGGAAGAGCAGCTTGAACGTGGTGCCCCGGCCTGGCTCGCTGTAGATCCTCATGCCCGCCCGGTGCCCCTTGAGGATGCCCATGGTGGCCGAGAGACCAAGGCCGCGTCCCGTCACCTTGGTGGTGAAGAAGGGCTCAAAGATCCGCCCCATCACTTCCGGGGGCATGCCGCAGCCGGTATCACTCACCTCTAGGGATACATAGGTGCCCGGCGAGAGGTCCTGTCCCTGGAAGACCTGATCGAGGTACGACCGGTCGAGATGGAGTGAACTGGTGGTGAGCCGGATGGTGCCGTCGCGTTCCCCGATGGCGTCCGCCGCGTTCGTCACCAGGTTCATGATGACCTGTTGAATCTGGGCCGCGTCGGCCTCCACCAGCGGCAGGGCCGGGGCGAGGTCGAAGCGGAGGGCGATTTTCTTGGAGATGGAGACTTCGAGGAGGTGGGTCACCTCCTGCACCACGTGGTTCAGGTCATAGGACCGCACCACGAAGCGCCCTTTGCCGGAATAGGCGAGCATCTGCCGGGTGAGATCCGCGGCGCGGTGAATGATGCGCTCCAGGCTCTCCAGGTGGGGAAGGGCGGGAGATTCCGGCGCCAGTTTCATCTGGGCGACGTTCATGTGCCCCAGCATGGCGGTAAGCAGGTTGTTGAAGTCATGGGCGATGCCACCCGCCAGCACCCCGAGGCTCTCCAGCTTCTGGGCGTGCTGCATCTGGCGTTCGAGGACCTGCCGCGCCTCTTCCGCCGTGCGGCGCTCGAGTTCGGAGGCGGCCCGGGCCGAGAAGATCCGGAGAAGCGAACTCGCCAAGGTGGGGTTAGACAGGGGATGGCGGTTGATGACCGCGACGAGCCCAAGCATCCGCCCGTGGGAGTCCTTCAGGGCCGTTCCCACATAGCTTTGCAACCCCGATCGCCGCAGACCCGCGTCCTCTGGAAAAGCCTCCTGGACGCCCGAGGAGAGGACGAAGGTTCCGTCCTTCAGCACCTGTTCACTGATGGAGCCGTGGACGGGCCATTCCTCGTTCTCCGCGGGTTGACCGTCCATGAACACAGCCATGGTGCTGATGTGGTCGATGCCCTCTCGGGTCCGCAGGACACCCACGAAAGCAACGTCTGACTCGGTGGCCAGCGTCAAGTGACGCACCAGGTCATCCAGAAAGGCCGTTCCGGTGGAAAGCCCCACCGAGTCGGCCACGGCGATGATCTTGTCCTCCAGGAGCGCGCGGTTGTTCAACTCCTGCTGCAGGTCCGTGTTCAGGGTCCGGATCTTCGCGGTGGCGGAGTCCACCCGCCGCCGGAACGCCAGGGCCACGAGGATGGCCAGCCCCAGCGCAGCGAGAATGCTCAGGCCCAGCCGGAGGGCCCAGGTTGGCAGTCCTGCTTTCGGCTGCGGCGAGAGCCAGCGGTTGAGGGCCCGGTGGTATCCCGAACCGACGTTCCGCTTCCCCTCCCGGAGGTAGGTGTCCAGGGCTGCCCTCAGATCCTGGTTGCGGCCCTGCGCGACGGCGAAATAGATGTCGAAGGGGCTGAAGACGACCGGAGTGCGCTCCACCCGGAAGCGGGATTCCTGGGAGTAACCGAAAATGTTGGTGGCCACCCCGGCATCCGCCTGGCCGGCTTCCACGGCCCGCATCACATCCTCGAAACTGCCGAACTCCTGGTAGGTGACGGGGATATTAAACCGGCCGCAGAGATCGCGGAAATGCTCCCCGTTGACGTCACCGCGCATCAAACCGACGCGGCGGTCCCGGACATCAAGGACGGTCTGGATTCCGGCCTGGGGATGGGCGTACAGCACGCTCCAGACGGTGAAGGAGGATTCGGCCCCGTAGTCCAGGAAGGCATCCCGTTCGGCCGTGTAGGCCACGCTCGTAAGGAGATCCACCTGGCCCGAGCGGATCTGATCGAGGCCGTCCTGCCAGGTTCCTGGCACAAAGCGCAGCTCCCAGTTTTCCCGGGTGGCGATCTCGCGGAGCATGTCCACATAGAAGCCCTTGGCTTGACCGTCCGCCCCCATGGCGTTGGCCGGGGCATGGGGAAAGACCGCCACCTTCACCACCCTGCGAGGGGCGGCTTCCAGAGGCGGCGTGCCAAGCAAAGCCATGGCGTAAACCACCACGGCGCATATCTTTGAAAATGGTAAAAAAACAGTTTCCCGCATGATCCTGCCTAGGACCGTATCGAGCGGAAGCTCGCGAGGCTTGAGCCTGGTCAGGAATCCTTAGGTGAGCGTGGCGTCGCGTTCGCCATCCTGCCAGCGAAGTCGAAGGCTCGCCCCGGAGGGCAGCGCCCCCGCTCGCGTCACCGGACAGCCGTCAGGTCCGAGGGCGAGGACGAACCCCCGCTGCAGGGGGCCCGTGGGATCCAGGCCCTGAAGCCTTTCCGCGAGCACGGCGAGGCGCTGGTCCCGCGATTGGAGCGCGCGCTGGGCCGCAGGGGCCAGACGCCGCTGAGCTTCGCGGACCCGGGGCAGGTCGGCCTCTCCGGCGGCCATGGCCCCGACATGGACCAGGCGCTGGCGCAGCAGAGCCAGGCGCGCCGCGGCGCCGTCCAGGCCCCGGCTGGGATGGGTCAAAGCCAGCCGCTGGCCCAGGGCGGTCAGCCGGAGCTGAGCCGCCGCCAGGGGCTCGGCTCGCTGCAAACCGTGCTCCACCTGCAGGTTGAGGGTCGTCTCCAAGCCGCGCAGGCGCCACGCCATCTTGGCGGCGAGGGCCTCCACGCGCCGACGGAGGTCGGCCTGCAGGGCGGCCCGGTCCGGCGTGGCGAGTTCCGCGGCCTGACTGGGGGTGGCGGCCCGGAGATCCGCAGCGAGATCCACCAGGGTCGTGTCGATCTCGTGGCCCACGCCGGTGATCACAGGGATCCGGCATTCCGCCACGGCTCGCACCAGGGCGGGGTCGTTGAAGGCCCACAGATCCTCCAGGCTGCCGCCGCCCCGCACCAGGAGCAGGGCCTCGCAGCCCCAGTGGGAATCCTGAAGTTCCTGGAGCGCCAGCAGGGTTTCCGGAACACAGCGATCACCCTGGGCGGCGGCGGGGGCGATCAGCACATCAATGCCGGGAGCCCTGCGCGCCATGACTTCCAGCACGTCCTGCAGGGCCGCGCCGCCCAGGGCGGCCACCACGCCCAGTTTCCGGGGAAAGCGGGGCAGGGGGCGTTTCGGCCGGTCGAACAGGCCCTGGGCGCGAAGCTCGGCCTCCAGTTGCCGCAGCCGGGCCTGAAGGTCGCCCACACCCGCTTGCTCGCAGTGGGTCACCGCCAGGGAGAGGCTGCCGCCCGCCACATAGAGGTTCAGGCTGCCTTTGAGTACCACGCGCTGGCCGTCCGCCGGCCTGTGCTGGAGAAACCGCTGCTGACTGGCCCACACGGCACAGGACAGGGCCGCGCCTTCTTCTTTCAGCGTGAAGTACCAGTGTTTCCCGGATCCCCGGAAATTCGACACTTCGCCCACCACGCACACGGCCGCGAAGGGCGGCTCCAGCTTGGCCTTGACCTGCTCCAGCAGGCGTTTGACGGAAAGGGGGGCATCCATTCCCGCATCATCGCATGGGGCCAAGGGTGAACTTCACAAGCCGCGGGATTTTGCCTCGTAATACAATGGACGCTGTTTCCCAACATCCCATTGAGGTGATCCCATGCCCGGACGCGCCCTCCTGTTCCGCAGCCTGGCCCTCGCGCTCGCCCTTGGTGGCGTCGCGCAGGCCCAGACGAAGCTGCTCCGATTCCCGGATATCCACGGCGACAGGGTGGTCTTCACCCATGGCGGCGACCTCTGGGCGGCTCCTGCCACCGGCGGGACCGCTGCGCGTCTGACGGCTCACCCGGGGCTGGAGCTCTTCGCGAAGTTCAGTCCCGATGGCAAGTGGATCGCCTTCACCGGCCAGTACGACGGCGACGAGCAGGTCTACGTGATCCCCAGCGGCGGTGACGTCCCCCGTCAGCTCACCTTTGATCCCGCCGCAGGCCCGATGCCGCCGCGGGGTGGCTACGACCACCAGGTGGTGGGCTGGACGCCGGACGGATCCAAGGTCATGTTCCGGGCTGCCAGCGATGCCGATGGCGTGCTGAGCCGAACGGCCCTCTACACCGTGGCCCTGGACGGCGGCCTGCCCGCGAAGCTGCCCATGCCCACGGCTGGGCCAGGCGCTTTTTCGCCGGATGGGAAACGCATCGCCTATGCGCCCATGTTCCGGGACTTCCGCCATTGGAAGCGGTACGAGGGCGGCTGGGCGCAGGACCTCTACGTCTTCGACCTGGCCACCAGGCAGCAGAAGAAGATCGCCGCCAGCAAGCGCACCGAGCGTGATCCCATGTGGATCGGCGACAAGGTGTACTTCGCGTCGGATCGCGACGGCACCCTCAATCTCTACGCGGTGGATCCGGCCACGGACGCCGTCAAGCAGCTCACCTTCCAGAAGACCTGGGACGTGCGCTGGCCCTCCAGCGATGAACAGGCCCGCATCGTCTACGAGCTGAATGGTGAGCTGCGTGTGATGAATGTGCAGGATGGCAGCGACAAGGGGCTCGCCATCACGGTGCCGACCGATGGCGGCGCCTCCCGGCCCTCGCGCATCAGTGCCGAGCGGAACATCGAAGGCTTCGCCCTGTCGCCCAAGGGCGAACGGGCCCTCTTCGTGGCCCGGGGGGACGTGTTCACGGTCCCCATCGAGAAGGGCCCTGTGCGCAACCTGACGAACAGCTCCGGTGCCCACGACCGGCAGGCTCGATGGTCGCCGGACGGGAAGAAGATCGCCTTCATCTCCGATCAGAGCGGCGAGGATCAGCTCTACCTCGTGGATCAGAATGGCCAAGGCAAACCCGAGGCCCTGACCTCCGGCCTGGCGGTGATGCTGAACGCGCCGAACTGGGCGCCGGACGGGAAGCACCTCGCCTTCACGGACAAGGATGGCGTCATCTACGTCCTGGGCGTGGCCGACCGCAAGCTGGTCAAGGCGGCGAAAGATCCCTTCGCCCGGGTGGGCGATTTGGCCTGGTCACCGGATGGTCAGTTCCTGGCCTTCTCCCTGGCCAACCTGAACGGCATCCGTAGCCTCCATGTCTGGAGCCTGTCGGATCAGCAGCTGCACCGCCTCACCGGCGAGCTGTTCCCCGTCACCGAGCCCGCCTGGGATCCGGAGGGCAAGGTCCTCTACGCCCTCAGCCGCCGGGACTACGCGCCGCAGATCAGCAACCTGGAATTCGATTTCGCGGGCAACCGCAACATGGACATCGTGGCCTACACCCTG
>JAVBYJ010000060.1 GCA_030824075.1 Geothrix sp.
AGCCCCCACGGCCTACGTACCGCCTTCCGACCCCATCGGCTGCCCACCTCCCGAGGCCGTGGCCAAGGCGGCCAACCTTGCGGACCTGCACCGGGTCATCCAGGGCTGCCTGGCCTGTCCCCTGGGGTCGGGCCGCATGAAGTTCGTCTTCGGGGAAGGAGACCCCGGGGCGCGGCTCCTGTTCGTGGGCGAAGGTCCGGGCCGGGACGAGGATCTGCAAGGTCGCCCCTTCGTGGGCAAAGCCGGCGATCTGCTGGACAAGATGATCGGCGCCCTCGGGATGAAGCGAGAAGAGATCTACATCGCGAACATCGTGAAGTGCCGCCCCCCGGATAACCGCACCCCGACGCCCGGGGAGGCCCACGCCTGCCTGGGATACCTGCTCCGGCAGATCGAGTTGATCCAGCCCGCCGTGATCGTCACCCTCGGAGCCACGCCCCTGCGAGAACTGGTGGGCGTCAGCGAGGGCATCACACGGGTGCGCGGGCAATGGAAACGCGTCCAGGTCGGCGGCCGGGAGATCCCCGTGATGCCCACCTTCCATCCCGCCTATGTGCTGCGCCAGTACACCCAGGAGGTGCGCCGCGCCGTATGGGAAGACCTCCAATCCGCAAAGGCCTGGATCGACCGCCCCATCGAGGCCTGAAGACTGAGGGCGCTCCTGTCATGCTAGGCACAGCTTTTGGGGTCAGCCTATGCGTCTTGTGAACGTCTTCTTCTTCGTGCTGATGGCCTTCGTCCTGTTCGTGTTGGGCAATCTCTATCTGACCAACCACGACCTGCTGGTCCGCGAGGTCATGATCTTTGGCGAGAGCATCAAGATCCAGAGCGTCATTCTCCTCGCCTTCCTGCTGGGGTTCCTCCTGAACGTGCTCTACACCGGCATCATGGAGCTGGTGCGACTGGTCCGTGGCCTCAATGATTCCGCCGACACCCGCCTGGTGAAGCGAATCTCCGAGCGCATGCAGGATGCCCGGGACCTGGTCGCCCATGGGCTCCCCCGCGAAGCGAAGGAGATCCTCGAAAGCATCCTTGAGCAGCGGAAGGAGCACATCCCCGCTCGCATCCTGCTGGGTGAGATCCTCATCAAGACCGGCAGCGCCGACGAAGCGGTGAAGCTGTTCGAGGGGATCTGCCTCGACGCTCCCGACCAGGTCGAGGCTCGCTACCAGCTGGCCGAGGCACTGATGGGCGTGCGCAATTCCGAGGCCTCGGTCGCGGTGCTCAAGAAACTGGTCGCCGACCATCCCAAGAAGGCCCTCCGCGCCTGGCGGCGTCTGCGGGCCCTCCACATGGAGGCCCAGCGCTGGGAGGAAGCCGCCGAAGCCCATAAGAAGCTGCTGGCAAACTTCGCCAGCGAACTCACTCAGGGTGAGCGGGCCCAGGGCTCCGCACTGGCCTACCAGGTCGGCATGGCCAAGGTGGACGAGGACCAGTTCAAGGATGCGGCCCAGGTCTTCCAGCAGGTCATCAAGGACGAACCCGACTTCGTGCCGGCCTACCTCAGCCTGGGGCGCTGCATGATTCTTCAGGACCAGGAGGCCCAGGGTCTGGAGATCTGGATCGAGGGCTTCCGCAAGACCGGCGAGGGCACCTTCCTTCAGGAACTGGAGGACTACTTCATCCAGCTGGGACGGCCCGAGGATGGCCTCGCCCTCATGCGCCGCGTGGCCGCCACCTCCAAGCACGCCACCACCGCCAAGTTCTTTCTGGGCAAGATGCTCTACCGTCTGGAAATCCTGGATGAGGCCCTGGACCTGTTCCAGGAGGTTCGCAGCCAGGTGGTCTACAGCCCGATCCTCTTCTTCTTCATGGCCAAGATCCACAGCCGTCGGGCACGCCTGGATGCCGCGCTCAACGAATACCGCCAGCTGCTTCGCAACCTGGGCGTCCTGAAGCTGCGCTTCGAGTGCGCTGTCTGCGCCAACCGCACCCAGGACTATGCCGATCGGTGCGACAGCTGCGGCAGCTGGAACAGCAGCCACTTCCTCTTCAAGGAAAGTGACCTGCCCGAGGGCCCCATCCGCGGCGAATCGGGCAGTTGGATGGCGATGATGTAAACACCCATCGGGTGACGGAGGACGCGCCAGTGGCGCATTCGGAGTCGGGACCCGATGAGGTGTTTATGCCACCGACGCAGAAAGCCGCCGAAAGGCGGCTTTCTCCGAAAAGGGCCGACCTCTGGCGGGGCAGCCAAGTCTGACAAAAAGGGGCGCTCCAAGGCGCCCCTTCCCAATCTAATCACAACAAACAAACACCTATGCAATCGCCTGTCGAATATCGAACAGGAGGCGCTTGAGTTCCAGCTCGGACAGCTGGAGGGGCACCTGCTGCTTCACTTCGTCCTTCCGGTAGAAGGCGATGCGCTTAACGACGATCTTGTTCTTGCCGATGCTGATCTCGTTGAACTGGATCTGGGTGTCGTCCTTGTAGGGCGGCAGGCTGCGGAGCTGGATGTACATGCCCCGCCGATCGTGGTCCACAATTTCGAGGCGCTCCTTGAGGTAGTTCACCTGCTCGGACAGCTTTTCCGCCTTCGTCTTCAGCTTGGCGAAGCTGAGTTTTTTCGGCATGTTCCGTTCCAGCACCATCTCGCCCAGCTGCACGCCATGCTCTCCACGGCGAAGGAATCCATCCAGGGTTCCATCCAGCTCGATATCGGCCTGATGGAAGGTCTCGAAGCCCTGGAATTCACCAGGAAGCACAGAATCGTCGTAGCGCTTGGCCTTGCGGGACAGCTTCATGGAGCACCTCAGAGGGTCAGACCTCCTTCTGAGCCAGAGCCGTGCCAGGAATTTTCTACCGCGACAAAATGGACACAGACCCTGAATTGTCAGCACTTCATCATGGATCGTGCCCTGCGGGACCTGCCCAGAACCCCCTCCCGGGCGGCCCTTTCCGTCCATATCTGGTCGGGCAGGAACAGACCTGATCAGTTCTGGACAGGGCCGACTTCGGGCCACCTCGTCCGGTAGATCATCCGCTCCAGGGCCCGGCTGAAGGGGCTCCAGGAACCGCCCCCCGCCTCATCTTTCACGGCCCGGAACATCACTTCCAGCTTGCCGTCGAGGTCATCCAGGTAATGGACCAGCAGGGCCTCAGGCGTCTTGGGAAGCACCGGTGAACCGAATTCGAGGCGGCCATGATGGCTGAGAACGATGTGCAGGATCTGCATCCGCAGCTCTTCTGGAAATCCGGAGATCTTGCCTACCGCTCGGCCGATCCATTCGGCTTCCAGGGCGATGTGGCCCAGCAGGTTGCCCGCGTCCGTATAGCCGATGCTGCGCTGGTAGCTCAGCTCGGCCGTCTTGCCCACATCGTGCAGAAAGACACCCGCCATCACCAGGTCGCGGTTAATCCCGCGGTAGTGCCCGCAGGCCCGCTCAGCCATGCCCAGGATCGACAGGGTGTGTTCCAGGAGCCCGCCGAGATAGGCGTGGTGCATGGACTTGGCGGCGGGCGCCTGGGAGAAGGCGGCCCGCAAGGCCGCGTCCTCCACGAAGAGGGCCGACAGGAGCTGGTGGATCCAGGGGTCTCGTACGGACCCGATGAAACCGTCCATTTCCGCCAGCATCTCAGGCACCGGGCGCTGACTCACGGGGAAGAAGGCCGAAAAATCACCAATCTCGGCATCCGCGGCGAATCGAGCCTTGTCCACCTTGAGTTGGAGGCGCCCGTTGTAGCTCGTCAGGGTGCCTTTCACGCGCACAAAGACATCGGACCGAATGGCATCCATGTCGCCCTCCACGGCCCGCACATCCCAAAGGAAGGCCTTCAGATCACCGGAAGCGTCCGCCAGTTTCAGCTCCAGGTATTCACTGCCCTTGGTGCTGACCTTGTAGGCGGCTTCCTGGGCCAGAAGGAACCCCTGAAAGAGGTCTCCTTCCTTGAGGGATCGAATGAGAGGCTGATCGGGCATGGGAACTCCGGGTCTCGCCTCAGGGTAGAGCCCTGCATGCGACAGCGATTGTCAATGATTTCGGGGTGCCTTGGGGGGTGCCGCGAAGGGGTCCTCGTCCCCATAACCCAACTCCAGGGGAATCCGCTTGTCCTCAAGCACCTCGAAGAGCGACCACTGATCGGCCTTCTTCACGTTGCCCTCTGGAAGGGCAAGCACCCGGACCTTCAGCACCCTGTTGTAGAGCGGAAATTCCAGCTCATCCTGGGCCTTCACGTCCTGACTGGATTTCCGCGGGACGCCGTTCACCCGGACCATCCCCTCGTCGCAGAGCTGGTTGGCCAGTTCGCGCCGCTTGATCAGCAGGCTCTTCTTGAGGAAGGCATCCAGTCGCATCCCACTACCCCTTCAGAATCTGTTCCTTCGGGATCAAGTACCGGATGTTGGCCCGCATCCGCAGGCTCGCCAGGTACTGCTCGATGGCGTTCTGGGCCTTGGGCTCCTGCAGCTTCTCAAGGATCTTCGCCTTCACCTCCGCAAAGGACGTCACGGGGGCATCCTCCAGCGCGATGAGTTGGATGAGGTAGATGTCCTTGTCCGTTTCAATGGGAGCGGAGACCTGCTCAGGCTTGAGCTTCACGGCGGCGTCTTCAATGGCGGCGCGCAGAAATCCCTTGTTCATCCAGCCCAGGTCGCCCCCGGTGGCCTTGCTGGGGCTGGTGGAATGGTGGCGCGCCAGCTCCTCGAAGGACTTGCCACCCTTCAACTCGGTCTGGACCGTCTCCAACGTCTTCCGGGCCTCGGCCTGGTCTTCGGCCGTGGCTCCTTTGGCGAGCACCAGTTCCCGGATGCGGAACCGGCTGGGCAGGCGGTACTCGTCCTTGTGGTCCTCGTAGTAGGCACGGAGTTCGTTGTCCTCCACGGCCACCTTGGAGAACACTTCGCGCTGCAGCACGAACTGCTGGGTGGCCTGCTGCTTCTGGCGCTTCTTGAACTCGTTCAGCCCGATGCCCAGGCTGCCCTTGATGGCACGCTCAAGGTCGGCGTCCGTGGCGAAATTGTTCTCCTTCTTGATGCCGTCGAGGCTGGCGCGGACGTACTCGTCCGTCACGGGCGAACCCAGTTCCGAACCCTTGTCTTCCAGCAGGTATGCGTCCACAAGGCCCTGCAGGGTCTTCTCACGGGCATTCATCAGCTTCTCGTCCAATTCCTTGCCGGAAAACTGCCGGTAGAGCGCCGCGTGCTGCTGTTCCACGGCCTGGGTGAGCGCCCGCCGCGTGATGATGTGCTTGTTTACGACCACGAGGATCTCCTCGCGGACATCCGGCTTGGTTTCGGCTTGCAGGGCCGGAAGGCAGAGCAGGACCGCCAGGGCGGGGGCGAACATCCTCACTGGGCACCGCCCTTGACGGGCTCAGGCGTCTTGGCGGGCTCGGCGGCCTTGGGCGCGGCCGCCGCCGGAGCGGGCATCGGTGCAGGCTTCATCAGCTCGAAAGGGATCTCCTTGCGAAGACCGTCCATCAATTCATTCCACACCGCGACCTGGCGTTCCTGCTGGGCCATCTTTTCCGCAGGCCCCTTGGCCTCCTCGAAAGGGAGCTGCCGGGCGGGCTTACGACTCTCCACCTTGATGAGGTGGTAGCCGAACATGGTCTTCACCGGGCCACCCACCTTGCCGATGGGCTGGGTGCGGGCGGCGGCGCCGAACTCGGGTACCCAGCCAGAGGGGTCGGCATCGGCGTAGAGGCCTCCGTTCTCCTTGCTGCCGGGATCGTCGCTGTACGTCTTCACCAGGGCCTCGAACTTGGCGCCCTTCTTGAGTTCCGCCTGAATCTTCGCGATCCGGGCCTTGGCCTCGGCATCCGTCAGGCCGGAGGGAGCATCGCCCTGCTTCACCGCCACCAGGATATGGCGCACCGAGGCCAGCTCCGGCTGCTTGAACCGTTCCGGATGGCTGTCGTGGTAGGCCTTCACGTCCGCCTCGCTCACGATCAGCTTCTTCTGCAGGGCCTCGCCCTCCTTGGTCAGGAACTCCCGGGCCAACAGGTCATCCTTGGTGCGTTCCAGGGCCCGCAGGTAGCTCGGTGTCTTGTCCAGCTCCATGCGCTTGGCTTTCACGGAAAGGAGCTTGCTCTCGGCCATGCGCTTGACGAACTCGTCCTTGCCCCCCTGGACCATGAGGACCTGCATCTGCTCCTGTTGGCCCAGCAGGCGGAAGGCGGCCTGGAAATCCGCCTCGGTGATCGACTCACCGCCGATCTTGGCGAGCACCACGTCCTCGGGCTTGGGGGCGGCGGGGATTGGAGCTGGAACGGCAGAGGCGGGTGCAGGGGTCGGCGCCTTGGCCGGTTCCTGGGCGACGGCGCCTAGAGCGATCAGGGAGATCAGGGAAGCACGGAGCATGGGGTTCCTTAGATACCGGGAGGGCGCTAACGGCGCCGACCGCCGAGGAGGTTCATCAGGGCGATGAAGATGTTGTAGAGGCTCACGAAGAGAGAAAGGGCGAAACCTGCGGGATCACTGAGATCCTCCGTGCGGAGCATGGCCGAGGTATCCCAGAGCAGCTTCGCCGAGCAGGCGACGACCGCGACACCGGAGATCACGAGGCTGAAGGTCTCCAGGTGGAAGATGGCCGCGGCCAGACTTCCGAAGAACATCACGGCGATGCCCACGATGACGAAGTTCCGGAGGAAGCTGAAGTCCTTCTTGGACACCACCGCCGTGATGGTGAGGGTGAGGAAGACCACCCCGGTGAGCCCCAGAGCGGTGAACACGGGCATGAAGCCCGCCCCCTGGGCCACGACCAGCGCCACGATGCCCGCGATGACGCCTGAAACAAAGGTGAACAGCACATAGGCCAGACGGTTCAGGGGTGCGCGGCGGCTCACCGCTGAGGCGAACAGCAGGGTGCCGAACTGAATGCCGAAAAGCACCCAGCCCAGGAAGCGTCCCGCCACGGGCACCAGGGCCATGGCCACATAGGGGGCGCTGAGGGCCCCTAGGGCCGCCACAGCGAAGCCACCCATGAGCCATAGGTAGACGCTACGGACAAAATCAAGGCGGGACCGGGTCCCTTCCGAAGTGCCCTGCCACGACTGCTGTAGATCCATGCCACGCTCCAAGGGGGATCTGAAAGCGGATCCCCCTCAGATCCTAACATTCCCCCCACCCTTCCCTGCCGTGAACGGCCCCGAGGTTCCGTGATCCCACCTCCCTGGCAAGACCGCCTCCGGCAGCAGGCCGACCACCGGCGGGCCCTGGGGCGGGAGCGGGCCATCCGACCAGCCACGGGGGTGGATGTCTGTTCAAACGATTACCTGGGCCTTCGACGGGATCCTCGCCTGGCTGAGGCCGCTGCGACCGCCGCCCGGGAATTCGGCACCGGCGCCGGGGCCGCCCGGCTCCTGCGGGGCAGCAGCCCCCTCCACGACGACCTGGAAGCCGTCCTGGCCCATTGGAAGGGCGCGGAATCCTGCCTCCTCTTCAACACGGGCTTCCAGGCCAACGCCACGCTGGTACCGGCGCTGGTGGGTTCGGGCGATGCGGTGTTCTCCGATGCCCTCAACCACGCCTCCCTGGTGGACGGCTGCCGTCTGGCCCGGGCTGGCGGCGCCCATCTGGGCCTCTTCGGACACCTGGACCTGCAGGACCTGGCAGCGCAGCTCTCTGTCTGGCGGGCCCTGGCCCCCACTGGCGCCCTGGCGCTGGTAGTCACGGACGCGGTGTTCAGCATGGATGGCGATGCGGCCGACCTCCCGGCCCTGCTGGATCTGTGTGAGCGATTCGGCGCCCTCCTGCTCGTCGACGAAGCCCATGCCACCGGCCTGCTCGGGTCAGACGGTGCGGGGCTGGCTCAGCTTCAGGGCGTCCACGGCCGCGTGCCGCTCGTCATGGGAACCCTCGGCAAGGCCATCGGCGCCTTCGGTGCCTTTGTCTGCTGCGATGCCGTGCTTCGGGACCATCTGGTGAACACCGCCCGGGGCTTCATCTTCTCCACCGCCCTGCCGCCGCCCGTCCTCGGTGCGGCCCTGGAAGGCATTCGTCTCGCCCGGGCGGAGCCCTGGCGCCGGGCCAGGGCCTTGGCCCACGCGGACCGCCTCCGCGGGGTGCTGAACCGGCCCGGCTTTCCCTCGGCCATCGTTCCGGTCCCCGTGGGTGGGGATCTTGAGGCCATGAACCTCGCCGGGTCGCTCCAGGCCCGAGGATTCGACGTGCGGGCCGTGCGTCCACCCACCGTGCCCGAGGGTTCCGCGCGCCTGAGGATCACCACCGGCGCCCACCTGGAGGAGGCGCACATCACAGCCCTGGCCGAGATCCTGCGCGAGACCCTC
>JAVBYJ010000083.1 GCA_030824075.1 Geothrix sp.
CGCCCTGCCCCTTGCAGCGGCGAAGAAGCCCACCCCCGCCCAGCTCCAAGCGCAGGTGAAGAAGCTCACCGAGGAACGTGATGAATTGAAGCAGCGGCTGGCTGCCTTGGATGACGTTCAGCAAGAACTTGCCGCCACCCGCAAGGCCCGCGATCTGGCCCGGGCGGAAGGAGAGCTCGGCCGCAAGGAGGTCGATCAGTTGAAGGCCACCCTCAAGGAGAACCAGGGCGGCGGCGACGCCATTCTGGCGGAGTTCAGAGAGGCCAGGCAGGCCGCCACGGAGGCCAAGGCTGAAGCCGTGCGCCTGAAGGAAGAAAATGAAGAGCTTCAACGCAAGACGAGCACAGTGCCGGTTGAGGGCGATCTGGTGGTGCTTGGCGAGGACATCCAGCCCGCCCGTCCCATCAATCTGAACCGCGTGATCCCCCGCCTGAAAGCCTCAAGCATCTTCGCCGGGCGTCCCAAAGGCGTGGTGGTGGTGAATGTCCTGATCAGTGAAAAAGGGGACGTCCTCTCCGCGCGCCTCATCCAGGGACTGCCAGGCGACGCCACCGAGGTGAAGGAGGCCGGTGAGGCCTGTGTGGAAGCCGCGAAGCACCTCGTCTTCGACCCCGCCACCTCCAAGGACGGCAAGACCCGTTTCAAGGTGTGGCAGGGCGTGGGTTTCTATCTGGACTGAGTGGCTGATTTCAAGCAGGGCCGCCCTCGCGGAGGACCCCTAGGCTGGCACGGAGGTCCGGATCAGGTGTTCGAACGCACCCAGGCTGGCCTTGGCGCCCTCCCCCATCGCAATGATGATCTGCTTGAAGGGCACCGTGGTTGCGTCCCCGGCTGCGAAGACACCGGGAACCGAGGTCTGGCCCCGCGAATCCACCTCGATCTCGCCCCGTGGCGAGAGGTTGACCGTACCCTTGAGCCAATCCGTGTTCGGCAGCAGGCCGATCTGAACAAAGATGCCCTCCAGTGCCAGCGTGTGCGTCTCGCCGCTGAGCCGGTTCCTGTAGACGAGCCCATTCACCCTCTGCCCGTCGCCTTGGACTTCTGTGGTCTGTCCCGACGTGATCACGACGACGTTGGGTAGGCTGTGGAGCTTTTTCTGCAGCACCGCATCGGCGCGCAGCTCATGGTCGAATTCGATCAGCGTCACATGGGAAACCACGCCGGCAAGATCGATGGCGGCTTCCACGCCGGAATTGCCCCCGCCGATCACGGCGACGCGCTTCCCCTTGAACAGCGGGCCATCACAATGGGGACAGTAGGCTACACCCTTGGAACGGTAGCGCTGCTCGCCCGGCACATTCATCTCCCGCCAGCGGGCGCCGGTGGCCAGGATCACGGTCCTGCCCTTGAGCACTGCGCCGCTTGCCAGGCGCACGCTGGTCAGGCCACCGGCTTCACCCGGCACCAGGGCCTCGGCCCGCTGCAAATTGATGATGTCGACCTCGTACTCGCGGACATGCTGCTCCAGCGCCATCGCCAGCTTGGGGCCCTCGGTTTCCTTCACCGAGATGAAATTCTCGATGCCCAGGGTGTCCAGCACCTGGCCGCCGAAGCGCTCGGCCACCACACCTGTGCGGATGCCCTTGCGGGCCGCATAGATGGCGGCCGCGGAACCCGCCGGGCCGCCGCCAACCACCAGCACGTCGAAGGCGTCCTTCTGGTTGAGCTTCTCCGCCTCCCGCACCGCGGCACCGGAGTCCAATCTGGCGAGGATCTCTTCCGTGCTGGTCCGTCCTTGACCAAAAGCCTCGCCGTTCAGGAAGATGGCCGGCACAGCCATGATCTGGCGGGCCTCCACTTCAGCCTGGAACAGCGCGCCATCGATCATCACCGCCTCGACCTCCGGGTTGAGCGCGGCCATCGTGTTGAGGGCCTGCACCACCTCTGGGCAGTTGTGGCATGAGAGCGAAACGAAGGTCTCGAAACGGAATGCGCCTTTGAGTCCACGGATCTGCTCGATCACCTCCGCGTCCAGCTTGGGTGGATGGCTGCCGACCTGCAGGAGCGCCAGCACCAGCGACGTGAACTCGTGCCCCATGGGGATCCCGGCGAAATGCACCCGCGGGGTTTCGCCCGCCTGGCTGATGCCGAAAGAGGGACGGCGCGGGTTGTGGCCATCGGTCCGGAGGCTCACTTTGTCCGAAAGGGCCGCTATGTCCTGAAGCAACGCATGCAGTTCCCGCGATTTCACGCCCTCGTCGAGCGAGGCGACCAGGTCGATCGGCTGGACCAGTTTTTCAAGGTAGGCCTTCAGCTGGGCCTTGATGTCTGCTGTGAGCATGGTTTTCTCCAAAGGCTTCTGGAATGAGGCGAAGGGTGTTCGATTCACAGGGCAAAACACTCCGGAGCCGTGCCCAGAGTCCTTTGCGCTGCCAATCGTCAGGATCTGCCCGGTGGCGCCTCGCGCACCCGGGCAGATCCTTCATGCTGCAAACCGGCTAGATCTTCCCGACGAGATCCAGCGACGGGGCCAGCGTGGCTTCACCTTCCTGCCACTTGGCCGGGCAGACTTCGCCAGGATGGCTGGCGACATACTGGGCGGCCTTGATCTTCCGCAGCAGTTCTTCGGCATTGCGGCCCACGCCGCCGGCGTTGATTTCGATGATCTGGATCTTACCTGCCGGATCGATCACGAAGGTCCCACGCTCAGCCAGGCCGGCGTCTTCAATCAACACACCGAAGTTGCGAGAGATCGCCTGGGTCGGATCCCCCACCAGCGGGTATTTGACCTTGCCAATGGTCTCCGAGGTGTCGTGCCAGGCCTTGTGGGTGAAGTGGGTATCGGTGGATACCCCGTAGATTTCCACGCCGAGTTTCTGGAATTCAGCGTAGTGATCAGCCAGGTCACCCAGTTCGGTCGGGCAGACGAAGGTGAAGTCCGCGGGGTAGAAGAAGAACACGGACCACTTGCCCTTCAAGTCCGCGTCGCTCACGGGAACGAACTTGCCATTCTGGAAGGCGGTGGCCGAGAAGGGCTTGACCTCGGTGTTGATCAAGGATGTCGTCATCTGGGTTTCTCCTGTGTGACCGCATGCGGCGGTCCTCCCCATAGAGCCATCCTTATGCCAAACATATAAATCAAATTATATAAATAATTAAAATATTTGATTCAAATAAAAATGTCACCGATCCCGGCATACCGAGACCTCGATTACCGAAATATCGAGAGCTGGGCGGGTCAGTCCCGTTCGCCCCAGGGACAGGGCTCACTCATGCCCCACCGGGCCTCGTACCAGACCTTCTCCAGGCAGAGGCCTTCCGGGGGGGCCGTGAGGCCGGCCCGGGTGCGGTCACGGGCGGCGAGCACCTCGCCCAGGGAATCGGCTTGCCTCCGGCCCCGTCCCACCTCCACCAGGGTTCCGGTCATGATCCGCACCTGATGCATGAGGAAACTGCTGCCTTCGAAAACCAGCTCCACGCCACCCTCTACGGGCAGGATACGGATGCCGTGCAGGGTGCGCACCGGGGTCTTCGCGGCACAGTCGGCGCAACGGAAGCTCGAAAAATCATGGCTTCCCAATAAGGGAGGGATCGCCGCGGTCATGGCCGTCAGGTCCAAGGGCGCCGCCTGATGGACATGCCACCGGAAGGCCGCCGCCAGCGGGTCCTCCGCGGGCCCGAGCCCCAGGCGGTAGATGTACCGTTTGGCCACCGCATGGTGGCGGGGGAAAAAGCCCTCGGGCGCGGGGCGCGCTGCCACGACCCGGATGTCCTTCGGCAGATGGGCGTTCAACGCCGCCAGCAGGCGGTACGGTTCCCAGACGCGGGATGTCTGAATGAGCACCCCCTGGGCCCTGGCGTGGACACCCGCGTCCGTGCGCCCCGTCCCCTGAGGCATCGGCGGCGCAGGCTCGAAGCATTGAAGCGCCTTCCAAAGGTCCCCCTGCCCGCTCCGCAACGAGCTCTGGATCTGCCAGCCGTGGAATCCGGATCCTGCATAGGCCACTGTCAGGAAGAAGGGATATGACATGGCCCTAATGATAGGGCTGGATGGGGCCTCCCGGAGCCCTGGAGGCTCCAGGAGGCCGTTCTACGGGGATCTGCGCGATACATGAGACTTACACATGAGCATTTCCGGCCCCTCGGATGTTCCATGGCTCTCCAGACCCCCCAGGAATGCCGATCTCCGCTTTTTTTGGAAAGAAAAACCTTGACCGTGCTGTGTCTGCGGCGTAGTTTCTTGGCAGTTTAGGAAATACAGGATTCATCGGCCTTTCCGGGCCCTTGATGTTTGAAGACCCAACAAACACGGTCATCTCCTATCGGAGCTGAATCCGTTTTCTTCAACCCGGGGACACAGATCCCTCATTTTGGAGGTTTCCATGAACAAGGCTGAACTGGTCAGTGCCGTCGCCGACAAAGCCGGTATCACCAAGGCCCAGGCCGCTGCTGCCCTGGATCAGGTTCTCGGTGGCATCGCCGCCGCCCTGCGCGCGGGCGACAAGGTCACCCTCGTGGGCTTCGGCACCTTCTCGGTCGCCAACCGCGGCGCCCGTACCGGCCGCAATCCTCGCGACAACAAGCCCATTAAGATCGCTGCCAAGAAGGTCGCCAAGTTCAAGCCCGGCAAGAAGCTCGCTGACGAAGTCAACGGCAAGGGTGGCAAGAAGCGCAAGTAGGATCTGGCCAGCCGGCGATCAGCCGGATTCCAGGATCGGCGGGGCCTGTTTCGACAGGTCCCGCTTCATTTCTGTACTGTTTTTTTGATGGTTAGCTCCTCATAGCATCCTGAATCCGCAGAAATAGGCTATCAGTGTTGCTACGCCTGAGCTGCCTCGGAAAATCCCTATTCCAGTGAGAAAAAGCGGGATGTTCGACATGCCTGCTGCAATTTAGGCCGTGATGGAATCCGCCCGATGAAGCGGCATTCGATGAGGTCCCCATGTCTGACGAAGAAGTCGGCCCCAAAAAGAGTCCCCTCAAGTTGATCATCATCATCGTGGCCGCCCTGGCCGTGCTTGGTGGCGGCGGGTTCGGGACCATGGTGTTCCTGAAGAAGCGGGCAGCCGCCAAGGCGGCGGAGGCCGAAAAGGTCAAGGCCGAGGAGCTGGCCGCGGAGACGACCTCCCTCACCGACGAGGACTCCGAGGACTGTGGCGCTACCGGTGAAAACGAGGAGGGCGGCAAGCACAGCAGCACCGACGCCTCGCCGGTCATGGTGCTGACCCGGACCGTGAACCTGACCGGTCCGCGGCGGAACGCCTTCCTGCGATGCGAACTGAACATCCTGTTCTGCGACACCGAGTTGGGCAAGCTCGTCGCCGGTGACAAACCCTCCGCCGAGAAGAGCCTTGTCCAGTCCATCGTCCTGAGTTCTCTCTCGGGCAAGAGCGTGGAGGAAGCTTCCGATGCGGAGTCCCGCGAATCCCTGCGGAAGGAAATCAAGGACAAGCTGAACGAGCAGTTCAGGCCCCACCCGCCCAAGGCTGGGGAGAAAGAGGACCCCAAACACAAAAAGCCGAAGCGGCCCATCAAGAGCGTGCTGATCGTGGATTGGGCGATCCAACAATAGGGACCGCCTTCAACAACAACCTGTTCGCCCCGGTGGCGAGAGCGGCTCCTGGCACAGCCGTTGCGGTGGTCCGGGTGTGGGTCCATGCTTTGACAGGACCGGTGGGAGAGACATGATCAAGCGGGGGGACCGGATCGACAGCGATCGCACGCTCAGCTTTGAGCAGGTGGTGGCGGAGGTCATGCCCTTCATCGACACGCCCCTCAGGCTGGAGATCCAGCTGGGCCGGGCCCGCCTGACCATCCGCGAACTGCTGGACCTCGAATCCGGTTCGCTGGTGGAACTCAAGAAGAGCGCGGGGGAGCCCATGGATGTGCTCTGCAAGGATCGGGTCCTCCTCCGCGGTGAAGTGACGGTGCTGGAAGACAGCCTGGGGCTGCGGGTCACCGAGATCGTGGATTCCGACCGGAAGGTCTAGCCCGGGGTTCCGGGGGTCATCCTGTGTCATCCTGGGACTTCGCCATGGATGTCAACCGCCCCAGCACCCCGCCGGTCGCCCTTTGTCTGGGTGGGATGGATCCGTCCGGCGGGGCGGGCCTGATCCGGGATGCCATGACCCTGGCTGAACTTGGCTGCCAGCCCATGGCCGTGAGCCTGGCGGAGACCCTTCAGAACGGCCTGGGTTGCAGCCGGATCGAACCTCCCGCCATGGACGCGGTCCAGCGCCTCGAAACCCTGGCGCCGCACCTGACGGGCCAATGGGGCCTCAAGCTCAGCCTCTGCGCCCTTGAGGCCAAGGACTTCCGCCGCCTCTGTGCCACCGTGCTGCACCTGGCCCCGCCCGTCCGCATCTGGGACCCCATCCTCGCGCCCAGCGCAGGCGTGGGTCTCCATGACGGCGCGGACCTTCGCCGCATGGCCGCGGACCTCCTGCCCATGGGTGGCTGGGTGGTGAGCCCCAACCGTGGAGAGGCGGCCGCCTTCGCGGGCCTGCCCCCCCAGGCCATCCGGAGCGCCCCGGCCGATGCCCTCGCCACCCCCTGGCTGGAGGCTGGCGCCATGGCCGTCTGGCTCAAGGGGGGCCACGGGGAGGGGAACCAGGTCCAGGATGTCTGGATCACGAGGGAGGGCATCCAGGCGATGGACCCTGCCCCGCGCCTTCCGGGTGAGCGACGGGGAACCGGCTGCCTCCTGTCGGCCACCTGGCTGGGCCTGCGCCTTCAGGGGATGACTGCGGTGGAGGCCGCCCGCCACGCGGCCCATCGGCTCCGCGACCGCTGGGACCTGGCCTTCGCGCCGGGAACGGTGGGCCGGGCGATGTTCGGACCCACCTCCCGCCATGGGGAGGCCCGATGATCGGGACCGAAGGACGGGGATTCCTGCTGCGTTCCGCACCGGACGCGCCCTGGGCCGGCTGGGCAGGCTCCCGGTTCCTGGAAGAGGGGCTCGCATCGGTCCACGCCGCGCCCGGCCGGGCCCTGGCCCGCCTGATGAACCTGGCCCACCTCCTCCCCGGCGGCTTTGGCCTCGTGTGGGACCATCCGCCCGCCTGGATGGAGGCTCTGCCCGCAGAGTCCCGCCAGGGATGGTGGGAAGCCATATCGGCGATCCCTCGGCTGACCCTGCACCTCGGACCCGAGGCCGCCCAGCAGCTGCCCGGGGGCGCCTTCCGGGGCTGGGTCCACACGCCGGAGCCACCCGAGGGGACGGCCGGGGATCACTGGCGGCAGGGTGTGCTGGGCTGGGTCCCGCGCCCGAATGCTGCATGGCACCTCCCAGCCCAAGGCACCACAAGCCCCGGGGAAGAAGTGCCTCCCGGCTGGCTGTGGGGCGACGTGACGCTGCCCCTCGGGGCCCTCCCTGCCCTCGCCTCGGGCGAGGCTCTGGTGGCGGCGATGTCGGAGGCCCAAGGTGCGGCCGAACGCGGCTTGGCCCAGCGTTTGGCGGCAGGGGCCTGGGTGGACCTGCCCTTTTCCCGCCGGGCCGTGGGCTGGCGGCTTTCCCTGGTGGGCGGCGCAGAATTTCAGCGGGCCGGTGGCACCTGGCCTGCGGCCTTCGGGCAGTTGAGAGCCCTCAAGGCCCTGCTCCAGGAGCGTCTGCGAACGCCCATCCACCTGGGGGCCTGCGACGATGCCAGGGTCGGTGCCCTGCTGGGCCGCCAGGCCCTCCGCGAAGGGCTTCCCTGGCGGGCCAGCCTTCCCCTTCCTCCCGCCCCCGGGGCCTTCACACAGGGACTCGCCGCGGACCCCAGGGATCCAGCCCCGCTGGAAGCCCGTGCCCTGCAGCCTGCGGCCTGGTCCGACACCGTGGATCATCCCCCCATCGTCCTGCTGCGGGTGCCCGCCGTGCCGCCGGAGGCAGGGGTCCATGCCTTGCTGGCCCAGATTCAGCCGCCCCCCGCCCTGAGGTGGC
>JAVBYJ010000050.1 GCA_030824075.1 Geothrix sp.
GCGCCGAGGCCCAGGCCCGCATCGCCCGCATCGAGGCCGCCGTGCTGGCTGATCCCAAGAATCACGACGCCTGGGTCGCCCTCGGCAACGACTATTTCGACACGCACCAGTTCCAGAAGTCAGTCGGCGCCTATGCCAAAGCCCTGGCCCTGAAGCCGGAGGATCCCAATGTGCTCACCGACCAGGGCGTGATGTACCGCCAGCTGGGTCAGTTCGACAAGGCGATCGCGAACTTCCAGAAGGCCAACAAGCTGGACCCCAACCATGTTCAAAGCCTCTTCAACATTGGCGTGGTGAATGCCAGCGATCTCCACAGGCCCGACGAGGCCGCCAAGGCCTGGAACAAAGTGATCGCCACGGCCCCCGCCAGCGACCAGGCCGCCCAGGCCCGGCAGATGCTGAGCCAGCTGAAGAAGTAGCTGCCCTGGGCCTTGAACAGACCGGAGGGTGGGGCCAGAACCCCGCCCTCCGGTATTCATGTCTACTTGAAGGAGACCATCCCGCCGGTCCCATCAGCCACATATAGCCTGCCGTTGGTGATGGCAACCGCTGAACATTCGCCGACGGTGGCGGCGACACCCTTCAGGACCGGTGCAACGGGATCAGTCCAGTCAAGCTTGAGCAGGCCCGCCTCGGCGAAGGCCACGTAGAACACAAGCTTTCCGTTAACCAGGGTGTAGTCCATCTTGACCGCCCCACCCGACCAGTCCTCATAGCCGGGGACCAGTTGGAGCTTGAAGCGGCTCACGGCCACGGGGCGGTAGTCGTAGATCTGGGTCCCGGTGGAATCCTTCTCCCAGACGCTGGTGGGATCCACCCCTGCAGGCAGGGGAGCGATGAGGTCGGCCAAGCTGTAGCAGACCACCCCGAAGCTGTCGTAGGTGAAGTAGGCGTGATTCCCCACCACCTTGACGTCCACGGACTGTCCGTCGGCGGCACCGACCTTCCCCTCTTCCACCTTGATGGGCTCGAAGACCTTCACGAGCTTCATGTTCTGAAGGTTCGTGATGTCCACCACGCCGACGCCACGGGGGCCGCAGGCCATAAACGCGAAGGACCGTCCGCCGTTCGGTTCGGTCCACAGGGCGATCCCCGAGGCGGTTCCCAGGGGGGGCTTGCCGCTGCCGCCACCGAGGTTGGCGACGACGAATCCGCTGCCCATGACCGTGGGATCCTTGGTCGTGTCGTAGACGGTGAGGCCATTGCTGCCATCGGCCGTGAAGGCCAGGTCGCCCTTGATCTCCACATCATAGGAGTGGTCCTGGTACTGGAGCCCCTTCACGGTGCCGGACAGGCCGTTGTGCTCGAAGAGGTCGGTGAGTTTCAGGGGAAGCAGGAGGGGCGCCCCTACGGCACCGAGCCCAGCTTCGACCTTCGCCACATCCACCCGCCGCAAGCCGAGGCTGGAACTGCTGGACCAGGCCACCTGATGGACGGGATCGAAGACGATGTTCGCGGCGTGGGAGGCGGGATAGATGGTCACGCCACCGACGATCTCCGGGTACTCGTCCTGCAGGGTGTTGGCCACCAGGTGGAAGGCGTCGGTCGGATAGCCGTCATCATCCACCGTCTTCCAGGCGGAGATCCCATGGGGCCCGTCGGACAGGTACACCTGGTTCCCGGAGGCGGCGAGACCCACGGCGTGACCGACGGAGATGGTCTGGCCCGCAGTGCCGTCGGCCTTCGCGCCAATCTCGTCGGTGGTGGGGAAGTACGCCGGAACGGCATAGCGCTCCGCCATGGTGGGGGCGGCGAAGTTGAGGATGTCCACGAAATTGAAACCTCCGGCCCCGGAGCAGGCCAGCAAGTCAACCTTCCCGGCGCCGGCCAGATCCATGTCATCCATCAGCAGCAGGCGGTTGCCGTGACCATTGATCTCCGCCGTCACCAGCAGACAGGGAGACTGGTACATCCACTTGGGCATGGATTCGTTATCCGTGGGATTCCAGGCCGCCATGTCGTACGAGGTGATGAACTCCGTATCCGGGAAGTGGTTCCCCGGGATGCCATCGGTGTCGTTGTTGTAGGCTCCCGCAGAGCCTTTCCAGCCCGTCTCGGGATGATCCGCATGCTCCACGATCAGCAGCCCCGCGAAATGATCCGTCAGATAGACGTAGTCGCCGCGGATCTTCACATCCACGATTCCGGACTCCTTGAGCATGCCCGCACCGTAGTAGGGCAGAAGGCTCTGGGACTGGGTTCCGGTGATCTTGTCGGGGCCGTTGGCGGGAACTGCCGGCACATAGCCGAGGTAGGGGGCTCGAAGGAAGGTCCCCGCCGTCGCGCCCTGATGACCGGTGATATCCACCGCCACCAACCCGCCCAAGGAGTACGCAATGTAGGCGATGGTTCGGCCGTTGAATTCGGCGATGTCCACGCCCTGGGCCTTGTAGTAGAACTTGCCGTAGCGGTCGAAGTCGGCCCATGGGGTCGGGGCAACCACGTTGTTCCGCATCACCTCCGCCAGCTCGAAATTCGTCTGGCGGTAGTCGGGCATCCCCGTGAAGGCATCCACAAAGGGCTCGCCCGTGGCTGGATCCTTTTGCACCGCCTGGCTGATGTCCATATCCATGAACCAGTCCTCGGTCATGGTCGTGTCCGTGTAGAGGTTGTAGCGTCCCACCTGCTCGAGGGTGGCGGGGTCGAAGATCCCGAGCCCCAGTTCCTTCATGCAGACGAAGAGGCGCCCACCGTACAGCTTGAGATCCACCGGGCTGCCCCAGGGGTTTTCGCCCGCGTACTGGAGGACGAACTTTTCTTGATCGATCTTCAGGGTGCCGTCAGGCTCCAGCACCGGACCACCTGCGCCCAGCAGGTTCACCAGGGCGGTTCTGTGGATCCCGTACTCAGGATCGGCAATGAACAGCGTGGTCCCATCCGTGGCCAGGGCGGCCACCGGGGCATGGGTGCTGGAGATCACATTCCCCGTGAGGATGTCGCCCCCCCCCTCGGTGAACGTGATGCCGTCCTGCCAGTAGTTGATGCCCACGCGGGTGATCTGCTGGGGCGTGGCGGGCACGGTGAGATCCACCACCACGATTCCTTCGCTTCCGGTGGAGAGCAACGCGTACCGCCGCCCACCGAAGGACACCAGGTCGATGTCCTGGATGAAGCCCGGCACATAGAGCGAATGGACAGTCCCTTTGGTCGGCCCGATGGCCGTGAGGCAAAGGCGGCTGCCGATGTTGAAGACCGCCCAGTCGACGACGCCATCCTTGAACGTCTGCACGGCGGTGGTCGATCCCCCGATCTGGACGTGGGGGCCGAGCACCGGCTTCATATCGACGGGTTCCACGAAGATGCTCACGTCCCGCGACGTGGTGATCTGATCCTCTCCCGCCACGGTCAGGCGGAAGACCAGTTCGGTATCCACGGCCACCTCCAGGGCGTGCACATCCACGCTCGCCGAGGCGGCCTCGGAGGCACTCAGGGGGACCTTGGGCCCCTTCACCTGGGACCACTGCCAGGTCGTGATGTCGCCCGAGAGGCTCGCCGCCAGGGTCACCACCGGGGCCGAGCCTTCGATGAAGACAGCCGGGGTGGCCGACAGGGCGCTGATCTGCGCAGGATCGGGCACCAGAGCCACATCCAGCGTAGCCGTGGCCCCGGCGCTGATCGCCACCGGCCGAGTGACCGCCACGAAACCATCCATGGCCACGGTCGCCGTGTAGGCCCCCGCAACCAGAGCTGGAAGCGCGAAGTGCCCCAAGGCATCCGTCTCCGTGCGCAGGGTTCCGGGCGACAGACTCACCGAGGCCCCCACCAGCGGCGTGCCGTTACCACTGCTGGTGATGGTCCCGGCCAGGGTGCCCGTGGTGATCACCACCCGCGCGAGGGCAATATCCAGCTTCGTGCGCCCGCGATCCCGTACCTCCACCGTCTGGAGCGATGGCGTGAAGCCCGTGGCCTCGCAGGCCACCGTGTAGGTCGAAGCGGGAAGAGAGAGCGTGTAGGCCCCTGAGGAAGCCGACACCGCCGTGAAGGAACCAGTGGTCCCGGTGGCCGTGACCATGGCCCCGGCGATGGCGGTGCGGCCACCGGCGAGGGTGACCTTTCCGGCGAGGGTGCCCGCCGCCAGAAGGGGAAGACCCGCCAGGAGCCAGATGCCCAGCACCAGGCGGAGGAGGGTGTTGAAACGGGTTGCCAGCGTTCGCATGGAGCCTCCTTGAGTGAATGAGTCGTGATTCCTAACCTGCGTTTCGATTCCTTCGGACGGTCTCTGTCCCGTGTGCTCCCGTGGGCTTCCACGCCAAGGCGGCATTCACCGGCCCTCTAGGTCCGATCCTCCGAAACACCGCCCGCGTTTCCGTCATGGGCCACCGCACTGATTTGTGGATTTGGTGAGCGAGTGAACCATTTACCCCTTGGAAATGTCTAGAGTTAAAATCAACCTTTGTGTCTTTTTTCATCGGATGCCTATGTCCACCATGGTTCCGCCGCAGACCCTGCAGGTTCCAGCCCCCCTCTGCGATCCTGGATCCATGCTGAATCTCGACGCGCTTCCCGCCCCGCTCTGGATCCTCGGAACCGGAACAGGCGTGGGCAAGACCTTCGTGGCGGCCCGCCTCGCCCGGGCCTGGGCCGCATCAGGACCAGTGGTCTACCGCAAACCCTTCCAGACCGGTGTGGATCGAGCCGATCACCCCGAGGCCGATGCCAGCGCCCTCGCAGGCCCTGGCATCACGGCCGAAAGCCATGTGCTGCTGCGGGCGCCCCTCTCGCCCCTGGCCGCAGCCCAGCGCGAAGGGCGCACCCTCGACCTCGACGCCACCGCGCGATGGTGCCTGCGCCCCGCCGAAGGCCGCCTGCTCCTGGAGGGCGTGGGCGGCCTCATGGTGCCTCTGATGCCGAAGGTTCATTTTCTGGCCTGGGCCTCCGGCTGGACCGCTCCGGTCGCGCCCGCCGTGACGGGGAGCTCTTCCGGGGTCTGCCTTCGCCCCCTGGACCAGGCCCGGATCCCCTGCGTGCTCGTGGCCCTCGGGGGTCTGGGCACCTTGAACCACACGCTGCTTTCGGCGGAGGCCCTGATGATGAGGGGTTGGCGCATCGCAGCCATTCTGCTCAATCCCGGCGCCGATGGCGCGCTGCCAGAGGCGGCGGAAGAGAACGCGAACCTGTTGCGGGAATTCCTGCCGGTGCCGGTCCACGTCCTAAACTGAGGCCATGCCGACTCCCCTGCTCCCCGATTGGTCTGACCGACTCGCCCTCGATCGTGCGCATGTCTGGCACCCCTTCACGCAGATGAAGGTCCACGAGGCGGATCCACCCGTCCCCGTCGTGGGCGGCGAGGGCTGCGATCTGCTGCTGGCCAACGGAGAGCGCGTACTGGATGGCATCTCCAGCTGGTGGACCTGCCTTCACGGCCACGGCCACCCCCGCCTGGTGAGCGCGCTGGAGCGGCAGGCCGCGAAGCTCGACCACGTGATGTTCGCCGGCTTCACCCACGAACCCGCTCTCGAACTGGTGGCGCGGCTCCGTCCCAAGCTGCCGGCCAACCTCACCCGGGCCTTCTTCTCGGATGACGGCAGCACGGCCGTGGAGGTGGCCCTGAAGATGGCCTTCCAGGCCCAGCTCCAGCGCGGCGAGAAAGGCCGTGACCGCTTCGGTGCCCTGCGGGGCGGCTACCACGGCGACACCCTGGGCGCCGTGGGCGTGGGCGAGCTGGAAAACTTCATGACCGGGCTCTTCCACCCCCTGCTGCTGGCCTGCGAACGGCTGGAGGTGCCCGAGGATCCCCGCTGCGACATCCATCCCGACCTGACCGGTTGGCCCGAGCGCCTGGAAACCGCCCGCCAGGCCATCCGCGCTTTCTTCAGCCGGCATGGCGAACGCTTCGCAGCCTTCATCGCCGAGCCGCTCATCCAATGCGCCGGGGGCATGCGCATGTGGCCGCCGGAGCTGCTGCAGGAGCTCCGGGCCCAGTGCGATGCCCACGGCGTCTACCTCATCCTCGACGAAGTGGCCACCGGCTTCGGCCGCACGGGGACTTTCCTGGCCTGCGAACAAGCCGGCGTGGCGCCGGACCTGCTCTGTCTTTCCAAGGGCCTCACCGGTGGAACATTGCCCCTGTCCCTCACCTGGGCCACGGAAGCCATCTACGGCCACTTCTGGGGCGAGCCCGCCTCGGGCCGGGCCTTCCTTCATGGCCACAGCTACACCGCCAATGCCACGGCCTGTGCCGTCGCCTGCGCCAGCCTCGCTCTCTTTGACGACGAGCCCGTGATGGCCCATGCCCACCGCCTGCATCTCGCCATGAAGGAGGCCTTCACCGCCCTCGCTGGCCATCCGGCCGTGCGGCAGGCCCGCGTTCTCGGGACCATCGGCGCGTGCCGCCTGGTGGATCCGGCCACCGGAACCGCCCACGATCCCGACGTGCGGTTCGGCTGGCGCCTGCACCGCCGGGCCCTGGACCACGGCCTGCTGGTGCGCCCCATCGGAGATTGTCTGTACTTGATGCCACCCCTGAGCACACCACCGGCGAGCCTCCAGGAAGCCGCAGGAACCCTCGCTGACCTGTTGTCCCGTTAGCTGGACGGGGCCATGTTCCACCGGCCCAATTCGAACGAGCCGAACGAGCCGGGCCAGGCGCTGTCCTTCAGGGTTGAAGGGCGGGCCTTGTGAGGTAGCCGGCGCCCTTCGGCTCGAGGCGGACGAGCTGCGGCAGGTGGGAGCCCGCCAGAACCGCCTTCGAACGGGCGGCCTTCAGGAAGAAGGCCTGACGGATCTGAACAGCCATTTCGCCATCCAGATCGAAGGCGATGCCAGCCTCCGGTCGCGCAAACTGCACCGCACCGAAGTGGATCAGGTCACCGATGCACCAGAGTTCATGGCCCTCCGAGGTGAATGTGTAGATGGTATGACCGCCCGTGTGTCCCTGCGCGGCCACGGCGCGGAGGCCAGGGGCGAGGCTCGCGCCTTCCTCGAAGGCGCGAAAGGCACCTGCCCTTTCATAGGCAGAAAAGATGGCCTTGAGCTTCGGGATTCGGCCCCTCAGGCGCTCCGGAAGCCTGGATGGATCCTGGAGCCAGAAGTCATGCTCGCGCCTCGGGACGAGAAGCTGCGCCTTGGGAAAGGCCCTGGTCCCATCGGCCTTCAGCAGGCCACCAATGTGGTCGAAGTGATAGTGCGTGATGAGCACCAGGTCGATATCGGAGGCCTGCACGCCCGCGGCCGCGAGCTGCTCTGTCAGATGCCCCGAATCCTCCTCTGGATCCTTCCCGATGCCTGTGTCCACGAGGACCGTCTTCCCAGGCATACGCACCAGGAATGCGTTCACTGGCGTCATCGCGGCATCTTTGCCCCCCAGCATCCGCCGCGCGTCGGCAGGATCAAGGCCCTGGAGGAGTGAGGCTTCGAGGGAAATCTGTCCGTCCCGAATGACCCACACCTCCATCTGTCCAACCTGCAGCGGCTCGGGCCTGGAAGGGCTCGCTCGAATGGGTACCGGGGCTGATTGGGTCATGGCGGCCATCGGAAGGAGGAGGCTGGCGAGAAGGAGGGGGAGGTGCATCCCAAAAGGGTACCCAGGTTCTCAAACGCCACGCAGCAGGTCAGAGCTTTTTGCGAGTCGGTGAATGACGACTCAAGAGTGTTTTTCATCAAGCAGTACACTGGGCCTTTGCCCTGGAGCACGCGATGAAACTGGTGACCTTCCTGCAGGCTGGAACGGAGAAGATCGGCGCCGTCATGGCGGATGGTCGCATCCTCGACTTCACCGCCGCCGATGCCCGCCTGGCCGTGGACATGCTTACCCTCATCCGTCGCCAGGATGAGTTGATGCCCGTGGCACGCGCGTGCATGGCCGCCCCCCCCACCGCCGCCCTGGTCG
>JAVBYJ010000034.1 GCA_030824075.1 Geothrix sp.
TGCCGCCGGGGGTCTGCTCTCGAATCTCAGCCTGCGCGAGAACGTCGCCCTTCCCCTGCGGTTTCTGGGACTTCTGCCCGGCGAGATCCGGGGCCGGGTGGCGGGGGCCCTGGAGCGCCTCGGGCTTTCGGCGGTGGCGGACCTTCGCCCCCACGCGGTCAGCGCCTCGGCGCGCAAGCACGGCAACCTCGCCCGGGTGCTGGCTCTGGAGCCCGAGTTGATCCTGCTGGACGATCCCCTGGAAGGCCTCGACACGGCGGATCGGGCGGTGGCCCTGGACGTGATCCAGGGGTGGGTCTCGGACGAAGGCCGAACCCTGCTGATCGCCCAGGAGGAGCCCGGACCCTTCCTGGATCTGATCCCGGGCCGGCTCGACCTGCCTCCCCTTCCCATCCTGTTGGAGACCCCATGAACTTCGAGAAACAGGATGCCCGCCTCGGTCTGCTGGTCCTGGTGTCCCTGGCCCTGTTCCTCGGGCTGGTGGCCTACAAGAACGCCGGAGCCGTGACGGAGCGGAGCTATCCGCTGGTGGTGCGTCTCGACCAGATGGAGGGTCTGGCGCCGGGCACGGATGTGCAGTTGAAGGGCTACCGGGTGGGCGCCGTCGAGCGCGTGGACATGCGGCAGGAAGGGAAGGACTACCACTTCCTGGCCCGCATCGCGGTGCGCGAGGACATCCGGCTCTGGCGGGGCACGCGGGCGAATCTGGCGCCGAAGGGTGTCGGCAGCGTGATGATCGATCTGCGGCTGCCCACCCTAATGGAGCGCACGGTGCTGCTCGCTGCAGGCGATGAGATCCCGGGCGATGCGGGGGTGTCCATCGGCGGAGTGCTGGAGCGCGCGGACCAGCTCATGACCAGCCTCAACGCGGGGGTGGATGGCCTGCGCGCCCGCCTCGAGCGCAAGGGGCTGGGCGACGTGCTGGACCATCCTCCGGTTCGACAAGCCCTCCATTCCCTGGATGGCACCCTGCGCGAGTTCCAGGCCCTGGCGAAGGAAAGCCGTGGTCTGGTGGGCCATGCGGATCGCAGCATGGGCGAGGCGGACAAGGCCCTGGCGTCCCTCGACCAGAGCCTGGCCACGGTGCGCACGCTGATGGACAAGCGCGGCCCCGAGCTGGATCAGATCCTCGTGAGCCTGGCCGCCACCCTCAAGCAGGCCGAGGCCTTCATGGGCCGGTTCAATGCCGAGGGCCGCCCCGAGCTGGAGCAGAGCCTGAAGAGCCTGCGCAGATCGCTGGCTTCGGTCGAGGAACTCCTGGCCCTCCTCAAACAGAAACCCAGCCGCGCGGTCTGGGGTACGCCCAGCGAGGCCGAACGCGAAAAAGCGAAGAAGGCCGTGGAGGCGGCGAAGTAGAAAACTAGATCCGGTCCAGGCCTTCCTTGCCCTGCATGACCATCCAGGGGAGCAGCTCGTAGTTGGCCAGGCCGTGCTGGTGGAAGGGATCGCCATCGCGCAGGGCGTCCAGGTCCGCCAGGGGGTTCTCATCCTGGACCCGGACCAGCCACATGCCGCCGAACCGGGGATCCAGCGGCCCGGAGGCCACCAGGATGCCCTGCTCCTGGAGCGTACGGAGGTAGGCCCGGTGCGCCTCTGTGACCGCCTCGATCTCGGGCATGGGGCGGCGATAGCGGACGATGATCATGGCGTACATGGGGGCTCCTTCAGCTGGGGCAGGTCCATTCAGTCGTGCACGATCCGCGTGCCCACGGTGGCGGGATCTTCGGTGGCCAAGGCTTCGGCGGTGGTGATGAGCACTTCGTGACCGCCACCGTCCAGGAAACCCAGAGCGCTTTCGATCTTGGGGCCCATGCTGCCGGGCGGGAACTGGCCCTCGGCCAGATGCTTTCTCGCCTCGCTGGCGGTGATGCGGTCCACCCATCGCTGCGTCGGCTTGCCGAAATCCAAGGCCACCTTGGCCACGCCCGTGAGGATGATGAAGAGATCCGCCCCGAGTTGGGTGGCCAGCAGCGCGCTGAGGCGGTCCTTGTCGATGACGGCTTCCACGCCCACCAGGAAGCCGCTGGCGTCCCGGATCACGGGGATGCCGCCGCCACCGCCAGCGATCACCGAACTGCCGGATTGCAGCAGGGTTTTGATCGCCTCGAGCTGGACGATCTCGATGGGATTGGGCGAGGGTACGACTTTGCGCCAGCCCCGGCCCGAATCCTCCTTCATCTTCCAGCGCTTGGAGCGCATCAGTTCCAGGGCGCGGAATTCGGGGTAGAAGGGGCCCACGGGCTTGGTGGGGTCCTGGAAGCCCCTGTCCTCCTTGTCCACCACCACTTCCGTGAGGACCGAGGTCACGGTGGCGTCGATCTTGAGGAAGCGCAGCCGGTTGATGAGCATGCGCTCCAGCATGTAGCCCATGGAACCCTGGGTCATGGCGCCGCAGACATCGAGGCTGTAGGGCGGGATCTGGCCGGAGCCCGCCTCTTGCTGGATGAGCAGGTTGCCCACCTGGGGGCCGTTGCCGTGGACCACGCAGAGCGAATAGCCCTCGGCCACCACCCGCGCCAGCATCTCTGCTGTTTCCCGGGCGTTCTCCAACTGCTCCTCCTGGAGCCCGCGTTCCTTTTCCTTAAGCAGCGCGTTTCCGCCGATGGCCAGGAGTGCGATCTTTCGGGTCATGCGGATCCCCGCGAAACGAGGATTCTACAGGGCGGCGGGGCCGGATCAAAGGACTGCCGTCACAGAGCCCCTTCCGTGTCAGAGAAGCCTTGCCAAGGCCCCTGGTCCTTTGCACCCTGTCAAGAAGGAGCGGACGCGCATGGATCCCTACCAGCCGCAGGACACCTACGAAGTCGAGGCCGCGACCCGACTCAGCCGCCTGGGCGCCGCCCTGGTGGACGGCCTTGTGGCCTTTGCCCCCCTGGGAGCCCTGATCCTCATGGTGCCCATGGCCCTGATGTCGGGTGGGACGGGTTCCCTGCTTCTCTTCCTGGGCCTGGCGACCCTGATCGCCGTGGCGGTGCTGGTCACCCAGATCGTCCTGCTGGTCAGGAACGGCCAGACCATCGGCAAGAAGGTTCTGGGCATTCGCATGATCACCAGCGCCGGTGAGATTCCCAGCATCTGGCGCGTCTTCTTCCTCCGCTGGCTGCCCTTCGTGGTGGTGGCCGGGGTGGTGGAGCTGGTGCTGGAGGGGGCGTTCAAGATCCGGGGCATCGGCAACATCGTGTATCTGTTGGACGTACTCCTGATCTTCCAGACCACCCGCCGCTGCCTGCATGACCTCCTCGCCGACACGCACGTGATCAAGGCCTGAATCGCCCTCAGGTTGGCCGCGCCATCAAGGTGTGCACCAGCACCCGGTCCCGGTCCACCTGCTCGCCCACGCGGAAGGTGGCTTCCCCGGCATCGGTGAAGCCGGCCTTGGCGTAGAAGCGGATGGCCCTGGGGTTCTGCTCCCAGACCTGCAGCCAGACGCCATCGTGTCCAGCCGTGGCCGCGTACGAAAGCACGCCGGACATCAGGGATTGGGCTGCTCCCGTTCCGTGCAGGGCCTTGTCCACGTAGAACCGCGCCACTTCGAGGGGTCGCAGGAATGACGTCGTAGGGGTTTCCACCTCCGGGCCGCGGGCCCGGAGCAAGGCATAACCTTGGAAGGCACCATCCACCTCGATCACCAGGGTTGCGTTGGCGGGGTCCGCCAGCTCCGCGCCCTGCTGGGCTGGCCCGAAGGTCTCCGCCAGGTGCAATTCCAGGTTCATTTCGGGAATGAGTCCTGTATAGGTCTCGCGCCAGAGGCGCTCACCCAGGCTCGCCAGAGCCTGGGCATCGGGGGGAAGGGCAGTCCTGATCGGCATCCCTCCAGCTTATCAAAGGCCTGAAAACCCGCTACAATGCTCGTTTTGGCGAGCCTCCATGCACATCCAGGAACTGATCCTCCGCCTGCAGCGGTTCTGGGCTGACCGGGGTTGCCTCATCGGCCAGCCCTACGATCTGGAAAAGGGTGCGGGCACCATGAACCCGCTCACCTTCTTCGGCGCCCTGGGGAGCAAGCCCTGGAACGTGGCCTACGTGGAGCCTTCGCGCCGCCCGGCGGACGGCCGCTATGGCGAGAATCCCTTCCGCGTCTATAAGCACCTCCAGTTCCAGGTGATCCTCAAGCCGAGCCCCGCCAAGGTGCAGGATCTCTACATCGAAAGCCTGGAGGCTCTGGGCATCGATCTCTCCAAGCACGACCTCCGCTTCGAGGAGGACAACTGGGAATCGCCGACGCTCGGCGCCTGGGGCGTGGGCTGGCAGGTGGTGCTGGACGGCATGGAGATCAGCCAGTTCACCTACTTCCAGCAGGTGGGGGGATTGGACTGCCGGCCCGTGAGCGCCGAGCTGACCTACGGCATCGAGCGCATCTGCATGTTCCTGGGCGGCTACGACAACATCTTCGATCTGGTGCATGGCGAGGTGAAGACCGACGACGGCGTGTTCCCCGTGACCTACGGCCAGATGCGCCAGCGCGAGGAATTCGAGCTGAGCGCCTACAGCTTCGAACACGCGGACATCGACCTGCACCGCACCCTCTTCGACGCCTTCGAGAAGGAGGGCTGGCGCCTGCTCAAGGACCACGGCCACTTCCTCAGCGCCTACGAACAGGCCCTCAAGATGAGTCACACCTTCAACGTGCTGGACGCCCGTGGCGCCGTGAGCACCACCGAGCGCCCCGGCATCATCAAGCGGGTGCGGGACCTGGCTTGTGGGTGCGCCAAGGCGTTCCTGGAGCACGAAGAAGGATCATCCACAGATTCCCCAGATGGCACAGATTCAAAAAGCAAGATGCAGGGAGGTGCGAAGTGAGCGCCACCAAAACTTTCCTGCTGGAATTGCATTGTGAGGAGATTCCGGCGCGGTTCCTGGAGCCTCTGGCAAAGGACTTCAGCGACCTTTTCAAAGCGATGATTGAAAAAGAAGGTTCCTTCTCTTTGAGATGGGATTGGCTGGCTGGTGGTAAGAACTCATTTTCTTCGTTATTTGCTTCGGGAAAACTCCTCGGCGCGGGAGAGATTCGAGAGATACGCACTCCATCCTCAAAAACAGAGGAAGTAAAACTGTTCGGAGCTTGGGCGTTTTCACCTCGAAAACTGGCATGGGCCATCTCAGGTCTTCCAGATCAACAGCCCGACCAGACCGAGACGCAGGTCGGTCCGCCGCAGCGCATGTGTGTGGATGAGGCAGGCAAGCCCACCATCCAGGGTCTGAAGTTCGCGGAGAAGTGGGGCGTGGATGTCAGCGCCGTGCGCTTCGAGCAGCCTGCGGGGAAGAAGGAGCCCTGCGCGGTGGTCACGATCACCCGGAAGGGGCGGCCCACGATTGAACTGCTGGCAGAGGCTCTGCCGGGGCTCATCGCGGGGCTGCACGTGCCCAAGGCCATGCGCTGGGGCAAGTCGGACTTCGAGTTCGTGCGGCCCATCCGCAACATCCTGTGCCTCTTCGGGGAGCAGGTGGTGCCTATCACCGTGGATGGCGTCACCGCCACGAACACCACCTGGGGGCACCGTCTTTTCCATCGCCAGAATCCCGAGCCGATCAAGATCGCCACACCTGAGGCCTACGAGGAAACCCTGAAGACCGCAGGCGTCGTGGTGAGCGTGGACAAGCGCCGGGACCTCCTGAAGCAGCAGTTGGACGACCTGGCTGGCAAAGTGGGCGGCCGCGTGGTCACTGATGCGGAACTGCTGGACACCCTGGCCGAAATCGTGGAGTTCCCCAAGATCGTGCGGGGCGACTTTCCCGCGACCTTCTTGGAGCTGCCCAAGGAGGTGCTGGTCACGTCCTTGCGCGAGCACCAGAAGAGCTTCTGCATCGAGGATGCCGGCGGGGCCCTGATGCCCTGCTTCCTTACCGCCGCCAACCGCATGGACGACCCCGCAGGCTTCGTGAAGGCCGGCAACGAATGGGTGCTGAAGGCCCGGCTGTATGATGCGCGGTTCTTCTATGCGGAGGACCGCAAGCTGGCGCTTTCGACCCGGTTGGAAAAGCTCAAGGCGCTGACCTTCCAACGGGAACTAGGGAGCTATTTCGACAAGACAGAACGGGTGGAAGCACTCGCGGAACGGCTTGCAGGGACCTTGAAGGTGGATGTCAACCAGGCGCGCGAAGCCGCGAAACGAGCCAAGTGCGACCTCCGCACCCTGATGGTCGGCGAGTTCCCCGAGCTGCAGGGCATCATGGGCGGCGAATATCTGAAGCACGAAGGGGCCGACGAGGAAGTCTGGATGGCCGTGAAGGAGCACTACCGTCCCGTCGGCGCCGAGGATGCCATTCCCTCAACGCCTCTGGGGTGCCTGCTTTCGCTCTGCGACAAGCTCGATACGGTGGCTGGATGCTTCGCCGTGGGCCTCATCCCCACCGGGTCGAAGGATCCCCTCGCGCTCCGTCGCGCAGGCCAGGGCATCGTGCGCATCCTGTGGGAGCGGGGCTGGGCGACCACTCCCAGGGATCTCATCGCTTTGGCCCTGGGTGCCGTGGGTGCCAGGGCCACCAAACCCGGGCCCGAAACCACCGAGGCGCTGCTGACCTTCTTCAAGGATCGCGTGGCCTACCAGCTGGAACAGGTGGGGTATGCAGGTTCGGTGCGCCGCTCGGCCCTGGCCACCGGCTGGGAAGACCTGACGGATCTCAAAGCCCGCTGCGAGGCGCTCTCGGCTTTCGCAGAGGATGCCCGCTTCGCTTCCCTCGCACAAAGCGCGAAACGCATCGGCAACATCCTGAAGGACGAAGCCCCGGCAGAGGCCTTCGCGGCGGCGGTGTTGCAGGACGTCACCGAGAAGGATCTGGCTGAGCGGTTGAAGACCCTTGAGGCCACCACCGAGCAAACCGTCCTGCTGGCGGCCCTCGCCGATCTCGCCCAGCCGCTGGAAGCCTTCTTCAACGCCGTCATGGTGAAGTGCGAGGATCCGGCCCTCCGCGCCGCGCGCCTCAGCCTGCTCCACCGCCTCCGCCAGGCCTTCCTGCGCGTGGCGGATTTCAGTCTTTGGCAGTAGGAGCCTCCATGCACCATGAACGCATCGCGATCATTGATTACGGCAGCCAGTACACGCGGCTGATCACGCGGCGCCTCCGGGAGCTGGGGGCCTTCGGCCTGGTCTACAGCAGTGGTGCTACCGCGGAGGAGATCGCGGGGGCCGACCTGAAGGGCGTGATCCTCTCCGGCGGGCCGAACTCGGTGCTGGAGCCGGGGGCACCGGACCTGGACCCGGCCATCCTGGAATTGGGCGTGCCCATTCTCGGCATTTGTTATGGCCAGCAGCTTCTGGCCCGCAACCTGGGTGGCCAGCTGCACCGCTCGGCCAGCCGCGAGTATGGCAAGGCCGAGATCCAAGCCATGCCGGAACGCTCCATGCTCTTCGCGGGACTGCCCCACGCCCAGCAGGTGTGGATGAGCCACGGCGATCACGTGGAGGTGGCCCCGGCGGGCTTCACCGTCACGGCCAAGACCCCCAGCGTCCCCGTGGCGGCCATGGAGGATCCCCAGCGCGGGATCTATTGCCTTCAGTTCCATCCGGAGGTCACCCACAGCGCCCAGGGCATGCCCCTGCTGCTGAACTTCCTCAAGCGCTGCGGCATGGCTCTGGACTGGAACGCGGGGAACTTCATTGAGGAGAAGGTCAAGGTCATCCGCGACCAGGTTGGGAAGGGCACGGTGGTCCTTGGCCTCAGCGGCGGCGTGGACAGCAGCGTGGCCGCCCTGTTGCTGCACCGGGCCATCGGCAACCAGCTCACCTGCGTCTTCGTGGACCATGGCCTCATGCGCAAGGACGAGATGAAGCAGGTGCAAGTCTACTTCGCGCCCTTCGAGCTCAAGGTGATCTGGGTGGACGCCTCCGACGAATTCCTGGGCGCCCTGGCGGACGTGACCGACCCTGAGCAGAAGCGGAAGATCATCGGCGGCAAGTTCATTGAGGTCTTCGAGCGCGAAGCCGGCAAGGTGAAGGCCGACTTCCTGGGCCAGGGCACCACGTACCCTGACGTGATCGAGAGCAGCGGCATCGGCGGCGCCATCCTGGTGAAGTCCCATCACAACGTGGGCGGCCTGCCGGAGCGCATGAAGCTGAAGCTCGTGGAGCCCCTGCGGGAGCTCTTCAAGGACGAGGTCCGCGCCACGGGCCTGGCCCTAGGCCTACCCGAGGAGATGAACCAACGTCACCCTTTCCCGGGCCCTGGCCTCGCGGTGCGCCTGCCCGGCGCCATCACCCGCGAACGCGCCACCATCCTGCAGAACGCCGATGCCATCTTCATGCAGGAGCTGAAGGAAAGCGGCTGGTACCGCAAGACCAGCCAGGCCTTCGCCGTGCTGCTGCCCGTGCAGACCGTGGGCATCATGGGCGACGAGCGCACCTTCGAGTGGATGTGCGCCCTACGCGCCGTGACCAGCGAGGACTTCATGACCGCCGACTGGGCGCGGCTGCCGCACGAGCTGCTGGACCGCATCGCCCAGCGCATCGTCCGCGAGGTGAAGGGCATCAACCGCGTGGTCTACGACATCACATCCAAACCGCCGGCGACCATCGAGTACGAATAAAGAACTTGTCCACAGATTTCACAGATTCACACAGATTCAGATGGAGGTGATCCCACCTCGTTCGGATCGTCCCGATTCTTTTTCAAATCTGTGCAATCTGTGGAATCTGTGGACCAAATCTTTTCTTAGGAACGGCATGGCCAAGCGCAACGAACCCGTCCGCAAGTCTGTGAAGGACACCCTGGAGGACCTGCTGGCGGGGCATCGCGAAGCGGCCTTCAGCGGGCCTGAATCCGCGCTGAAGTACCTGCGTCGGACCTTCGAGAGTCAAGGCAGCCTGCCGAATGCGGTCAAGGCCGTGGCCTACGATCTCAGCGCCGAAGCCCAGGGGCAGTGCGGAGACTGGGAGGCCTGCGCCGAATCGGTGAAGCAGACCCTCGGCTATCTGCCGGAGCTGGAGGCCGCTTTTCCGCATGAGTACCGGCGGATGCTGGAGGGCCTCACGTGCTTTGAACGCGGCATCCAGGCCCACAGCGAACTCGGCGACTTCCATGCCGCGCTGGAGCTCTGCGAGCGGGCCATCACCTTGGAGCTCGGCGGGCACTACGCGGCGAAGCGTGATTCCCTCGAATGGGCCCGCTGAATGTTGTCTTCAGCAATACGGTAAAGATTTTTCAAGAAGTGGTTATCCGGGTTTTTTCTGCCTGTGCAATCATTCCGGATTACAGCATTCCATCCCACGGACCGTTCAGCAGGAAGTCAGGGGAGGATCATGGGCGAGGGTATCCAGGTGGTGCCGCATCAGGTCAGCGTCCTCATCGTGGACGACCTGCCCATTGTGCGGTTGTCCCTCCAGCGGATCCTCAGCAAGGCGGGCTACCGCTGTCGCGAAGCGGAGGATGTGCCTGGGGCCATGGCGGTGCTGGATGAGGACAGCATCGACCTGATCCTGTGTGATATCCAGATGCCCGGCGCCTCGGGCCTGGATCTCGTGAAGGCCATCCAGCCACGCATTCCCGATACCTCGGTGATCATGGTGAGTTCCCTTGAGGGGGCGGAAACAGCCATCGAGTGCCTGCAGCAGGGGGCTTTCGGCTATGTCCTCAAGCCCTACCAGCCCCGGGAGATCCTGGTGCAGGTGAACGGGGCCCTGCGCAGGCGGATGCTGGAGATCGCCTTCCGGGACCGGGAGGCTCAGCTGGCCCAGAAGGTGCGCGAGCAGACGCTGGAGATCCGGGATTCCCGCGAAGAGATCGCCCTCCGCCTCATTTCCGCCAGCGAGCACCGGGACAACGAGACCGGTATGCACGTCCGCCGCATTGGCCTCTACGCTGCGGAGATGGCCCGTCTCCTGGGATGGGACCAGCAGGGCGTGGATACCATCCAGGCCGCGGCCCCCATGCACGACATCGGAAAGATCGGTGTTCCGGATGCCATCCTCCAGAAGCCCAGCGCCCTCACCGAGGAGGAGTGGGTGACAATGAAGCGGCACACGAGCATGGGCGCCACCATCCTCAAGGGTTCAACCGTGCCGTTCATCCAGATGGGCGCCCGCATTGCCATCGGCCATCACGAGAAGTGGGATGGGAGCGGCTACCCAAAGGGCCTGCGCGGGGAGGAGATCACCCTCGAAGCCCGCATCACCGCGCTGGTGGATGTCTACGATGCTGTCAGCAACCGCCGCCACTACAAGGATCCCTGGCCCGAGGACCGGGTGGTGGAGCTGATCCGGAAAGGGCACGACACGCATTTCGATCCGCGCCTGGTGGACCTGTTCCTGGCGAACCTGGAACGCTTCCGGGGCATCCTTGCGGCGAATCCAGACGAGGCCCACGACGAGGATCCGGGCATCTGATCCGCGCTAGTCTGTTGCCGGAGGCTGCCATGAAGCTCACCGACTACCGCACCCTCGGACGCTCAGGATTGCGGGTCAGTCCGCTCTGCCTCGGCACCATGACCTTCGGTGTCGACTGGGGCTGGGGGGCCGATCTGACGGAAAGCCGCGCCCTCCTGGATTACTACTTGGGAGCGGGCGGCAACTTCATCGATACGGCCAATATCTATACGAAAGGTCACAGCGAGGCGATCCTCGGGGACTACTTCGCCGAACGCGGAGGCCGGGACCGGGTGGTATTGGCCACGAAATTCTGCGGCAGCCTGCACACGGGCGATCCCAATGGGGGCGGGGCCGGACGCAAGGCCATCCAGCAGCAGTTGGAACAGAGCCTCCGCCGCCTGCGAACGGATTGCATCGACCTCTACTGGATGCACTTCCACGACCCGCACACGCCCATCGACGAGACGATGCGCACCCTGGACGACCTGATTCGAGCCGGCAAGGTCCGTCACATCGGGGTGTCGGACACGCCCGCGTGGAAGGTGGTGCAGGGTCAGGCTGAAGCCATCTTCCGGAGCTGGTCGCCCTTCATCGCGCTGCAGATCGAGTACTCGCTCATCGAGCGCACCGTCGAACACGATCTGCTGCCCATGGCCCGGGCCAACGGTCTCGGCGTGACGCCCTGGTCGCCCCTCCGCGGCGGTCTTCTGTCCGGCAAATATGGGCGGGGCAAACAGCCTCAGGGAGAAGGCCGCCATGTTCCGGGCATCTCGAAGAGCCTCAATGACCGCAACTACGACATCATCGAGGCCGCCGAAGCGGTGGCCGCCGAGCTGGGAACGGGCGTGGCCCAGGTGGCCCTGGCCTGGGTGCTGGCGCGGCCCGGCGTGGCCAGCCCCATCCTGGGCGCCCGCACGTTGGCTCAGCTTGAGGCGAACCTCAAGGCTCTGGACCTGACCCTGCCCGTGGAACAGATCACCCGTCTCGACGCGGCCAGCGAACCAACGCCCATCTTCCCCCATGGATTCCTGGCCAACACCAGGCCCATCCTGCAGGGCGGCACCACGGTGAACGGGATCGCCGCCGATCCCTGGCCCTTGGCGCCCGTAACCGACGCGGAGCGATGGTGAGGCGGTTCGCGTTCTTCTTCTGCTTCTTCTTCGCGGTCCTGCTGGGGGCGCAGGATACGACGGTGGTTCTCCTCCGTCATGCGGAACGCCAGTCCATCTTCGATGGCGACTCGCCCCTGGCGGAAGCGGGCTTGCGCCGGGCCCAGGCCCTGGTGCCGTTGCTGGAAGGCTTCCGGCCGACCGTGATCTGCACTTCGGACCGGAAACGCACGCAACAGACGATGGCACCTGTGGCGGCGAAGCTGGGGCTGGTTCCCCTGGTCCGGCCCAAGGGCGGCAGCGAGGCCTTGGCCGCCGAGATCCTGAGGGATCATCGGGGGCAGACCGTGGTGGTCTGCTGGCATCACGACCTGATGAAGAAGCTCGCGCGGGGCCTGGGCGTTCAGGGCCCCGTGCCCTACTGGTCCCTCGACACCTACGACCGTCTCTGGATCATCCGCGTGCCTGCAAAGGGGGCTGCCACCTTCGAAGAGCGGCGGCAGTCAGCGCCAGCTGCGCTCCCGACGGCCGTAGGCGGCTAGCACTTCCTCCGCGGCCCGGAGGCCGTGATCCTGGGCCTCCTCGAAGAGGGCCAGGCCGCTCAGTTCCGTGTGCGCGAAATGGATGGCGCCGTGCGGCTTGGACAGTGCGAGAAAGTCCGGATCCCACAGCAGGCCGGGTGCGGGCCGCACCATGGCGTGACCCCAGCGCATCACGTCCAGGCGTGCCACCAGGCCCTCCAGGTCAGGATGGGCGGGGCGCAAGTCATCCATCACCATGCGCGCGCAAGCTGGCCAATCCATGGCGCGCAAGCGGGCCCGCTCGGCGTCGCAGTCGGGCCCGGTGAAGGGCCGGTACCAGGTCCAAACAGTCGGCCCGTGATCCCGCAGGCTTTGGTGGGTGGCCACCACGTAGCCCAGGGCTTCGCTATCGCGCAGCACGTTGTCCCAGGCCAGCGGAAAGCCGGATTCCTTCGGCCGGGATCGCAGCGTCAGGTTGGCCACCAGCCAGGGGGCATTGCGGATGCGGGTCATGGCGGGGCGCACGGTGGCGAGGCCCTCGACCACGTGCCGGGCCACATGCTGCGGGCCGGCGAAGATCACGCGCTTGGCCCGCCAGCCGAGGCGCCGCTGGTTCGTGGCATCCCAGGCGGTGACGAGGAGGCTGTCCGTGTCCGGGCGGATCGAGGTGGCCATCACGCCGCAGCGCAGGCGGTCGCCGCAACTCCGGCGCAGGTGGTCGATGAGGAACCCGTTGCCTTCGGGCCAGGTAAGCAGGGGCCGGGAGTCCTCGCCCGGACCCTGCTTGCGGGCGGCGAAGTAGAAGATCCCCGCCCAGGCGCTGGTGGTATCGAGGCGGGAGCCGTAGTCGTCCCGACAGGCGTAGTCCAGCAGCCAGCGCAGGCGCGGGGAGCTGAAACCGTGGCCGTCCAGCCAAACGGCAAAGGAGAGACTGTCGAGGGCCCGAGCCTCCGGCGCATCCGAGCAGCGGGACCGGGGAATGCTGAAGGCGGGACGGCCTTGAGCATCCTTGAAGGCCGCCCAGCGATCCACTTCGCGAAAGAAGGCGTGGTACTGGCGCTCGTCCTCGACGCTGGCCCCGGCCCGCAGGTAGAGGCCCTCCCACCACTGGCCGTAGGCGAAGAGGCGCTCTTCCGGGGCACGGGCCGTGGCCTCTTCCGCGAAGACGGGTTCACCCTTCGCATCGAAGCCCTCCAGCACGCCACATTCCTTCAGCAGCCGCAGCACCGCGTGGTTGCCCCGGTCGGGTACCGGAAGGTAGTGCGCGGCCCAGGGGAAGGGGCTCACGTGGTTGCGGCCCGAGCGGGAGGTGCCACCGGGTTCCGGTTCCAGTTCCAGCACCTGGAAGTCCTCGAGGCCCGCCCCGGCCAGGCGCCACCCGGCGCTGAGTCCGGCCACACCACCGCCCACGATGAGCACGGAAACCGGTTCGAAGCGATCCGGATCGGGGAAGGCACCCCCGCGCAGCCAGTGACCCAAGGGAAGATCGGGACCCACGAGTTCGCCGGGGAAGGGAAATGCGGGCTTGGGGCGGCAGGCCAGGGGGATCGCCGAGGCGGCTGCGGCCGCCAGGAAGTCGCGGCGCTTCATGATTGCGAGGCCACAGAGGGAAATGAATTTGAAACTGCAGATGGCATAGATGAAAAGAAAATAGAAGAATCTACAGATTCCACCGATTCCACAGAGGAGCGCCGACCCACTGCGCATGGGTCCGCCGGAGGCGGCCTCCGGCCCTGCCGGAGGTCAGTGGGGGCGTCAGACCGGCGCCTTTCTTGGGGCGCGGGCCTAGCGCCCCCACTGGAGCCCATGCTTACGGTCCGATACCCATGAATGGGTCGGCTGAGTGTGCATTTCAATCTGTGTGAATCAGTGAAATCTGTGGACCCCATGCTTTTTTGTGCCCTCAGGACCATCGCCGCCACTCCCGCGTGTAGAGGTGGACGAGCACCTGATTGTCCAGGCGATTCACCTCCACGGGCACGCGCTCCATATCCTTGGGGAAGGCAAACATGGCGGCGGTGGCCTCGTCCGACAAGTGGCGCAGGCCGGGCAGCACATGGGCGGGAACCTCAAAGTCGCGCTTCGAGGCCAGGGCGAAGCCCCACACGCCAAAGGAGGGCACAGCCAGGTGGTAGGGCCGCACCTTCAGTCCCGAGGCCTCCATGGTGGCGGTGATGCACCAGAAGGACTGTCGGGCCATGAGCGGCGAGGTGCTCTGCACGGCGACCACGGCATCGTCCGTGAGGCGGCGCTGGAGGATGCGGTAGAACCGCGAGGTATAGAGCTTCCCCAGGGCGTAGGTGTTGGGATCCGGGAAATCCACGAAGGCGAGGTCGAAGGGCGGGCCCGGTGTTTCCTGCAACCACACCATGGCATCGGCGTTGATCACCTTCACGCGGGGATCGTCCAGGGCGGCTCCGTTGAGCTGGCGCACCATGGGCTGGTTCCGCGCCATGTCGGTCATGCCGGGGTCCAGATCCACCAGCACCACCTCCTGCACGGCGGGATGCTTCAGCACCTCGCGCACGGCAAGGCCGTCGCCGCCGCCGCAGATCAGCACGCGCTTGGCGCCCGGCCGCACGGCGAAGGCCGGATGCACCAGGGCCTCGTGGTAGCGGTACTCGTCGGCGGAGGAGAACTGCAGGTTGCCGTTGAGAAAGAGCTGGAAGCTGCCCCGGCCCCGGGTGAGCACGATGCGCTGGTAGGCGCTGTCCTTCGCGTAGACGATCTCGTCCGCGAAGATCTCCTCCTCGATCGCCAGAGTGAACTTCCCGGCGAACACCAGCCCCACGGCCAGCAGGGCCATGACGACCGCGCAACGCAGGCGGATCATCCGCGTGGGGCCGAGTTGGGACTGCAACAGATGCGTGGACCAGAGGCCCACGGCGGCGTTCAGCAGGCCGAAGAGCAGGCTGGTGCGCACCAGGCCGAGCTTGGGCATGAGCAGGAGCGGGAAGAGCAGGGAGGCGAAGAGCGCGCCGATGTAGTCGAGGGTAAGGACACCTGCCACCAGGTCCTTGAAGCGCACCTGATCCTTGAGGATGCGCATGAGGATGGGGATCTCCAGCCCCACCAGGGTGCCCACGGCCATCACCACGCCGTAGAGGACCACCCGGAAGGCATGGGTGTGGGCGAAGGCCATGAAGAGGATGGGTGCGGAGAATCCGCCCACCAGTGCCACCGCCAGCTCCAGGTCCACGAAGCGCCGCGCCAGCCCGCGGTGCAGGAACTTCGACAGCCAGGACCCCAGCCCCATGGCACTCAGGTACACCCCGATGACCGTGGAGAACTGCGTGACCGAATCCCCGAGCAGGTAACTCGACAGCGTCCCCGCCACCAGCTCGTAGATCAGCCCGCAGGACGCGATGAGCAGCACACTTAGGAAAAGCAGCGGCGCCTTGAGCGTAGGTGTGGGAAGGGGACCTTCTGGAATTGAATTAGCCACGGATAAACCCTGATGAACACGGATGGGTCATAGGGAGACTCGCTTCACGCCGACTTTGGGGAAGTGGAAATTGAGGATCAAGCCCCTTCGCAGCCCTGTGGCGCGCAGGTAGTTCAGATATTGTGCCAAGTGGATGTCTTCGATCCCCTTCACGCATTTCAGCTCGACGATGACGCAACCCGCAACCAACAGGTCCGCGACATACTCCCCGACCACCATTCCGTCGTACACCACTTTGACCGGGTATTGCTGTGCCACTGGAAGCCCCGACTTTCCCAATTCATGAGCAAGGGCATTCTCATAGACCTTCTCAAGAAAGTCCGCTCCCAGGGCGTTGCTGACCCGAAAAGCCGCCCCAATGATCGATTCGCACACGGAATCCAATCCGTGTTCATCCGTGTTCATCTGTGGCAGATCACCCATGAATGGCGGCGGCGATGATGATGCTGATGCCCAGGATGAGGCAGCCGAGGACGATGCCCAGGGCGATGTTCTGATCGTCCTCCATTTCCTTGCGCAGGGAGAAGGGGAGCACCTTCACGAGGAAGAGCCACACCAGACCGAGGATGACGAGGCCCAGGACGGAGAAGATGGCGGCAACGAGGAGTTGGTGCAGCATCTGGTTGGTGATCATCACTTGCCCCCATGAAAGCCGTTGTTGTGAAGGAAGGTCCGGTAGGCACCGGGCGTCTGCCGCACGCTGGGCGGCAGATCGGCCCGGCGGCGCTGGCCAAAGAACTCCCGGCCGAAGAAGCCATTGGCCACCATCAGGCTGAAGCCGCCGCCCAGGAAGAGCATGTAGAGGATCCGCATCATTCGTCACCGTCGACAGCTGTGGGGTAAGGGGCGTACATGCTCTCCTGCCAGCGGCGGCTTTCAAAGGCCACCATGCGGAAGACCATGATCAGGGGTACCAGGAGGATGGCCAGAAGCGCGAGGCCGGGGTACAGCCAGCGCATGACCCCCTGGCGCAGCTGCACCTCCACGGCCCGCACGGGTGGCACCTTGCCGTCCCACTGGGGCGCCAGCCGGAGCACATAGGTGCCGGCGGGGACGGCGCTGAGGAAGACGGTCTGGGTGTGGTTTCCCTCGGACCAGGATTCGCCACCCTCGACGCCATGGTAATAACTGCTTTCCAGCAGGAAGAGTTCTGCCACGCCGGTGGTTTCGCTGACCAGGGCGCCTTCGAGACCGATCCAGGCGTTGTTGACCGGGGCGCTGAGGGTGACGGCGAGGTTGCGGTGACCGTTCTTGATCTCGATGGGGCCGGAGAAGAAGACGGGCTCCTGGGTTTCGGCGGCCGCGGGAGCTCCGGCGGGAGCCTGGGGCGATGTCGATGTGGGTGCCGGCCTCCGCGCAGGAATGCCCTTGCGGAGGGCTTCGGCGGCCTCGGGTTGGAGGCGCGCCATCTCGTAGAGGTCCAGCCGCTGCCGGAACAGCTCCACATTGCGATGGGTCACGGATTCGGCCATGACCAGGATCAACAGGAGTCCCAAGGCGCCCACGAGCCAAAGCCAGGACTGCCCCAACGCCACCTTGTGGGGATTCGGCTGGAAGGAGGCGATGCCGGTGGGGGCGGGCGGGGATCTGTCGAGCTTGAAGGCGGTCCAGACGTCTTCCGGAAGCAGGTAGGTGGAGAGGCTCCAGTTCACTTCGCCGCCGCCGCCCTGGTGCGACTGACGCTCACAGGTGAGGCTGCGGGGCGGAGCCACGAATTCCGTCACGTGGACCCGTTCACCCTGCTCGACGGTCCAGTAGAACTCGCCCCACACCCCCTCGACCACGGCCTCCACATCCTGGAACCGCCGCCAGGAGGTGCCCAGGGCCGCGAGGTTCTTCTGTTCGCCATGCGCCGAGGGGATTTCGCCGGGAGCCACCGCCACGGCCAGGCTCCAGTGGCCGTCGCTCTGCACCAGCCATTGGAAGCCCTGCTGGCTGTCCAGCAGGAGGTATTCGTTCCAGGGATAGACCGTGCCTTCGACCGTGCAGCTCCGGCGCAGCTGGCCGATGCAGATGACCTTCTCGCCCTTCAGGAGGCCCTCGGCGCCGAGGGGGATCACGACCTCCTGATGCGGCTGCTTCAGGCTCTTGAGGAAAGCGAGCTTGCCATTCTCGGCGGACAGCAGGCTGCCGCAGCTGGGGCAACCCACGCGCTGGGTCTGGTCCGGCGCCCGCAGGGCCAGGGCACCGCCGCACGTGGGGCAGTTGAGGTTCTGGGCGCCCACCTTGGGCGGTTTCCGGGTGCCGCCCCGGAGGCCGAGGTCAGCCAGGGCGATCTCCCGGCCCAGGAAGAAGAGGGGCGGGTCCTCGCTGAAATCCAGCGTGGCGAAGGCCCCGTTCCGGCCGGAGAGATCCGCGAAGCGGTAGGTGCCACCTGGTTCCACGGCCCATGGAATCTCGCCCTCGGCGCTGTGGAAGGTGGCCACGCTGAGTTCGCCCACGGTCCAGAGTCCGTCGGGGCCCAAGTCCGCGAGGCCGCCGGGCTGCAGGGTGTCGGCTGGGGGGAGGATGCCGTGCGGCGTCTGGGTGAAGGTCAGGTAGAAGCGCCCCTGGGCTTCCGCCAGCCAGCCCCAGCGGCCATCGTCGAGGGCGAGGTACCACTCGTCCCAGACGCCGCCAAGGGGGTGCTTCAACTGCACCCGGCCTGCGAGGGTAAACGCCCGTCCCGTGTAGGTTCCCGAGGCACCCAGGCCCAGGGGTGAGCCCGTATCGACCAGGTCGGCGACCTTGCCGATCAGCTCGGGATCGCGGTCCTTCCGGGCCGCCAGCGCCTTGCAGTATGAACAGACAGCCACCATCGTCCCGGGCCGGAAGCTCAGGGCGGCACCACAGCTGGGGCAGGAGGCGAGGGCGCTCATAGGATTCGCCGATGATACCTCGGCTCGCGGGCCAGCAGACATCCGGGGGGACTTCGCGGGCAAAGCGAGCAGGCGGGTCTCCGGCCGGGGCTAAGCCAGCTTGAACCGCCCGCCCAGGTCGCGCAGATGGTTGGATGTCTGGGCCAGCTCCTCGACCGTGCGTGCGGTCTCGTGAAGGCTCGAGGCCAGCTCGGTGGTGGCGGAGGCGCTGCGTTCCGTCAGCTGGGCGGTGGTGCCCACGGCTTCCACGACCGCCTCGGTGGCGCGGGCCTGGGCCTCCGTCGACTGGATGATGGCGTGAATGCGCTCAGCATTTTCCCGGATGGAGGCCTCCAGAGCCGTAAGGGCTCGACTGACAGAGCCTACAGCGGAGGATCCGACCCCCACCCGCTCGGTGCTCTCCTGGATCAGGGCGCTGATCTCTTTGGCCGCTTGGCCGGACCGTTCCGCCAGCTTCCGGATTTCCTCGGCAACCACGGCGAAACCCTTGCCCTGGGTCCCGGCCTTGGCAGCCTCGATGGCTGCATTCAGGGAGAGGAGGTTGGTCTGGCGGGCGATGTCGGCGATGACGGTGGTGATGCGCCCCACCTTGGCGGAACTCTCTTCGATGGCGCCCATGGCCCGCTGCGACTCCCCGGCTTCCGACAAACCCTGGGCGCTGATGCTGAGGGCGTTTTTGGATAGGTCACCGGCTTTGCGGGCTTCGGTCCGGACATCGCCCAGGGAGCGGCTCACCTCGGTCAGGGCCGTCGCCGATTGCTGCATGGCGTCCCGTTGGGAATCCACGCTGCGGCTGATCTCCTGGGTGGTCTGGTTCAGGAGGTCCGCCGTGGCAGAGAGTTCGGTGGCGCCTGAGGCCGTCCGTGCGCTGATGCCCACGATGGCCTGGATGTCCTCGTGGAGCTTTTGGACCACCATGGCCAGGCCTTGCCCGATATGGCCTAGCTCATCCCGCCCCCGGACCTCGGGGGGGTGGGTGAGGTCGCCCTGGGCCAGGCTTTGCATGGAGCGGTCAATGGCGGCGGCCGTGCGCGTGATGTGATTCCCGACCGTTCGGCTGATCCAGATCCCGAGGGTGAGGGCGGTGACCACAAAGACGCCCATCGCGACCTTCAGACTCGTCATGAGCTGGGCCGTCTGTCCGGAGAGGGCCTGGCCACTGGCCTTCGCGAGTTCAGCCTCGAACTGACCCAGGGCCCACCAGCCCATCCCACCCATGAGCAGGAGAGGTGTCACCTGTACGCCAAGAAGAAGGCGAAATTTCGAATGGAAGGGCAGATTGCGAAGCCAGCGGCTGGGTGACATCAGGGAAACTCCAAGGAACAAGGCGACCCAGGCCTCTCTACGGCACCTGGGGGTGAGGGCCTGATTTACTACAGCCCTGCCAGGCCGATCCGGAGTCCTTCCCGGAACGTGGCTTCCCGGCTCAGGAGGCTCAGGACCAAGGTGCCATCTCCATGGAGGTCAAAGTAGGAACCTGGATGGACAAGCACGGAGTGCTGTTCCAGCAGGCGCAGGGCGCAGGCCGCATCCGAGTCGATGGCTGGCCGGCGGAGCAGGACCGACCAGCCGCCTTCCACGGAGCGTCTCGAGAGGCGAGGATGTGCCGCCAGGGCCCCATCCAGGGTGGCGAGATTCGACCAGAGCCGCGCGCGCACCTGGTCCCGGATGCCCCCTGCCAGCGACAGCAGGGTTGGCGCCGCGGCCTGGACAGGGGCGGACACGGACAGGTACTGGTCGGCCAGGAAAGCCAGGGCCTCCAGGTGCTGCGCCGCGCCAGGGCCTCGCACCGCGATCCAGCCCAGCTTGAGTTGCGGGAGGGCCGCCACCTTGCTGAGGCCCGAGAGAAGGAAGACCGGGCAGGGCGGATCGGGGTCCAGGAGGGCCGTGGCCAGGCGATCTGCGGGAGCCTCGAGGGCGTAATCGGCGAAGACCTCGTCCACGAGAAGGGCGAGGCCTTGTCTGGCGCAGAGCGCGGTCAGGGCCTCCCATTCCGTTCTCGACAGAAACTGTCCAGTGGGATTGTTGGGGTTCACCACCACCACGGCCCGGGTCCTTGACGTGACGGCCGATTCGAGGGCTCCGAGGTCCAGGTGCCAGCGGTCGTGGAAGTAGGAAGGCACCGGGCGGGCGTGCAGGCCTTCGAGCCGGGCCAGCCAATCGAACAGCGGATAGCTGGGGCTCGGCACCAGCACCTCGTCACCCGCGTCGCCCAGCAGCTTGAACAGCAGGCCGTAGCCCTCGCTGGTGGAGGCTGTGAGCAGCAGGTGATCCGCCCGCAGACCCTGGCCGTGGTGGCCGGCGATGGCCTCCCGGGCGGTTTGCGACCCTTGCGGATCGGGGTCGTAGGCGAGCACACCGGGGGTCGATAGAGCCGCGCGGATCTCCGCCTCCGGATAGGCGAATCCGCAGCGGGTGGGGTTCGACATGGTGAGGTCCAGGATCTCCCGGCCCTCCGAACCCGAACGGGCCAGCGCGGCCGACAGGGCGTTCGGCTCGAAACTGGGTGGCAGACGAGAGGACAGGCGCATGGATCCAGGGTAGACGAACCGCTGAATCACGCGGAGAACACGGAGGAATCTAGGCAGACCTCCGGCTTCCCGCGGCTGGCGATTCCCTTCCGAGGGATAATCAACCCAATCATCAGGAGGTCCCCATGGCTAAGACGCTCAAGGTCGCGGTGCTGCTGGCCGGTTGCGGCCATCTCGATGGCGCGGAGGTGCGCGAGGCCGTGCTCACCTTGCTGGCCCTGGATCAGCACGGGGCTGCGTTCCAGTGCATCGCTCCCAATGCCGACCAGCATCACGTCATCAACCACGTCACGGGTCAGCCAGTGCCCGGCGCGGTCCGGAACATCCTGGAAGAGGCCAGTCGCATCGCCCGCGTGGGGCAATGCCTGGACCTGGCCAAGGCCCGCCTCGAAGACTATGACGCCCTGTTGATGCCCGGCGGCTACGGTGTGGCCAAGAACCACTGTTCCTTCGCCTTCAAGGGCGCCGAGGCGGAGGTGCGTCCCGACGTGGCGGCCTTCCTGCGCGGGTTTTTCGATGCGAAGAAGCCCGTGGGCGCCATCTGCATCGCCCCGGCGCTGGTCGCCTTGGTGCTGGCCGGAACGGCCTCCACCGACCTGACCCTGGGCAACGACCCGAGTGTCGCCGCCGCGATGGAGAAGCTGGGCCAGCATCACCGGAACACCCCGAATGCCCGCGAGATCATCATCGACGAGGCCCACAAGCTGGTGACCACACCGGCCTACATGTTCGACGACGCACGGCTGAGCGATGTGTTCGTGGGGATCGAGCGCTGCGTGGCGGAAGTGCTGAAGCGGGCATAGGGTCTGGACTTTGAAATCAGACCCTAGCCATTCTCGACCGGCCTGGGATGCACCATCCGCCGCAGCGCGGGCGTGACGATGCGACTGGCCGCAAGGATACGGGTGTCTTCGTCCAGGGCTTTGATCCAGGGCGCGGCATGGCCCAGTACCAGGCCTGAGTCCGGCAGGGGGAGGCTGCGGTCCAGGGCCTGGAGCACCTGCTCCGCCACCGGGCCGATCTCGCGCCAGCGCGAGGTGGCCAGGGCGTCGGCCAAGGTGGGGCGCAGCGGCGGCTGGATGAGGGCGATCAGCACTTCCAGCCCCAGCTTCGGATGCTGGAGAAAGGCCGCCAGCACGCTGGTCGAAGGGGTGCGCCAGATCAGGGGCCAGAGCTGCCGGGGAGCATGGAGGGCGAGGCTTCGTCGCTCGCCGGTGGTCATGACGGGCCAGAGCTGCTGCAGCTTTTCCGTGGACTGTTGCCGGGCCTGGGGATGGGCCGCCGGGTCCGCCGCCACCGCCGCCAAGGCCCGCCAGGGCAGTCGGGCCAGGAGGCGGGCCCGGAGGTGGGCCGGGGCCTTGGGGTGCTGGGCGATCCATCGCAGCAGCAGGGGCCGTTTCTTCAACTCCGGCAGGTCCGCGGCGGATTCGAGCCATCCCCGCGGCGGATCCGGTTGCCGCAGGAGCCGCAGGAACCGCGGCCACGGCACATCGGGCGGGAGCCCCCAGGGAACGGGGAGGGAGTGGGTCATGGGGACAGTGTAGAGAAGCTCAGGACCGAAGACCGTTTTGCGCCACACTAGGCGGATGGCTACCGAATTCACCATCCTGGGCCGGGGCCGTGCGGGGCGGGCGCTGGCGGAGGCCTGGGGGCCGCGTGCGGCGCTGATGGATCACGACGCCCGGCCCGACGGGTTGGTGTTGTTGGCGGTGCCGGACCAGGCGATCCCTGGGCTGGCGGCTCATTTCCCGGATCGCTGTGTGCATCTGGCAGGCAGTCTGCACCTGGAGGGCGTGCCTTGCGCCCATCCGCTGACCAGCTTCGATGGTCGGGCTCGCGATTGGACCGGCACACCCCTGGCCATGACCGGCGCCGTGCCGGATGATCTGCGCCGGGCCTTCGGCGACCTCGGTTTCGCAGCCTTCGATCTGCCCGCGGAGCTGAAGCCGCTCTACCACGCGGCGGCGGTGCTCAGCTCTGGCCACGCGGCCACCCTGTGGCTGGGCGCCGAGGCGCTGCTGCGCGCCCAGGGCGTGGCGCTGCCGGGTCGGGGTCTCTTGCCCCTGGCGGAAGCCACGCTGCGCAATGTGGCGGAACGGGGCCCTGCGGGACGCACCGGTCCCTTCGCCCGGGGCGACGAGGCCACCATCATCCGTGATGCGGACGCCCTGCCAGAAGCCTGGCGCGAGATCTTCCTGAAGCTGGGACGAAGCCTCGACTGATCGCTTTCCCTCTCGCGGAGTGCCATGTCCCTGCTGTGGATCGTCTCGGTCATCTGGGCCCTGTCCTTTGGCCTCACGGCCCAGGTGAGCGGCCTCGGGGCCCCCTTCGTGACCGCGGCCCGAACCGTTCTCGCGGCCCTGGTGTTCCTCCCCTTCCTGGAGGTGAAGGGGTTGTCATGGCGAAAGATTCTGGTTTTCGCTGGCATCGGGGCCCTGCAGTTCGGGCTCATGTACCTGCTCTACATCGCGTCCTTCCGCTGGTTGCGCCCCTCCGAGGTGGCCCTGTTCACCATCTTCACCCCCCTGTTCGTGACCCTGTTGAGCGACCTGCTGGAGCGGCGCCTGTCCTGGGGGTTTCTGCTCACGGCGGGGCTGGCGGTGGTGGGGACGGGCATCTGCGTCTGGTCCGACCTGGGGCGCAGCGGAATGCTTCGGGGCTTCCTCCTGATGCAGGGAGCGAACCTCTGCTTCGCCCTCGGTCAGGTGCTCTATCGCCGAGAGGCGCCAGCCTCCGGGAAACGGGACCGTGACCTCATGGGTCTGCTCTACCTGGGCGCGTCGGTGGTGGCGGTGGGCATGGCCGTACCGTGGGTTCAGTGGGACCAGGTGCTTACCATGACTCTGCGCCAGCTGGGGGTGCTGCTCTACCTGGGCGTGGTGGCCTCGGGCCTGGGGTTCTTCCTCTTCAATGCCGGCGCCCGGCGGACGGACATCGGCACCCTGGCCATTTTCAACAACATGAAGATTCCCCTGGCCATCCTGGCCTCCGGTCTCGTCTTCCGCGAGGCCGTGGACTGGCCGAGGCTGGCGATCGGTGGCGCGGTCATCACCTGCGCCCTCGGCCTGAATGGTGTCTTCGGAGCACGGCCATGACCGCCTTCCGCCCCCCACTGCCCCTGCGGGTCAAGACACCCGCGGCCTGGGCCGAGACGGCCCTCGCGGATCCTGCGGCGCTGCTGTCCGACCACGCCCACTGCGAAAAGAAGGCGGCGCTCACGGCGCTCCAGCTGAGCCAGGCCTTCGCGGACGCACCGCGCGCCTCGGTGCTGCTGGCGCGTCTTGCCGAGGAGGAGCTGAATCACTACCGGCGGGTGCTGGAGGCCCTCCAGGCCTTCGGGTGGACCCTCCAGCCGGACGGCGGCAACGCCTACGCCAAGGCCCTGCACCAACAGGCGGCCAAGGGCCTGCTGGATCGACTGCTGATCGCGGCACTCATCGAGGCTCGCAGCTGCGAGCGGCTGTGGCTGCTTGAGCGCGCAGGCACCGACCATCCCGAACTGGGATCCGCCCCCTGGCTGGCCTTCCTGCTCGAGTTGGAGCGGTGCGAGGCCGGTCATGCATTGGGCTACCGGAGTCTGGCCGAGGAACGGTTCGGCGCCGAGGCGGGAACGCGGCTGGACTGGTGGCTGGACCGGGAGGCCGAGGTGATCCTGACACTGCCCTGGCGATCTGCCATCCACTAGGTGGTTTAACCAGGAGTAGGGCCAACCGTGGCATCCTGGACTGTCCTCCGAGGCAGCCTATGTCCACTGTTCCCGACCATGGTCTCAAAGAGATGGTGCCGGTCTTCGGCCCCGAGGCCCTGGGTGTGGGTGCCGGCGGCAGCTTCCACGCGGCCCTGGAGCGGCTCAGCGGCGAGGGGGACCTCAAGGCCCGCCTGCTGCTCTCGGCCCTTTCGCATTTCGCCGCCAAGGGCTACGACGGCGTGCAGGTGAAGGAGGTGGCCGAGGAAGCCGGTGTGTCGAAGCCTACGCTTTATTACCACTTTGGGAGCAAGGAGGGGCTCTTCCGCCAGCTCTGCCTGGTCTCGCTGGCCAGCATGGCCGTGCGCATCCAGGCCATGGTGGAACCCTTTCTCGCCGCGCCCATCAAGGGTGCCCAGTCCGTGGATGCGGCGTGCCTCAAGCTCTCCCGGTCCTACCTCGGCCTGCTGCTCGAGAGCCAGGAGTTCACCGGCTTCATCCTGCGGTCCATCGCGGTGCCCTCGCCGGATTCCACTTTCCGCGACCTGATGCCTCTGGTGGAAAAGGGCCTGAGTCCCCTGGGGCTTTTCATGCACCACGTCTTCGGAACCAGCCTGGAAGCTGCCCGCAAGGAGGTGTTGCTCTTCACGTCCCTGCTGGGGTCGCTCATTGAAGAGAAACTCCGCGATCCGCGGTACCAGATCACCGAGGACGAGATCCAGTGGGCCACGCGTCGCTGGCTGCACGGCGTCCAGGGTTGAGGTCCCCCATGGTGAAGCCCACCCCGATCAAGGCCCTCCTGCGTCCCCTGGACCTGGCCCAGCATCTGTTCGAAGTGGAACTGACCCTTCCGGCCGAGGCCGTGGCTCAGGGAGCGATCGCGGCGATGCCCGCCTGGACGCCGGGATCCTACCTGGTGCGAGACTATGCGCGGTTCGTGGACCGGATGCGGGTCCAGGATGGCCGGAAGGAACGGCCGCTGGAAAAGCTCGACAAGCAGCGCTGGCAGCTGCCCGCCTCGAAGCGGGACATGACGATCCGCTACCGCGTCTACGGCAACGACCTGACCGTGCGAACCAACCACCTGGACGCCACCCACGCCCAGATCATCCCCGCCGCGACGTTCCTCTACCTTGAAGGGCAGCTGGAGCGACCCGTGGAGGTTCGCTTCGAGGGCTTTCCGGCGGCCTGGAAGGTGGCTTCCTCCCTGCCCCTGAAGCAGGGGGCCTACCTGGCCCCGGACTTCGATGCGCTGGTGGACTCGCCCTTCGAATGCGGCACGTTCCGGAATCGCAGCTTCAAGAGCGGCGGCACCGCCTTCGAGCTGGCCTTCACGGGCGAGCACAACGGCGACGAGGGCCGCATCGCGGAGGCCACCCGGAAGATCGTGGAGGCTGCGGGTGCCATCTTCGGCGGGTTTCCCTTCAAGCGCTATGTGTTCCTGTTCACCTTTGTTCCCAGGCTGCGCGGCGGCCTGGAACACCGCGACTGCACCAGCCTCATCTCCGATAGCCACGCCTTCGACAAACCCGAGGGCTATCACGCCCTCTACCAGCTGGTGGCCCACGAATTCTTCCACGCCTGGAATGTGAAGCGCCTGCACGACCCCGTGCTGGGCCCTTTCGATTACAGCCGCGAGAACCCCACGAAGGCCCTGTGGTTTCACGAAGGCCTGACCTCCTACATGGAGCATGTGATCGTCCTCCGGGCCGGTGTCGTGCCCTGGAGCCACACCTCGAAGGAGCTGGCCCGCTGCTGGAGCGAGCAGGTGCAGCGCCCGGGACGCCTGGAGCAGAGCCTGGAGGAGTCCAGCTGGGATGCCTGGATCCGCCTGTACAAGGCGCATGAATTCAGCCCCAACAGCTCCGTCAGCTACTACGACAAAGGCGAGATGGTGGCCTGGCTCATGGATGCGGCCCTCCGCGAGGGCAGTCGCGGCAAAGCCGGATTGGCGGATCTCTTCGCGACGCTCTGGACACGGGATGGCGAAACGGGCGTGACCGACGCCGACATCCGCCGGGCCTTTCGGGACCTTGCCGGAAAGGACCCCGCGCCCTTCTGGGAGGCCTACATCTCCGGCCGGGCCGAGTTGGATCCCGAGCCGTTGCGGCAGGCCTACGGCCTGGTGCTGGAGGCCCGCGCCCCCTGGGAGGGGCTGTCCCCGGAGGAACAAAAAGACCCCGCCGCCCTCCGCCGCGCCCGGGCCTGGACGGGGCTCGTCATGGCCACCGCTGGCGCCACCGTGCTCAATGTGATTCCCGGCAGCCCCGCGGCGAAGGCGGGCCTCAGTTTCGGCATGGAGATCCTGGCGGTGGATGGCTGGCGCACCACGACTGCCGCCGAGGTCCAACGGGGATTGGCCGAACCCGGTCCCGGCGGAAAGGCTGTCGTCTTGGCTGCGGACCGTGGTCGCGTCTTTGAAGTCACCGTCCCGGTGGCTGAGACGCCAGAGCGCACCCATCGGCTGGTGGCCGATTCCAGGGCCACCGCCGGCCAGCGCGCCGCCTTCAAGGCCGCCTACGGCCAAGCCTTCCCGTCCGCCGCGAAGAAGCGCGGGATCCGTACGTGAGACTCGCCGCCATCGTCGCCGCCCATGACGAGGCCGACCATATCCAACCGGTATTGGAGGGACTGAAGCCCTTCGGGCTCCACCGCCTCCTGGTGGTGGACGACGGATCCACCGATGGCACCGGGGCCGTGGCGGCCGCTGCGGGGGCCGAAGTGCTGCGGCTCGAACCGGGCCAGGGCGGGGGGAAGGGCCACGCCCTGCGTGCAGGCATCGCCCACCTCCAACCGGACGATTTCGATTTCTACGTGTTCCTGGATGCGGATGGCCAGCACGATCCTGCGGACCTCCAGCGGTTCCTGGCTTACCTCGCGACGCACCCCGAGGCGGACTTCCTCATCGGGTCGCGGTTCCTGGACCGGGCGAAGATCCCGGCCAAGCGGTGGCGGACCAACGCGCTGGGAACCTGGACCCTGGGGCGCATCGCCGGCGTGACCTGGGAGGACAGCCAGAGCGGCTTCCGCATGATCCGCAAGAAAGTGCTGGATCGCCTGGAACTCCGGGCCACCGGGTTCGCCATCGAGATGGAGATCGCCATGAAGGCTGCGGATTGGAAGCTGCGCTGGGCCCACATCCCCATCCAGGCCATCTACCGGCCCGGACCCCATCGGAGCCATTTCAGAGGGGTGATGGATACCTGGCTCATCGCGTGGGAATCCCTGAAGTGCTGAGGGGCTGTTGGTTGGAAGCCGATAGCTGATAGTTTCTTAACCATGATCAACCCGCTCGATTGGGATCTCGGCAATGTGCCACCGGGCGTGGCCTGGGGCGGCGTGGATGAGGCCGGGCGGGGCGCCTGGGCCGGGCCGGTGGTGGCGGCCTGCGCGGTCCTGGATGCGGACACGGTGCAGAAGTGGGGCCATGTGCTGCGGGGTGTGCGGGACAGCAAGAAGCTGACTCCCGAGCGGCGAGAGGTGCTCGCGGCGGAACTGAAGGCCATCCTTCCGGCCTATGGCATCGCGGAAATGGATCCCATGGCCATCGACCGGGAGAACATCCTCGAGGCCACCATGATGGCTATGCGACAGTCCGTGGCGGATCTGACGCTGCGGCCGCGGTTGCTCTTCGTGGATGGTGACCGGGGACCGAGGACGGGCCTGCCCGAGCGCCTGGTGGTGGAGGGGGATGCGCTAAGCTGCGCCGTCGGCGCCGCCAGCATCCTGGCCAAGGCCCACCGGGACGCACTGATGATCGCCATGGAGGAGATCCACCCGGGCTACGGATTCGGCCGGCACAAGGGCTATGGGACGGCTCTGCATCGGGCGCGACTCCAGGAACTGGGCGTGAGCCCGGTCCATCGCATCAGCTATGCGCCGGTGGCGGCGCTGCAACGGCTGGACGAGGACCTGCGGGATGCGCTGGGCCAAAGCCTGCATCGCTGTGCTTCGGTGGCGGAACTCCGGGCCTGGGTCGTTTCGGAGCTTCGCCCCGCCTACGGACGACTGAAGCTGGTGTGGGTCGAAGCCCTTCGGCAGCAGTACGCGGACCAGCTGGCCCGGCTGGCGGCGACAGAGGACCTGCCAGGGGCGGACGGATGACGGAAGTGGCTCTGGCCTTGATCCAGCGCGGCCGCCGCTGGTTCCTTCAGCGCCGTGATCCGGCCAATCCGGTGCTGCCCGGGTTATGGGAATTCCCTGGTGGCAAGGTTGAATCCGGCGAGCTGCAAGAGGAGGCCCTTCGACGTGAGCTGTTCGAGGAGGTGGGCCTGATGGTCATTGGCGCACGGCAGCTGCCAGGCCTTGAAGGCGCGGTACGCCTCCTGCCTTTTCTGGTGGAGGCGCAGGACATTCCGCGAACGGAGCTGGCCTGGGGCTGGTTCACGCTGGAGGAGGTGAAGCGACTCCCCATTCCCCCTGCGAATGTGCCTCTGCTGCAAGCGCTGATCACCTTGCCTGGAGCCGCGCAGTCTGACGTCACCTGAGCCTTCTGATAGGCTGAACCCTCACCACAGGCCCGGAGTTGTCATGCCGCGATCCTTCATTCGGACCCTCCTCTGTGCCCTCGCTGTCTCGGGGCTCTTCGCCCAGCAGACAGAGGTGGTGCTGAGCGCGACCAGCAGCGCGAAGCTGGTGCTGGCCATGACCTCGCCAAAAGTCGTCGGCCTGGACGAGGCCACAGTGGGCACCGAGTTCACGGCGGTTCTCAGGCGGGATCTCGACGAGACGGGCGTCATCGCCATGCTTCAGGAACGGCTCCCCGCTGACGCTGCACCCGTGAAGGCCTGGAAGGAAGCTGGGGCCCAGTGGCTGCTGAACACGCGTTTTTCGCGGGCCGCCAACGGCGATCTCCAATTGGAGGCCTCAGCCCTGGATACCGCCGCGGAAAAGAGCGTCTTCACGCGGACCTACAACGCCAACAGGATCGTGCCCCTGCGCCACCTTGCCCACTATCTGGCGGATGACCTTGTGGGGCGCCTGACGGGTGAGAAAGGGGTGGCCTCCAGTCGCATCGTGTTCGTGCGCCAGCTTTCGCCGGGCGTGAAGGAGATCTTCCAGGTGGACCGGGATGGCGCGGGCCTGCTGCAGCTCACCCGGCACGGCAGCCTCACCCTCTCACCCACCGTGGCCTCCGATGGCCGCCTGGCCTATGTCACCTACAAGGGCGGCGCGCCGGAGATATGGGGCCAGCGCCGCAGGGATGGACCGCACGAAAAGCTCTATCCGCTCAGTGGAGCGGGAGGCATGGTGTCCACCCCGGTGTGGTCCCCTGACGGTAAACGCCTGGCCTTTGTGCAAGGCGACCGTCGCGGCAACAGTGACATCATGGTGCTGGACCTCTTGACGGGCAGGGCCCGGCGGCTCACCGATGGCAACGGGATCAGTACCGAGCCCAGCTGGAACCCGCAAGGCACTCAGATCGCCTTCACGTCGGACCGTGAAGGCGGGCCGCAGGTGTTCCTCATGCAGGACGACGGCTCGAACCTCCGCCGCCTCACCGGTGAGGGACTTTACAACGCCAGCCCCGCCTGGAGTCCCAACGGCGCCATGGTGGCCTACGTCTCCCGGTTCGAGGGTAAGTTCGATCTTTTTGTCTACAAACTGGGAGAAGGAAAGGCCTACCAGATCACGACCGGGGTGAGCACTTCTGAGTCGCCCGCCTGGTCTCCTGATGAGCGCCGGCTTGTGTTCACGAGCAATCGGTTCGGCTCGTCGCAGCTCTTTACCACCGACCTTTCGGGCCGCCAGATCGTGCGTTTGACCGAGCTTTCGGCCTGCCAGAGCCCTCGCTGGCTCCGCGGCAGATAAAAAATAATGACAATTTCCTGAGTACCCTCCATCTATACTCAGGCTCATCCAGGAGGAACAACCCTATGCGATACGGAATCTACCTTGTCCCTGCAGCCATCGTGCTCACCCTCGGCAGCTTGGCCTGCAAGCCCCCCAAGACCGCCGAGCAGATCAAGGCTGAGACCCAGGCCGCCTTCAACGAGGGCGTCCAGGCGTTCAAGGACGGAAAGGCTCGCGAAACGAACCCCTACGTGAACGACAAGGAAAACCCCCACAAGATGCAGGGCTGGTACGACGGTTGGGACACAGCCAAGGCTGACAAGGCTGCTGCCGACAAGGCTGCTGCCGACAAGGCTGCCGCTGATCAGGCCGCCGCCGACAAGGCCGCCGCCGACGCCAAGGCCGCCGCTGAGGAAGCCGCCCGCAAGGCCGCCGAGGCCGAGAAGGCCGCTGCTTTCAGGAAGGCTGCCGATGCCGCCCTCAAGACGATCCACTTCGATTACGACAAGTCCGAGATCAAGGAAAAGGATCGCGCCGTCCTCCAGAGCATCGCTGACTTCATGAAGGCCTTCCCCGCCGCCAAGCTCGAGATCGAAGGTCACTGCGATGAGCGCGGCACCAACGAGTACAACCTTGCCCTCGGCAACAAGCGCGCCGCCGCTGCCCTCGCCTACCTCAAGACTCTGGGCGTGGACGAGACCCGCTTCACCACCATCAGCTATGGCAAGGAAAAGCCTCTCTGCACCGAGGCCAAGGAAGCCTGCTGGAGCCAGAACCGCCGCGGCGAGTTCAAGCTCAAGTAGCCGTTGCGTAGGAACAACAAGCGGGGGCTCCGGCCCCCGCTGTTCGTTTAGGATGGAAGGAACCCTGGAGCCCCCATGAGCACCCGCATGATGATGCTGCTTCCCGTCCTGGCTGCGCTGCTCGCCATCGGATGTGGTTCCGAGGACCAGCTCCGTCGCGTGGAGCAGGAAGTGGGGGATCTCAAGCTGGAGGTCTTCAAGCTGCGCCAGACGGTGGAAGAGGGCAACAAGCGGGCGCTGGCGGACCAGCAGGCCTCGGTCGAGTCCCGCGCCCAGGATCGCCGCTTCCAGGCTGACCTTCAGGACAGCCTGCGGCAGGTCCAGGACACCACCCGGGTGTTGAACAACCGCCTCAACAGCCAGCCCCGGGGGGGAAGCCGTCCGGCCGTCGATTCCCAGCCAGCGGCCGCCTCTGCCTCAGCCGAGGATGAGCGCGCCTTCAATGCCGCCGTGTTGGACTACAACCGCGGCAACTACCCCCTCGCGGCCGAAGGGCTGGAAACCTTCCTGAAGACCTATCCCCAGAGCGCCAGGCGGCCTGAAGCCTACTTCTTCATGGGCCTCTGCCACTACAATCAGCGGGTCTACGATAAGGCCCAGGCGGCCTTCGACCGGATCATCAAGGACCACGCCGCCTCCCCGCAGTTCCTGCCCGCCAAGCTCAAGCGCGCCCAGTGTCTGCTCAAGCAGGGGCTGAAACCCGCCGCCGTAAAGGCCTTCCGGGATCTGGTGGACGGCTTCTCCGGCAGTGCCGAGGCCCGCACCGCCCAGCAGGAACTGAGCGACCTCGGGCTTTGAGCCAGACCGTCATGAGTCCAGAGACTTGGCGCGTTCCCGTCCGGGTGGATTTCGCGGGGGGGACCCTGGACCTGTGGCCCATCTACGCCATGATGGGCGGCTGTCTCACCGTGAATGCCGCCGTGGATTTGTGGATCGAGATGGAGGTATCCCGGGTTGGACCCGGCCATCGGATCATCAGCCGGGACCTGGGCCTGACCCAGGCCTTTGAAACCTGGCCCACCGAGGCTCCTCGGGGCCTTTCCTGGGTCTGGCGCGTCCTGGATGCCTCGGGGGTGCCGCCGGCAGCGGTGTCCATTCACAGCCCCGTGCCCCAGGGCTCGGGGCTGGGGGTGTCCTCCTGTCTTGGGGTGGGATTGCTGGGCGCGGCACTGGAAGAGGAAGCCGGTGCAGGTCTGGCTTCTAAAATACCGATTCTTCGTGACTTGGAAAGTCGAGAGCTTCAAACCCCCACGGGTTGGCAGGACTACTACCCGGCGGCGTTGGGTGGGGCATTGGCCCTCTATTGGGATGAGCCCACGCCGCGCTGGGAACGGCTCGAGCCCCATCCGGGCCTGCTGGCGGACCTGGTGGTGTTCTACACCGGGAAGCCCCATCACTCCGGCATGACGAACTGGGAGGCCTACAGGCGGTTCATCGAAGGCGATGCCCAAACGCGACAGTCCCTGTCGGACATCAGGGACATCGCCCACGACATGGCCTCAGCGCTTCCCTCCGATCCTTCCGCGGTGGCGGATTTGCTGGAACGGGAGGGGCAGGCCCGGGTGCGGCTCTCTCCCGCCGTGGAGACGGATGCCATGCGCGCGGTGCGTGAACGGGGCCTCCGCGAGGGCTGGTACGCGGGCATGAAGCCCTGCGGTGCGGGCGGGGGAGGCTGCTGCCTGCTGGTGGTGAAGGGGGGACGGCGCGAAGAGGCTGAGGCGGCGCTCCGGGCGATGGATCTGCCCCCGCTGCCTGTTCAGATCACTCCGAAGGGTCTGCACAGGCTCTGATCAAGGCGGCTGGATCCGGGGCCTCCAATGGGATCTGGCCGGGCGTGTCCAGGAGATCCCGGAGACGCTGATCCCGTTTCCCCAGGGGCAGACTCCTGAGTTCGCCGCGCGGCATCCAGCGAAGCCCCTTCGCGGGGGGGAAGCGCCGTTCCAGGCGGACGTGGAGGGGACTCACGGCCTCGCGGCGATGGGTGTAGACCTGGGTCCAGCCGGGCCAGGCGGCGATGGGCGGGGCCCCGGGGTCGGTGGGTTGGGGCGGAAGGAACGCCGGGTCGAGGGTCGGCCAGCGCCAGAGCCCCGCCAGCAGGCCCCGGATGGCTGGTGGGTGCAGCAGGACATGCCCTTCTGCTTCGAGGGCGACGAGCCAGAGGGCAGAGGCCTTTGGTTTGGGTCGCTTCGCGATCGGTGGAATGTCCGCCGTGCGTCCTGCGCGATGCGCCCCGCAGCGATCCGATAGGGGACAGGTGGCGCAGGTGGGTGAGGGAAGACAGGCGGTGGCGCCCAGTTCCATGAGCGCCTGGGTCATGCGGGAGGGTCCGTGAGCTTCCAGGGCAGGGGTGAGCCAGATCCGCAGATCTGTGGCTCGATCCTTGGGGTCGCCCTCGATCAGCAACAGACGGGCCAGCACGCGGAACGCGTTGCCATCCAGGGCGGGCGTGGGCCACTGGAAGGCGATGGCGCCCATGGCGGCGGCGGTGTAGGGACCGAGTCCCGGGAGCCCCGTCAGGCCTTCGAGATCGCCAGGCCAGCCATCCGAGGCGATGGAACCTGCGGCGGCCTTCAGGAATCGCGCACGCCGGTAGTAGCCCAGGCCCTCCCAGGCCTTGTGGACCGAATCCTCATCGGCCTCCGCGAGGGCCAGCGGCGTCGGGAACTGGTCCAGCCAGCGCCGGAAAAAGGGAACCACGGTGGCCACCTGCGTCTGTTGAAGCATCAGCTCCGAGACCAGCACGGCGTAGGGATCCGGGTGCGGCGTATCGAGATCCTGCGCGCGCCACGGCAGGTCGCGTCGCACACGGTCAAACCAGGGGGCGAGGGGGGCAAGGAGGTCGGCGGATGGCGGCCAGGGCATGGGGTTCAAGCTATCAGCTGTCCGTCACGGATGGTCGCGAGGCGATAGCAAAAGAGCGCCCGAAGGCGCTCTTTCTTCTTTTGGTGCCCGCGAGCAGACTCGAACTGCTACGGCTTGTGGCCACCACCCCCTCAAGATGGCGTGTCTACCAATTTCACCACGCGGGCAACGTGGAAGGTCAAGTGTGTCTCAAAGCGCGGATGCGGTCAATGACCCGTTTCGCGGCCAGCGCGAGACTACTTCTTCGCAGGGATGGAAGCGGGCGCAGGGGCGGGAGCCGGGACGGGAACCACGGGGGCTGGTGTCGCAGCCGTGGGCTTGTCGGTGGTCTTGTCCAGCACCGAACGGTTCTCGCGAATGATCAAGACTTCGATGAACAGGGTGGTGATCAGGAAGCCCGCCGCCAGCCAGTAGGTGGCCTTGGAGAGAAAGGGTGTGGCGCCCTGGGCGCCGAAGGCAGAGTTCGCCCCGCCGCCGCCGAAGGAGGCCCCAAGGCCACCCTTGGTGCCGGGCTGCAACAGGATCGTCCCGATAAGGAGGACGCCGAAGAGGATGAGGAATGCGAGGGCGAGGCCGTTCATGGAAACTCCAACCATCTAGTGTGTCATGGTCGGTCGCCTACATCCAGAGCCCTGTGAGACCGGGGGCCTGGAGCACCCGGTGAACGGCCTGGGCCTGCTCCACCAGACGGATGAAGTCCGAAGGCAGGAGGGCCTGCGGACCATCGCTGAGGGCCTTCTCCGGGTGGCAATGCGTCTCCACCAGCAGGCCATCGGCACCTGCGGCGACGCCTGCGAGTCCGCAGGGAATCACCAGATCGCGGCGTCCTGTGGCGTGGCTGGGATCCACCATCACGGGCAGGTGGGTAAGGGCCTTGGCCGCCGGGACCACGCTGATATCCAGGGTGTTGCGGGCGTGATCGGACCAGGTGCGGATGCCACGTTCGCACAGCACCACGTTGCGGTTGCCTTCACCCAGCACGTACTCGGCAGCGTAGAGCCATTCCTCCAGCGTGGCCGATGGGCCGCGCTTGAGCAGCACGGGCTTGCCGCAGCGTCCGGCGCGGCGAAGCAGGGCGAAGTTCTGCATGTTGCGGGCGCCGATCTGCACCATGTCCGCGCAGCGCTCCACCTCGTCGAAGACCTCCACTTCGGTGGCCTCGGTGACGATGCCCAGGTCGAACTCGGCACGGGCTTCTTCCAGGATGCGAAGGCCTTCCAGGCCCAGGCCCTGGAAGGCGTAGGGGCTGGTGCGGGGCTTGTAGGCGCCCGCCCGCAGCAGCTTCACCCCGGCCTCGGCCACGTAGCGGGCCACGGTAAAGAGTTGTTCCCGGCTTTCCACCCCGCAGGGGCCGCCCACCAGGGCCAGTTCCGGCCCGCCGATCTTCACGCCGCGCACCTCCACCACCGTCCGACCCGCCACGGCATCGGCACTGGCCAGCTTGTAGGGGCTGGTGATGGGCACCACCCGGCGCACGCCAGCCATGGGCTCGATGCGGTCGGCTTTCAGGGCCTTGGAGGCGTTGGGAGCCACGATGCTCCGTGATTCCGGGGTCTCGTTCACCTGGCAGCGGACCCCCGAGGCTTCCAGCAGGGACACGACCTCCCTCACCTGGTCAGGCGTAGCGCTGCGTTCCATGAGGATGAGCATGAGGTGGGCCTCTCGAAGCACCGCCATTCTAGCGGGAGCTGGAGGGCGGGACCTGGACACCTTCGCTCGTCCAGTCGCACACTAGCCACGGAGGTCTCCCATGAGGCGCGCTCCCTGGCTTGTGATTCCCATCCTGTTCGCATTCGGTTGCACACGGCCGGAGGTCGAGGCCTTCCGCCAGCGACCCGCACCCATCCAGGTGAGCGTGAGCCTGCCATCTGGCCTCGCGGATAGGGACGGTTTTCAGAAGGAATATGCCTCCGCCCTGCGGGCCCGGCTTGCCACCCGCGTGGTGGTGGTGCCTGAAGGTGTGAAACCACCCGTGGGGGCGGCGGAACTCCAAGTGGACATCCGGGATATTTCCCCTGCGCCGGGTCAGGCGAGTCCCGCCGCCATTGGCGTGGCGACTGGCGTGACCGTGGGTGTCCTCAGCGCCGCCTCGGGCAACCGGGGCTGGGGTGTGGTGGATGGCCTGTTCTGGGGGCTCTGGGCAGGCAGCCATGCTTCCATGCACCGGGAGCGTGTTCAGGATCGCCTGGGCTATCGACCCCAGGTGGTGAGGGCTCAGGTGCGCCTCATGCAGCCGGGGAATCCCGAGCCGCTCTGGGTGGAAGCCATTGAGCCAGTGGAGGTCGTGGAAGCCATGGATCCCCTTCCGTACGGTTCGCGCGATGACGATGGCCGGATCCGCGAAGAAGAGGCCAAGGGCTTCGCCCGGGTGGTGGTGCAGAAGCTATCCGCCACCTTCCAGTGGCCGCGTTTCGCGGAACAGCGGTTCTATGAGGCCCCTCCCGCGCCCAAGGTCGTGGAACCGCCTCCGGTACCGAAGCTTGAAATTCCAGCCGAACACAAGCAGGACTGATGGAGGCCCGCGTCCTCCGCTGTTCCGGCTGCGGTGCCTCCGTGCCGCCGGATGCCCCCCAGTGTCCCTACTGCCAGGCCCAGCTTGCCACGGTGGCTTGCCCGGCCTGCTTCGCCCTGGCGCCCCTGTCAGCGGACCACTGCCCGGGCTGTGGGGCCGTGCTGGCACCGCGTTCAACCGCAGTACCGGAGGGTGCGCCTTGTCCCGGCTGCGCGAAGCCGCTCGCCAGTTCCAGGATCGGGGACCTAGAGATGCAAGCCTGCCAGGCCTGCGGCGGACTCTGGCTGGATCGCGCCATGTTCGAGCAGCTGGGTACCAGCCGTGAGCGCCAGGGGGCGGTGCTGGGCGCACTGCCCTCGCCAACCGAACCCCCAACGGCCACGCTGGAACCAGTGCGCTACCGTCCCTGTCCTGCCTGCGCCCAGCGGATGAACCGCGTGAACTATGCCAAGCGCTCCGGCGTGGTGCTGGATGTGTGCAAGGCCCACGGCATCTGGTTCGATCAGGACGAGCTGCGCCGCGTACTGGCCTTCATCGCTGGCGGCGGCCTGGACCGCGCCCGGGAACGGGACATGGAGGACCTGAAGGAGGCCAAGCGGGCCGCCGCCGTGCAGATCCCCCAACATCCGGCATCCTCGTTTGAATTCCGCCAGCAGATGAATGCCCAGGGGCATTGGCTCAGTTCCGTGGGGCTGGTGGCGCTGGCCATGGATGTGGCAGAGGTTTTCCTCGATCGAGACTGATTAGCCCGCCTGCTTCACCAGCTCCGCGAACTTCCCTGGATCCAGGCTGGCGCCACCAACGAGGCCGCCAGCGACCTCGGGGATGCCCAGCAGTTCGGGGAAGCTCTCCGGGGTGACGCTGCCGCCGTAGAGGATGGGGACCTGGCTACCGGTTTCCGGGAGGAGCCGGTTCAGTTCGGCGCGGATGAAGGCGTGGGCTTCCAGCACCTGGGCGGCTTCGGCGCGGCGGCCGGTGCCGATGGCCCAGACGGGCTCGTAGGCGACCCAAAGAGGGCCGGGGCCGGTCTCAGCCAGGATGGACAATTGCTGTCCAAGCACGGCCAGAGTCTGATCAGCGTCGCGTTGGGCCAGGGATTCGCCGATGCACAAGAGCGGCAGCAGGTCCCACTGCCAGGCGGCCTTGATCTTCTTGGCCAGGGCCGCGTCGGTTTCGCCGAAGAACTGGCGACGCTCACTATGTCCGAGGATCACGCCGGAACAGCCCGCATCCCGAAGCTGGGGCATAGAAATTTCGCCCGTGAAGGCGCCCTTGGCTTCGGCGTGGCCGTTCTGCCCGAACACCCGAAGGCCCTTCGTCCGGACCAGGCTGCTGACCAGATGCAGCAGCGTGTAGGGTGGCGCAATCCCGACTTCGGATTCCGGCTCGGGTCCCATATGAACGAGCAGGTCCTCGCAGAAGGACTTCGCCTCCCCGGAGGCCAGATTCATCTTCCAGTTGGCGACAACACAGCGCATGGGATCTCCTTAGTTGGATAGGGCGATGACACCCGGGAGTTCAAGTCCGCTGAGGAATTCCAGGCTGGCGCCGCCCCCGGTGGAGACATGGCTCATGCGGGAGGCCACACCCGCCTGATTCACGGCGGCCACGCTGTCGCCGCCACCCACCAGCACGAAGGCTCCCTTGTCGGCGATTTCGGCCAGTTCTTCGGCCACCGTCAAGGTCCCGCTGGCGTAGGGGGCCATCTCGAAAACCCCCATGGGGCCGTTCCAGAGCAGGGTCTTTGCGGCACGGATCTCCGCGCTGTAGGCCGCGACCGTTTCAGGGCCGATGTCCAGAGCCATGCGATCCACGGGGACATTCTGATCCAAGGTGATGGCGCAGTCGGCATCCGCCTTGAATTCAGAGGCGGCCACATGGTCGAGGGGCAGCATGAGGCGGGTGCCCTTGGCTTCAGCCTGTTTCAGCAGGTCCAGGGACATCTCCAACTTGTCCTCTTCGCAGAGGCTCTTGCCGATCTCGAACCCCTGGGCCTTGAGGAAGGTGTAGCTCATGGCGCCGCCGATGAGGATGGCGTCAGCCTTGCCGAGGAAGTTCTGGATGAGCTCGATCTTGTCGCTCACCTTGGCGCCGCCGAAGATCACCACCAGCGGCTTGTCGGGGTTGTGGATGACTTTGCCCAGGGCCTTCAGCTCCTTTTCCATGAGGAAGCCGGCGGCCACGCGGTCCTTGGGAAAGTGGGCGACCATGCCGCTCACCGAGGCATGGGCCCGATGGGCGGAGCCGAAGGCGTCGTTCACATAGATGTCGGCCAGCTTCGCCAGGCTGGCAGCGAAGTCCTCCTTGTTCTTGGTTTCGCCCTTCTCAAAGCGCAGGTTCTCCAGCAGGAGTATCTGGCCCGGCTTCAGGGCGGCGGCTTCGGCCTCCACGGCCGCGCCGTTCACGTAGCTGGCCAGCCGGCAGTCGAAGCCCTGCTCCTTGAGCCAGGCGGCCACGGGCGCCGCGCTGTAGGCGGCTTCGAACCCCTTGCCCTCGGGGCGTCCCAGGTGCGAGGCCAGCACCACCGAGGCGCCGCCGTCGAGCAGGCACTTCAGGGTGGGAAGGGTCTCGCGGATGCGGGTGGCATCGGTGATCTGGCCCTCCTTCAACGGCACATTCAGATCCGCCCGCAGGAAGACCCGGTGGCCCTTCACATTGAGGTCCCGCACCGACTGGAAGCCCATGGCTGCTCCTTGCAAATGGAATGGCTTCATTCTGACGGAGGATGCGTCGGTAAGCTATCGCCGCCGCTACCACGCCTTCTCGAAGATGCCGATCCACCGGGGACTGCCTTCGGTGAAGGCTTCACCGGCGTAGGTTCCCAGGACGCGACGGAGACGGAGGCCCGCGCGGACGGCCATTTCCTGGAGGTCCGTGGGATGGTAGAGACGCACGCTCTCCATGACCTCACGCTGATCACCCGTATCCATGCGCGTGAGGGTCATGCGCTTCACCAGCCGGTCCCCTTCGAGCGATCGGTGGCTCTGGGCGCGCACGCCGCCCCGCTCCACCGTGTCCGTGGGAACCAGGGTCCGGGCCACCAGGTCGGCATTGAGGTAGTCCATCACCAGTACACCATTGGGCTCAAGCAGGGCGCCGAGACGCAGCATCAGGGCGCGGTTCTCGGCATCCGAAAAATACCCGAAGGGGGTGAACCAGAGGCAGATGCCACGGAGGGTGCCCTCTCGCACGGGTAGCTGACGCATATCGCCCCGAACGAGCCAGGGGCGCAGCCCCCCGGGGGCCATGCCGAGCAGGGTCCGGGAGAGATCCATGCCGAAGGCCAGGGGGTTCGTCCGCCGTAGGATCTCCAGGTGCCGCCCAGCGCCGCAGGCGAGGTCGAGCACGGGACCTTCGGCCAGCTCTGGCGCCACACGCAGGGCCCGGCCCACGGCGATGCGGGCCTCCTCTGCGTCCCGATGGGAGTAGAGCAGGGCATAGTCCTCGTCAAACCAGCCTTCGAACCACTCGGCCAATGCAGTGTCCTTAGAAACATCCAGAGTATCCCGGGGCGGGGAGACAGCCTCCAAGTAGAAGGCGAAAAAGCAGCCTCGGCTACAATGGGAACTGCAAAGGACACCCATGGAACGCCCCGAACGCCTTGAAGACCAGGTTCACTTCCTCCTCTCTACCCTCGTGCAGCGTGAATTGCGGGACCCGGAGCTGGGTTTCGTGACGCTCACCGCGGTGCGTCTGTCGCCCGACCGCAGCGTGGCCAGAGTGTATTTCACAGTTCTGCCGGCCAACGGTGGCGACCAGGAAGCCCAGGATGGGCTCACCCGCAAGGCCCTGGGCCGGGCGGCCGGCTTTCTTCGCAGTCAGCTCGCCTCGCGCCTCAAGATGCGCCGGGTGCCTGAGCTGCGGTTCTTTCCTGACGGGAAACTGGAAGAAGGCAACCACCTGGAGACCCTGCTGGCGGAGATCGAGAAGGAACGAGTCATGCGGCCGGCGGATCCCGAGGCCGACGCGGGCACGACGGAAGCCTGAATGATCGAATCCGGCATCCACCTCGTCCACAAGACCGTGGGACAGAGCAGCTTTGACGTGATCCGCGGGTTCAAGCACCGGGCCTTCGAGGCCGGTCAGAAGAAGCTGGCCCTGGGCCATGGCGGCACACTGGACCCCTTCGCGGAGGGACTCCTGCTGGTGATGGCGGGGCAGGCCACCCGACTCATGGAGCTGATGCATCCGCTGCCCAAGACCTATGTGGCGGAAGTCGCCTGGGGGGTGGAGACGGACACCTGTGACCTGCATGGAAAGGCCATCTCGGAGGCTGGGGCCGCCCAGCTCACGCTTGAATCACTGGATTCTGCGCTGGTGCCCTTCCTCGGCTGGACGGACCAGGTGCCTCCCGCCACCAGCGCCAAGAAGATCGATGGCGAGGCCGCCTACAAGAAGGCCCACCGGGGTGAGGAGGTGGTGATGAAACCATGCCGGGTATTCCTCCTGGCAGCCCGCTGGATCGCCCACGATCTCCCACGGCGGAGCACCCTGGAACTCACGTGCCGGGGTGGCTTCTACGTGCGGAGCCTCGCCCGGGACCTGGGCCGTGCCTTGGGGTGCGGTGCCCACCTGACGGCCCTCCGGCGCACGGCCATCGGCCCCTGGGCGGATCCCGGTGAAGGCCAGGAATGCCTGCTTCGCGGCGCGGACCTGCTGCCCTGGTGTCCCTCGCGGCTGCTCACGGACCAAGAGGCCGACCATCTGAGCCATGGCCGCGTCATTCCCGTGGGTGAATCCGTCCCTGCGACCTGGGCCATGCCTGAAGGCTTCCCCGACCCCGGCGCGCCGCTGCGGGCCCTGCATGAGGGGCGTCTCGTGGCTCTGCTCAAGCCTGCCGAGGAAGGCCTACGTACCTTTGCCAATCTGCGGGGCGGGCTCTAGGGCCTTCTTTCAGAGGAGGGCGTGGTCTTTTCGGGCGCTTCGATCCACTCGGAGTGCAGGTGGACCGGTTTCGCCTTGGTCCTCAGCCGCAGGTTCAGCATCTCGACCAGCAGGGAGAAGGCCATCGCGAAATAGACGTAGCCCTTGGGGATGTGCATGCCGGTCCCCTCACCCACGAGCGTGGTGCCGATGAGGAGCAGGAAGCTGAGGGCGAGGATCTTCAGGGTCGGGTGGGCCTCGACGAAATCGCTGATGGGCTTGGCGGCCAGCATCATCACGCCGACGGAGATGACGACCGCGGTGACCATGACTCCCAGGTCCCGGGCCATGCCGACGGCGGTGATCACTGAATCCAGGGAGAAGACGATGTCGAGCAGCATGATCTGGATCAACACCCCGGAGAACGACGGGGCGACCTTCTTCACGGATTCGCCTTCGATGCCCTCGAGTTTGTGGTGGATCTCGTGTGTTGCCTTGGCGATCAGGAAGAGCCCGCCGCCGAGCAGGATGAGATCCCGCCCCGAGAAGCCGTGCCCCAGGATCTGGAACAGGGGATTCGTGAGCCTCACGATCCATGCGATCGACATGAGCAGCAGGATGCGCATGCCCATCGCGAGCAGCAGGCCGGTCTGCCGGGCCTTCGCCTGCTTCTCCGCGGGGAGCTTCCCGGCCAGGATCGAGATGAAGATGATGTTGTCGATGCCCAGGACAATCTCGAGGACCGTCAGCGTCAAAAGGGCAATCCAGGCCTCGGGATTGGTCATCCAGCTCATGGGGCGGCCTCTCCGGCAGTCGGTGAACCGAAAAGCCCTATCCTAGCCTGGCTGGCTTCCGAAGGCCTAGCTAGCTAGTCCTGAGCGGGCACCCTTGCGGCCAGATCGTCGAGCACCTGCAGCATGTGCTGGCACTCTTCGCAGCTGGTGTGGGGGGTGCCGCAGGGGAAACCGTCGCTCTGCATGCCGAGACAACGGGGTTGCTGGATGAAGCGCACCAGCTCAGCCAGAAGGCCGGAGACCTTCGTGCGGAGGGGACTGTCCGGGATCTCCCGGAGGGCCATGACGATCTTCCATTCCTCGGCGTTGAGGGTGGTCTGGATGGCGGTATCCGTCATGGCTGCCTCCTGGGAGATGCCGGGCGTTACTTCTCGAGCGCTTCCACTGATTTGATACCCCAGGCGAAGGCTTCCTCGTTGAGGGGGATCAGGGCGCACTTATCCTTCAGGGCCACGCGAATGGCCGTGAGGAAGGTGTCCTTGGGGAAAATGTTCGTGGCGGCCTGGAGGGCCCCGAGGGCCACGATGTTCTTCACCACGGCCTTGCCCAAGTCGGTGGCGATGCCTGTGAAGGGGACGGGGAAGACCTTGATGCTGGGATCCAGCACGGGGGCTTCCGTCACCACCGAGCTGTCATAGATGACCGTGCCACCCTTGCGGACCGTAGGGCCGAACTTGGTGAGACTCGGCGTGTTGAAGGCAAGGAGGATCTGGGGATCCGGGGCTCCGGGGTTGAGCACCTCGTCCTCGGCCACGTGGACATCGGCGTAGGAGGTGCCGCCGCGGCTTTCAGGACCGTAGCTGGGGATGTGCGTGGCGTCGAAGCCCTCGTTGATGGCGGCCCGGGCGATGAGCATGGCCGCGGTCTGGGCACCGTCGCCGCCGGAACCGGCGAGCTTCAGGGAGATGTCCTGGGGTGCAAGATGCGTGGGGAACCCCTTGCAGGAGCGCACGGGATGCTCGTAGGTGGCGCCGGCGAGGCTGAGGAGCTTTTCGCCCTTGAAGCAGGGCGGATTCCGCTTGAACCAGGGATCCACGGTGAGGTCCTTCTTCACGCCGAGGGGGTACACGGGTTCCATGCACTCCTTGACCCACTTGGAGGTGGCTTCGGGGTCCATCTTCAGGTGGGTGGGGCACTCGGCCAGCACCTCAATGAAGGAGTAGCCACGGCCTTCCACCTGGAGTTTGATGGCCTTGTGGATGGCCTTTTTGGCCTTGATGCGCTGCTTGGCATCGTAGAGCGCCACGCGCTCGACGTAGACGGGGCCGTCGAGGCCCGCGATGAGCTCGGCCATCTTCATGGGCTGGCCGTTGTACTCGTTGCGGCCCGAGGGGCTGGTGGAGCTGGTCTGGCCCATCAGCGTCGTTGGGGCCATCTGGCCGCCGGTCATGCCGTAGATGGCGTTGTTGATGAAGATGACGGTGATGGGGGCGCCGAGCTGGGCGGTCGACACCGTCTCCGCGAGGCCGATGGAGGCCAGATCACCATCACCCTGATAGCTGATGACAACGCTGTCGGGGTTGGCGAACTTGTGGCCGAGGGCCACCACGGGGGCGCGGCCGTGGGCGGCCTGGCTGTTGCCCACATCGAAGTAGTAGTAGAGGAACACGGAGCAGCCCACGGGGCTGATGGCCACTGTGCGGTCCTGGATGCCCAGCTCGTCGATGGCTTCCGCCAGGAACTTGTGAGCCAGCCCGTGACCGCAGCCGGGGCAGTAGTGGGTGGCGTGGCCCTTCAGGCCCTCGCCGTGGGAGTGGCGCTCGAACTTGTCATAGAAGACGCTGGCCTTGCTCATGCGCGGACCTCCTTCTGTCCCAGCACCTGGGCCATGATCTCGTTCTGCTGGGGCAGGATGCCGCCCATGCGGCGGACGGATTCGATCTCGGGGAACTGCCGGACGCCAGCCTTGCTGAGGGCGAGGCGGACCTCATCCTCCAGCTGCCCCGCGCTGGCTTCGACCACCACGAGGCGCTCGGCACCGCGGATGGCCTCCTTGAGATCCTCCACGGGGAAGGGCCAGAGGGTGATGGGGCGGAAAAGGCCCGCTTTGATGCCCTGGTTCCGCAGATCCTGCACCGCGCCCTTGGCCGTGCGGGCCGGGGTGTTGCAGGCGATGAGGACCACCTCGGCGTCCTCGCAGAGGAAGGTTTCGGCGCGAGCCTCCACCTTCATCGCTTCGTATTTGGCGTTCAGGTGGACGTTGTGGGCCTCGAGGTCAGTCTCCGTGAGGAAGATCGACGAGATGAGGTTCTTGCGGTGCATGGCGTCGCCGTAGACCGCCCACTTGGGGATGCCTGGCTTGATCATGGATTCCGGCAGCTGCACCTTGCCCGTCATCTGGCCGAGGTAGCCGTCGCCGAGGATGACCACGGGGTTGCGGTATTTGAAGCTCAGTTCGAAGGCCAGGATGGTGAGGTCGAGCATTTCCTGGGGTGTGGAGGGCGCCAGGGTGATGGCCTGCGTGTTGCCGTGGCCCAGGCCGTGACAGGCCAACTTGATATCCGACTGCTCAGGGGCGATGTTGCCAAGGCCTGGCCCGCCGCGCATGACGTCCACGAAGACGCCCGGCAGCTCGGCGCCGATCATGTAGGACACGCCCTCCAGCATCAGGCTGAAGCCCGGCGAGGAGGTGAAGGTCATGGTGGGCAGGCCCGCGCCCGCAGTGCCGTACATCATGTTCACGGCAGCGACCTCGCTGACGGCCTGGATGAAGGTGCCGTCGAGCTTGGGCAAGAATTTCGCCATCAATTCGGCGCCCTCGGTGGAGGGTGTGATGGGATAGCCATAGACATGGCGGCAGCCGGCGATCAGGGCGCCCAGGGCCGAGGCGTACGTGCCTTTGATGACCAGGGGCTCGGTGCGGGGCAGGGGCAGCACTTCGGAGGGGATGTCCACGGGCTCGAGCGCATCGCTGGGCTTCACGCCGAAAATCTTGGCCGGATCCTCCAATTCGAAGTCCTGGATCTCGCCCTCATGGGCGGGGCGCAGGCCGTAGGGTTCGGGGCAGGCGTCCATGCACAGACCGCAGGCATTGCAATTGGCCAGGTCCAGTTCCACGGGCACCAAGCCGGTCAGCGGGTTGATCTGGTCGCTGAGCGTGATGCAGTCCTTGGCGCAGGCGTCGAGGCAACGGCCGCAGCCCTTGCAATACTCCGGCAGAAGGAAGGGTTTCGGTCGTTCTTTGAGGGCCATGGGGCCTCCTTGCAGGGACGCGGGTCCTACCTGGGCTGAAGTGTCGCCCTGGCCCCATGTGCCTGGGGTCACAAGCGGAGGATGACGCAGACCACCACCGACCAGATGACCGAGAACGACACCCGGACCCAGCGGTCTGTGCCGTCTCCCGCGCCGCCCCTGGCTACCGATCGCCCCAATGGAGCTTCTGCTGGAGCAGGGCGAAGAAATCCAAACCAGGTTGTTGGAGCAGGGTGATGCGAGTCTCGGCCAGCCGCAGGGTGACTTCATCGCCCGGCAGCACCCGGTGGCCCACCTGACCGTCCAAGGTGAGGTGGGCATCCTCAGCGTCCACCAGGGTGATGGTGATGGGGCGGGAGGCCGGTACCACCAAGGGGCGCAGCGTGAGGGTGTGCGGGCAGATGGGGGCGATGACGAAGGCTTCGAGGCTCGGGTGCATGATCGGGCCCCCGGCGGACAGCGCGTAGGCCGTGGAGCCGGTGGGCGTGGCCACAATGAGTCCATCCGCCTTCATGGGCCCGGCATCCTGATCGCCCACCTTCAGGCGCATGTCCATGATGCGGGCCATGGCGCCTTTGGCGAGGACGGCGTCGTTCAACACGGTCTGCCGGGCCAGCAGAAAGCCCTGGCGCCAGAGTTCCGCCTCCAGCATGGGTCGCACATCCGGCGCGAGCGATCCCGCCAGGAACGCTTCGACGGCTTCCCGGGCACCTGACACGGGATGCGCCGTGAGGAAGCCCAGGGAGCCCAGGTTGATGCCGAGGATCGGCGTGCCGCGCAGCCCCACCCGGCGAGCCGCGTACAGCAGCGTGCCATCGCCGCCCAGCACCAGGCAGAGATCCGCCGGTGCCTCATCGGAGCCCAGGTTCAGGTCGATGTTCAGGCGAGCCGGTGCGAGCCCCGCTTGACCCCAGGCTTCTTCTAGCCCGGGTTCGCCGGTAATGGACCAGCCACGGTCAAGAAACACCGGCATCGTCTCCCGCAGGGTGGAACCCAGATGCGGAGATTTAACCTTGGCTACGAGGATCAGTCGCTGGGGCATGGCACCACTCTAACGCTCTACCGCTATCCTTGGACCATGGCCTCCTATGCTTCGCTCTCACGACCTTGGCTCCGGCGCACCCTCTGGGCCTTCGCGGCGCTCGCGACGGCTGGGGCGATCACCCTCGCCGTGTCCTGGTCCGTCATGTCCCGCGATGCCGACAGCTTCCTGACGCTGTTCGCCCTGCGGGTACCGAAGACCATCACCAAGGTGCTCGACCAGGGCGGCAACGTCATCGGCATCTTCGCCGAGGAACACCGCGTGGTGATCCCCTACGGCGACATCCCCAAGACCTTCGTCAATGCGCTGGTGGCCACGGAGGATACGGACTTCTGGGAGCACAGCGGCATCTCTCCCCGCGGAATCGCCCGCTCCGGCTGGAATTTCGTCACCAGCTTCGGCCGTCGCCGCGAGGGCGCCTCCACGCTCACCATGCAGCTCATCCGAACCGTGACGGCCAAGCGCCAGAAGCGCCTCGATCGCAAGCTGAAGGAGATCATCCTCGCCCGCAAGCTGGAGAAGGCCTATTCCAAGAAGCAGATCATGGAGATGTACGCCAACGAGGTCTACTTTGGCGGCGGGCGCTACGGCATTGAGGCGGCCGCGGAGTTCTACTTCGGCAAGAGCGCGCCCCAACTGCTCCCCGAGGAATGCGCCCTGCTGGCAGGGCTCGTCCAGAATCCGAACTGGTACAACCCCTACAATCCGGATCCCAAGTCCCGCGTCGCGGCGAAGGCCCGGCGGAACCATGTGCTGCTCCGGATGGTCAAAGAGCAGTATCTCAAGCCCCAGGAAGCCACCCTGCTGATCGAAAAGCCCATCCGCCTGGCCCGCGAGAATGCCCGTGAAGAGGCGGTGGCACCCTACGTGGTGGAGGAGGTCCGGAAGTACCTGTACGAGAAATACGGGCGGGAGCAGGTGCTGAACGGGGGGCTGGAGGTCACCACCACGGTGGACAGCTACTGGCAAGAGGCTGCCAATGATGCGGTGCGTGCTGGACTCAAGGTGGTGGATCGTCGCCGAGGCTTCCGCAAGGAGGCGGTGCAGTTCGTGACCGACCCTGAGACGACGCAGCTGAACGGATGGAAACGGTACTTCGAGGTGGGGGACAGCGTACGTGGCGTGATCCTCGGCTGGAAGGGCGGCAAGGCGCAGGTACGCATCGGCAAGGCGCAGCTGGACGTTCCCGAGAGCGCCTTCGCCTGGGCGGGCAGGGATATCCAGAAGCTGCTGCCCCGGGGCGCGGTGCCGCTGTTCACCGTGAAGACCGCGAACGACGGCACCCCGAAGACGCTTGAACTGGACCAGGATCCCCAGGTGGAAGGGGCCCTCATGGCTGTGGATCCCAAGTCCGGCGAGATCCGCGCCATGGTCGGCGGCTACGACTTCAACCGTTCCAAGTTCAACCGCGCCACCCAGGCCCTGCGCCAGGTGGGCTCCACCATGAAGGCTTACGTCTACGGCGCGGCCTTTGCGGCCGGGAAAACGCCCGCCAGCATGGTCCAGGACGTGCCGACGCGCTTCCTCAACACCGTGGACTATCTCACCGTCACGAATTCCGATGGCACTTCTGACTTCAAGCCCCTCCGGTCGGGTGTGAAACCCTACGAACCCAAGAACTACGAGCGCGACTTCTGGGGCCCCATCCCCATCTGGGAGGCCCTGCGCGATTCGCGCAATGTCCCCGCCGTGCGTACCCTTGAAGAGACAGGCGTCCTGAATGTCATCGACTACGCCCGCAAATGTGGAATTACGGGGAGTATTCCGCCCTATCCGAGCATGGCGCTTGGTTCGGCCGACCTGACGCTGAAGGAGATGGTGCGGGGCTACGCCACCATCGCCAATGGTGGTCTCCAGTCACCCACGCCCTTCTTCATCAAAAAGGTGGCCGACCGCAACGGCCGGGTGCTGGAAAGCCATGGCGGGGCCGCCACCGAGCAGGTGCTGGACCCCCAAAGCACCTTCCAGGTCATCCAGTGCCTCCAGGGTGTGGCCAACAGCGGCACCGGTGCGGGCAGCAATGAACTGGGGTGGCCCGTGGCGGGCAAGACCGGCACCACGGACGACCATACGGACGGCTGGTTCATCGGCTTCTCCACCCGCATCGTCTGCGGCGTCTGGGTGGGGCTCGATGAGAAGAAGACCATTTTCCGGGGCGCCGATGGCGCCAGGGTGGCCCTGCCCATCTGGATCGATTTCATGAAGGCCGCCCTCCCCACCACGCCGCGGGAGGAGTTCCAGGCCCCGGAAGGCATGGAGTGGGCGGATATCGATCGTTATACGGGCCTCCTGGCCACGTCTGCGACCACCGACAAGATCCTGCACCTCGCCTTCAAGCCCGGCACGGTACCCAAGTCCGGCAGCGATGCGGAGGCCATCCAGAAGGTGAAGGAGGACCGGGACAAGGCGAACGCGCAGCCGGTGCAGAATCTCATCTGGGGACGGCCCCAGCAGACGGAGGAACCCAAGCCGGTGGATCTGAACGAGACGGATCCGAACGGGTGACCGGGCCGTTTACTCGCTCCAAAAGAAAGGGCGCCGGATGGCGCCCTTTCTTTTGGAGGTGGGAAGGGACAACGTTACTTCTTCTTCCAGGTCTTCGCCGGCGCGGCCTTCCAGGGGCGTGGCGTGTCCTTGGGAGCGGGCTTGGCGGCTCGATCTTCCCAGGCCTTCTTGGGCGGTGGGGCCGGTGCGTCGGTCCTGGGTTTGTAGGGCCGGGGCTTGTCGTCGAATCCGCTCCGGGGCTTGAAGCTGCCGTCGGGGCGCGTCTTGGAGGCCGCCTCGGGCCGAGGTGTTTCGCCGCGGGTGGCGGGGCGTTCGGTCCCATGCGCGGCCGTGCGTTCGGCCCCACGCGCAGCCGTGCGTTCGGCATAGGTCCGCTGGGGACGGGGACCGCCATCCTTGCGCTCGCGGGCGATATCGAAGCGAGACTTGGTCTTGCGTTCGGGCTCGTTGGGCAGGTCGAATCCTGCGGACTGGTCCGCCTGGACGAGACCCAGCAGACCGGCCACCAGGCGTACCGGATCGGCGTCCTTCAACATCTGGGTGGCCTGGTTGAGCAGGGCGGCGCTGGCGGCGCCCTTGACCCCATCCAGGAGCTTGAGGGCCTGGGCTTCGCGGATCTCCGCTGGCGTGGGAACGGCGCGCCAATCGAGGGTGAGGCCGCCGCGGCGGCTCCAGGCCAGGAGGATGCGACTCTCCTTGAAGCCCACCAGGGCCATGCTGGTGCCCTTGGCACCGGCGCGGCCCGTGCGCCCACTGCGGTGAATGTAGTTCTCAAGCTGCGTGGGGATTCCCATGTGGACCACGAGGGGGAGGCCCTCGATGTCCAGGCCGCGGGCCGCCACGTCGGTGGCCACCAGGTAGCGCAGCTTGCCGTCCTTGAACTGGCCGAGGATGCGGGTGCGGGTGGCCTGGGCCAGATCGCCATGCAGGAAGGCCGCGGGCAGGCCCGATACCGTCAGCTCCTCAGCGACTTCCTCGGTCTGGGCCTTGGTCTTGGTGAAGATCAGCGCGGCGCTGGGCTGATCCTTGAGCAGCAGGTTCACGAGCGCCCGCACATGCTGATGATCGGGCGCCAGCACCGGCGTGTGGGCGATGTCGGCGTGCACGGCGTGCTCACCGGCCTCGGCGAGGGTGATCTGGACGGGATCCTTGAGAAACCGTTTGGCCAGTTTGGCGATGGGGGCGGGCAGGGTGGCTGAGAACAGGAAGGTCTGCGGGCCCGCGGGCACCTTGGCGAGGATGGTCTCCACGTCCTCCAGGAAGCCCATGTTCAGCATTTCGTCGCACTCGTCGAGGACGATCATGGTCACGCGGCTCAGATCGAGGGTGCCGCGGTCCAGGTGATCCTTCACCCGGCCTGGCGTGCCCACGACCACGGGCGAACCCATCTGCAGGGACCGGAGCTGGGGCTGGTAGGCGACACCACCGACCAGGTTGGCGATGGGCAGCTTGGGCACAAGGGTATGCAATTCGGCGCCCACCTGCTGGGCCAATTCCCGCGTCGGGGCGAGGATCAGGGCCTGGGTATGGCGATCCTCCGACAGGCGTTGCAGCAGGGGCAGGCCGAAGGCCAGGGTCTTCCCCGAGCCGGTACGGCTTTGAACCAGCAGATCGCGGCCCTCGAGGCCCGGCTTGATGGTCTGGGCCTGCACGGGCATGGGGGATTCGAAGCCGCGCTTGGCCAGGGCCGCCAGCAGGGCTTCGCTGCAGCCGAGGGCTGCGAAGGTGGTTTCGCTCACGATGTCTCCCGGGGCTATCCCTGCGCGAGTGTGCCGATTGGCAATCTCTGTTGGCGAACAGCGCCAGCCGGGAGGGGCCCAAACGCTCAGTATCTCACGGAAGTTCCATGAGATACATGGGAATTACGTGATACTGCTCCATGGCCCTCCCCGACGATCGCGTCCTCACCCTTCCGCTCGGTTCGGATCCCTCCCTCCGCAGGCGTTACATGCTGTTGGACGAGGACGTTCAGGGCAATGTCCGCTTCGGGCTCCTCTTGGCGATCCTGGACAAGCTGGCGGAGGAGGCGGCCCTCGACTATGTCCGCCGGGCCCATCCCCAGGCCCGCGTGGTGACGGCGGCCATCGACAATATCTACATCCGCAACGCCGCCGACGTGACCCGCGACATGGTCTTCAGGGCCCGGGTCAACTTTGTGGGGCGGACCAGCCTGGAGGTGGGGATCCGCGTGGAGCACGCGGAGGGACCGAACGGCAAGCCACCGGCCCACATCGCGTCCTGCTATTTCACGATGGTGGCTCGAAGCACCGTCGGAGACGGGGCCGAGAGCCTGGTCATCCCGGCCTTCGAACCCGACGGCGAGCTGGCCGTCCGGCGCTGGAAGCGGGCCATCGCCCGACGGGAGGCGCACCGGCAGAGCCTCCACCAGGCCCAGGAGCCACCCAGCCGGGAGGAATACGGCCTGCTGGCAGGCCTCCATGCCGCCCAGGATCAGGCGGGCTTCCAGGGCCGTTTGGCTGCGGATTGTGTGACCAGCGGCTGGGAGCGCACCTATCCAGAGCACGAGAACGTGCCGAGCAAGATCTTTGGCGGGCACCTCATCCAGCAGGCCTATGAACAGTCGGCCATCTGTGCCGAGGAAGCGGTTGAGGGCCGTCCGGTCATCGTGGCCGTGAACCGCATCAACTTCGTTCAGCCCGTGCGCATGGGCGACAAGCTGCACTTCGTGAGCCGGGCGGTGTACGCCGGAGGCACCAGCGTCTGCGTGGAGACCGAGATCATCCGCATCAGCCGGGACCGCACCCAGACCCACCTCTCCAATACCTGCGTCTTCACTTTCGCCAATGTGGATGCGCAGTTCGGGTCCCAGCCTGTGTCGCCCGTCTATCCCACCACCTATGCGGAAGATGCCCGCTACCTGGCTGCCTACCGGCGCCATCAAGGCCATCTGGCCTGGAGGGCAGCCCGGGGTAGACTCGAAGGGTGACCACCCTGCTGCTCATCCGCCACGGCATCGCCGAGAACCCGCGCCTTGGCCAAAGGGACGCCGACCGCGCCCTGACGGAGGATGGATGGGTGAGAACGCGGGCCGCGATGAAGGGCCTGGTGGCCCGCGGGTACCTGCCCACGCGCGGATTCAACAGCCCCTACCGGCGTGCCGCAGAAACCATGATGTGCCTTCAGGAGGCGGCGGGCGGTTTTCCGATGGAGACTCTGGTGGACCTCATGCCGGATGGTCGTCCGGCCCAGGTCGATCTCTGGCTTCGCGGCCTCATGACCGAGGCGGGTCCTGGTGATGTCCTGGCCCTCATCAGCCACCAGCCCTTCCTCAGTGGCCTGATCTTCCACCTCACGGGCCGCGATGTGGACATGAAGAAGGCCAGCTGCACGATCATCCAGTGGGAGGATGGCCTGTGGCGCTTCGAGCGCCAGTACCCCCCTTCGGAACTGAGAGGCTGACGTGCGCGCCCAGCCCACCTTCGCCACCCTGCCATCCGGCCTGCAGCTGCACTACCGCATCCAGGGCAACCCCGACGGCCCCTGGATGGTGCTGCTCAACGGCCTGCTCTCGGATACCACCATGTGGGCGGGTGCGCTGTCGGGTTTGACGGGGCGCTACCGCATTCTCACCTTCGATAGCCGCGGGCAGGGGAAGTCCGACGCCCCGCTGGCGGGCCCCTATCCTACGGCCCTGCTGGCCTCCGAGGCCTGGGACTTGTTTCAGGTGCTGGGCGTCGTGCGGCCCTGGCTGATCGGCCTGTCCAATGGCAGCGCCATGAGCCTGGAGCTGCTCAGCACCCATCCCGGTGCCTTCGCCGGGGCCGTGCTCACCAGCGCCATGCCCCGATTTGACGTCGCCATGGGTCTCAAGGCCGAGCATTGGGCCCACTGCCTGGAGGTGGGCGGTCCCCTCATGCAGTTCGACGCCGTGGCGCCCTTTCTCTGGGGTGATGCCTTCCTGGAGGCCCGGCACGGCGTCCTGCGGGCCTACCACCAGGTGGTGACCGGCGGCGATCGACCGCAGCATGGCAACCTGCACCAGATCCGGGGGACCCTGAATTGGGACATCCGGGATCGGCTGGATCGCATTCAGGCCCCCGTGCTGCTGCTCAGCGGCGCTGAGGATCTGCTGACTCCGCCCTGGAAGTGCCTGGAGACGGCCCAGCGGATCCCGCACAGCCGCTTCGAGGTGGTGCCCGGCATCGGCCATGCCTATCCCGTGGAGGATGCGAAAGGTTTCGTGGCCCGGGTGCGACATTTCATCACTGAAGCCGGGTCCGGTTTGGCCGATACGGGAAACTAACCTATCCTGTCAACATTCCCGAGCCACTCCTGACTCACCCTACCGCCGAGGTGACCTATGGCCACCCCTTCTCAGCCCCCGACCGTCCTGAGCCTTCAAGCGCTCAAGGAACTTTCCATTGGGAAACTCGCCGAACTGGCGAAGGAGCTGGAGATCGAGAGTCCGCTGGCCATGCGGAAGCAGGAGCTGGTGTTCCGGGTGCTCCAGTCCCAGGCCGAGCGCGAAGGGCAGTACTTCGCCGAGGGTGTGCTCGAGGTGCTGCCCGAGGGCTTCGGCTTCCTGCGCAGTCCCGACCAGAACTACCTCGCGGGGCCTGAGGACATCTACATTTCGCCCAGCCAGATCCGCAAGTTCAACCTGCGCACCGGCGACACCCTGTCGGGCATGATCCGCGCGCCCAAGGAAGGCGAGAAGTTCTTCGCCATGCTGCGGGTGGACGCGGTGAATTTCGATCCACCTGAGAACGCCAAGGACCGGATGCACTTCGACGACCTGGTGCCCCTTTACCCCAAGCACCACCTACGCATGGAACGGGACGCCCAGGAGCTGAGCACCCGGGTCATGGACCTGATGACGCCCCTCGGCAAGGGGCAGCGCGCCCTCATCGTGGCGCCACCCCGCACAGGCAAGACCGTGCTGCTGCAGAACATCGCCAATTCCATCACTGCCAACCATCCCGAGGTCTTCCTCATCGTGCTGCTGATCGATGAGCGACCCGAGGAAGTCACCGACATGGAGCGCAGCGTGAAGGGCGAGGTGGTCTCCAGCACCTTCGACGAGCCCGCCACCCGCCACGTCCAGGTGGCCGAGATGGTCATCGAGAAGGCCAAGCGGCTGGTGGAACACAAGAAGGACGTGGTCATCCTGCTGGATTCCATCACGCGTCTGGGTCGGGCCTACAACACCGTGGTGCCCCCCAGCGGCAAGGTGCTCTCCGGCGGCGTGGACAGCAACGCCCTGCAGCGGCCCAAACGGTTCTTCGGTGCGGCCCGCAACATCGAGGTAGGCGGCAGCCTCACCATCATTGCCACGGCCCTCATCGAAACCGGCAGCCGCATGGACGATGTGATCTTCGAAGAGTTCAAGGGCACCGGCAACAGCGAGATCGTGCTGGATCGCAAGCTCAGCGACAAGCGCATCTTCCCTGCCATGGACATCCAGAAGTCAGGCACCCGCAAGGAAGATCTGCTCATCGAGCCCGCCAAGCTCGCCAAGATCTGGGTGCTCCGCAAGATCCTCAGCGCCAGCGGGCCCAGTGAAAGCATGGAGCTGTTGGTGGATCGGCTGGGGAAGACCAAGACCAACGATGAGTTTTTGGCGAATCTCCAAGAGCCGCCGGCGCGACGGTAGCGGCATTGCTCGGAATCTGGCTGCGCCGGATTCCGAGAAGGAAACGCTTCGCGTTTCCAAATAGGTCTTTTGTTTTTTGGGAGGCACCAGCCTCCCAACCTCTGAATTTGGCCGCAGGCCAAGTTCAGAGCAGAGGCTAAACTGAAAGGTCGTATGAAAGCCCAGCCATGACCTTTCCCCACTCCCCGTTCCAGATCCGCGATGTCCAGATTCCCAATCGCCTGGTCATGGCGCCGCTGCATGAGATCACCGATCAGCCCTTCCGCAAGTTCATCCGGGAGATCGGGGGCGTAGGTCTTACGGTGTCGGAGATGATCAGCAGCGAGGCGCTGATCCGCCATGCGGTGAAGGCGGAGAAGATGATGGCGGCCACGGGCGAGCGGCCGCTGTCCATGCAGATCTCCGGGGGACGGCCCGAGGCGCTGGCCGAAGGTGCGGTGCTCTGCGAGGCGGCGGGTGCGGATCTGGTGGATCTCAACATGGGGTGCCCGGCCAGCAACGTCACCAAGGGTGGTGCGGGGTCGGCGCTGCTGCGGGACATCCGTCTGGCGGAGCGCTGCGTCACGGCGATGGTGAAGGCCGTGAAGGTGCCTGTGACCGTCAAGATGCGGGCGGGCTGGGATGCGTCGCAAAAGGATCGCGGGGAGTTCCTGGACTTCCTCCATATGTTCGAAGCGGCAGGTGTGCAGGCCCTGGCCATCCACCCCCGCACCCGCGCCCAGCAGTACGAGGGCCACGCGGACTGGAGCATCATCGCCCGGGCCGTGGAGGCCGGGACCTCGTATCCGGTCATCGGCAACGGCGATGTGAACGCGGCCGCTGATGCCTTCCGCATGGTCGAAGAAACGGGCTGTGCGGCGGTGATGATCGGCCGCGGCGCCCTCTACAATCCCTTCCTGTTCCGGCAGATCCTGGATCCCGAATTCCAGGTGACCACCGAGATGCGCATCGACGCCACCCTGCGGCTCTTCCAGATCCTGCTGGACCTGCTGGAGCCCCGGGAGGCCCTGCACAAGATCAAGAAGATCGGCGCCTGGTTCACCAAAGGCGTGCCTGGGGGCCACGGCTTCCGCCAGAACCTGCATGCCGCCAGTGACCCCCAGGCCCTCATGGCCGCCATTGATGCGCTGAGGCACCAGGGCGCCGCCTGATCAGGGAAATTCTTTAGCCGCAGGTGAACACGGATGGGAAACCGGCCCCTGATCTGTGTTCATTCGCGTTCAGCTGTGGCTGATTTCTTGACTGCCGGTTCGGTTCAGCGCCGCCGTCCGCCGCCACCGAAGATGGAGCCCATGACCCCGCGGATGATCTGGCGGCCGATGGAGCTGCCGGCGGCGCGGATGACGCTCTTGCCGAAGGCTTCGATCATGCTGTCGGAGCGGCGTGCCGGTTCCTTCGAGGCCTTGGCCTCCACCTTGGCCTGGGCTTCGGCGGCCTCCCGCTTCATCGCCTCGTCGGCGCGGGCCTTCAGCTTCTCGAACGCGCTTTCCCGGTCCACGAGCTGTTCGTAGTGTCCGGCCAGCAGGGAGGCCTTGATGACCTGCTGCCGCTCCTCGGGAGTGATGGGCGATAGTTGGCTTTCCGGCGGACAGATGAAGGCTCGCTCCACGATGCCAGGGCGCCCCTTCTCGTCCAGGAAGGAGACCAGCGCCTCCCCCACGCCCAGCTCGGTGATGGCCGTGGCCACGTCCAGGTCGGGGTTGGCTCGGAAGGTTTCAGCGGCGGCTCTCACAGCCTTCTGATCCCGGGGTGTGAAGGCGCGGAGGGCGTGCTGCACGCGGTTGCCCAGCTGGCCCAAGACCTTCTCGGGGATGTCCAGTGGATTCTGGCTCACGAAGTAGACACCCACGCCCTTGGAACGGACCAAGCGGACCACCTGTTCGATCTTGTCCACCAGGGCGTCCGGCGCATCGTTGAAGAGCAGGTGCGCCTCGTCGAAGAAGAAGGCCAGCTTGGGCTTGTCGGGATCGCCGATCTCGGGGAGCCGCTCGAAGAGTTCGGATAGAAGCCAGAGCAGGAAGGTGGCGTACAGCTTGGGCGCGTTGATGAGCTTGTCCGCGGCCAGGATGTTGATGACGCCGCGGCCCTTGGCATCTGTCTGTATGAGGTCGTCGAGATCCAGAGCGGGCTCGCCGAAGAAGGCCTCGGCCCCCTGGCTCTCCAGTTCCAGGAGGCCGCGCTGGATGGCCCCGATGCTGGCGGCGGAGACATTGCCGTACTGGGTCTTGAATTCGGCGGCGTGGTCGCCCACGAACTGCAGCATGGCGCGCAAATCCTTGAGGTCCAGCAGGAGCAGGCCATTGTCATCAGCGATCTTGAACACCAGGTTCAGCACGCCGCCCTGGGTGTCGTTCAAATTCAGAAGCCGCGAGAAGAGCAGGGGGCCCATGTCACTGATGGTGGTGCGCACCGGGTGGCCCTGCTGGCCATAGAGATCCCAGAAGGCCACGGGAAAGCCCGTGTACTCGAAGCCTTCGAGCTTCAGTTGCTCGACGCGTTCCGTGATCTTGGGATTGTCCCCACCCGGTTTGCAGAGGCCCGGGAGATCGCCTTTCACGTCCGCAAGAAAGACGGGCACGCCGAGGGCGGAGAAGCGCTCAGCCATGGTACGCAACGTCACGGTCTTGCCCGTGCCGGTGGCTCCGGCCACCAACCCGTGGCGGTTGGCCATGCGGGGTAGCAGAACGAGGTCGGACGCGCCTTTGGCGATCAGCTGGGGCTGGGACATGGAGGCCTCGGAGGAATGGAAGTGAGTGTATCCGGGGTCAGGTCGGGCCTGCGGCGGTGGCCTCTTCCAGGGTGAAGGCTGCTCCAGTGCTCTGGGGGGCGCGGCGGATGCCGCAGGACTCCGCTGGGCAGCGATCGCAGTACAGCCGACCGCAGGGATCCACATGGGTATGGACCTCGCCTTCGATGCCGCCCTCCTCAAGGGCCTTTTTCCCGAAGTCCTCGCAGAGGTCATGGGCCAACCGCACAGGGTAGAACTCGGGTACGACCACATGGACATCCACGTGGGTGTACCGGCCCGAGCGGAAGGTGCGCATCTCGTGGACGGCAAGGATGTCCCAGGTTCGGGTCCGGTTCATGGCTTCCAGCACCTTGCCGAGAACCTCGGGATCCTCCATGTCCAGCAGGGCCTGGGAGGATTCCTTCACCAGCTTGAACCCCGTGCGGGCCAGCAGCAGCCCGACGATCATGGCCAAGACGGGGTCGAACCATTTGAGGCCGGTCAGCTTCACGGCCACCAGGCCCGAGGCGATGCCCACGGTGGTCCAGAAGTCGGAGAGGATGTGGTGCCCGTCGGCCTCCAGGGCTTTCGAGCGCTTCTTCCGTCCCTGGGTCAGGAGGAACCAGCCCAGCAGGCCATTGATGACGCCAGCCAGCAGGTTCACGGCGAGGCCCCGGCCCAGGTCCTTCAGCTCGACCCCGTAGATGAGGCCCTTGGCGGCCTCCAGCAGGATGAAGACGGCCGCCAGGGAAATGAGCCCGCCTTCAAAGGCGGCGCTGAAGTGCTCGATCTTCCCGTGGCCGTAAGGGTGCTCCTTGTCGGCGGGCTTGCCCGCGAAGATCACCGCCCCCAGGGCAAACACGGCCGCGACCACGTTGACGATGCTTTCGATGGCATCGGATTTCAAGGCCACCGACCCCGACAGGACATAGGACAGGTACTTCAGTCCGAGGACGCAGAGGCCCGCGACAATCGAAAGCGCCGCAATGCGGATCCTGGATCGCTGGTCGGCGTGTTCGGCGGACATGTTGGCTCCGGGCTTCAGCGTATCAGCCGAAATCTTCGAAGAGGCCGCGCTGGACGCCATTGCCGGGGTCCGCCGGGAAGGGGAAGGCTGCCGCCGGTGCCCAGG
>JAVBYJ010000030.1 GCA_030824075.1 Geothrix sp.
GGTCATGGTAAAGGAGACCGGCAGCGCATCATCCTGGCCCACATCGAGGCCCACTTCCACGGTCAGGGCCCTGGAGGTGTTCTCCAGGCGCCGGTAGAGGTCCGAGATGGTCTTCCGCAGGGCGCTGTGGGAGGCCACCACGGGTTCGACGTTCAGGCCGGATGCGAACCGGACGCTATCGATGGCGTTGAGATCCGAAGGATCGGACATTGCCAGCACCAGGGACTTCGGTTCTTTCGTGGAAATGGGGAGCACCGTGAACTGGTCGGCCAGGCGATGGGGCACCAGCTTGAGAATCTGCGGCTGGACCTCGATGTTGCGCACGTCCATCTGGGGCACACCGGTCTGGTGGCTGAGGAAGTCCATGAGGACCTCTTCAGAGATGTAGCCCAGCGCCACCAGGTTGCTGCCGAGGCGGCCCCGGACGATCTTCTGGTGGGTGATGGCGCTCTGGAGTTGCGACGGCGTAATGAGGCCGCTCTCGATGAGCAGTTCACCCAGCCGCTTGATTGGTTGCTGCATAAGGGGTCCCAGGGGTCTTCCGAAGCTGCACAGAGGGTCGTCTCCAAGGTAACCTTAATCAAGACATTTGTGTGCAAAGGGGGGGAGGCGTGGCTTCTGAGGATCTCTGGCGCGCGACGCTTCACGACTTCAACAACCTGCTGGCGGGAGTTCAGGGTGTGCTTGATCTGAGCGACCCGCGGTTGCCCCTTGATGCCCGCAACCGCATCCGACTCGAATCCACCCTTGAGGACGGGAAGACACTCATCACCATGGCGCGGGCCCTGGCCCTGGGCCGCCATCCTGATGCAGGCCTGGCCTCCTGGTGCGAGTGGAAGGCGGGGCTCGACCTGCGGCTGGAACCGATGTCGGCGCTGTTCCGATGCCCCATTGACCTGGTGGACATGGGGGCCGACGGACCCGCCTGGCCGGCCCCCCTTCTGCAGGACTGGGCCGCGGCATTCACCCGGCAGATCCTTCCCTGGGTCGCACCAGGTCCCCTCCGCCTGGAGGCGAAAGCCACATCGGATGCCTGGATCCTCACGTGGATGGGCGATGCACCGATTCCGGCCGCCCTGAGGCCCGATCCTCCAGCCGACGCGCCGATGAACCTGCCGACCCTGTGGCTTCGGGCCACGGGGGAGCGGCTGGGCGTGACCATCGAGGAGGCGCCCGAAGGACTCGTGGCGCGCATGGGTCGACCGTGCGTGTCCTGATCGTTGAGGACCAGGCCAGGACCGCCCGGGAACTCCGGTTCGGGTTGGAAGGGGCTGGAATCGACGGACGCGTGGCCACAAGTGGAGAGGAGGCCCTCCATCTGCTCGATACCGAACGGTTCGATGCCATGGTCGTGGATGTGATGCTCCCTGGCATGTCTGGGCTGAGTCTGGTCCGACGCTTGCGGGACCGCAACCAGACCATCCCGGCCGTGTTTTTGTCCGCGAAAGGACATCTGGAGGATCGACTGCAGGGCCTGGAAGCCGGGGGGGATGACTACCTGGCGAAACCGTACAGCATCCTCGAAGTGGTCGCGCGGCTGCGTTCCATCACCCGGCGGGCTCAGGCGGCGCCCAGCCTCCAGGTGCGTCAGATCGCCGACCTGGCTTGGGATTCCCAGACCCGCCGCATCACCCGGTCGGGTGACCGCATCGATCTCACACCCAAGGAATACGCCATCATGACCCTGCTTCTCGAACACGCCGGTGAAGTGGTGGCGCGGGGCCAGATGGTTCAGGCGGTCTGGGGGATCAATTGCGCGGTGGACCCCAATGCCGTGGACGTGCAGATCCTTCGCCTGCGCCGCAAGGTGGATGACCCCTACCCCGTCAAGCTCATCCACACCCTGCGTGGCGTAGGCCTCGTGCTGGAGCCTCGTGACCACGCATAGCGGCAGCATCCTCCGGAAGCTGCAGACGGGCTTCGGCCTGGCGGCGGTCCTGTTGGCGGGCCTCATGGCGCTGTTCATGGATCGGGCCCTCCACCGATCGCTTGAGGCGGAGGATGCCCAGGTCATGGAGGGGCAGGCGCGATCCCTGCTTCGGCAGCTGGAGGCAGGCCACCTCCTTCACGACCCTGAAGCCTCGCCGAGGCCAGAAAAGGCCTCCTGGCGCGTGATGGACGGTGCCGGACGGATCCTTTCCCAGAGCCAGGACATCGCCGGCTTGCCGGCTCTGCCCACGACGAATCCAGGCGGTGGCGCCCAGGAGGTCCAGGCCGCGGGCGGAGGGGTGTACTCGGTGCTGGTAAGGCCCTGGTCCCACGGGGCAGATCATGGCCTGCTCCAGCTGGTGATGGACCGCACGCACGAGGAGGCTCTGATCCGCGGATTCCGCCGGACGCTGCTGGTCGGCGTGGTCCTGGCCATGGCCGTCGCCGCCGCGCTGGCGCGGGCCATCGCCCGGTGGGGACTGGCGCCCCTCGGGGCACTCATCCTGGAGGCGGGCTCCATCAACGACCGGAATCTCGATCACCGGCTGGCCGCTGAAAATTTCCCCCTTGAACTGCAGGAACTGGTGGCCACGCTGAACGCGGCGCTCTCCAGACTTCAGGAATCCTTCGAACGGGTGGGGAACCTGGGCGCCGAACTGGCGCATGAATTGAGGACGCCCCTCCAGAACCTGCGCAGCACCCTCGAGAATCGCATTCTGCACGCGGGACATGCGGCGATGGAACCCTCGGAGCTGGGTGGTTTGATCGAGGATTGCGACCGCATGGCGGCGCTCATCGAGCAGATCCTTTTCCTGGCGCATTCCGAACACGTCCCCTCCGCATGGATGCCGTCGGAGATCCCCGCCGAAGGCCTGCTGGAGGAAGTCCGCGGTTTCTTCGAGGCGGCCGCCGAGGAGGCGGGCGTGGCGCTCCAGGTCGAGTCCGAATCGGGAATCAAGGTGCGAGGGGATCGTTTGCTGCTCACCCGGGCCCTGCACAACCTCACCACCAACGCCCTGCGGCATACGCCCCGGGGGGGGCGAGTGCTCCTCGGGGCGAGGGTGCGACCCGAAGGCATGATCCTGTTCGTCGAGGATGATGGACCCGGGATCCCGGAGGCCTGGATCCCACGCCTGGGGATGCCGTTTGTGCGTCCCCCCGAAGCGCGTTCGGCGCTGGGGCATGGCCTCGGCCTGGCCATCGTGAAACGCATCGCCGCCATGCTCGACGGGGAAATGATCGTGGAAAGCCAGGTCGGGCAGGGCACCCGGGTGCTGATCCAGCTTCCAAGAATCTGACAAAATATTCAGGTTGATGTAAGGTTTCTCATTCGGTGGCGTATCGAGGAGAACCCATGCCAGTTTGCGTTCGAGGCGCCCTGTCCCTGCTCACTTTCTGGCTCGTCGCCCCGGGATTGCTGGCCCAGACAACGGCGTCCCTGCGGGTGGAGGTGCTGGATGCCGCTGGACGTCCCAGCCCAGGCGCAACCCTGAGCCTCGAATCCGTGGATCGCGGTGATCGCCACCTCCTGCGGGCCGACGGGAAGGGCATGGCCTCCATCTCCGGCCTTCTGCCAGGGATCTACCGCCTCCAGGGGCAGATGCTCCGTCTGAAGGCCGATGAACGGATCCAGCTCCGCCTGCGTTTAGAGCCAGCGCAGGCGACGGTGGCCGTGGAGGCGTCGCCCCTCCGGATCGAGAGCAGCTCCGTCAGCGCCCAGACCGTCTTCAGCGCCGAGGACCTCGTGCGGCTGCCCTTCGCGCCCCACCGCTACGTCGAGCACAGCTTTTTGGCCCCCGGCGTTACCCCGTCCGGAAAGCCGGAGCCTGTGGTCCTCGGCTCCATGCTGGACGCCAACGCCTTCCTGGTGGACGGCATGGAAACGAAGCTCAGCTCCACGGGCCGCTTCGGCATGAATCTCTCGACGGAGATCCTCGACAGCCAGACCCTCACCACAGGCGGTCATAAGGCGGAAGTGGGCTTTGCCTCCGGCGGGGTCTACAACCTAGTGACCAAGAGCGGCGGCAACGCGTTCCACGGATCTGCGTACACCAGTCGCATCTTCCGGGGCCTGAACGCCAAGCCCGACGCGGGCAAGGCCACCACCCCCGAGGAGCGGCCGACGGATGCGAATGAGGTGGGCTTCAGCCTGGGCGGCCCCCTCGTGAAGGACGCCCTGTTTTTCTTCGGGGCCTTCAACCGCCAGCTGCTGAGCCTGGATTTCGAGAACGTGCAGCCCGTGGGCACGGCGCCCCACCGGCGGAGTCAGGAGGAGGACCGCAGCTACCGGTTCCTCAAGCTCACCTGGCTGGCCAGCGCGGACCATCGCTTTGAGTTCAGCTATTTCGGGGATCCCGTCACCCAGACGAATTTCGATGCCGCCGGCGACAGCAGCGTGAAGGATGTCCAGCAGCCCAACCGCACCCGCGGCGGGGACAGCTACCTCCTGAAGCATGTGGGGGCCCTCGGGCCGCGGCTCACCTGGGAAAACACCCTGGGCCTGCACCGGACGAGCTTCCATTGGAGCCCCGCCACGCCCGCAGCCGGTCCCTTCCGGGGTCAACTGGACGCGCCCGGGAATGAGTCCTTCGGGGCCTATGCGGAGGATCGCCTGGACCGGATCCAGAACCTGACGCTCCGCAGCGAGCTCAGCTTCTTCGTGGGCACCCATCAGCTCAAGGGCGGCTTCCAGGGGCTGGTTTCTGACTACACCAAGGTGTTCCAGCGACCCTCCTTCGGCTTGGCCTACCTGGACCGGGCCGCAGGCGGGGCTGGGCCCGCCGCCGGTGATCTCGCCGTCATCCAGGCAGGCTTGCTGGCGCTTCATGGGACCACCTTTGGCTATGCCTCGGGAGACAGCCTCTCGACCGCCAGTCCCGTGTCCGGCCAGCTTGCGGGCGGCCTCTCCAGTTACCTGTATCAGCGCACCCAGGCCGACGCTGCTTCCTATGGCCAGCCCCTGAAGCAGCGGCTTCTGGGGCTGTTTGCGCAGGATGACTGGGCCTTTGCCGACGGGTGGACCGCCAACCTGGGGCTGCGGGTGGACCGGGCGAGCCTTGATGCTGAGGATGGCCGGAACCTCTACCAGCAGACCCTGCTGAGCCCACGGGTGGGCCTGTCCTGGGATCCCGCGGCGGACGGCCGGATGCGCCTCTTTGCCTATGCGGGGCGGATCTACAGCCCACCCTCGGCCGGCAACCTGACGGCGGGAGGTGCGACCACGGGAGGTCCCGCCACGGTGTCGCAGGTGTGGATCCCCTCGCTCGGCGACTGGCGAACCTGGCAGACCAGCGGGGTGCAGGGGGTGAAGAATGTGGCCCTGGGAGACCTCAGGGCCCCGCGCACCGACCTCTACCAGCTGGGGGCCGAGGGCAGCCGGGATCTTCCCTGGGTGGGCGCCTGGACCTTCGGGGCCACCTTCACGCTGAAGGCCGTGCGGGATCTCATCGATACCTACAGTTCCAGCTACGGCTACCTGCCGGAGCTCGATGCCCTGGCCAACAGCTCCTCCACGAAGAAGGTGATCGCCAACCTGCCCCAGTTGAAGCGGGACTACCGTGGCCTCGACCTGGTGGCCCAGCGCACGTTCGAGGGCGGGCACCGGCTCCAGCTCAGCTACAGCCAAGGGGATCTGAACGGCAACTCCGAGGTGGGTAACGTGAACACCTCCACCGGCAAGAACACAGGCTTCGCCTCCATCCCGAGCCTGCGCCAGGACTACCGCCTGCCCCAGTACGACGGGAACCTGAACGAAGAGGTCAAGCACGCCTGGAAGGCCTTCGGCAGCGCCGCGCTGCCCTGGAACCTGGAGTCCTCCTTCGCGTTCCTCTGGCGGTCGGGCCTGCGGTACAGCAGCCTTTCGAAGGTGTCCGGGGACAACGTGCTGGCCCCCGGAGCCGTGCGCGGTGATCTGGAGCTGCCCCACGTCATGACCCTGGACCTCAGCCTGGCCTGGCGGACGCGCGTGCAGAAAGTGGATCTGCGCGCCGCCGTGGATGTCCTCAACGCCACGAACCGCCAGCCCATGATCTGGGTGAACAACGTGGGGGGGGCCTTCACGCCCGGCAACTTCCAGCAGCCCCGCGTCTGGCAGTTCAGCCTGCGGGCGGGATTCTAAAAAAATGAGACAGGATTAACAGGATTGAAAGATGGATTAACAGGATTTCAGGCAGTGCATATTTAGCTTTTAATCATGTTAATCAAGCACTTAATCCTGTTAATCCTGTCCAAGCATTTTTCGTTACACTCAAGGGTTTGAGCGGATCGATGAAGTTCCACATCCAAACCTGGGGCTGCCAGAACGGGGCCCCCTCTGCGAGTCGGCGAAGCCGAGGAGTGGGAGCATCGCGCGGTGCGCGATGCGTTCGGGGGGTTGTCCCCTTCATCCAGCAGTCCCAGGGCCGAGGCCATTGATGAAGTTCCACATCCAAACCTGGGGCTGCCAGATGAACGACCACGACGGCGAGAAGCTGTCGGGACTGCTGGCGGCAGAAGGCTTCGAGGCGGTGGATGCGGCGGAGGATGCCGATCTGGTGCTGCTGAACACCTGCTCCATCCGCGAAAAGGCCGTGCACAAGGTCTATTCGGAACTGGGGCGGCTGCGCGCGGAGAAACAGCGCCGGCCCCTGCTGGTGGGCGTCACCGGGTGTCTGGCCCAGCAGGAGCAGGCGGCGCTCTTCAAGCGGGCGCCGCACATCGACTTCGTGCTGGGCACCATGGCCCTGAAACAGCTGCCGCGGCTGGTGGCCGAAGCCCAGGCGGGCAAAGCCCGGGTAATGGACACGGGCGAGTATCCGGACAATCACCTGTTCCCGCCCTCCGTCACGCGGCGCCACGACACGGCCAAGGCCCTGGTCACCATCACCGAGGGCTGCAACCACGCCTGCACCTACTGCATCGTCCCCACCACCCGCGGCACCGAGCGCCACCGTCCCTTCGAGGACGTGCTGAGTGAGGTGCGCGGGCTCGTCTCTCGCGGTTACCGGGAGGTGGAACTGCTGGGCCAGAACGTGAACAGCTATGCCGGGGGCTGCACCTTCGCGGACCTGCTGGAGCGCGTCTCCGAGGTGGAAGGCCTCGAATGGATCCGCTTCACCACCAGCCACCCCATGAACTTCACGAAGGAGCTGGCCAAGGTCCTGGTGACCAGCCCCAAGGTGGCGCCCTTCCTCCACCTGCCCCTGCAGAGCGGCAGCGACGCGGTGCTCAAGCGGATGCTGCGGGAATACACGGTCGGCGAATATCTCGAGCGCCTCGGGTACCTGGGCGAAGGTCGCGACCGGATGGCTCTTAGCACGGACTTCATCGTGGGCTTCCCGGGTGAGACGGACGAGGACTTCGAGGCCACGATGCGCGTGCTGGACGACGTCGCGTTTGACGGTTCCTTCAGCTTCATCTATTCCCCGAGGCCTGGAACGCCCTCCCTGCGCCTCAAGGACGATCTGCCCATGACCGTGAAGGCCGAGCGGCTGCACCGGCTTCAGGAGCGCCAGAAGGCGCTCACGCGGGCCAGCAACGAGCGGTTCCTGGGCCATGAGATTCCCGTTCGGGTCGAGGCCCACGGTCCCAACGAGTCCGGCTGGTGGCTCGCCCACAGTGGCGAGTGGAAGACTGTGCATCTGACCGCTGGGCCGGGCCGAAACCTGCCCTTTGGCGAACTCGTCCGGGCGAGGGTCACACTGGCCAGCCCCCATTTCCTGGGGGCGGAGCTGGTCTAGGTCAGCGCGATGCTGAGGGCCCATTGGCGCGAGACACCGGGGGCCAGCAGAAAGCTCCCTGGCTTCTCGCTGAACTCACGATCCCAATCAGCGGGGCTGGCGTAGCCTTCCCAGGGTTCGATGCAGAGGAAGCCGGGGCCCGGGTTTGGTTTGCTCCACACCCCGAGGTGCGGGAAGCCCTCCCAGCGCAGCCCCAGGCTCGGACCGCCCTCGGCCTCGAAGCGAAGGCTCCGGCTGCGAGGCTCGAGGAAGATCAGGGCGTCCTCGTTGAACAGCGCCTCGCCCAAGGCCAGTTCTCGGTCGTGGATGGGCGTGGGATGCAGGTCCGGAGTCAGCAGGCCCCTGGCGTCCAGGCGCCGGAGCGGCATGGGTTCATGTGTCTCGAAGACCAGACGGTGCGTGGTCTTCGGGAGCCCTGGGGCCAGAGGCCAGCGGAAGGCAGGGTGCAAGCCGAGGCTGGCGGGCAGGGGCGCATCACCGGGGTTTCGCAGGTCCAGGACCGTGTGAAGGTTGGACCCGTCCAGCGTGTAGGCCACCGTCAGCCGGAAGGGAAAGGGATAGGCTGCGCGTGTGGCGGCGTCATCCTTCAGCTCCAGGGTGCAGGTGGTGTCGCTGCGCTCGATCCAGGCGAAGGGCCGGTCCCGGGCGAAGCCATGTTTGGGCATGGGGAAGGCCCGTCCCTGGTGCCGCAGGGTGTCGTCTTTCAGACCACCCACCACGGGGAAGAGCAGGGGCGCATGGCGGGGCCAGAGGGGACCGGCGGCCCACAACAGATCCAGACCGCCAAGCCGGAGGGACTGGAGTTCGGCCCCTGACCGCGCGATCAGGGCCTCGGATCCAGGCTGGTGCAATCGATGGATGTCCATGCGGTCATGATGACCTGCCCGTGGTAGATTGGCCCGCCCCGTCCTTCACGCACGCAGCCTTCCCCTGGGAGCCAGCCATGCACTTCACGGCGGACGCCATCGCGACCATCCTCCACGCGCCCCTCGCGAACGTGGAGGCGCATTGGCCCCTGGTTGTGGAGGCCCTCGCGGCCCTGAAGATCCTGGATCCCGCCATGGAGGTCGCGGCCATCGCCAGCATCGGCTCGGAGAGCTACGTGTTCTCGCCGGAGCGGGAGCCGGGCAGCGAGGCCTACTTCCGCCGCATGTACGAGTTCGACCGCAGCCTTGGCAACCTTGAGCCGGGCGATGGACCCAGATTTTGCGGCCGGGGCTTCATTCCTCTGGTGGGCCGCTCGGAATACGCCCGGTTCGGGAAGCTGGTGGGGGCAGATCTGGTGGAACAGCCCGACCTCGCCCTGGACCCGGCCGTGGCCGCCCGCATCCTGGCCTACGACTTCATGCTGAAGGGCGTGCCCAAGGCGGCTGCGGAAGACGATTGGGTCAAGGTCCGGCGGCTGGTGCACGGCGATTTGTCCGGCTGGAAGCGGTACAACGGGATCCTGGTTCCCCTGCTGAAGCTGTTGCCGGACAAGGCCTGAAGCATCTGGTGCGCCCGGCCGGATTCGAACCGGCACGCCCTTGCGGGCAGCGGATTTTAAGTCCGCGGCGTCTGCCATTCCGCCACGGGCGCGTGGGTCCAGCCTACATGGGCATCTGCACTTGTTCCAGGGGTGCCACAGGAACCCTTGAAACCATGAGTTGTGCCCATGTTGTGCCCTTCCTCTCTCATTTATCCCGGATTCACTCGCTCAACCTATCGAGAGATCGTTCAGGGTGATAGGTTCGACCCATGGGCTTTCGTTTTTCCATGCTGCTGGTGCTCCTTGCTGTGCCCCTGTGCGCAGGGGCCCGGGATCTGAAGGCCTTCTTCCAGGAACGGTGCGCGGTCTGCCACGGTGCCGACGGCACCGGCCGGGGACCCACCGGAATCCGGCTCGGGGGCCGCAACCTCACGGATGTTCGCTGGCTGGCGAAACAGGATGCGGCGAACCTTTCGGCCTCGATCCTGAAGGGGCGGGGGGCCATGCCGGGCTTCCGGCGTCAACTCAGCGAAACCGAGGCGCGCGAGTTGGCGGCTGGGTTCCTGAACAAGGGCGGGAAGGAGAAGGTCCGGTAGCATGGACGAATGTCTGGCCATGCCTTCGAACCGATCGACCATCCCCTCCTCCGCAACCTGAACGCCCCCCAGCGGGAGGCTGTGCAGCATGCCCATGGGCCTCTGCTCATCCTGGCGGGAGCCGGGTCCGGCAAGACCACGGTGATCACGCGGCGCATCGCCTGGCTCATCGAGGAAGAGGGTGTCCACCCTGGTTCCATCCTGGCCATGACCTTTACCAACAAGGCGGCCGAGGAGATGCGGGAGCGGGTCCAGCGCCTGGTCTCCGTGCCCGCCGCGCAGATGTGGGTCAGCACCTTCCACAGCTTCTGCACCCGGATTCTGCGCCGCGAAGGCGAACGCACCCCCGTGGGCCGCGACTTCGTGATCTTCGATCCCGCGGACCAGAAGAGCCTCGTCAGGCAGGTCCTGGCGGAGCTGAAACTGCCCGAGAAACAGTTCCATCCCAAGAAAGTCCTCGAACTCATCAGCGACTTCAAGAACCGCTGCCTGCTGCCGGAGGAGGCCAGGGAAGAGGCCCTGGATCCCTGGACCCGCAGGGTGCTGGAGGTTTACGACCTCTACCAGAAGGGCCTGAAGAACCACCGGGCCTGCGACTTTGATGACCTGCTGCTCTGGACCGAGCGGCTCTTCCGCGATCCTGTGCTCCAGTCAGCCTACGCGGATCGGTTCCGGTACATCCTGGTGGACGAGTACCAGGACACCAATCGCGCCCAGTACCTGCTGGTGCAGCACCTGGCGCGGCGGCACCACAATCTGTGCGTGGTGGGGGATGAAGACCAGTCGATCTACGGCTGGCGCGGTGCCGACATCCGCAACATCCTGGACTTCCAGCAGGACTTCCCGGAGGCCGTCCGCATCGAGCTGCTGCAGAACTACCGTTCCACGAAGAAGATCCTGGACGCTGCCTCCGAGGTGATCGCCAACAACTCCCAGCGCGTCGAGGGCAAGGGCGCGCTGACGACCGATCTGGGAGAGGGTGAATCCATTGTCTTCAAGCTCGCCGATGAGGGCCGGCTCGAGGCGGAGTGGGTGGTGCAGCGCATCCAGGAGCTGAGATACCTCGACCGCGACACCAAGGTCGCCGTGCTCTACCGCGCCAACTGGCAGTCCCGGCAGCTGGAAGAGGCCCTGCGCGCCCAGAACATGCCCTATCGTCTGGTGGGCGGCGTGAAGTTCTATGAGCGCCAGGAAGTGAAGGACCTGATTTCGTACCTGCGGCTCATCTCCAATCCCTTCGATCTGGTGAGCTTCCGCCGCTGCGTGAACGCACCCAGCCGTGGCGTGGGGCCCACGACGCTTGGGAAGATCGAAGGCTCCATTCCCGACGGCGGTACGCCCCTGGAAGGGCTGGCTCTGCTGCTGAGATCCGGCGAGCTGAAAGGTCGTGCCCAGCGGGAGCTGGGGAAGTTCCTCGACCTCTTTCATCGTGCCGCGTCCGAGCGCGAGGCCCTGGGCCTCACGGGCCTGGTGAAGTGGGCGCTGCAGGAAAGCGGCTACCTCCAGAGTCTGGAGGACGAGGCCACCCTGGAGGCCGAGGGCCGCATCCGCAACCTGGAGGAATTCCTCAGTGCGGCCGCCGAATCGGAATCCCTGGGCCTGCGCCTGCCGGAATTCCTGGACCGCATCACGCTCGCCTCGGATACGGACCAGCTGGAAGAGGCGGCCCAGCTCAGCCTCATGACCATCCACTGCGCCAAAGGATTGGAGTTCCCCTTCGTCTTTGTTGTTGGGATGGAAGAGGACGTCTTCCCCAATCGCAATGCCCGTGAGACCCCGGAGGGTCTGGAAGAGGAACGCCGCCTTTTCTATGTGGCCATCACCCGCGCCCAGCGGCGCCTCACCCTCAGCGCCGCCCGGCGGCGCCGCATCATGGGCACCGAGATGCTGTCCATGCCCAGCCGCTTCCTGCGGGAGATCTCCGCCGAACTCCTGACCGCACCCATCCGCTGGGGCACCGAGATCTACCAGGCCGGGGAGGGGATCCGGCCGGGCAGCTCGTTCACCCGCGGCGCCGGGGGTGCTTCCGTGGCGTCGGAACTGCAGCGCATCCGCAGTTTCTTCGACCGGGTGAAGGCACCGGCGATGGAGCCGGGATCCCCAGAGCCGCACCCGGTCGAATCATCAGAACCCCAGGACGCCAATGCCTTTCCCGCGGACACCCGCGTGAAGAGTCCGCGCTTCGGCGTGGGCACCATCCTGGCCGCCTCGGGACGCGGGGAAGGACTGACCTACACCGTGCGGTTTGACCAGGGTGGGGACAAGCGCATCATGGCGCGGTTCGGGGGATTGGAGCGGCTGTAGGGTTCCGCGGTCGCGCGGCGAAGCATTCAGCGGGCACGAAGGTTTCGCTGAGGGCGCGCCGGCAGGAGCGGCAGACCCTCACCTGAAGGCGGCAGCCGAAAAAGGGCCCTTCACTTCACAGCAGGTCCTCCAGGGCCCGTTGAGCGGTCGGGAAGCGGAAACGGAAACCCAAGGCCTCGGCCCGGGCAGGAACCACGAAGGCGCCCTGGAGCAACAGGGCCTCGGCCATTTCACCCAGTGCCAGCGTGGCGGCGAGGGTGGTCAGGAAGCCCGGTACGGGCAGCAGGGGCCGCCTGAGCCGCCGCGCGATGAGCCTTGTAAAGACCTCGTTGCTGACGGGTTCCGGTGCGGTGCCGTTGAAGGCCCCGTTCCAGGCGGAATTTCTCGCCGCTTCGATCAGCATCTCCACCAGATCGTCCCGGTGGATCCAGCTGAGCCCCTGCGTGCCTGAACCAAGCTTGCAGCCCGCGAACCAGCGTACGGGTAGGGCCATCTTCGGCAGCGCACCGCCTTCCCGGGCCAGCACCACGCCAATGCGCACGAGGGCCACCCGCACGCCGAGACCCGCAACGGTCATCGCCTCCGCTTCCCAGGCCCGGCACACTTCGGCGAGAAAGCCTGCTCCCGGTGGGGCGCCTTCATCCACCGGCGCCTCGTCCTTGGGCCTGTAGTAGCCGATGGCGGAAGCGTTCACCAGGGCCGCCGGGGGATGGGCGCAAGCCCGCATGGCCGCCACCAGGCTTGAGGTGGTCCTGATCCGGCTATCCCGGATGAGGGCCTTGCGGGCGAGGGTCCATCGGTGGTCGGCAATGCCCTCACCCGCCAGATTGATGACCGCATCCGCGCCTTCCAGGAGGCTGGGGAGCTGCTCCCAGCCATGCGCCGTGGCGCCGGCGGGAAGACGCAGGCTTCCCGGATTCCGGGAGAGCACAGTCACCTGGACGCCCCGTTCCGCAAGGACGCGCACCAGAGGGCGGCCCACCAGCCCCGTGCCGCCCGCCACCACCACCCGCTTGAAGTCTGAATCGCCCAAAGGGATCCCCAGTCAAACCTGATTATCCACCTGTATGGGTTTCGGCTGGCGGGGCCGCTCAGCTTCGGGGGATGCCGAATTTTTTGATCCGGTCGTAGAGGGTCGACCGATCGACCCCGAGAATGCCTGCTGCTTCCTTGATGTTGCCGTGGGTGCGTCGCATCGTTGCGGCGATGACCTGATTCTGGACATCATCCAGAGTCAAATGGCTTGGGGCGTCCCACGCTCCCTTGGGTTGTCCAGCCTCCAGGAAGGCGAAATCGAGCTCGGTGAGCAGGCGTCCTTTCGCCGTCACGATGGCCCGCTCGATGGCGTTTTCGAGCTCACGTACGTTCCCAGGCCACGGGTGGTCCATCAGTACTTTGAGGGCGCCGGCTGAGATCTCCGATACCTCCTTCTTGAGCTCCCGGGCGATGCGGTCCATGAAATGCTGGGCCAGCAGGGGAACGTCCTCTCTTCTGTCCCGGAGGGGTGGGATCTGGATCGTAATGACGTTCAGCCGGTAGAACAGGTCCTCCCGGAATCGGCCTTCGCGCACGGCCTGGAGGAGATCGCGGTTGGATGCGGCAATCACATGGGCATCCACGGCAATTTCGATTGTTCCGCCAACCCGGTAGAACTTGCGCTCCTGCAGCACCCGGAGGAGGTCTACCTGGAGTTTGGGCGAGATGTCTCCGATCTCATCCAGGAAAATCGTCCCGCTGTCGGCCAGTTCGAATTTCCCCTTTTTCCTGGCCTTGGCGCCCGTGAAGGAGCCTTCCTCATGGCCAAACAGTTCCGATTCCAGCAACGTTTCCACGAGGGCCGCACAGGAGACACAGACAAACGGCTTGGAAGCCCTGGTGCCCGAATAATGGATGGCCCGGGCGATCAATTCCTTGCCGGTGCCGCTCTCCCCCTGGATCAGGACATTGCTCTTCAGGCTCGCAACTTCCTTGATGAGGTGGAAGATTTCGAGCATCTTCGGGCTCTTGCTGATGATGTCTTGGAATACGTACTGACGGGTCAGCTTTTTGCGGAGGAGCACGTTCTCACGCTGCAGGTCTTTGAGCTTGATGATCCGGTTGACCAGAAGCGTGATTTCTTCCGGGTTGCAGGGCTTGACGATGTATTCCTGGGCCCCTTCTTTTATGGCGGTGATCGCGGTATCCACCGTCGCGTAGGCGGTGAAAATGATGACGGATGCATCGGGGTGGATCTTCCTGATTTCGAGCATGGTCTCAATGCCGCCGAGCCCTCCGGGCATCTTCAGGTCCACAAAATAGATGGCAAAGTCCTGTTCCCTGGCCTTGTCGATCGCCTCGCGTCCGCAGGCGGCCGTGGCGACGGGGTACCCGTCCTCGCGAAGCCACGCGGCCAGCGACTCGCGCATCACTTCCTCATCGTCGACGACCAGGATGTGCCAGTGCGACTTCATGGCCTTTCCCTCTGGATGGATTCGTGAACCGTCGGTGGGCATGGCGCGCAGGGTGCGCCCCGTTTCCCCTCGATCAGGATGATCCTGTCTGTCTGCCCCATGGCGTGAATTCCTTCCCTTGCCATCTCTTCAGCGCTCCCGTGGGTCATCGGCCATCGGCCTCAGGCTCAAGCGGGATTCGGACCGTGAAGCAGGTTCCCTCGCCCGGCGTGCTTTCGACTTCGATGTCCCCGTGATGGGCCTCTATGATCCCGTACACCACGGCGAGCCCGAGGCCGACCCCTTTGCCTTCCTGTTTCGTGGTGAAGAACGGGTCGAAAATCTTCGACAGGTTCTCGCGCTGGATCCCTTCGCCGTTATCGCTGACCCGGAGAATGATTTCATTCTTCAGGCGATCGAACCGCGTGGAAATGAGCACCCAGGCTTCTGGCCGATTCTGGGCTGCTTCACCGGCATTGATGATGAGATTGAACAGCACCTGCTGCATCTGGGACGGGTCGCACTTGACAGGCGGGAGACCCGCCTCAAGATCCAGCTTCAATGCCACATTCAGCAGTTTCACTTTGTGCCCTAGAACCGTGACGGTCCGATCAATGAGCACATGCAGATCGGAGGCCACCCGCTGCGGGGTCGAACGGCGGGAAAAGGAAAGGAGGTCCTGGACGATCCGGCCCACGCGGGTGGTTTCGTTGACAATCTGGGTGAGGTACCGTTTGACTTCGTCAAGCCGTTCCGGGGGCACACCCTCACTGGTGATGATCCTCTGCAGGAGCATGGCCAGGTTGAGCACACCGGAGACGGGATTGTTGATCTCATGGGCGACGCTCGCCGACAGCTGGCCGAGGGATGCCAGCCGGTGACTCTTGAGAAGCTTCTGGTGGGCCACCTTTAACTGCTCTGTACGCTCCTCGACCTTGCTCTCCAGGGACTGCGTGAACCGGTTGAGTTCCTCCATGGCGCCCTGGAGACGGATGCGCATGCTCTCGAACGCTGAGGCGAGCTCCTCCAGCTCTTCGCACGAGTTCACCACGACGGGCTGGTCGAGTTGCATCGCGCTGACCGCTTTGGCCCCGGCAATCAGCTCTCGGATCGGTGCGTCGACGAAGCGCCGGACGAAGAAGACCACCACCACGCTGACAAACACGGTCAGCAGGAGGGTGATGACCACGACCCGCAGCCGGATGCCGTACATGAGCTCGTCCACGGGATTCAAGCCGTACACCACTTCGATCACGCCAAGGACCTTGACGTTTTCCGGGTGGGCATGGCAGGCCGCTGTGCTGCACGATGGCTCGTTGTACACCGGCGTCACCATCGCGAGATTCCGTTTCCCCGAGCCCACATCAAACATGCGGGCGCGGGAATTCATTTCGACTTTGACCAGGGGTACCCCAGCACTGTGGCACACCGAACATGTCGGACTGGCCTTTCCAACCATCCCGTTATCGCCCGGGACGCTGGAAAACATCGTCTTCCCTTCCTTGTTGAATATCCTGACGGCGCTGATTCCCTGTTTATGCGCAATCATCTCCATGATCTGGTAGGCGTCGTTGCGCCTGTCAGCGAGCATGGCGTGCCATGTCGCGCTTGCGATGCTCCCCGAGAGCTGATCGGCCCCGACCTTGATCGAGTGCAGCATCTGGCTTTCCTGCGTCGACGCCTGGAAGTAGCCAGTCACCATGCCGTTGACGACGAGGATGCCGGTCAGGGCGAGGATCAGTTTCAGGGAGAGTTTATGGATCCGAATGGGCACCGGCGGTGATCTCCTGATCGCGATGGGTGCGTTTGCTCAAACAAGACCAGCGACGCCGCTGATATTGGAATTCTTTTTCACGAATATACACATATAACTTTAATAAAATTAGTATTTTAGAACAACATCAACCAAAATTACCACATTCATGTTTATTTATTGCGCTCCATTGTTTGTTTTTTTAAACACTTGCTGGTCCCTTAGCAGGAAGTTTGTTGGGTGGGTCGAAGCCTTCGGGTCAGCCTGCGTGTGGCCCTTCCACGCGGTCTTCCTCTGCACAGGCACCTGTGGGGGAATGCCCTACACGTCATGCCGGGATTCCCTACATAAGGTGCGGTCTCGGTTCAGCAGGCCAGAACAGCAATGGCAGTCATAAAATATTGATATAAATTATGTTATATACGATTTTCATTCAAAGGCCCGGTCCTTGCTTAAGTCGGGGCGAATCGGCGCTTCCAACGTGCGATTCTTCGGGAGGGGTCATGTTCAATGTTGCTTATAACGAGACTTTCTGGCTCAACATGACCAACCTCGGCCTTGGTTTGGCCATGCTCGCGGTGGTGGTATCTCTTCTATCCGCTGTCGGAAAAGAAGCCATCGCTCGCTTCAAGAGATAGCCGATCCTGTCGGCCCTTGAGGGCCTCCATGCGCTTGGCATCGGAGGGTTCCGGCAGCCGGTGTTGAGGACAGGGAGAGAATCACGCCGAGGCCCGATCAATCGCAGGTGACTGTTCTATTGTTCCCGTTCCACACTCCTTAGACTTCCGATTTGGATCAAACGCTGATCATCGACCTGGCGGGCAGCAGCCGCTGGCATCTCCCTCCTGGGGTTACCCTGAAGCCTGGCCTTGAGTCCCGTGGACTCCCTTCGCCGAGGTGATCATGCGCTACCTGCTCTCCAATCTGCCGCTGAACCTAGGCGAAGAGATCCTGGATCTGGCGAAACCGGTGGCTCATGCCCTGGGTGGCGCGCCGGAGGACTACCGGGGCGTGACCCTTGAGCGCCGCAGCCTGGACGCCCGCCACAAGGGGGCCATCCGCTTCCTGACGGCCCTCCGTTTCGAGACCGACCGGGCGCTGTCGTTGGGACCCCTACCCGGTGGCCTGAAGCTGGACAAGGCGCCGGACTCAGCGCCCTACGCGGTGGCGCCTCCCCCCCGCCGTCCACGCGTGGTGGTGGTGGGGAGCGGTCCCGCTGGCACCTTCTGTGCGCTTCGTCTGCTGGACTACGGCATCGAGCCCATCGTCCTGGAACGCGGCCCCGCCATGGGCGAGCGGGTGAAGGCCATCTCGGGCTTGTGGAAGGACGCGGTGCTGGATCCCGAGGCCAACGCACAATTCGGGGAGGGTGGTGCAGGCACCTTCAGCGATGGCAAGCTCACGACGCGCATCGGCCATCCGGCCACGCGCTATGTGCTGGAAGCCTTCGTGCGCTTTGGCGCGAACCCCCGCATCCTCTACCTCGCGAAGCCCCACGTGGGCACGGATGTCATCCGCCGTTGCGCCGTGCTCATCCGAAAGGAAGCCGAGGCCCGCGGCGCTCGGTACCTCTTTCGGGCGCGGCTGGTGGATGTGCGCTTTGACGCGCAGGGCCGGGTCCGGGCGGCCGTGCTGGCCAGCGGCGAGGAGATTCCCTGCGAGGCTCTGGTGCTGGCGCCGGGCCACAGCGCCCGGGATACCTTCGAGATGCTGCACAGCCACGGCGTGGCCATGCGCCAGAAGCCCTTCGCCATGGGGGTGCGGGTGGAACATCCCCAGGACCTCATCGACCGCTCCCAGTACGGCCCCAGCGCGGGACATCCCTCGTTGCCCGCCGCCGACTACAAGCTGGTCTGTAATTTCGGGTTGAACCGGGCCGCCTACAGCTTCTGCATGTGTCCCGGTGGCGAAGTGACCCAGTGCAGCAGCGAGGCCGGCTGCGTGGTGGTGAACGGCATGAGCAATGAAAAGCGCGATTCCGGCTTCGCCAATTCGGGCCTGGTGGCCAAGGTGAACACAGCGGATTTCGGCAGCGAACACCTGCTGGCGGGCATGTACTTCCAGCGAAAGTGGGAGCAGGCCGCTTTCCGGGCTGCGGGGGAGACCTACGGCGCCCCCGCCATGGCGGTGCAGGACTTCCTGAAGGGCCGGGCCACGGGCCGGCTGCCCCGGACCAGCTTCAGGCCCTTCGCCGTGGCGGCGGACCTGCAGACCTGCCTACCGGATTTTGTGCGGGAACAACTGGCCGGGGCCCTGCCGGACTTCGATAAGAAGATTCATGGCTTCGCCAGCCGCGAGGCCATCCTGCTGGCCATCGAAAGCCGCACCAGCAGCCCCATCCAGCTGCTTCGCGGTGAAGATGGACAGTCTCTGTCGCACCCGGGGCTCTACCCTTGCGGCGAGGGCGCGGGCTTCGCGGGCGGCATCACCTCCGCCGCCGTGGACGGCATCCGTGTGGCCGAATGGATCGCCCAGACGGCCGGCGCACCTGTGTTTCAGCCCTTTGAAAAACAGATGCGGGCCGGGGATCTGGCGAATGAGTACTGAACCTAGACTTGCGGTTCCGGCATCTGGATGATCCGCCAGCCTTCTCCGAACTGCTCCAGGAAACCCAAGGAGTAGCAGCGGAAGAAGACGAAGAGGGGCAGGAAGACCACCGAGCTGAGGTAGGGCAGCACCGCCACGCAGCAGGTGAGGCAGCAGCCGAGCAGGATGAGGAGGGTGGCGGGGATCCAGAGCAGGAGCTTCATCAGGTAGAACCCCACGAACTGCCATCCGTTCCCGGGCAGGATCTCGCGACGCAGGACGACCCAGGCGTCAAGGGTGTCCAGCTGGCGGCGGTACATGATCGGAACCACGAAATCGTGCAGCAGGAGGGTGACGCAGGCGATCAGAAGGATGCCCAGGAGGAGGAAGCCACCGGCGCCGAGCAGGGCGGTGAGGGCGGAGCCCCCGAAGGTGTGGGCATGGATGTCGGGCAGGGCGATGAGGACACCGAGGCCGCCGCAGACGAGGAGAAGCGCCAGCATCGCCAGCAGGAGCCAGAGGCGGAAGCGGAACAGCTGGTTGCCGAGTTGCTGGAAACGGGTCCAGGGCTCCACGATCTCCGCCCGGTCCCGGACCACGCCGTCCAGGAACATGAACTGGCCCCTGCTGCTCAGCCATTGAAACAGCACGGTTATTGCCAGGATCAGGATGAAGAGCACGGCCCCGAGGGCGATCACCAGCGGCAGGTGCTCGGAGATCCAGGTCGTCACGGGGCTGAAATCAGGCCCAGCGCCACTGGAATAGCCATCAAAGGGATTGCCGTTGAAGCTGTAGGAGCCCCCACCCAGTTGGGCCAGGAAGGCGGCGAAGCCCAGCACAAACCACTTTCGTGCGCTGAAAGGCTCGAAAAGGATGCGCTTCGTGTGAGCGATGGCGGGCTGGATGGGATCGGTGATGGAGATCATGGGCCCATCATTCCATGGGGGGCGACAGCTTGAAATCAGCTATCGTGGCCTACGCAATGAAACGTCAGGCACATCCGTCCCGGAGGAACCATGTTCGAATCCGCGGAACTCGGCCACAAGGTTGCCAAGGAAGTCTGGGACAGGGAGGTCCCTGCGCTCCGTGAGGCCTTGCTCGATGCGCAATACGACCTGACCGAGGCGAAATTCCCGGTGATCATCCTGATCGCGGGTGTGGACGGTTCGGGCAAGAGCGAGACCGTGAACACCCTCAACGAATGGATGGATCCGCGGCACATCCAGACCTTCGGCCTGGACGAACCCTCGGACGAGGAGCGCGAGCGGCCCCACATGTGGCGCTACTGGCGCATGTTGCCGCCCAAGGGCAGGATGGGAATCTTCGACGGCTCCTGGTACACGTGGCCCATCCTCGAGCGGGCCTACGGCCGGATCAAGACCTCGGATCTGGACCAGGACATGGCCCGGGTGGCGCGCTTCGAGCAGATGCTGATCCACGAGGGCGCCCTGGTGCTGAAGTTCTGGATGCACTTGAGCAAGGACGTGCAGAAGAAGCGGCTGAAGGGACTGGAAAAGGATCCGAAGACCGCCTGGCGGGTGACGCCCAGGGACTGGAAGCACTTCGAGATGTACGACACCTTTCGACAGGTGGCCGAGCGGGCCCTGCGTGCCACCAGCACTGGAGACGCACCCTGGATCGTGGTGGAGGGCACGGACCCCCGGTACCAGAAGCTCACCGTTGGCAAGATCCTACTGGAACGGATGCGCGCCCGTCTGGACCAACCTGCACCCGTCGCGCCGATCGCCCCGGCCAACCCGCCTAGGACTTCCATCGACGGGATGAACATCCTCAGGGCCCTGGATCTCACCAAGCGGATGGACAAGAAGGAATACGAGGATGCCTTGTTGACCTTCCAGGGCCGGTTGAACCTGCTGGCCCGGCATCGCAACCTCCGGAAGCATTCGATCGTGTTGGTGTTCGAAGGGGTGGACGCAGCCGGGAAGGGGGGCAGCATCCGCCGCATCACCCAGTCCCTGGATGCGCGCAGGTACCACATCCACCCCACTGCGGCGCCGACCGAGGATGAGCGTGCCCAGCCCTACCTCTGGCGCTTCTGGCGGAACCTGCCGCGCAAGGGCAAGGTGGCGATCTTCGATCGCAGCTGGTACGGCCGGGTGCTGGTGGAGCGGGTCGAGGGTTACTGCTCAGAGGCAGATTGGCAACGGGCCTACAGCGAGATCAATGACTTCGAGGACCAGATCGTCCGCAGCCGCAGCATCCTATTGAAATTCTGGCTGTCCATCAGCCCGGAGGAGCAGCTGCGCCGCTTTGAAGAGCGGCAGGTCACGCCTTTCAAGCGGTTCAAGATCACCGAGGAGGACTGGCGCAACCGGGAGAAGTGGCCCGCCTACGAGGCAGCCATCTGCGACATGCTCGACCGCACCAGCACTGAGATCGCGCCCTGGACCCTCGTGGAAAGCGAGAGCAAGTACTTCGGGCGGATCAAGATCCTGAGAACGCTTGTGCAGCGGCTGGAGGATGAATTGTAGAGGGTTGACGACCCCCCGATCACACCGCCCGTTCCTTGCCGAACACGCGGTCCAGCACCAGGCCGGCGGTCTCCTCGATGCTGCGGCCGGTGACGTCGAGTACGGGCCAGCGGCGATGCAGTTTGAAGACCTCGTCGGCGTAGGCCAGCTCATCAAGGATGCGGCCCATGTCGCTGTAGCTGTCGGCGCTGCCAACGCCGCCCAGACGCTTCAAGCGGTAGGCGCGAATCTCCTGGAGGCGGTCGGGCTGGATGGTGAGGCCGATGATCCGGCCCTGCGGAATGCCGTCGAGTTCGGGGGGCAGGGGCACACCTGGCACCAGGGGCACGTTCATCACCTTGTAGCCTTCCATGGCCAGATACATGGAGAGGGGCGTCTTGCTGGTCCGGCTGATGCCGACCAGCACGATGTCGGCGTCGGGAAGACCGCCCATGTCGATGCCATCGTCGAACTTGAGGGCGAACTCGATGGCTTCGATGCGGCGGAAGTACTTGTCGCCCACCGCGTGGAAGCTGCCTGGCCGCTCCTCGGGGCGTTCCCGGAGGTAGAGGGCCAGGGTGTCCAGCAGGTTGCCGAAGAGGTCCACCTGGGTGAGGCGCAGCTCGGCGCAGCGGTCCGCCAGGTAGTCCCGCATCTCCCGGGAGACGGTGGTGTGGATGATGACGGCGCGTTTGTCGGCGGCCATCTGGAGCAGGCGGTCCAGGTCCGCCGGAGACCGCACGTTCTGGAAGCGGCGTACCAGGGCCGAGCTTTCGCCCTTGGCGAACTGGGTGAGCGCCGCCTGCACCATGCGATGGGCGGTTTCGCCGGAGCCTCCGGACACTACGTAGATCTGCTGTCGGTCCATGGAATTCAGCATAACCTGAGGCCATGAGCTCGTTCCCCCATGTCCTCGCCTGGCTGGCGCTGGCGCTCCCCCTCGGGGCGGCCCTCGGCGGTCTCCTCCTGCTGCTGGTGAGATGGGCTCGGCTGCGGCGCCGGGCCCCGGCCGATCCTGAAGCCCTGCTGCTGTCGGCGGTATCTGGGAGCCTGCGGGAGCGGGGCGAATTGGCCGCGTCCCTGGGGGAACTCCGCACGGTCCATGAGCGCTTGCTGGACGCGCTTCCGATGGGGTTGATCTGGGTGGACCAGCGTCGGCGCTTGGCGGCCCTCAACCGCCGGGGGCAGGAGCTGCTGGGCGTGAGGCCCGGGGTGATTGGCCTGGAGGCGGCCTTCGTGCTGGAGCCCTTCCCCTGGCTTCGCGAAGCCCTGGAACATGAACCAGGACCGGCCCGCCGCCTGGGGGCCGAGGGTCGCCGCTGGCGGATCCAGCGCATCGAGGCACCGGATCGCATCGGGGCCCTGGTGCAGTTTGAGGACGTCACCGAGGCCGAACAGGAGGAACGCCGCCGCCAACTTCGGGAGCGCTTCGCGGAGCTGGGTGAGATGACCGCAGGGGTCGCCCACCAGCTGAAAAACGGCCTGGCTGTGCTCAAAGGCCAGGGGCAATTGCTGAAGCGGGCCGGTCACGGCGAGGCGGCCGAAACGCTGCTGGAGGAGACGGAGGATCTTGAGCTGGTGGTCCAGCGCTTCCTCCAGTGGGCCAAGCCCCTGGAGCCGGTCTCAGAGGAACTGCGGCTTGAGGAGGCGGTGGCCCAGGCCGTGACCGAGCTCAAGCGCCGGCCCGTGAGCCAGGGACGCGCCCTCCTGTGTGAAGGCCGGGGTCTCGCCACCGGTGATCCGGTACTGCTGCACCAGGCTCTGGTGAACTTGCTGGAGAACGCCTGTCAAGCCACTCCCTTGGGTAGACGGGTGACGGTCCGGATCTCCGAGGGGTGCCTTGAGATCCTGGATGAGGGGCCCGGCTTGTCCGAGGATACGGCGATCCGTATGCTGCGGCCCTTCGAGAGCGGTCGGCCGGATGGCACCGGTCTGGGCCTTCCCCTTGCCCTGAAATGGCTCAACGCCCAGGGTGCGGATCTGCATCTATCCCCCCGGCCTGAGGGCGGCACCCGCGCCGAGATCCGCTGGTAAGTTGGTGGGATGAAAATCGCGCTCCTTCAACTCAATGCCCGCCTCGGGGATCCCGAAGGGAATGGCCGCAAGGTGGAGGCGGCCTATGCCGAGGCCGTTGCCGCGGGTGCTGATCTGGTGCTGGCACCGGAATTGGCCATCCCAGGCTATCTATTGGAGGACCGTCTCTGGGAGCCGGGGATGAGGCGGCGCATCGAGGCCGAGTCCCAGCGGCTGGCAGCGCTGTCCGGCCCGGTGCCGCTGGTCTTCGGCACCGCCCGCCCGGCGCCCACGGGGCGCCTCTGGAACGAGCTGTGGTGGTGCGAAGGCGGAGGTCTGCGTCACTGTGCCCACAAGCGCGCCTTGCCCAGCTACGACGTGTTCGACGAGCACCGCTATTTTGAGCCAGATCCCTCGCCGCAGCCGCTGGTGGCCTTTCGTGGACAGCGCCTTGGCCTCTCCATCTGCGAGGATCTCTGGGCCGATCCGCAGCTGGGCAACGTGCCAGTAAGCTACGGCGTGGATCCCATCGCTGAGTTGGCTGCGGCGGGAGCCACGTTGATCCTCAACGCCAGCGCCAGCCCAAGCGCCCTGGGAAGCTACCTGCCCCCGGGTCGCGACGCGCCTTGGGCCATTCCCTCGAAGGACGCTCAGCGCCGCCGCCTGCTCCCAGGCCTGGCGCAGAAGCATGGCCTTCCCATCGCCTATGCCAGCCGCGTGGGGGCCGAAAGCTGGCTGCTCTTCGACGGCGGATCGGGCCTGGCGATGCCGGATGGCCGGTGGCAGGGCGGCAGGCCCTTCCAGGAGGAAACCCTCCTGGTGGACACCGGTGAGCCGGGTGAGATCTGGCGCACGGTGGAGGACGGTCCCTGGCTGCGCAGGGCCCTGGTGACGGGCATCCGGGACAATCTGGCCAAGCAGGGGTTGGAGGGGCTGGTGCTTGGCCTTTCCGGCGGCATCGACAGCGCCGTGGCCGCGGCCCTCGCCGTAGAAGCCCTGGGGCCGGACCAGGTGCTCGGCGTCGCCATGCCCACGCGCTTCAGCAGTGCCGAGAGTTCAGCCCTGGCCGAGCAGCAGGCCCGAGCCCTGGGCCTGGGCTACCTCAGCCTGGATGCGGAGGCGCCCTTTGCTGGGTTCGCATCCGCATTGGAGAAGGCCCTGCCGGGCCGCGCCTTCGGCCTGACCGATGAGAACCTCCAGAGCCGCAGCCGAGGCAGCCTGCTGATGGCGCTCACGTCGGAACCGGAGGTCCACCGGCGCCTCGGCAGCGACCGTCTGGCGGTGCTGAACACGGGCAACAAGAGTGAGGCTGCCACGGGCTACTTCACGCTCTACGGCGATGGCATCGGGGCCTTTTCCCCGTTGGGCGACTGCCTCAAGGCGCGGGTCTATGCCCTGGCGCGGGAGTTGGGGGAGGCGGTGCCGCAGGGGGTGATCGAACGCCCCCCCACGGCCGAATTGCGGCCAGGCCAGACGGACGAACTCAGCCTGCTTCCCTATGTTCAGCTGGACGCCATCCTGGGGGCGGCACTGGAGGCCCAGCGCCCCGAAGAGGGCCTCGCGGATGATCTGGCTCTGCTCCTGGATGGCGAGGCTCTGAGCCAAGCCCGGGCGGCGCTGCCCCGCATCCTGGGGCTCCTCCGCCGCATGGAATTCAAGCGCCGCCAGCTGCCCTTTGCCTTCAAGGTCAGCCCCAAAGCCTTCGGCGCCGGGCGGAGGATCCCCCTGACCGCGCTTTGAGAACCCGCCCGCCCGCGCTATCCTGGGCTTTCCAGCCGGTGTGGCGAAATGGCAGACGCGACGGACTCAAAATCCGTTTCCCCCTAAAGGAGTGTCGGTTCGAGTCCGACCACCGGTACCAACAGACGGGCCCCATAGGGGCCCTTCCGATTGAGGTCGGGCTCGGAATCGCGGATGGCGGCCCGGTAGGCACCGTCTGCGGGGCCACTGATGTGGCCTCGCGGACGAAAAGTGCCGGGGCCAGCTAGCCGCGCGGCGGGAACCGGAGTCCGACCACCGGTACCAACAGACGGGCCCCCGCAGGGGCCTTTCTGTTGGGGGAGGAGCCAAGCCTGTCGGGAGGGGCGAATTTCACTTGATACCTAGGTCAAGAAAATTTACATTCGACTGGCAGGATTAAACGTCTGAACAGGCAAGAGGGTGGAAGCCCCAGGCCAAGAGGCGGCGCTCGGAAAGGAGCCCAGGAACATGGAAGTCGCTTGGAACGCACGCTACAACACGGGCATCCAGATCGTCGACGAGCAGCATCAGGAGCTCTTCCAGATCGTGGATCGGCTGCGGCGGATGGTCCAGGATGGGGCTGACCGGGCGGGCATCGAGGCCTTGCTTGAGGTCCTTGTGGCCTGTACCGAGCGCCATTTCGCCACTGAGGAGGCCTTCATGGCGAAGGTCGGGTATCCAGACCTCGGCTCGCATCTCGATGAACATGCCTCCATGCTCACCAGCCTCCAGGAGCTGCTGGCCAAGTTCCAGGAGAGCCATCAGGCCATGGCGCTGATGGTTCCGACGTTCATGGAGGGCTGGCTCAAACATCACATCAGCGATGGGGATTTTGGGTTCGTCACCTTCCTGAAAGCCCGGAACCTGGCCTGACCCCATTCCTTGGCCCCATCCCAGGTAACCAGGGTGGTGTAATTGTCGAATTTTTCTGAAAACTTCCTGGGTAAAAAAGGCACTTGAGCCCCCAGGCGGGGATCGGGGATCCTGGGGCATCCCCCTGTCAATGGACATCCGGGTGGCATCCGCCTTCTGGAACCTTGCAGCCCAAAGACGGCCATCCTCGGCCCAGGAGTGACGCATGAATCGACGTTTCACAACCCTCACGCTGACGGCCCTGGCCTGCGCCACGGTTGCCTCAGCCCAGACGTCTTCCACCGCGGGGGCGGTGCGGGGCATGGTCAAGGACAAGGGCGGCAAGGCCGTGGCCAGCGCGACCCTGACCCTGCGCAACCGTGAGACGGGCCTCACCCGGACCGCCGCCTCCAGCCCCCAGGGCGAGTACCACATCGGCCTTCTGCCCGTGGGCAACTACGAACTCACCGTGACCGCCTCGGGCATGCGGACCCTCAAGGACGCGAATGTCCAGGTCTCCCTGGGCCAGAACACCATCGCGAACTTCAGCCTCGACACGGCCGAGGCCTCCGCCATGGTCGAGATCGTCGCCTCCGCCTCGGCACTTGATACCACGCAGGTGAACAGCGTGACCGCTGTGGATCAGAAGCTGGTGGAAGTGCTGCCCCTGGCCGGTGGGCGGGACTTCACCGCCCTGGTCCAGCTCACGCCTGGCTCGGTCTACGATTCGGACAACAACCGCGTGTCCGTGGAAGGTGCCCGGGGCATCCAGAACAACCTGACCATCGATGGCGCCTCGTACCAGTCGAACTTCTTCGGCGAGCAGCGCGGCTCCACGCGCATCCCCTTCGCCTTTGGCGCCGACACCATCAAGGAACTGCAGGTCATCACCAACGCCTTTGACGCCCAGTACGGCAATGCGGCCGGCGCGGTGATCAACGCCGTCTCCAAAACTGGTACCAATGACTTCAGCGGCTCGGCCCTGTTCCAGATCCGCCCCGAATCCATGGTGGCCAAGATCAAACCCGTGCCCCCGCGCGTGGTGGGCGGTGTGGACCTGAACGCGTCCATCAACACCGAGCAGGCCCGGACGAAGAAGTTCTCCCAGAAGCAGTTCAACCTCAACGTGGGCGGCCCCATCATCAAGGACAAGCTGCACTACTTCGTGGGCGTGGAGACCTACAAATACAACGAGGACTTCACGCCGAACTTCGGTCTCTCGGCCTCCGGGGGCAACAGCCTCGCCAACTTCACCCCCTTCCTGACGACCTTCGGCGGGCTGGTGATGGGCAACGACGGCCGGACGCTGGCCCAGGAGGGAGGTCGCAGCTACTCCAACGACCGCACCAACACTGTGTATTTCGGGCGTTTAGACTGGTCCATCAACGAGAACCACCGCGCCACCCTGCGCGTAAACGCCCAGGACTGGAAGTCCGAGAACGGCACCACGTCCTTCACCAGCACCTTCGCCCCCACGACGGGCCAGACCCAGCAGGGCCTTGAGAAGAACAGCGGCCTCTCCTGGGTGGCGGAACTGAACAGTGTGTTCGGCTCCAACCTGGTGAACGAGGCCCGCATCCAGCGCGCCATCGAGCGCCGCCCCCGCTATGCCAACACCGAGGCTTCTCCCGAGTTCCAGGTGAACAGCGGCTTCACGGCCGGGCAGAACAACTTCCTGCCCAATGGCCTGGACGAGCACAGCTGGCAGGTCATCGACAACCTGACCTGGACCCAAGGCGACTGGAACGTCAAGGGCGGCGTGGACCTCCAGTTCTTCGAATTCAAGAACACCTTCTTCCGCTACCAGAACGGATCGTTCCAGTTCGGGAACTACGGTGTGGCCAACCGCTGGGCCGCGGGCACGGTCGCCACCGGTGACACCCTCGTCTACCAGGGCGCCTTCAGCAACTACGGCGGTGCCATCTCCTACAAGTCCAAGCTCTTCTCTGGGTTTGTCCAGGGCCAGTATCAGGGTCTGCTGGATCGCCGCCTCATGCTGAGTCTGGGCGTGCGCGTTACCCGCGAGGACCAACCTGACAACCCGCGCGCCAACGCCCAGTTCCTCGGCCTGGATCAGGCCAACGACACCAGCGCCACCGATCCCCGCTTCGGCTTCACCTACGACCTCAAGGGCAACGGCAAGACGCTGATTCGCGGTGGCTACGGCTGGTTCTCCAGCCCCAACGCCAGCCTCACCGTGTCCAACACGATGAACAGCAACGGCAACACCACCTCGACCTACCAGATTTCCAACGCTGTGGCCACCAATGCCCTGTTCAATTCAGGCCTTCTTTCCTATGCCAACCGCGTTTCCGGCAGCACCCTCACCCGGCTGGATCCCTCGCTGCTTGCCACCGTGGCGAATACCAACTCGAAGCAGGGCCAAGTGTGGGATCCCAGGAATGAACTGACGGTAGCCAAGCGCACCGCGCTGGGCGTCGAGCATTCCTACGACACCGGCTACACCGTTGGCATCCAGGGGGTGTACGCGAAGTTCGAAAACCTCCAGTCCTTCATCAACATCAACCTGAACCAGACGGGCGCACCCGTCGGTTCCTACTACAACGATGGCTACCCCCTTACCACCAACCTTTTTGGCGGCACTCGTCCAGGCAAGGCCATGGTGGCGGGTCGGCTCATGGACTTCGCCACGTTCGGCAACGTGTTCCTCAGCAAGAACAACGGGGAAGGCACCTACCAGGCGCTGATCCTGACCGTGTCCAAGCGGTCCGAGGATGGCTGGGGCTTCACCTCAAACGTCACCTACTCCAAGGCCAAGGATAACAATTCCAACGAGCGTACCACCGCCAGCGCCACGTCGGATTCCAACGTCAACAACCCAGCTGATCCCTTGGCGGTCAATTCCTACAGCGACAACGACCGCCGCTGGCGGGTGGTCTTCGCTGGTTACTTCCCCATCTACTGGGGCATCCAGGGTGCGGTGAACTTCAGCTACACCTCGGGCCGTCCCTACAGTTCCATTGCCTCGGCGGATCTGAACGGCGACGGTGGCCGCAATGACTACTACGGCGGCACTGAGCGCAACCAGTTCCGGCAGCCTTCCGTCCGCACCCTGGACCTCCGCCTGAACCGGGACTTCAAGATCGCCAGCCGCTTCGAGATCCAGACCTTCATCGACGTGTTCAACGTCATGAACTGGGCCAACCAGCGCACCACCCTCACCACCAACCAGCCCACGGCCGATTTCGGCTTCATCAACCTGCCGGACCGCAACACCCGCGAGGTCCAGCTCGGCGTTCGCGCCAAGTTCTGATGCTCCTTGAGCCAAAAGAAAGGCCCCGCATTCGCGGGGCCTTTCTTTTAGAGCGGAAGGGATCAGATCCGGAACCTCGCCACAATGGCATTGAGCTGTTCGGCCAGGTGGCTGAGCTCTTCCACGGTGCGGGTGGATTCCTTGATGGTGGCGGCCATTTCTTCCATGGCTGCGGCGTTCTGCTCGGCGATGGCCGTAAGGCTGCCCATGGCCGAGACCACGGACTTGCTGTCGTGGCTCTGAGTCTCGCTCTGGCCGCCGATGGTCTTCATGCGCTCGGCCGAGTCGGTGATGGCGCTCTGGATGCTATTCAAGGCCTCGCCTGCGGTGTTCACCATCTTGGTGCCATCCCCGATGGCACGGTTCGATGTCTGGATGAGGGCGGTGATCTCCTTGGCGGCCGTGGCGCTGCGCTCAGCCAGTTTGCGGACCTCCTCGGCGACCACGGCGAAGCCCTTGCCATGCTCACCCGCCTTGGCGGCCTCGATGGCGGCATTCAGGGAGAGCAGGTTGGTCTGATTGGCGATTTCGGTGATCACCGTGAGAATGTTGCCGATCTGCTTCGAGTTCTGGTTGATGGCCTGCATGCCGGTGATGGCGCTTCCGACCGCCGTCCCGCCTTTACCCGCAGCCTGCTGGGCCTGCTCGAAGACCTGGAGGGCATCCGCCACGTTGGAATTGACCACCTGGGAGGCAGCGGCGATGCCCTGGACGCTGCTGGTGGTGGTGGTGACGCTGGCTTTCTGGTTCTCGGCCGCCTGGGCGATGCTCTGCGCCGTGCTGTGCATCTCAGACATGCCGGCTGACATCTGGAGCGAACCGGAGGCGATGTTGGTGGAAATCGCCATCACCTGCTGGATGATCTGATGGATGTTTTCCACGAAGCGGTTGAAGTGGCCGGCCAGGGCCGCGATTTCGTCCTTGCCGTGGACATCGAGACGGGCGGTGAGATCGCCCTCGCCCTCGGAGATGTCCCGCATGCGCTTCTGGATGTTTTCGAGGGGCGTGACGATGGTGTTGCCCAGGAAAAAGGCCGCGCCAATGCCGGCACCCAGCATCAGGAGGCCCAGCACGGCCATGCCGAGGAGGGCCCCTGCCTGATCTTTGTGCAGGCGCTCCCGGTTGACGAGGAGCACCAGGTAGGATTTCACCGGGGCCCCGTCGATCTTCACCAGCTCGCCCACCACCAGGTAGCCGTCTTTCTCCAGGAACAGGTGGTCCTTGGAAAGATCCTTCTTCTCAGCCCCGGAGAGGACCATGTCTGCATATGGGGCCAAGTCGATCTGACTGGCTTTGGCCTTGGATTTGGTCACGACCTTGGCGGCGCCGGTGGCCGGATCCCGGGAGACAAGGGCGGCCTGGGTGATGTCGGCGTCATCCTTCATGCCGTCCAGGCCCCGTTCCACCAGACCGAGGTCTTCAAATTGGACACCGGACTGGATGCCGTCCGAGACCAGCGCGGCGAGGCTGGCAGCCTTCAGCCTGAGGCCGTCATTGAGGGCGGAATTGAGCCGCCAGAGCGAGAAGGCCGTGGAAGCGATGCCGAGCACGGCCGCGAGGGCCAGGATCGAATACAACAGCTTCTTGCGAATGTTGAGGTTGTTCCAGAAATCCATAGGTCCGCCCCTAGAGGTGTTCCGTCGCATCGGGCGGCCTGGATGAGGAGTTGAATTTCGGAGCGGGAGCCGGGCCCTAACGCAGGGTCACCACCGTGGCTCCGGCTCCTCCCTGAGCCTGAGGGGCGTCCTCGACGCGGGAGATGCCGGGGTGGCCACGCAGGGCCTCCCGGACTGCGGCTTTCAATTTTCCGGTTCCATGCCCGTGGACGATGCGGATGAACCGGCACCCCGCGGCCAGCGCCTCCTCCACAAAGCGGTAGACGTCGCTGTCCACGTCGTCGCTGGCGCGGCCGATGAGGTTGATCTCCGATTCCATCTCCTGGACCTCGGCCCGCACCCTCACCTTGCCGGAGGCTCTCGGCGCGGCCTCCCGGGCCCCGATGGGCTCCAGTTCCCCCAATCGACATTCCAGGCGGCGGCCCTGCACGCTCTCCAGCGTGGCCCGGTCGCCCCTGAGCGCGAGGACCCTGCCTTCGACGCCCAGGCCCCGGTGGCGGGCGAAGCCGCCGACGAGGACTTCTATAGTTGTGGACAGTTTGGTTCGGCCTTTGGCGGGCGTCAGTTCCGCCTCGGCGAGACGCGTCAGCTGCTTCACCCGCTCATGGGCCTCCGTGCCCAGGCGATCGGCGTTCACCGTAGCCGCCTTCTGACGCTCCTTCAGGTCCCTCACCAGCCGCTTGCTTTCGTGGTCGAGGAAGTCCAGCACCCGGTCCACCTTCTCCTTCGAGTCCTTTTGGAAGGCCTCACGATCCAGCCACAGCTTTTCTTCCCGTTGACGAAGGATCTCCCGGTCCTTCTCGGCGGCGACCTGCTGCTGGCGCAGGACCTCGGCCTCCTCCAACAGGCGCGTGCGCTCCGCCTCCAATTCCCGCAGGAAGTCGCGCCAGTCCTGTTCCCGCTTTCCAAGGACCTTGCCGGCGTGGTCGAGCACCGAGGCTGGCAGGCCCAGCTTGGCGGCGATGGTGAGGGCCCGGCTCTGACCCGGCTGGCCCACCAGCAGCCGGTAGGTGGGGGCCAGGCGGTCCTCGTCGAATTGGACCGAGGCGTTCTGGAAGCGCGTGTGGCGCAGGGCCCATTGGCTGATCTCGCCCAGGTGGGTGGAGCAGAGGATCCAGCAGTGGCGGCGCGACAGGGTCTGGAGCAGGGCGATGCCGAGGGCGGCCCCCTCCTTGGGATCGGTGCCGGTGCCCAGTTCATCCAGGAGCACCAAACCGCCGTCATGGACACTTTTGAGGATCTCCTTCAGATGCAAAATATGGCTACTGAAGGTCGAAAGGCTTCCGGTGATCGTTTGGTGATCCCCGATGTCGGCATGAAGGCTGGGCAGGGCCGGGAGGCTGGATCCCTCCCGGGCAGGCACGGCGCAGCCGCAGGCGGCCAGGGCCGACAGCAGCCCCACGGTCTTGAGGACCACCGTTTTCCCGCCGGTGTTAGAGCCGGAGATGATTAGGCCTGGTCTTCCGGGTTCCATCACCAGGTTGAGGGGCACCACGGGGTGGGCCAGGGGCTCCAAGCCCATGGCCTCCCGCACGGCGGGCAGCAGCAGGGGATGACGGGCCTCCAGGAGGCAGAGGCGGCCCTGTTCCGAACCGGCGGCGAGTTCGGGGAGGTGGCCATCGCACAGGGCCGCCCAGCGCAGGAGGGCGAGCCCCTGGTCGGCCCTGGCCTGAAGGTCGCGCCACCGGAGGAAGTCCTCCCGGCGGGCCCGCAGGTCCGCCAACAGGTCCCGCAGAAAGGCCTGGACGGCCTGGGCGTAGTCCCGGTCGGCCTCCACAAAGGCGTTGTTAAGAGGGACGGCGTCCATCGGCTCGATGAAGACCGTGGCTCCGCTGCCGCTGCGGTCCAGCACCAGGCCGGGCACGGATCCCCGACGCTCCTGGCGCACGGGCAGGCAGTACCGGCCATTGCGCTCGACGACCATGGCCTCTTTGAAGGCGTCCGGGGCGGCGCGCAACAGTTTCTGGAGCTTGGCCTGCACGGATTGGAAAGCGTCCTGCCGCTGGCGGTGCAGACTGGCCAAGGCTGGGATGCGCAGGGGGTCCAGCTGGCCGTCGGCGGTGAAGCCCTTCGCCAGCCGCTCCGCCAGGGGCGTCGGGTCCGGCAATAGCGCCGCCGTCACCTGGAGCCGGTCGATCCCCAGGTGTGTGCCCGGCGGGGCTGGGCGCGACTCCGGCCAGGGCAGGGAAGCCAGGCTTTGCAGCAACAGGGCTAGGCCTTTCAGACCATCCTTCAGCTGGCGCCAGTGGTCCGGCAACAGCCACCCTGCCGGGTTCAGCAGCTCCTCCAAGGCGTCATCCATTGGTAGGACAGGAAACCGGTCCGGCGAGGCGGCCCAGGGATCCTGGAGTTCCATCTGGTGGAGGCGGCGGAGGCCCGCGAACCCATCCCAGGGATGCATCCCGCCCAGGGCCTCCCGGGCTGGGAGAGTCCTTGCGCCCGACTGGATCAGGCGGATGGCTTCGGGGAATTCGAGGGCTTCAAGTTCGGGATTCATGGGATCAGGCTTCAGGCTCCAGGTTTCAGTAAATCAAAAGGCCCGCTTTCGCGGGCCTTTTTTGCAGAGGAAGCAACGCTTCATCTCAACCGATCATGCGACGCTCTTGCGCGAGGCGCTTCAGGATCTTCTTCTCGGTATTCGCTGCGCTCATACACGAGACCTCCCGCTTCAAACCTCGAAACAGGATCAACCGATCATGCGCCGCTCTTGTGCGAGGCGCTTCAGGGTCTTCTTACGGGCGGCGAGCATCTTGCGCTTGCGCTTGGCGCTGGGCTTCTCGTAGTGCTGACGCTTTTTCAGCTCGCTGAGAATGCCGGACTTCTCGCACTTCCGCTTGAAGCGGCGAAGGGCGAACTCGAAGGTTTCGTCTTCTTTGACCTTGACCAAAGGCATATGGATGCACCTCCTTTCCCGTGGATTTCGATCAGGGCTGCCAGGCAGGACCGGACCGAACGAGAAGTCTATCTTGAATTCCGAGTTATGGCGAGGTCGAAGGCCTCCCGCTACCCTGGATACTTCCTCTAACCGGAGCCTCATGCCCCGCCCCCTGCTTCTGATCGTGGACGGCGAGTCCCTGCGGACTCCCAGTCTGGTGTCCGCCATGGAAGGCGACGGGTGGGCGATCAGGTGGATCCCCGCCTCGGGCGCGCGCGCGTTTCTGGACGGAGGGCAGCTGCCGGACCTTCTGTTGCTTGATTCAGCCACGCCGGGGGAGGCGGGCTACGACTTGGCCCGCGCGCTGCTCGAACGAAAGCCCGGGCTACCGGTGCTGTTGCTTGTTGAAGGAGCGGGTTCCGAACCGGGAGATCAGGCGTATCAAGTGGGCGTTCAGACCTTCCTGGAGCGCAATCAGCCAGACGAGGCCTTCATGGCCGCGCTCCGAGGCTACCGTCCCAGCACAGCCAAGCTCACGGCGGACGATATCTTCGGGGACCTCCTGGAGGATCTGGACCGTCCCGCTGCCGCTCCCCCCGCGGATCCCTTTGCGCTGTTCACCGGGAGCCAAGCGCCGGCCGACCCTTTGCGAACCCAGGCACCCCTCAGCGCCGCCGATATCTTCGGCCAGGTGCTGGAGGAAGTGGAGGCCCTGCCCGTGGCCGTCCCCGAACGGGGCAAGCTGCCGGTGCCTTCGGTCAAAAGGGCGACAACCCTGCTTCCGGCTCGCCAGGTGCCACTACCCCCGGTTCCGGCCGACGCCTCGTTAACCGAGCCCCTGGGGCCTTCGGATTTTACGTTGAGCGGCATCTCCGGGGTGAAGGATCCCTTCGAGTGGGCGCCCGCCTCGCCCCGGGTCGTGACCCCTTCGCGGCCCTTGGCCCCCGGGGCTCCCGAGGCCATTGAGGAATATGGGAACTACTTCCTGTTGGAGAAGATCGCCGTGGGCGGCATGGCGGAGCTCTTCAAGGCCCAGCAGCGGGGTGTTCAGGGCTTCCAGAAGATCGTGGCGATCAAGCGCATCCTGCCGCACTTCAGCGATAACGAGGACTTTGTCACGATGTTCATCGACGAGGCCAAGCTGGCGGCCCAGTTGACCCATCCAAACATCGTGCAGATCTTCGATCTCGGAAAGGCGGGCAGTTCCTACTACATCGCCATGGAGTATGTGAACGGCCGGGACCTCCGCACCCTGCTGCGAAAAGTGCGTGAATACAACCTGCCCTTTCCCGAGCAGGTGGCGGCCTTCGTGGTGATGAAGGTGGCTGCGGCGCTCGACTACGCTCATCGCAAGCGGGGTTTCGACGACCGGGAACTGAAGCTCGTCCATCGGGACATCAGCCCGCAGAACGTGATCCTCTCCACAGAGGGCGCCGTGAAGCTCGTCGACTTTGGCATCGCCAAGGCCGCCAGCAAGGCCAGCCATACCGGAGCCGGGGCGCTCAAAGGGAAACTGCTCTACATGAGCCCAGAGCAGGCCACCGGGCAGCCCCTGGACAACCGTTCCGACCTGTACTCCCTCGGCCTCGTGCTCTTCGAATTGCTTACGGGCGAGCGCTGCTTCCAGGCTGATTCGGAACTGGGCGTACTGGAGAAGGTGCGCCTGGGCCGCATCGCGGACCTCGCAAGCCTGAATCCCAACGTGTCGAGGGAGATGGCGGGCATCGTGAATCGGGCCCTGCAGAAGGGGGTTGATCACCGCTATCCCTCGGCCCGGTTCATGGAGCGGGACCTGCGTGACTACCTTCAGCGGGAGGGAAGCTCCATCACCGAGCATGATGTGGCCGAGTACATGAACACCCTGCTCAACGGATCCAGGGACCACCTGGAGGCCCTGGTTTCCACCCGCTTCCCCCTCCCGGCCAGCCTCACCAGCGGGACCCATCGAGTGCCTGGGGACCTGACCGGCACCACGGCGGCCCACCGCAATTCCCTGCCACGGGCGGATACGGTCGTGGAATCCCCGCTTGTGCCGGCACCTGACGTGATCATTCCCGAGCGCCCCCGCTGGCTGCTTCCGGTGATCCTGACGTTGGCTGTGATCCTCGTCATCATGCTGGCCGTGGCCGGCTGGTCTTGAAGCGGGATAAGCTCGACATTACCAATACTGTTTTTCATCCCCCCGGGAGCATCCATGGATCTGAGCCAGGACCAGAAAGCCTTCTACGAGACGACCCGCGAGCGCTGCCGCTCGGAGGTATCACAAATCAACAACACCATCGCCTCTGAAGTGCAGCGCGTGAAGGATCTGCTCACCAGCCTGAGCAACCGCAAGACCGCCGTGCTCCAGATGTACGGGGCTGCCTGTGAAGTGCTGGGCGAAGAGAACGATCTCGCCGAAGAATCCATCGAGATCGAATTCTAGCGGACGAAGCCCAGACGGGTGGCCCAGACGACGGGTAGCGAGGGGCGCCGCCATGCAGCGCACTGAGCCGGAACCCGTGGGGCTGAGCCTCACACCCAGGTGATTCACTGTTCCAAGGGTGGTGGCGGCACAGCTGGGGGCTAGAGATGCACCCGCATCAACGGCGCCGCGCACTTCTGGCAGTTGCTCTGGTGCGGGGGGTTCTTTTTTCCACAGTGGCTGCAGATCTGGATCCTCGCCTGCTTCCGCCGCCAGATCCGCAGGTAGAGGACCCCCAAGAGCACGATCAGCAGGACGCCCTTCTGCCAGGGTTGGAGGAAGAGGCCCGTGGGGCTGTCCGGCTTGGGCTGCGCGGGCTGTTCTTCGAAACTGAGGCGGGGCTGGCTCATGATTCCATGTCCTCATCGGACGTGGATGGTTCCGGTTCGGAGATCAGGGCCCCAATCCCGAAGAGCCCATCCTCGGGCAACGGCGGCTCCAGGGCTGCCAGGGCCTCAGCCTCCAGGCGGCCCTCGCCGAAATCCGCCAGCTGCGGCAGGTCCTGCAGGCCCTTCAGTCCGAAGTGCAGCAGGAAGGCCTGGGTGGTGGCGTAGGTCATGGGCCGACCCACCACGGGCTTGCGGCCTGCGGGCGTGATGAGCTGCCGTTCCATCAGACTCTTCACCTGGTTGGCGCTGCTGGTGACGCCGCGGATGGCGTTCAGCTCGGTGATGGTGACGGGCTGGCGGTAGGCAACAATGGCCAGCGCCTCGATCTGTGCGGGGGTGAGCTTGCCGCTGCGGGTGGTGGTCACCAGGCGCGAGACCATCTCCTTGTAGACGGGGCTGGTGGCCATGCGCCAGCCACCACCGACCTCCAGCAGCCTCAGGCCGCAGGCACCCTGGAGCCGCTCCTGCAATTTCTCGATCCCCTGCTGGAGGGCGCCATCGCCCAGGCCCGTCAGTTCGCGGAGCCGCGCCAGTTCGAGAACCTCGCCTGCGGCCGTGAAGAGGGCCTCCAGCGCGCCGGGCAGGTCGCCGCCCTCGTCCCAGAGGGGGTCCTGATGGAAGATCTCGGAATCGTTCACCGGTAGGCCCCCAGCCGTTGTCCCATCTTGACCGCGCCATCTGAACGCCCTGGCGTCCAGTCCGGAGCCTTCGGCCCACCCAGCAGCAGCACCACGGTGGAACCGAATTCAAAGGTGCCGAGGTCCTCGCCAGGTGCGCAGGGCAGAAGGTTCACGGGAAGCCCTCCGTCCTTCGGCAGCACGCGCCCGCTCAACCAGCGGGGGTCGATCACCACACCGCCCACATGGGTCGCTCCCACCAGGACGGCAGCCACTTCCAGGCCTTCGCAGGGACCGGTGCCCACGGCGGTCCAGCTCGCCCGGCGGTTGCGCTCGTAGAGGCGAGGGATGTGGCCCGTGCTGGCATCGTTCACGGGCCAGAGTTCGCCCTCGACGCGGCTCACCGCGCTGACCCGGCCTTCCACCGGCACGTGGATGCGGTGGTAGTCCTTTGGGGAAAGGTAGAGGGTAAGGAAGTGTCCGCCTTCAAAGCGGGCCGCGTCCGGATCGTGCTTGAGCAGTTCGGCGATGCGGTAGGACAGGCCTTTGGCCTGGATGGCGGTGCTGGATTCGATGCGGCCGCTGGCGATGATGCGGCCGTCCACGGGGCTGTTCACGAAACCGGGAGCGGCTGATTCCTGGGGCCGGAGACCCGGCTTCAGCCGCCGCGTGAACAGGGCCTGAAGGCTGGGATAGTCCGCGAGGGGGTATTCCGCTTCAGCGAGGTTGATGCCGTAGTGGCCCGCGAAGCGGCCGAGCAGCGGCTCCCGCCAGGAGGCTGGCAGGGTGCGGGTGGCGACCCATCCCACCAGGCTCGACCCGATCTTCTTGGGATACAGGCCCAGCGCGCGCAGAGACAGGGGGCCCGGCGTCCAGAGCAGGACGTAGACCACCCAGAGGAGGGCGAGGATGAGCGCCGCGCGCGCAGGTGGGGGCCAGGACCAATGCATGACCCCAGGATACCCGGCTCGCTGGTCTGTCCGATGGCCCCAGGACTGCGGTTCACCCACAATCAACCCATGGATTCGACCGTCGTCAGCCTGAGCGTCCTTTCTCTCGCGTGGATCGCCTACGGGGCGCTGCACTCGCTGCTCGCCTCACTGGGATTCAAGCGGGTTGTGGGGGCCCGGTTTCCGGGTTTGATGCCAGCCTTCCGGCTGACCTACAACCTGTTGGCTGGGTTGCTTCTCTTGCCGATCCTCTGGCTGTTGTGGCGCCATCCTGGGCCCTGGCTCTGGCGCTGGCAGGGGCCCCTGGCCTGGCTGATGAACGTTCTGGGCCTTCTCGCCGTTGGCATTCTGATGGCCGGGCCCGGTGCCTACGATCTCCGGGAGTTTCTGGGATTCCGCCAGCTCCGGGAGCGCCGGGAGACAAGCGAGGATCAGGAGCCGTTCCGGATCTCGGCCCTGCACCGGTATGTGCGCCATCCCTGGTACTGCCTGTCGCTGGTGGTCCTCTGGACCCGGGACATGAACCTGGCGATGCTCGTGTCGGCCCTGTGGATCACGGCCTATGTCATCGTCGGATCGCGGCTGGAGGAACGGAAACTGGCCGTCCGGTTTGGCGCGGCCTACCGGACCTACGCCGCCAGGGTGCCCGGTCTGGTGCCGCGGCCCTGGAAGGTCCTGAGCCGGGAGGAAGCCCGGATGCTGGGAGGCGCCGGATGAAGTGGCGGCAGATCAGGCCTTCAGAGGGCCGCCTCATGCCCTGGAAAAACGGCGGGGGCACGACGCTGGAATGGGCCGTGGAGCCTCCTGGAGCCACGCTGGAGACGGGCTTCCGCTGGCGCCTTAGCTCGGCGGAGGTGGGCGTCTCTGGACCTTTTTCCACCTTCCCGGGCCTGGAGCGGTGGCTTGTCCTGCTGGGAGGCGCCGGCTTCAGGATTGATTTCGGCGCCCGTGGCTCCGTGGATCTTACGGAGCCGCTCGTTCCCATCCGCTTTTCCGGAGACTGGCCCGCGTGGGCGACATTGGCGGAGGGCCCCTGCACGGACCTCAACCTGATGGTGGATCCGCGGAGCTGCCGAGCGCGGATGGAGGTCTTTCCGCTGGTCTCGCCTCGCGTGCTGGAGGTGTCGGCGGCCACCACCCTGCTGTTCGTGGCCCGGGGCACCGTGGCCCTGCCGGCCTGGGGTCTCCACCTTGGCCCGCGGCACCTGCTGCGCGTTGACGATGGCCCGGGCGATCTGGCCCTCGCCCCGGGTGTGGGCGGCGCCACCCTGGTTCGCATGAACCTGGATCCCGCCTGAACCTGCGCCCGATGTCGGCCATGGAGAAGCTGGTGACCCGCGACCGCGTGGCAGGCGTGGTGGGACCCTACAGCTCCGCCTGCGCCAACGCCGTGTCCAAGCTGGCCGAGAAGTACAAGGTGCCCCTGCTGGTGCCCGTGGCATCGAAGGAAGACATCACCCGCCAGGACCAGAAGTTCGTCTTTCGTCTCAGCGCCACCACGGAGGGCTACGCGAACATCCTGATTTCCATGGCCCAGAAGCTGGGCAAGCCCAAGACCATGGCCATTGCTGGTGGAGCAGATCCAGAACGGGAAGCACGAAACGGTGTGGCCACCCGAATATGGGGTGAAGAAACCGGTGTACCCCTTCAAGTGGAAGTAACGACCTTCTGAAGAGCCAGTCCGCCTGTCATCGTAGATGGCATGCATATCGGACATATCGTCACTGTCATGGTTGCGGCGTTCATCGCCGGGGCGATCAATTCCATCGCGGGAGGCGGCACGCTCGTGTCGTTTCCCGCGTTGTTGGGCATTGGCCTCACCGGCCAGCAGGCGAACGTCACCAGCACGCTTGCCCTCTGGCCAGGTTCCATCGGCGGATTCTGGGGCCACCGGGACGATCTCGCCGGCATCAGGGCCTTCGCGCTTCGCCTGATGCCGCCGTCCCTCATCGGTGGCGCCCTGGGCGCCTGGCTCATGCTGGTCACGCCACAGAAGGTCTTCGATCAGCTGGTGCCCTGGCTGATCCTGGCCGCCACGGTGCTGTTGGCGGCCAACGATCCTGTCAGCAAGCTGCTGAAAAAGATCCACGGACACGAGCGCACCTCCGGCTGGTGGATGGCTGCCATCGCCTTCCAGTTCATCGTCGGCATCTACGGCGGCTACTTCGGCGCCGGCATCGGCATCCTCATGCTGGCGGCCCTGAGCCTGCTTGGTCTCACGGACATTCATCAGATGAATGGCCTGAAGAACCTGCTGGCCCTCTGCATCAACGGCATCGCCATCTTCGCCTTCATGGCGATGGAGTTCTTCCGCCATCCCGGCAACGCGCAATGGGCCCTGGTCCTTCCCATGGCCATCGCCGCGGGCCTGGGGGGGCTCTTCGGGTCTCACATGGCCCATCGCGTCGGTCGCACGACGGTGCGGATCGGCGTCGTGGTGATCGGCTTCGCTCTGTCGGCCTGGTATTTCTACAAAACCTACGCGGCCTGAGCTTCCCGAGAAACTCAGCGGGTGTTAGGTTGGGGCCATACGCCCCCTTGGAGGACCCATGCGACTGCTGCTTGCGGGATGCTTCGCCCTTGCGCTTTCCGCCGCGCCGCCGCCGGACGCGAAGGACTGTGTGGCCTGCCACGACACGATCAACCTCGACACGTTCCGGACCCGCACCCACGGCAAACTGACCTGCGTGACCTGCCACAGCGCCATCACCACGCTCCCCCATGCCGAAAAGCTGCCGCCCCCCCAGTGTGTGCGCTGCCACGACCACGAGGGCCAGGACTACGCGATGAGCGTCCACGGGGTGGCGCGAAAGCAGGGCAAGGACCACGCCCCCACCTGCATGACCTGTCATGGCCACGCCCATGATGTCGTGCCCAGGAACCACCCCGCCTCCAAGGTGGCCCGGAAGAACATGAACGCCACCTGCGGGAAATGCCATGACACCGCGTTCCTGACCAAGCTGTCCACGCGCCTGCCCAGCCGCGCATCCCGGATGGACCTCCAGAGGATGCCCGGGAAGTAGCTCGGGAACGGGGGTCCTGCGACATTCGGATGGAGAAGACGATACAGCACTGGGGCCTTGCCCCTGACCTTCGACGGTGCGTCAGCGGGTCGGGAACATCCCCTGCATCCGGAATCGCTCGCTGAACCAGGACCACTGCAGCGCAAGGAATTCCACGGTGCCCCAGAGCATGGCGCCGCCAAGGGCTGCGCCGGAAAGGAACATGGATCGTGCGGACAGGTTACGCATGTGAAGTCCTCCATGGGTGGCTTGGGGGAGCCCGTCGTTCCGGGTTGAAAAGCATGGGCGGGTCACCCGAACATCCCGCCATCGGAGCATGGCGCTGACTCTAGGCCCTGTCCGTGATTTAAGCGTGTCGCCCACGTGACGGTGTTGTAACCGAGCCGAGCGGTTGAATTTGATCGAGGTCTGGTGGCGGGGTTGGCTTTGGATGACGCGACTATCCGTCATAATCGTGGCCATGCAACGCATGTCGCACCTCGATGCCTTGGCCAAGATCATCGACACGGGCGGTGCGCATTTCCAAACGCGCACCTTGTGCGAGGTGACCTGCCAGGGGCAGCGCATGCCCATCCATGTCGTGGCGATGGGCAACCCCGATCCGGAAGTTCCCGCCGTTGGTTTCTTCGGTGGTTTCCATGGATTGGAGCGCATCGGCGCCGAGGTGGTGATGGCGTACCTGCAGAACCTATCCACGCGCTTGAAATGGGACACCACCCTGCATCGGCAGCTCGAATCGGTCCGGCTGGTGTTCATGCCGCTGGTGAATCCAGGCGGCCTTTGGCGCGGAACGCGGGCCAATCCCAACGGTGTCGACCTCATGCGGAATGCTCCCGTGGCTTCGACCGAGCGAGTTCCGTGGCTGATCGGGGGCCAACGGATCAGTCCGCACCTGCCCTGGTTCCGGGGCGAAGTGGATCAGCCCATGGAGGCTGAAAATCAGGCTGTTTGCGAGGTCATCGCCAGCGAATTCCTGCCGCGGCGGTTCAGCCTGACGGTTGATTGCCATTCAGGCTTTGGCGTCAATGATCGGATCTGGTTCCCTTATGCCCATACCCGCGTTCCCATTGAGCATCTCGCGGAAATGCACGCCCTGAAGGATCTGCTCCAGGAGACGCTATGCAACTACCGGTACATCTTTGAGCCGCAGAGCCGCCAATACCTCGCGCATGGCGATCTTTGGGACCATGTGTACCTGTGTTCACAACAGCAGTCCGGTCATGTGTTCCTGCCCATGACGCTGGAGATGGGCTCATGGACCTGGGTGAAGAAGAACCCACGCCAGTTCTTTTCGCGTCTCGGCATGTTCAACCCCCTGATCGAACACCGTCAGCAGCGGGTCTTGCGGCGGCATTTGCCCCTGTTGGAATTCTTCGTGCGGGCGGCTTCCAGTCACCTGCGATGGTCCCCGGTCGATGCGGAACGGGAACAGCATCGCGAACGAGCCCTGTCGCAGTGGTATCCCGAACTGCAACCCGGGTTTCGATCATGAGTACATGGATCCTGCTGCGTGGTCTCGCACGCGAAAAAAGCCACTGGGGGGATTTCCCTCAGGCGCTGTTGCAGGAATGGCCGGACGCTCATGTGATTCCCCTGGATCTGCCAGGCAATGGCGAACTCAACACCCAAGCAAGCCCCACCACCATCGCTGAAATGGCATCGTATTGCCGGGATGCGTTGGCCAGAATCGGGGTCCCTCCGCCCTATCATCTGCTGGCGATGTCGTTGGGCGCCATGGTGGCCACGGCCTGGGCCGAAGATCATCCGGAAGACATCGAAGTGTGCGTATTGATCAACACCAGCTTCGGTTCGTTCAGCCCGCTCCACCATCGGCTCCGGCCGGGAGCGTGGCCGGTCCTGGTGAAGATCCTGCTGAGTCGAACGGCGGAACGGCGGGAGCAGCTCATTTTCGAGCTGACGTCTGCCCCACCGTACGCCCACGCCCAGGTGATCGCATCCTGGGTTGCCATCCGCCGGTCACAACCGGTGAGCACCCGGAACGCGCTCCGGCAGATGACGGCCGCGACGAGATACCGGGCGCCCCTGACAGCGCCAGCCGCCACGCTGGTGCTGGCGGGTGCGGGTGACAGGCTGGTGGATACGCGATGCTCGCTGGAAATCGCGCATCGGTGGAATTGTCCCGTGGTGGTTCACCCCGAGGCCGGTCACGACGTGCCACTGGATGACGGGGCCTGGGTGGTGATGGAAATTAGGAAGTGGTTAAGCCACCAGACACGGGCCACATGAAATAAACAGGTTGGGCGAGGCGTGTTTCCCTCCCGGGTGAATCGGGCCCGCCTGGGGCGGTTTGAGCCCTGTATCGAATCGGAACCTCGGCCTCGCGAACGACCCGGTCGAAGTTGCCTGGGTTGGGATCACCGAAGGGGCTTTGAACTAGCAGGTGGGAAGGTCCAGGTCAAATCTAATTATTGTAAAAACTGTTGCCGAAAGAATCCCATCAAAGGGTTTCTCATGCTTCAGGCGCAAACAAACAAAGCTCGATGGGGGCGACTGACTGATCCGAAGGTGCTTGTCAGGGCCTTGGTTCTGTTCTTCGGCGCTTCCGTGGTGGTCGGCCTGCTGTCAGGTGGTGTCTTAAGGGGCCTTGCGGGAGGGTTCCTGCTGGGTGGCCTCGGTCTATGGGCGCTGGCTTGGAACCCGGGCACGGGAGGAGATCGAGATCCGACGGCCTCAGCGGCCCTTCCCTCACCGTCGGGCCCAGGGTCGAACGCAGGGGGTCCGCTTTCCCAGCTTGGCCGGGAGATTCTCCCCGTGTGGGCCCGTCAGGCCGCCACCGCGCGGCAACAGACCGAAGATTCCATTTCGGGGCTCACCCTTCAGTTCGCGTCCATGCAGCAGGAACTCAAACAAGCCTCCGGCGGGTCTGAAATCGAGAAGGCCGAGGAGGTGGCCCGGGTCCTTGCTCAAGGACAGCTGACCCTCGGAGGACTGGTCATCGCTCTGCGGGAGGCGAGGGCCAGCCGGACGGGATTCCTGGCTCATATCGCGGACATGGCCCAGACGATCAGCGCCCTGGAAGAGATGAGTTCCGAAGTGGCTGCCATAGCCAATCAGACAAATCTCCTTGCCCTCAATGCCGCCATCGAGGCGGCCCATGCACGGGAACATGGGAAGGGCTTCGCAGTGGTGGCAGACGAAGTCCGCAAGCTTTCCGAACGATCCGGTGAAACGGGCCTGAAGATCACCGAGCAGGTGGCCGGCGTCAGCAAGATCCTGGATGCCAATCTGGCCTCGGCGCATGAGTTTGCGGAGCGTGATGAAACCTTCATCCAGGAGGCAGAAGAGAAGATCCACTCGGTCGTCTCAGCCTTCAAGCATGTGGCCGAGGAACTGTCGAAGTCGGCCCGGGGAATGGCTGATGCCAACGCCAATGTTCAGCATGGGATCTCAGAGGCCCTCGTCCATTTCCAGTTCCAGGACCGCGTGAGCCAGATCTTGCAAACCGTGGTGCTCGACATGGAGAAGCTATCTGGCTGGCTGGGAAGGGACCCCACGGGCCTGGAGCTAGATAAATGGCTTGTCGAACTCGAGCGAACCTACACGACCCAGGAACAGATTGCCATCCACAAGGGCATTGAGATCCAGGCACCTGCTTCCTCTGAAATCACCTTCTTCTGAGCGGACCCATGGCCAAAACAATCCTGATCGTCGACGATTCCATCAGCCTCCGTCAGGTGGTCTCCATCGCCCTGACCAATGCGGGATACGAAGTCATCGAGGCCTGCGATGGGAAGGATGCGCTCACCAAGCTCACGGGCCAGAAGGTCCATCTGATGATCAGCGACGTGAACATGCCGAACATGGATGGCATCACCTTCCTCAAGGCCGTGCGGCTGAACCCGAGCTACAAGTTCACGCCGGTGATCATGCTCACCACGGAAGCCGGTGAGGAGAAGAAAAAGGAGGGCCAGGCCGCAGGGGCCAGGGCCTGGGTGGTCAAGCCTTTCAGACCAGAGCAGCTCTTGGTCGCCGTCTCCAAACTCATTCTGCCCTGACTCCATACCTGGCTGCGGAGGGCCCTTGCTTACCTACCATGCCTCTCAGAAGGACCACCAGCCCATCCTCTCCCTCACTGGGGTGCTGACCATCTACACCGTGGCGCAGGCCAGGCAGGAGATCCCAGCCAGGCTGGCGAAACGCAAGGCGCAGGTGCTGGATCTTTCCGGTATCGAGGAACTGGATACCGCTGGCGCGCAACTCCTTCTCTGGCTGAAACGCGATGCTTCCAGCCGCGGTACTGAACTCGCACTTGCCCATCACAGTCCGGCAGTGGTCGAGGTTCTCGATCTGCTGAGGCTGACTGCCGCCTTCGGCGACACCATCCTTCTCTCGCCTCCCTCTCCATCAAGGAGCCACCATGGATCTTGACAAGGTGAAGCAGACCTTCATCCTCGAGGCCCGGGAACTGCTGGCGGCCATGGAGGAAGCCCTGCTGGGCATTGAAGAAGATCTGAACCCGGGCGAATCCATCAATGCCATGTTCCGAGCGGTCCACACCATCAAAGGCTCGGCGGGTCTCTTCGGGTTGGATCCTATCGTGCGCTTCTCCCACACCGTGGAGAGCGTCATGGATCGGGTGCGCAGCAAACAGATCAGTCTCGATCCGACCCTGGTGAGCCTGCTGCTCGAATGCCACGACCATCTGGCGAGCCTGATCACCTCCACCCAGGAAGGCGTGGAGGAAACGCCCGAAAGCCATGAAGGAAGCCAGCGGCTCCTGAATCAACTGATCCCCTATCTGGAAGGGAATGGCGTCATTGAGTCGACTCCGGTTCGCGTGGCCGCCCAACCCAGCGGAGCGTCTGAAGGCGGGTGGAACGAATGCTGGCATCTTTCGATCCGATTCGGCCCGGATGTGTTGCGGAATGGCATGGATCCCCTGTCATTCGTCCGCTACCTGGGCACCTTGGGCAAGATCGTTCACCTGGCTTCGGTGGTGGAAAAACTGCCCCGTGGTGAGGACTACGATCCGGAAACCTGCTATCTCGGGATCGAGCTGGATTTGGATACCGATGCGGATCGCCAGACGATCGAAGACGTCTTTGAATTCGTTCGCGAGGACAGCGAGATCCGGCTGCTCCCCCCCCATTCCAAGGTCGAGGAATACATCGCCTTCATCCGAGCGATGCCCGAGGATGAGCGTTTTCTTGGGGAAATTCTGGTGGCCGGGGGCTGCATCACGACCAAGGATCTGGAAGAGGCCCTCCGGACGCAGAAGGCCGAAACACTGGAGGACGGTGTCATCCATGGACGCTTGATCGGAACGATCCTCATCGAGGATCAAGCTGTGCCTCCACCCGTGGTGGCCGCGGCGCTCGACAAGCAGAAGAAATTCCAGGACCGGCAGGCCCAGGAGATGAAGGTCGTCAAGGTCCAGGCAGATAAGCTCGATCGGCTGGTTGACCTGGTGGGCGAGCTGGTGATCGCCGGGGCCTCTGCCAATGCCATGGCGGTACAGGTTCACGAACCGAGGCTGCTCGAGGCCACCACCATCGTCAACAAACTGGTGGAGGAGATCCGCGACAACGCCCTCAGTCTTCGCATGGTACAGATCGGGGACACCTTCAACCGGTTCCGACGGATCGTGCGGGATGTCTCCCAGGAGATGGGTAAGTCCATCGAGTTAGAGCTCCACGGAGGCGACACGGAGCTGGACAAGACCATCGTTGAAAAGCTCAGTGATCCCCTGATGCACATCGTTCGGAACGCCATTGACCATGGAATCGAGTCACTCGAGGTGCGCCGGGCTCGGGGGAAACCGGATACCGGGTCCCTGTCCCTGAACGCCTTCCATGACTCCGGAAGCATCGTCATCGAGGTGGCAGATGACGGCGGTGGTCTCAACAAAGCCAAGATCCTGAAGAAGGCTGTCGAGCGCGGCATCATCCGCGAAGGGGCCGAACTCAGCGATGCCGAGATCACCAGCCTCATTTTCGAGCCAGGCTTCTCCACTGCCGAGGCCATCACGAAACTTTCGGGCCGTGGCGTCGGAATGGACGTGGTGCGGCAAAACATTGATGAGCTGAGGGGCTCTATCGAGTTGGAGTCCTATGAAGAGGCCGGTACCACCCTGCGTATCCGGCTGCCCTTAACCCTCGCGATCATTGATGGTTTCCGGGTCGGAATCGGGACTGCTTCCTATGTGCTGCCCCTCGATCTGGTCATCGAGTGCCTGGATCTCGGCCCCTTCCTGGAATCGGAGGAGAACCACCTCATCAACCTGCGCGGCGAGGTGCTCCCCTTCCTCCGCTTGCGGGAGATTTTCCGGATGCCCGGGGAACCCCCGACGCGGGAGCGCGTGGTTGTTGTGCAGTATGGCGAGACCCGGGCGGGACTCGTCGTGGACCGACTCATGGGTGAATTCCAGACGGTTATCAAGCCGCTCGGGAACCTGTTCAAGCAGGTCCGTGGCGTGGGGGGCTCCACCATCCTCGGATCCGGTGAGGTCGCCCTCATCCTCGACGTGCCTCAGCTCATCCAGCTTGCTTCCGAACCCAGCTCCGGCCTTCGCCGGAGGCCCGCCACCCACCTTCCTCCCACTCATTCCTAAACCTGACAAAGGAGATTGACATGACTTGGTACAAGCAGCTCCGGCTGGCAACCCAGCTCATTCTTGCCTTCATCGTTGTGGCTCTTATCGCGGGTGGAATCGGCGTGATTGGCATCATCAACGTGGGAGCGCTTGCCAGAAGCGATCGGCACATGTACGACAGCGCCACGGCTCCGATGAAGAACCTCGATGCCTTCAACGGCAATTTCCAGCTGGTGCGGAACTACCTGAGCAAGTCGATCGCCGCGCCGGACAGGGACACGCTCGTCAAAGTCCTGGAGACCGAAGCCAAGTACTGGAAACGGATGGAGGAAGCTCTGGTGGCCTATACGCCTCAGGCTACTTCGCCGGAGAAACAAGCCCACTTGTCTCGGCTGAAGGAATTGGTTGCGACCTATGACCGAGAGGTTGCCCAGCCCATGATCCAGTCGACGCTGAGCGGAAAAGGCAAGGAGGCCGTCGTCATCTCGTATAGTGCCAACGTCGGAAAAATTACCGGTGAGCTGAATGATCTCATCGACAAAATGATCAGACTGAACGTGGAAGAGGCTGAAGGCATCGCTTCGAGCAATGCCAAGATGGCAGCGTCAGCCGCCCTTCAGATGGAGATCGCCATGGGCCTTGGCATGTTGCTGGCCATTGGTCTGGGTATGCTCGTGACCCGCGTCATCAAGCAGCAGGTGGGTGGAGAACCGCGTGAGGCCGCCGAGATCGCGCAGCGGGTGGCCGGCGGGGATCTTTCGATCGAAGTGAGAACCGCTCAGGGCGATTCCACCAGCATGATGGCGGCGATTCGTGAAATGGTGTCCAAGCTGGGCGAGATCATCGGTCAGGTGCGGGACAACGCAGGCATGTTGGTGGGAGCCGCGGACCAGCTTAGTGCCACCGCGCAGTCTCTCAGCCAGGGTGCCAGTGAGCAGGCAGCCAGTGTGGAGGAGACCAGCGCCTCCATGGAGGAGATGAGCGCTTCCATCGCCCAGAACAACGAGAACTCCAAGGTGACGGGCGATATCGCGACCCGAAGCGCCAAGGAGGCCGTGGAAGGTGGTCAGGCCGTGAAAGAAACGGTCACCGCCATGAGGGAGATTGCGAAGAAGATCGCCATCATCGATGACATCGCCTATCAGACAAACCTGTTGGCGCTGAATGCGGCCATTGAGGCTGGCCGGGCCGGGGAGCATGGCAAGGGCTTCGCCGTGGTGGCCGCGGAAGTCCGCAAACTGGCAGAGCGCAGCCAAGTGGCGGCGGAGGAAATCAGCCAACTGGCCGCCGGCAGCGTGGGCATGGCCGAGAAGGCGGGCTCTCTGCTGGAGACCATCGTTCCTTCCATCCAAAAGACGGCGGACCTGGTGCAAGAGATCGCGGCCGCCTCGGCGGAACAGAACTCGGGCGTGGGTCAGATCAACGGGGCCCTCAACCAGATCACCCAGGCGGTGCAGCAGAACGCGGCCGCCTCCGAGGAACTGGCGTCCACCTCTGAGGAGGTGAACGCCCAGGCGCAGACGCTGCAGTCCAGCATGGACTTCTTCACCCTCGCCGGCGGCAGGTCTGCGTCCCGGGCTGCCAGGAAACCCAAGGCCAGATCCACCAGCAAGCCCACGCCTGGTCCGGACGATACCGACGAACGGCAGTTCACTCGTTTCTGACCGATCCCCCTAGGAGTCCACCATGGCGGAATCGATGCAGCTTGCCACTCGCCCAGCTCAGCCACCTGCCACGCGCGGGGAGGAGAAGGTCGCCAACCAGTTCCTCACGTTCTCATTGGGGGGCGAGGTCCTCGGCATGGAGATCCGTTTCATCCGCGAAATCCTCCAGTACGGCGGAATCACGGAGGTTCCCCTGACACCGGCCGCCGTGCGCGGCGTGATGAATCTCAGGGGTGCCGTGATCCCGGTGATCGATTTGGCGGTCAGGTTTGGCCGCCCCTCGGCCCCCGTGGACCGGCGCACCTGCATCGTCATCCTTGAAGTCGAAGAGGGGGAATCCACCACCGTGATGGGGATCGTCGTGGACTATGTTCGGGAAGTTCTGGATATTTCCGATACAGAAATCGAACCTCCTCCCACCTTCGGCAACACCCTCCGGACTGATTTCATCCGCGGGGTGGGGAAAATTGGCAGGCGTTTCGTTCTGCTTCTGGATGTCGAACGTGTGCTCTCTGCAGAGGAACTCGCGTCCTCTGATCCCGCCTTCTGAGGAGAAACCCATCATGGCGGATCCCAAAAAAAATGGTACACGGCATCACCGGATCGCCGCTTCGGCTGAACCGAAGCAGCAGTACCTCGCCTTCGGCCTTGGTGGCGAGTCCTTCGCGATGGAGATCAGCTACGTCAAAGAGGTCATCCATTATGGGGAACTTACAGAGGTTCCTCTGATGCCTCCCTTCATCCGGGGTGTGATCAGCCTCCGAGGCGCCATGGTGCCCGTGATCGATCTATCCGTGAGGTTTGGACGCGCCCTCACGGAAATCGCCCGGAGAAGCTGCGTGGTCATCCTGGAAGTTCCCCGGGGCGAGGGGCTTGTGGTGGTTGGCGTCATCGTTGAAAAGGTGAGCGAGGTCCTTGAACTCGCGGCCTCCGACATCGAGCCGCCCCCCGCTTTTGGCGGGGACCTCCGGTCGGAGTTCCTGAACGGGGTCGGCAAGGTCGGAGGCGGTTTCGTCATTCTCCTCGACGTTCGGCATGTCCTCTCCATGGAGGAGATCTCCGCCCTCCCGGGCGATCGGGATGCCGAAGCAGCGCCCAAGTGAAGGCGGCACCGTTCATGCGCACGATTCCCGCGGAGGTTCCGATACCGTCGGGCTTCGCACCCATCACGGATGCGGAATTCACACGCTTCCAGCAGTGGGTGTTTCAGACCACGGGCATCACACTCTCGAATCAGAAGGCAGCCTTGGTCTCGGGCCGACTGGGCTCGCGCCTGCGCCACCGGAAGATGGCCAGTTTTTCTGCATATTACAAGCTCCTCCAGGATCCGAACGAAGCGGACGAACTTCAGGCGGCCATCGATCTGATCACGACCAACGAGACCTCCTTCTTTCGAGAGGCGGATCATTTCAAGGTGCTGCACGAATTCATCCAGAGCCTTCGCCCCGTCCCGTTTCCCTTCCGGGTCTGGAGTGCCGCCAGTTCGTCCGGCGAGGAGGCCTACACCATCGCCATGGTGTTGGCTGATGTGTTCGGCATGGCCGAGTGGCAGGTCCTTGGCACGGACATCAGCACCCGGGTTCTCGAGCGGGCGAGGAAGGGGCTGTATCCCATGGAGCGAGCCACGACGATTCCGAAGGACTACCTGCATCGGTTCTGCCTCAAGGGCCAGGATCGTCATGACGGGCTGTTCCTGATGAGTCGCCCCATCCGGGAGCGGGTGACCTTCACTCAAGCCAACCTATGCAAAACCTTGCCCAGGCTCGGTCCCTTTGACGTCGCCTTTCTTCGAAACATCCTGATCTACTTTGACCTCCCTCAGAAACGACAGGTGGTGGATGCCGTTCGGGCCCAGGTGAAGCCGGGTGGCCTTCTCATCGTGGGACATTCGGAAAGCCTCACGGGAATCGCGGACGGCCTCGTTCCCATTCGTCCCACGGTGTACCGTGTCGCATGAGCCTAGCTTCAACCATTCCCTTGATACCCGCATGGGGAAGGTAGGTTCCAAGTGACACACGCGAATCCCATCAAGGTCCTGATCGTGGACGATTCTGCGGTGGTTCGGCAGGCGATGGTGGCGATCCTGGAGAAGGATCGGGGCATCAAGGTCACGGGTCACGCCATGGACCCCATCTTTGCCATGGAGAAAATGGCGAAGGAATGGCCGGACGTGATCCTGCTGGACGTGGAAATGCCCCGGATGGATGGCATCACCTTCCTGCGCAAAATCATGGCCGAGCGACCGACCCCCGTCATTATCTGTTCTTCGCTGACGGCGAAAGGGGCGGAAACCACCATGCAGGCCCTCTCGGCCGGGGCTTTCGCGATCTTCACCAAGCCGACCTTGGGCGTTAAGAACTATCTGGAAGACGCATCCCATGATCTCGTCGCCGCCGTCCACGCCGCTGCGGCAGCGAGGATGTCGCGCTTGCCTCTCCCCAGGGCACCCATGGTGGCTCCTCCCAAGCTCAGCGCGGATGCAGTGCTGTCCCCTGGCCTCGAGGCCATGGCCGTTACGACGGATACCTTTACGGCCATCGGGACATCCACCGGCGGAACGCAGGCCCTGGAATATGTGCTGTCGGCACTGCCCCGGACCTGTCCTGGGATCGTGGTGGTCCAGCATATGCCGGAGCAGTTCACCGCCGCTTTTGCGGCGCGTTTGAATTCCATTTGTGAAATCGAGGTCCGGGAGGCCCGGACAGGTGACCGTGTCCTGGCGGGACGAGCCCTCATTGCGCCTGGAGGCAAACACCTGGTGATCAAGCGCAGTGGCGCGCAGTACCTTGCGGAAATCGTCCAGGCACCACCGGTGAATCGGCACTGCCCGTCCGTCGACGTGCTGTTCCGGTCTGTGGCGAAATACGCTGGAAAGAACGCCATGGGGGTGATCATGACGGGCATGGGGGACGACGGTGCCCGGGGCCTTCTGGAAATGAAGCAGGCCGGAGCCAGGACCCTGGCTCAGGATGAGGAATCCTGCGTGGTCTTCGGCATGCCCAAGGAAGCCATCAAGCTGGGGGCCGCCGATCGAGTGGTCCCACTCCACCAGATTCCAGAACTGATCTCTCGCTAAGTGCCCGTGGACAGGCCATGAACCAGATCCCATCCCACCCCGAAAAACCCATGGCCGGCCTTCACGTGCTGGTCGTCGAGGACAGCCTCGTACAGCGGGCTCATGCGGTCTCGCTCGTGGAGCAGCTGGGGGAGCGCCAGATGTCCGTGGCCCGACGGATGACCCAGCTGGCCCATGACCTCGTATACCCGTGTGTCGTTGGATGATAGGAGTCGGCCCGCATGAATCAGCATGAAACCATCTTGGTGGTGGATGACGAACCGGCCCTTCGCGCGAGCCTCCGAACCCATCTTGAAAGCATCGGCTTCACAGTGATCGAGGCCGAAAATGGCAATGACGGGCTGAAGAGATGCATCGAGGAGCATCCTGATCTCGTGTTGCTTGATATCAACATGCCCGGGATGAACGGCTATGAAGTGTGTCGTGGGATCAAGGCTCATCCAGAGGTGCTGGATACGCCGGTCATATACCTCAGTGCCATGCTTGACACCTGCGACATGCTGGAGGCCTTTGCCTCTGGCGGCGTGGATTACGTGGGCAAGCCATTCCGATACGACGAAGTGAATGCGCGGGTCATCACGCATCTGCAACTCCGCAGACAGAATCGCCAGATCGAGGAAGATCACAAGAGGATCCAAGAGGCTCTTTCCGAGGTTCGAAAGGAGCAGCTGCTTCTGATCGACTTGAATGAACACCTTCGCCAATCGGTTGCGATCAAGAGCCACTTCATCGCCCACATGCGGAATGAAATCAACGATCCCCTTGGTGCCATCCTCGGGCTCGCGGAAGAAATCGCTGACCCCCGCAACGGCCTTGAGTGCGCGCGCGAATTGGCGAATCGGATCAAGGCCGAGGCCTTCCACCTCGACTTCCAGCTCCGAAACATCTTCTGTGCGGCAGAGTTGGAGGCAGGGGAGGCCTCGCCTTGCATCACGAAGGTTTGCCTCGAATCGGTACTCTTGGATGTGACTGGGGCCTTGGCCGCGCCAGCCCTGGAAAAAGCTCAGACCCTCGGTGTGGACCTTGCCAAAGACATCCAATTCATTTCGACCGATGCGGCCAAATTGCGCATCATTCTGGCGAACCTTGTTTCCAATGCGATCGAGTTCACCCCGAAGGGTGGAAAGATTGAGCTTCGTGCGCTGAAGACGGAAGATTTTCTGCAAATCGAGGTCAAAGACAATGGAATCGGTCTCAACAAGACGGATGTGTCCATTATCTTCGAGCGCTTCAGGCAATTGGACACTGGTCCCGATCGGGCCCACAAAGGACAGGGGCTTGGCTTAGCCGTGGTCAAGGCTCTTGTTGAGATCTTGGATGGCCAGGTATCGGTGGAAAGTGAGCCAGGACAGGGCTCCACCTTTATCTGCCGCTTGCCGATCCTGCCGCAATCCAAGAACCCGGATTCCTTCGCTTTCGATGGCAACCTCTTCATCTTTGATGAGCCGCACGAGCTGTGAGAATGGACCCTGCGCCACCCACGCCCGTCAGGCGGCACCACTTGAACCCGTGCATGCTCATTGCGCACCCGGGTGAGCTGGAAGTCACCACCCTCCTTGGCTCCTGCATCGCGGTATGCCTATGGGATCCCAGCCGGGCGTGCGGCGGTATGAACCACTACATGCTCCCGCTTTGGAACGGTGAAGGCCTCCCTACACCGAAATACGGCAATGTCGCCATCGAAAAGCTCATCGAAAAAATGCTTCAGTTTGGATGTCTGAAGCGAAACCTCATTGCCAAGTGTTTTGGAGGAGCAAGCCTGATCGCAGACGCCACCGATCTCATGCAAATCGGGGCACGGAACTTCGATGTGGCCGAAGAGCTTCTGGCGATCCACCAAATTCCGATTGTCGCCAGGGAAGTCGGGGGGCAACGGGGCATGAAGGTCATATTCAATACCCAGAGTGGCGTCGCATGGGTAGGCCGCTTTGCGCCCCAAGCCGTGCTGCCGCCGAAGCCGGGCCAGAAATGATCCATGAGCAGGGCGGCGCGAATGGCCCCTACGAAGGGGGTTATTCTTTTGGCCCCCCGGCCCAGCTTCCCTTGGGGCTCGCTTCTTCTGGCGAGGGCGCTTCGCCAAGGGCTTGTTGGAGCGCCACCAGGAAACGGCCTGGCGCTTCCTGGTGGGGCACATGTCCACAGCGATCCACCGGGATGAGCTGGGCATCGGGAAGCACTGCCAGCATGCGCTGGGCGTAGGCCAGGGGCATCAGCCCGTCAGCGACGCCCCAGACCAACCGGACGGGGATCCGCAGGGGCCTGAGCTGATCTTCGGTGAGAATCCAGTCTTCCATGCTCGCGGCAGTGCCTGCGAAGCGGGCAAGGGGCCCATTTTTGGAACGTCGGACCAAATCATCCAGGACATGGTCGGGGATGGCCGGACTGCTCGCGTCTCGCAATTGCGCCATGGTTTCCCGGGCCTCTTGCCGATTGGCGGGCAACAGGTTCACATTCGCATTCGCACCCTTCAGGGGGCCGCCGTTGACGGCGATGACCCGTTCCACCCAGTCGGGATGTCTGGTGGCCAGGACCAGCGCCATCCAGGCGCCCAGGGAATTGCCCACCAGGGTCACCGACCGGCCTTGGGCCTGGCTGGAGATCACTGCTTCAAGCCCACCGACGATTTCAGCAGCCTGGATGGGTCCGGTGGCAGGTGCGCTGTCGCCATGCCCGGCAAGGTCCGGGATGACGAGGGTGTAGCGTTTGCTGAGGGCCTTCGCCACCTGAAGCCAGGTCCCCGCCTGGTGGCCAGCCCCGTGCAGAAACACCAGCACGGGACCGGATCCCCCCACAAAGACGGTCTGGGGCCCCACAGGGGTCTGGACGACGCGCTTGTTCAAACCCGCCTTGACCAGCGAGCGCCGCGTTCCCCAGTCCCATACTTCCAGGGGCCGCTTGAGCATCAGCCAGCCCAGGACGAGACAGCCGATGATGAACGACACCAGCACCAGGCTTCCGAACATCCAGCCTTCAGACATGCAACCTCCTCACTCTGAATAAGGGCCCCACTGGATGGTGGTGGCGGCCCAGACGAAGCCCAGACCTGCACCCACGAACACGATGCGGGAGCCGTCGCGGATCTTCCCGTCCCGGAGGCCAAGTTCGAGGGAAAGCACCTGGTCGTTCTGTCCGAGGTGGCCGTACTCATCAAGGTAGGTGCTCTGCTCGGGTTTGAGGCCAAGCTCCGCCAGCACTGCATCGTGGGCACTGCGCTTGAAATGGAGGATGGCCAGGTAGTCGAGATCACCCTCTGACAGGCCGGAAAGCTTCAGCGACTCGCGGATCACGGCGTAGAAATTCGGCATCGTCACTTCGCCCAGCTTGGCCTTGAAGGCCGGTTCGTCCGGCACCACGAAATGGGCGCGTGCCAGATCGCCTGCCGCGGGGGGCCAGGCCTTGGAGCCCAGGGTGGGCACGATGCACATCTCGGACAGCGAGCCATCACCCCGGAAGGCCGAGGCCAGGATGGCGTTCCGGCCTGCATTCTTCTTCAGCACCAGGGCCGAGCCACCGGAACCGATATCCAGCATGAACCGGGTTTCCGGCACAGCCGGATCGATGAGGTCGTTGTTTCGGTAGCCAGAGACGAGGAGCACTGTCTCCAGCTCGGGGTGCGTGGTCATGAGTGCCTTCGCCACATCAAGGGCGGCCATCATGGACCCGCACATGGCCTCCATGTCGAAGCTCCAGGCCTTCTTGGCGCCGATCTGATTGGCCACGTACAGCCCGGCCAGCCAGCAGGGATAGTCCTTGTGCTGGGCCCCGCACCAGATCACCAGGTCGACCGTTCCGCCTTCGATACCCGCCTGGGCCAAGGCCTTGCTGGCGGCGGCCAGTCCCATGAAGGCCGTGGTTTCGCCAGGGCCCGCGATGGGCTTGCCCTTCACGCCGAATTTCAGGGCGATGACGTCTTCGGGGATTCCGGTTGCAGCGGCCAGATCCGCGGCCGTTGCCCTGCCGGAAGGGATCCAGTTCCCGTGGCCGATGATGCCTACATGCATGGTTCACGCTCCGATGAAAGGTGGGTGATCGCCCCCGGCCGGATCAGAGATATCCGAGCTTCCGGGCTTCTTCCGTAAGGCCGGCGCGGAAGTCGGGATGGGCAATGTTGATGAGTTCCTGGGTCCGCTCGCGCACCGTTCGGCCCCGGAGACGGGCAACACCATGCTCGGTGACGACATGGTCGACGTGGGAACGGTGCAAGGTCACCGCCGAGCCGAGGGGGAGGGTGGGCGTGATGGTCGAAACCGTGCCGTTCTTCGCGGTGCTGTAGCAGGCGATGATGCTTTTCCCGAGGCCGTCGAACCCGGCCACGGCCCCTTGGGCCGTGTCGGACTGGCCCCCCGTGCCCGAGTACTGGCTCGTCCCGATGGATTCACTGGCCACCTGTCCGGTGAAATCCACGGAGATGCAGGTGTTGATGGAGACCATTTTCGAGTTCTGCGCGACGACGGAGGGGTTGTTGACCCAGCTGCCGCGCTGGAATTCCACGGCCACGTTGTCGTCGAGCCAGTCGTAGAACTTCCTTGAGCCCATCGCGAAGGTCGTGAGGAACTTGCCCGGCTTCAGGGCCTTCCTCGCGTTGGTGATGGCGCCCAGCTCGTAGAGTTCCATCATGGAATCCACGAGCATCTCCGTGTGGACGCCGAGATCCTTCTTCCCCTTGAGCGCGAGGGCGGCGGCGTTGGGAATGCCGCCGATACCCAATTGGAGGGTGGAGCCATCCTCGACCAGGTCGGCGATGTAGGCGCCGATGATGAGGTCGGTTCCGTT
>JAVBYJ010000025.1 GCA_030824075.1 Geothrix sp.
CCGGCACCCAGCTGCTCCGCTTCGTGGGGGATCGGGCCACGTTCTCCCTGGTTCATCCGCAGCCCGGCGCCCGCGGATGGCAGGCCTTCCTGCGCACGAACCTCACGCGGGGCGCGCGGGCGCGCGAGGAAACCCTGGCCCTGCTGGGGGAAGGCATCAGCGATCCAGCGGGATCTTCCTGGCGGGACATCCCGCTGCAGGAATCAGGGGGGGGATGGTCGCTGGACCTGGCGCTGACCGAGCCCGGCTCCTTCCGCGCCAAGGCCTACTGCGTGGATCCCGACGGCTTCCAGCACTGGCCGGAGGGCGAGGATGCCGGTCTATCGATCCATCCCGATCGCCTGCGCACCGCGAACACGATCTACTGCGCCTTCCCCCGCATGTTCGGCGGCGCCGCGGCCCGCCAGCGCCCGGATCTCGCGACGACCATCCAGACCCTCGATGCCGCGGGCTACTCGGTGATCCCGCCCTCAGGCCGCTTGCGGGATCTCACAGCTGCCGTGCCCCACATCCTGGACCGCCTGGGCTGCCGCATCCTCCACCTGCTGCCCGTGGGCCCCGTGCCCACCACCTACGCCCGCATGGGCCGCTTCGGCAGCCCCTACGCCCAGCTGGACCTCACCGCCATCGACTCCGCCCTGGTGGCATTCGACCGGCGCACCACCGCCGAAGACCAGTTTCTTGAATTGACAGAAGCTGTCCACCAGCGTGGGGGGCAGGTCTTCCTCGATATCCTCGTGAACCACACCGGCTGGGGCTCCCGGCTGCTGGAGCACCGGTCGGACTGGTTCCGCCGGAACCCGGACGGGACCTTCCACAGTCCCGGCGCCTGGGGTACCACCTGGGAGGACCTCGTGGAGCTGGACCATGGCAGTCCGGCCCTCTGGGACACGGTGGCCCGGGCCCTGCTCATCTGGTGCGGACGCGGTGTGGATGGATTCCGCTGTGACGCGGGCTACATGGTGCCCCTGCCGGCCTGGCAGTACATCACCGCCAAGGTCCACCAGGCCTATCCCGAGGCCGTCTTCCTGCTGGAGGGTCTCGGCGGTGGCTGGGAGACCACCGAAACCCTGCTCACCCAGGGCGGCATGCACTGGGCCTACTCCGAACTTTTCCAGAACCACCATCCCATCGAGGTCGCATCCTACCTGGACCACTGCCTGCGCCAAGGAGAACGAAGCGGGCTGCTGGTCCACTACAGCGAAACCCACGACAACCGGCGCCTCGCGGAACGCGGCGCCGCCTGGTCCCGCCTGCGCCATCGCCTCTGCGCCCTGGCGGGCCAGAGCGGTGGCTTCGGCTTCACGGCCGGCGCAGAGTGGCTGGCCACGGAGCGGGTGGATGTTCATGAGGCCCGCGACCTGGCCTGGGGGGCGGAGCCGAACCTGGTGGCGGACCTGGCCGCGCTCAACCGCCTGATCTCCGACCATCCCTGCTTCTTCGATGGGGCCGAGGTGCGACGCCTCAGCGCCAACGACGCGCCCGTGTTGGCCCTCTTGCGGACCTCTGCCGAAGGGCTCGACCAGGTGCTCGTGCTGGTCAATCTCGATCCGGACAAACCACACACCTGCCGCCTCGAAGCTGGCCGCGTGGACGACCTTGCCGTGGACCTTCTGGGCCAGCCCATGCCTGAACGGTCCGTTCTACCCGGCGATGGCCTGGAGGTGTCCGTCCCACCCGGCGCGAGCTACTGTCTGTCAGCCACGGCCACCCCCCGCGGCCTGTCCGGTGAAGCCTACCGGCGGACCCGGGCCCAGGCCGCCTGGGCCCTCCAGTGCCTGGCCGCGGTCCATCCTGCCGAGGCGCTCGGGCCTGGTGAGTGGCGCGGCCTGGCGAACCGCGTGGCCCGGGCCCCCATGGCTTTCCTCGCCGCGCTGCCCCATGTGGATGCAACCGCCCTCCGGCAGGATCTGCTGGCGGCCCTGGACGTGGCCCTCACCGTTCCGGTCTTCCCCCAGGTGACCCTCTGGCAGGCGGAGGACACGGGGCGCGTGAGCCTGGTCGCCCCACACCATTGGCTGCTCCTGATGGATCCCTCCCCCTTTCACGCCACCCTGCGCCTGGCGGGCCAACCCGATCTGCATCTGCGGAGCGTGGCGGTGGACGAGGGGTTCATCGCAGCCGTACCACCCTGCCCGATGCGCAAGGGAGACGCCACCCTGATCCTCAAACGCCACACAGCCGAAGCGAGCCCCCTCCAGACCGGCCCCCTCCGCTTCCTGCCGGAACGCCCGGCGCGGCCGCGGCCAGGGCGCGAGGGCCTGGCCCTGCTCACCAATGGGCGCGGCGCCATGGTCCGGATGCAGGGTGACCTTGGTGCCATTGCCTCGAAGTACGACTGCCTCCTGGCGGCCAACCTCCACCCCTCCGCCCCTTCGGACCGCCAGGTGCTGGCCAAGCGCCTGCGGGCCTGGGTGAACGCGGACGGTTTCATCACCCCCCTGGATGGCCGCAACCTCGTCCGGTTCGAAGCGGGCCCGCCCGCCCGGTGGACCTTCCTCGCCAGTGCGGGCGATGGACGCCAGGTCGAGATCCACCTCGCCGCAGAGATGCCATGGAATCAGAACGCGGTCCTGCTGCGTTGGTCCCGGCCAGCGGCTTCGGGCGCCGAGACCGATCTGCCCGAAAGGCATCGGGTGCGCCTCACCATGCGGCTCGATCTGGAGGACCGGTCCTTCCACGGGGAGACCCACCTGGACGTGGGGACGGAAGGCCATTTCCTGGCCACCACCCAGACCTTGACGGACCGGGTGGGCTTCCGCTTCACGCCCGCGGCCGGCCGCCACCTGGAGGCCTGGACGGAAACCGGGGCCTACCACCCTCAACCCGAGGCCTGTCTGGGCATTCCGCATCCGGTGGAAGGCTCCCGAGGTCTGGTGGCGTCCGGGGACGCCTGGAGCCCCGGCTGGTTTGATCACGCCCTGCCGCCGGGCGCGGAGCTCCGGATGACCATCAACGCCGAGGCGGATGCCCTGCCTGAATCCACTCCCTCTGACGCGCCTGTGGCACTCGATTTTCAAGCCCGTCTCCACCACGCCATGCAGGCCTTCCTCGCCCGCCGCGACGAGGGACTCACGGTCATCGCGGGCTACCCCTGGTTCCTCGACTGGGGCCGGGACACGCTCATTGTCTGCCGGGGGCTGTTCGCCTCAGGACAGGCGAAGGAGGCCGGTCTCATCCTGCGCACCTTCGCGGCCCTGGAAGACGGCGGCACGGTGCCCAACATGCTCGGCGCCGACAGCACCGCGGACCGGGACACCTCGGACGCCCCTCTGTGGCTGGCCGTGGCCTGTGAGGAGGCGGCGGAACACCTGGGATCCGCCTTCTTCCAGGCGAAAGCAGGAGCGCGCACCATGGCCGAGGTCCTGACTTCCCTCGGAGAGCACCTGCGGCTCGGCGCCCGCAACGGAGTGCGGATGGATCCTGGCTCGGGCCTGCTCTGGAGTCCCGCGCACTTCACCTGGATGGACACCCGGTTCCCCGCAGGCACGCCCCGGGAGGGCTACCCGGTGGAGATTCAGGCCCTGTGGATTCGCCTGCTGCGGCTTCTGGCCCGCCTGGGGGCGCCCACGAACGGCGAACCCTGGTCCGCCACGGCGGGGCGGGCCGAGACCTCCCTTGCCGCCTTCTGGCTGGAGGACCGGGGCTGGTTCGCGGATGTCCTGCTGGCTGCGAAGGAGGTGGCGGCCAAGGACGCCGTACCGGCCGATCACCTGCGCCCCAACCAGCTCTTCCTGGTCTCGCTGGGGCTGGTGACAGGGGACCGCGCCCGGAAAGCCGTGACCGCCTGCGCCCGTCACCTGCTGGTCCCCGGCGGCCTGCGCAGCCTGGCGCCGCTGCCCGTTTCGGTGCCCCTGCCCATTCCCGCGCCCTGGGGCGGCACCCTCAATGATCCGATCCACCCCTACCAGGGCCGCTACGAGGGCGATGAGGACACCCGCCGCAAGCCCGCCTACCACAACGGCACGGCCTGGGTCTGGCAGCTGCCCCTGCTCTGCGAGGCGCTGGCGCTGGCCTGGGACGGGGATCCCGCCGCCCGCGCCACCGCCTGCGCCTGGCTGGGTTCGGTGGCCCCCCTCCTGGATTCAGGCTGTCTTGGTCAGCTGCCCGAAATCCTTGATGGCGACGCACCCCACGCTCCCCGTGGCTGTGACGCCCAGGCCTGGAGCGTCAGCGAGGCGCTGCGGGTGTGGGATTTGCTCGTCCGCTGAATCCATGGGCCAACGATCGGGCTTCACGCCCTAGAATGGCCCATGGAACCCACCCGCTTCGCCTCGACCTTGGGCGACCTGGATTTGCACCTGCTGGGCGAGGGGACGCATCTGCGGGCCTTTGAAAAGCTGGGAGCCCATCCTCGGACCATGCAGGGGACCACGGGCGTCAGCTTCGCCGTCTGGGCGCCCAATGCCCGCACTGTGAGCGTGGTGGGGGACTTCAACGGCTGGGACGGCCGCGCTCATCCCCTGCTTCAGGCCGGACCCAACGGGTTCTGGGAGACCTTTGTTCCCGGCTTGACGCCGGGCCTGCTCTACAAGTTCGAGATCCATGGCCCGGACGGCACCCTGCTTCCGCTCAAGGCCGATCCCTTTGCGTTCCGCTGCGAACGCGCGCCAGGCACAGCTTCCATCGTCCATGGCCTGCCCGCCTACGCCTGGAACGACGGCGGGTGGATGGAACAACGGCGAAAGAGCAAACCTCACGCCGCCCCCCTCAGCGCCTACGAACTCCACCTGGGCTCCTGGCGGCGACGGCCCGACGGTTCCTACATGAGCTATCGGGAAATCGCGGCGGATCTGGCTCCCTACGCCAGCTGGCTGGGTTTCACCCATGTACAGCTGCTGCCGGTGATGGAACATCCCTACGATCCGTCCTGGGGCTACCAGCCGCTGGGCATGTTCGCCCCCACCAGCCGCTTTGGCGGACCGGAAGATTTCAAGGCTTTCGTGGACACGCTGCATCAGGCCGGGCTGGGGGTCATCCTCGATTGGGTTCCGGCGCACTTTCCCGAGGATGCCCACGGCCTGGCTAGCTTCGACGGCACGCACCTCTACGAGCACGCCGACCCCCGGCAGGGGCGGCACATGGACTGGGGCACGCTGATCTACAACTACGGCCGGGCGGAGGTGCAGAACTACCTCATCTCCAACGCGCTCTTCTGGCTCGATCAGTTCCATGTGGACGGCCTGCGGGTAGATGCGGTGGCGGCCATGCTCTACCTGGATTACAGCCGGGAGGCGGGGCAGTGGATTCCCAACCGGGACGGTGGCCGGGAGAACCTCGAAGCCGTGGCCTTCCTGCGCCGCCTGAACGAAGTGATCTACGCCCGGTTCCCGGACACCTTCACCGTGGCCGAGGAATCCACCGCCTGGCCCGGCGTGTCACGGCCCACCGATCAGGGCGGCCTCGGCTTCGGCTTCAAGTGGGACATGGGCTGGATGCACGACACCCTGCGCTACCTGGGCCAGGGCATGATGGCGCGGCCCCACCATCACAACGACATCACGTTCTCCATGCTCTATCACGACGCGGAGAACTACGTCCTTCCCCTCTCCCACGACGAAGTGGTCCACGGCAAGCGCAGCCTCTTCGGCCGGATGCCGGGGAATTCCTGGGAGCGGATGGCCAACCTCCGCCTGCTTTACGCCTGGCTCTACGCCCACGGCGGCAAGAAGCTGCTCTTCATGGGCGGCGAATTCGCCCAGAACCGGGAATGGAACCACGACACGGCCCTGGACTGGGGCCTGCTCGACCAGCCGGATCACAAGGGCATCCATGACCTCGTGCGCGACCTCAACGGACTCTATCGCCGCCATCCGGCCCTCCATGAGGGTGACTGCCATCCAGGCGGGTTCTCCTGGATCGACTGCGGCGACCGGTTCAACAGTGTGCTCACCCTGTTGCGCCGGGCCTCGGATCCCGCGGACTTCGTGGCCGTCGCCTTCAACTTCACCGCCCTGCCCCGGCATGATTACCGCATCGGCGTCCCGGCGCCCGGTGCCTACGTCGAATTGCTGAATACGGATTCCACCCACTACGGTGGCCGGAATCTCGGCAACACGGGCCGGGTCGAGACCGAACCGATCGCCGCCCACGGCTTCCCGCAGTCCCTGAACCTGACCTTGCCCCCACTCGCAGCGCTGTTCCTGAAACCTGAACCGCCTTCAACTGCACCACTCCGCTAGGACCACCCATGGACAAGCTCATCCCGAAAATGCAGAAGCTCACCCAGAACCTCTGGTGGACCTGGAAGCCTGAGGTGCGCACGATCTTCCGGGACCTCGATCTGGAGCTGTACCACAAGGCCCACCAGAACCCCATGTCGGTGCTGAAGCAGATCCAGCCCGACCAGCTCGAACAGCGGGCCGCGGACGTGGACGTGCCGGCCCGCGTGGATCGCGCCCTTCGGCAACTTCAGGAGTATCTCTCCCCGGTCACCACCTGGGGGATCACCCATGCGGGAGCCATGCGGTCGCGGCCCATCGCCTACTTCTGCATGGAATTCGGTGTCCATGAATCCCTGCCCATCTATTCCGGGGGTCTGGGCATTCTCGCGGGCGACCACCTGAAGGCCGCTTCGGATCTGGGAATTCCGCTGGTGGGCGTGGGCCTCCTCTACCACGAGGGCTACACCAATCAGGTGCTGGATGCCAACCTCTGGCAGCAGGATGTGGTGGAGCCCTTCGATATTGCGGACCTGCCGGTCACCCACACCGTGGATCGGCACGGCGAGCCCGTTCACATCATGGTGGAGATGCCCGGTCGCGTGGTCCATGCCGCCGTGCTGGAAGTCCCCGTCGGCCGCATCCGCCTGATCCTGCTCGACACGCGCGTCAAGCAGAACAGCCCCAGGGACGTGGCCCTCACGGCCCGCCTCTACGGTGGCGATCAGCGCATGCGCATCGAACAGGAGCTGCTGCTGGGGGTGGGCGGCGCCCGCGCCCTGCGCGCCCTCGGGATCACGGCCAGCGTCTTCCACCTCAACGAAGGCCATTCCGCCTTTGCCCTGCTGGAACGTGCGCGACAACGCATCCAATCCGATGGCATGGACCCCCACAAAGCCCTGCTGGAGGTCGCCTCAGCTTCCGTGTTCACCACGCATACCCCGGTGGACGCCGGCCATGATCGCTTTCCCGCGGACCTGGCCACAGAGTACCTACGACCCCTGGCCGAGGGCCTGCACCTGCCCATCGACGAGGTCATGGGCCTGGGGCGGGTGAATCCCCAGGACCTCGGTTCACCGTTCCTTCCCACGGTGCTGGCCCTCAAGCTGTCCCGCCGCGCCAATGGCGTCTCCGCCCTGCACGGGGTGGTGTCCCGCAAAATGTGGAACCACCTCTACCCCGGCACCCGCGAGGAGGCGGTGCCTATCGGTCACGTCACCAACGGGGTTCACCTCCCCACCTGGCTGGCCACCGAAATGAACCATCTCTACGAGTCGCGCCTCGGTGTGACCTACCAGAGCGCCCTCACTCGCCCCGACACCTGGACCGGCATCTTGTCCGTGTCCTCCGCCGAAATATGGGAAACCAAGCAGGTGCTGAAAGCCCGGACCATCCGCTTCATCCGGAAGCGCAGTTCAGATATGCGCGAGCGCCTGGGCCTGCCGGAAATCGAGCCGGCACCTCTGGATCCGGAAGCCCTCACCATCGGGTTCGCCCGTCGCTTCGTGCCCTACAAGCGGCCCGACCTCCTCTTCACGGACCTGGATCGCCTGGACCGCCTGGTGAACGACCCGGATCGCCCCGTCAACCTCATCTTCTCGGGCCGGGCCCACCCGGCGGATCACACGGGCAAGGCCCTCATCCAGAAAGTGGCCCAGATCTTGGAGGATCCGCGCTTCCGCCACCGCATCCTCTTCATCGAGAACTACAACATCCACGTGGGCCGGATGCTCTACCAGGGCATCGACGCCTGGCTCAACAACCCCCAGCGCCCCCTCGAGGCCTGCGGCACCAGCGGCATGAAGGTGGTGCTCAATGGCGGCCTGCACATCTCGGTGCGGGACGGGTGGTGGGCCGAGGCCTACGACGGCGAGAATGGCTTTGCCATCGGCACGGGTGAGATCCACGCCGACCAGGCCATTCAGGATCAGCGGGATGCCGACGACCTCTTCCGGGTGCTGGAGGAGGAAGTGGTGCCGATGTACTACGAAAAGCGCAACGCCGCGGGTGTCCCCCGGTGCTGGGTGGAGCGCGTGAAACATTCCATCCGGACCCTGGCGTGGCGGTTCAACGCCGACCGCATGGTGCAGGATTACGTCCAGCACCTCTACCTGCCCGCCGCCGTGGGCAGCAGCTGTCAGATGCCGCCACCCTGACCAACCGGCCGACCCACCGCCCGACGGTTCCGCCCCATTGCTGCTGGATAAAATTCCAACGGGCCCTTCCCGTCCGACCGATAATGGCAGTCCGGAGCATCCGCCATGGCCGGACCTGCCCGATCCCCCTCATCCGCCAAGCGCCTGGACCTTGAGCGCCGCGCCTTCCTGCACTTGCTCAGGATGGCCAATACGATGGCGGAGCCGAAAGAGATCGCCCAGCAGCTGGTGGTCCTCACCCGGCACCTGTCAGGCTGCGAAGCTGTGGCCATCCGGCTGAAGTCCGGCCCGGGCTTTCCCTATGCCGCCACCCTGGGTTTTCCGGATCGCTTCGTGACCCTGGAGGATGACCTCTGCGCCACGGACGAGGATGGCCACCTCCTGCGGGACGGACAGCGCAAGCCGATCCTCGCCTGCCTTTGCGGCCGGGTGTTGTCGGGCCGGGTGGATCGCTCCCAGCCCTTCTTCACGGACCGGGGCAGCTTCATCACAGCCTCCACCAGTGACCTGATGGCGTCCCATGCCCAGACCCAGCACCTGGGGCGCACCCGCACCAGATGCCACGCCGCAGGCTACGAAACCGTCGGTCTCTTTCCCATCCGGCGGGATGATGTGACCTACGGCTTGATCCAGTGCAACGATCGGCGGCCCGGCCGGCTCACGGCGGAAACCATCGACCTGATGGAGAACCTCGCCGTCAGCGCCGCGCACCTGTTCCAGTTGGCGATGGCCTGAGGGCAAGGCCTTCTCGAGCACCGAATTCATGTCCATCCGGTGGAATGAAGATGAGGTGGTATGAAGTGCTGATCGAGGTGTGCCCGCATGACCATGTCCCCGCAGGAAGTCATCCACAACCTTGGCGACCTCCCCCCGTTGCCTCGGGTGGCGACCCGGGTCATCCGGATCTCGGCGGCGTCGGAAACCTCCTCCGAAGAGCTCCAGAACCTGATCCGCACGGACCAGGCGCTGACGGCGCAGGTCCTGAAGATCGCCAACTCCGCCCTTTTCGGCAGGGTGCGAGAGGTCACCACCTTGACCCAGGCGATCCTGACGCTGGGCTTCTCCACCGCTCGAAGCGTGGTGCTCGCTTCCAGCGTCAAGAACCTGTTCACCCGAGGTCCGGTGGGCCTTCAGGAGCGCATCCTCTGGGAGCATGCTCTGGTGACAGCCCTGACCGGAAGCGCGTTCAGTCAGGCGATGGCGTTCCCCCAGACCGAGGAAGTCTTCCTGGCCGGCCTGGTGCATGACATCGGGAAAAGCGTTCTGGCCCTGAAGTTCCCCGATCACTACGGCACCCTGCTCCGCCGCATCAAGGAACAAGGAGGAGACGGACTCACCCTGGAACTCGAGGCCTTCGGGTTCGACCATGCCACGGTCGGCGAGGCTTTGCTCAGGTCCTGGAACATCGCACCGGGCATCGAGGCCGTGGTGCGCTGGCACCACGATCCCCTCCAGGCCTCACCCGATCACCGCCGACTGGTGGCGCTTGTCGCCCTTGGGAATCAGATGGCCATCGACATCCAGGTGGGCTTCGGTGGGCCGGATACGCTCGCCAGGGCCACCCGGGCTGCCCTGGACATCCTGGGACTGGACGATGCCACCTACCAGGAGGCTCGGACCTCGGCCCTGGGAGCCCTGGAGCGGGACAAGGCCCTCATCGCCGATTTCTGATCCGGCCCCGGCGGGACTTCAGGCCAGCCCCAGCCGCTTGAAGGTGCGCTTCTTGCCATCCTCCACTTCCGGCTGGTCGAAGGGATCAAGGTCCAAGGCGAAGCCCAGCAGGCCCACAATGGCCTGCCAAGCCATCATGAAGGCGCCCAGCTCACGCTCATCGAGGTCTGGCATGGGCCAGCGCAGCACGGGTACGCCCGCCGCCGCCAGAGCATCCGCTGTGCCTTCGGCCTGGGCGCGCAGGATCTCCCCACCCTGAAGATCGGCAAGGCCTGGGTAGGGCGATCCGGGTGGTGGATCCAGCCGTTCCGGCGCGGCAGGACCGTCCACCGTCATCAGGATCACCCCCAGGTTGCGAGGACCGGCCATCCAGCGCTGCAGCTGACTGTGCTGATCCACCGGTCCCACGGCACGGATGGGTGTATAGCCCTTGCGGGTGCCGTCCTTCGCCACCTTGCCCAGGGATTCCGCGATGAGCTGGACCCACCAGGCAGACAGGTTGTCGAGGCGCATGGCGTACGGCATGAGCACCCATTCGGTGACGCCCTGCTCGTGGGCCTCCAGCAGCAGGGCCACGGTGGCGGCGATGCGATCGCGCCAGGGGCCTTGATCCGCGTCGAGTTGGGTGATCACCTCGCGGCCACCCCGCAGGAAGGCTGAAGCATCGCGGCCCATCCAGGCCAGGGGCAGGGTCCCAATGGGCGTGAAGGCTGAAAAGCGCCCGCCCACCTCGACCGGGATCGGCAGGATGCGACACCCATTCATCCGGCCCCAGGTGGCGAGTGGATTCGCGTCGTCCTGGGTGATGAGGATGGGCGCGGCGAGGTCGCTGAAACCCGGCAGGGCCCGCAGCCGCGAGATCCAGGTCCAGAGCTCCAGGGTCTTGCCGCTCTTCGAGGCGAAGACCAGCTGGTCGCCGGATTGAAGACCAAAGGCTGGCGCCGGTTCCGGCGAAGCGAGGGGCACCCAGCCCTGGCGTGCCCGATCATCGCCAAAGGCGCGCACCAGGGTTTCCGAGGGCAGCAGGGATCCGCCGATGCCGCACCAAAGCAGGCGCTTCGCTGAATCAAGGGCGGGCAGGACCGGATCGGCCACGTGCCGCCAACCTCCCATGGGATGAGCCTTGACCGCCTGCCAGTGGGTGCGGATATCCATGTCAGTTGCCCTTTGAAGGTATGGTCGCATAGAGGTCGAGATAGGCCCTGGCCGGGCCCTCCCAGCCGAAGTCCGCCGCCATGCCGCGCCGCTGCACCTGGCGCCAGGTGGCAGGGTCATGGAACAGGGCCAAGGCGCGGTTGATGGCCTCACCGAGCGCCCACCCGTTGGCCGCCTCGAACTGGAACCCGGTGGCGGTGCCATCCGCCAACGTCCCGGGCGAAACGCCCACGACCGTATCGGCCAAGCCGCCGGTGCGCCGCACCAGGGGCAGGGCGCCATAGGCCTGGGCATAGAGTTGGGTGAGGCCGCAGGGTTCCTGTCGCGAGGGAACCAGGACCACATCGGCCGCCGCGAAAGCCCGGTGAGCCAGGGCCTCGTCGTAGCCGATGAACACGGCCACGCGACCGGGATGGCGCTGGGCCGCCTGGCGGAAGGCCCCCTCGGCGTGGACATCCCCCGTCCCGAGCACCGCCAACTGAGCGCCCAGGGCCACCAGATGATCCACGTTGTCCAGCACCAGGTCGAGGCCCTTGAGCGGGTCCAGGCGGCTCACCGCCGAGAAGAGGGGTGCGCCCGGATCCTCCTGGAGCCCCATTCGTTTTTGAAAGTCGAGACGGTTCGGCGCGCGTCGAGCCGGATGCCTCAGGTCGTAGCGGCTGACCAGGTTCGGATCCTTCGCCGGGTTCCACACCTCGCGGTCCACCCCATTGAGGATCCCCCACAGGTCCTGGTGCCGGTGCGCCAGCAGGCCCTCCAATCCGTGTCCGCCCGCCTGCTGGATTTCTCGGGCATAGGTGGGGCTCACGGTGCTGATGCGGTCGGCGAGTTTCAAACCGGCCTTGAGAAAGCCGATGTCGCCATGAAATTCCACCCCCTCGGGCGTGAGGGTGTGGCGCGGAAGGCCCAGGTCACTCAACAGCGAGGCCGGGAATCGCCCCTGGAAGGCGATGTTGTGGATGGTCATCACCGTGGCGGGTCGCGGGCCCTCGCCGAAGGCCACATAAGCCGGCACGAGGCCTGCGGGCCAGTCGTGGCCGTGCAGCACCTCGGGCCGCCACCCGCCGCCATCCCCCACCCGGCCCAGGTGCGCCCCAGCCCAGGCCAGGGCCGCGAACCGCCGGGCGAGGTCGTCCGGGTGGTCATAGGGACCGCCCGGACGGTCGAAGAAGGCCGGCTGATCGAGCAGGTACAAAGGCAGGCCCGGGGCTTCAGCCCGGAGGATCCGCGCCGGACCGCCTCCCATGAGATCCGCGAAGGTGGCGGCCACCCCTTGAATCTCGACCGCCGCGCGAAGGGCCGGATAGGCCGGGACCAACATCCGGACATCGGCACCCAGGGCACGAATCGCCCGGGGCAGAGCGGCCATCACATCACCCAGCCCTCCGGTTTTAACATAGGGGAACAGCTCGGAAGCCACGAATAGAATTTTCAAGCCCTATGGCTCCAGGAGGTTCAGCGCGCGCTGGGAAATCAGCGTGACACCTCCCGCGGTACGGAAGAAGCGCCGAGCGTCCTCCTCGGGGTCCTCGCCCACCACGAAGCCGTCCGGGATGCGGCAGTCCCGCGCCACGATGGCCTTGCGCAGGCGCACATGCCGCCCAATGTCGCAGCCCGGCAGGACCACGGTTTCGTCGAGGCGCGCATGGGAATGGACGGAGACCCGGCTGGAGAGCAGGGAGTTGTGGACATGGGCGCCTGAGATCACACAGGCGCCCGATACCAGACTGGAAAGGGCCACCCCGTTGCGCATTTCACCGGCGTGGACAAATTTGGCCGGCGGCAGCTGCTCCTGGTGGGTGGTGATGGGCCAGGCCTCATCGTAGAGGTTCAGGGCAGGCAGCACACGGGTGAGATCCATGTTGGCTTCCCAGTAGGAATCCACGCTGCCCACGTCCCGCCAGTAGGGCTCCGGGTGGCCCGCATTCGGAATGCAGCTGGCCTCGAAACGGTGGGCGAAGACCTTCGCTTCATTCACCAGCTTGGGGATGATGTCCTTGCCGAAGTCGTGGCCGGAGTTGGGATCTTCCGCATCCCGGATGAGCGCCTTGTAGAGGAATTCCGCGTTGAACAGGTAGATGCCCATGGAGGCGAAGGCACAGTCCGGCTTGCCCGGAATCGGCGGGGGATCCTCCGGCTTCTCAACGAAGGACACGATGCGATCCTCGGTGTCCACATGGGCGATGCCGAATCCCCTCGCCGCATCCCGAGGCACCTCGAGGCAGGCGATGGTCATATCCGCCTGATGGTCGAGGTGGTCCTGCAGGAACACCTTGTAGTCCATGCGGTAGATGTGATCCCCCGCGAGAATCAGCACAGTCTTCGGATTGGCCGCCTGGATGTTGCTGAGGTTCTGGTAGACGGCATCCGCCGTGCCGCTGTACCACGCGTTCTTGTCGAAGCTCTGCTGGGCCGGGAGGACGTGGACGTACTCGTTCAGCTTTCCGGCGAGGAAGGTCCACCCGAACTGGAGGTGCTCAAGGAGGCGGTGGGAATTGTACTGAGTGAGGACCATGATCCGGCGGAAGCCTGAATTCACGCAGTTCGACAGCGTGAAGTCGATGATGCGGTATTTGCCGCCGAAATCGAGCCCCGGCTTGGAGTAGTGGTCCGTGAGGTCCATCAGGCGCTTGCCCCGCCCCCCTGCCATCACCAACGCGATGGTGTGACGCGGAGAGAGTCGCGATTCCGAGATCGTCAGCATGGGAGTCCTCGGGAGGGGGTGAGTGCATGATAGCCACGCCCAAGGTGGATCTCCTTAGCGATCTGACCAGCTCCCGACCCGCCCTTCCATCCGAAGCGCCTCGGCCAGTTCCGACAGGAACAGGGCCCGGGGGACGCACTGGAACCCGTAGCCCAGCAACCCCTCGTGGGGCAGTTGCCCGTCCAGCATCAGGAAGCCTTCTTCGGCCAGCCGGACATCCAGGGCGGCCAAGGCGGCACGGCTCGCCTCGGGTTCCAGACTGAACATGCTCTCGCCGAAGAAGGCCCCGCCCAGCGACACGCCGTAGAGGCCGCCGCGCAGCGCGCCATTCCGCCAGGCCTCCACGCTGTGGGCATGACCCGCGCGGTGCAATGCGACATAGGCCTCGCCCATCTCCGGGGTGATCCAGGTGCCATCCTGGCCAGGGCGCGGCACCTCGGAGCAGTGGCCGATAACCTGCTCGAAGACCGTGTCGAAGCGGATCTCGAAGGGCTGGTTCCGCAGGCTTCGGCGGGTCCGAGCCGACAGGTGCAGGTGCCCAGGATGCAGCAAAGCCCGCTCGGGCGGCGACCACCAGAGCAGCGGATCGTCTTCGCCGAACCAGGGGAAGATGCCGCTGCGGTAGGCCAGCAGCAGCCGGGGCACGCTGAGGTCGCCGCCGATGGCCAGGAGGCCGTCCTCCGCCAGCGCTGGATCCGGAAAGGCCAGCTGGTCCGTCAGCCGAAAGACAGGCACAGCCGACCGTCCTTGAGATCCACCTTGGCCTTGCCCCCCTTGGCCAGCGGCCCGAAGAGCAGGGCCTCCGCCAGGGGGCGGCGCAGTTCACGCTCGATGAGCCGCGCCATGGGCCGGGCGCCGAAGGCTGGATCATAGCCCTTCTCAGCCAGCCAAGCCCGGGCCTTGGGCGTGCAGGTGAGGGTGACGGCCTGTTCGGCCAGCTGGGTTTCCAGCTCGCGCAGGTGTTTGTCCGCGACACGCTCCATCTCGGCACGGCCCAGAGGTGCGAACTGGAGGATGCCGTCGAGGCGGTTGCGGAACTCGGGGCTGAAGGCCTTCTCAATGGTCCCGGTGGCCGAGCGCCGGGCTCCCGCTTCGGCGAAACCCACCTGCCGGGCCGATAGTTCGCGGGCGCCGACATTGGTCGTCATCACGATCACCGTATGGCGGAAATCCGCGCTGCGGCCGTGGCTGTCCGTGAGTGTGGCGTGATCCATCACCTGCAGCAGCACGCCGAATAGGTCCGGGTGGGCCTTCTCCAGCTCATCGAGCAACAGCACGGCATGGGGCTGCTTGCGCACCGCATCCGTCAACAGGCCGCCCTCCTCGTAGCCCACATAGCCGGGCGGGGCGCCGATGAGCCGGGCCACGGCATGCTTCTCCTGGTATTCACTCATATCGAAACGAAGGAAGGCGATGCCCAGGGCCTTGGCCAGCTGTTTCGACAGCTCCGTCTTGCCTACGCCCGTGGGTCCGGCGAAGAGGAAGCAGCCCATGGGCTTCAGGGGATCCCGCAGCCCCGACCGCGCCAGCTTGATGGCACTCGACACAGCCTCGCAGGCCGCATCCTGGCCGAAGATCTGTGCTCGCAGGGCCGTTTCGAGGCTCGCCAGCGCCTCCCGGTCATCGGCCGTGACAGAGGCCATCGGCACCCGCGCCATGCGCGCCACCACGGCTTCGATTTCCACCGGACCGATCCGCTTCGCCCGGGCCTTCTTCGGCAGCAGCTTCTGCGCGGCGCCGGCCTCGTCCACCACGTCCAGGGCGCTGTCCGGCAGCTTGCGTTCCGGAAGATGCTTCGCGGCCAGGCGCACAGCGGCCTCCAGGGCCGCGGCCGAATACAGCACGCCATGGTGGGACTCATAGGCCGCCTTCAGCCCCTGCAGCACGCCCAGGGCCTCGGCCGGAGAAGGTTCGTTCACCTCCACCACCTGGAAGCGCCGGGAGAGGGCCCGGTCCCGGTCCAGCGAACCCTTCAGGTCCTGGAAGGTGGTGGCGCCGATGCAGCGGAGCTCGCCGGAGGCCAGGGCGGGTTTCAGCAGGTTCGCCGCATCCATGGCCCCGCCACTGGTGGCCCCGGCCCCGACCAGGGTATGCATCTCGTCCACGAAAAGGATGGCCCCGGATTCGTCGCCGAGCGCCTTCAGCACAGCCTTCAAGCGCTCCTCGAAATCGCCCCGGTAGCGGCTCCCCGCCAACAAGGCGCCCAGGTCCAAAGCGTAGATCCGCGCAGCCTTGAGAGGATCCGGCACCGCGCCCTCATGGATGCGCCGGGCCAGGCCCTCCACGATGGCGGTCTTGCCCACGCCGGGCTCGCCCACCAGCAGCGGGTTGTTCTTGCGGCGACGGCAGAGCACCTGGGCCATGCGCGTGATCTCCGCCTCGCGGCCCACCAGGGGATCCAGCCGTCCCGCCGCGGCCCGGGCCACGAGGTCCGTGGCGTAGGCTTCCAGGGGATTCACAGCCACCGGGAGTTCGTCCTCTTCCTCGGGCTCCACCTGCTTCTTGGAGGGCGCCTTCGGGACGGCGGCGCCGTGGCTCAGCACTTTCAGCAGGGCCAGCCGCTTGACACCATGTTTCTCCAGCAGGTGTCTTGCCGGGCTCGAAGCCTCCTCCAGGAAGGCTGGCAAGAGTTCTCCGCCCAGGACCTCCTTGCGCCCCGAGCTGAACGCATGGACCAGGGCCCGCTCCACCACCCGCACGAACCCCAGGGTGCTGTGAGGCTGGAAGGCCTCGCCCTCGGGAACGGCCTCAAAAGCCTTCCCCAACGTGGCTTCCAGATCCTCGCGCAACGCGTCCAGTTTCACGCCACAGCCCTTTAGGGCCCGGGCGGCATGGACATCGTCCAGCAGGGCCAGCAGCAGGTGCTCCAGGGCCACATCCTCATGGCGGCGGGCCTTGGCCAGTTCGAAGGCGCGCTGGAAGCCCTTGTTCAGCTCCGGACTGAGCTGGGGTGAATCAGACATCCTCGGCCTCCACGGTGAGCAGCAGGGGAAAGCCTTCCCGCTCCGCCAACTGGCGTCCTCGCTCGGCGCGGGTCTCCGCCACATCCCGCGTGTAGGTGCCCGCCACCCCCACGCCCGCCTTGTGCACCGCCAGCATGATGACCGTAGCCTCGGGCTCCGCCTTGCGAAAGACCGTCTTCAGGAGCCACACCACGAACTCCTGGGTGGTGTAGTCATCGTTGTGCAGCAGCACCCTCCACATCCCCGGCTCGCGCACTTTCGCGCGTTTGCGGGTGAGGACCTGGCCGTCCTCCTTCACCTGCCTGGCCATATCAGGGTCTGCTTTCAAAATGGATGCGAGCCGCGACGGGCCCAGCCGCATGATCCAGGAAGGCGGTGGCCGCAGGGCGATGCGGGACATCGTTTAAGGTCACCAGCGCACCTGGGCGCGCGGCTGGACCTGTCCCGGAGGGCAAGGGGCAGCGCCCGGCGCGATATTGCGTCAAGCTCCTCGTCAATAGTGCCGCTATTGCCATCGTCGCCTTCCTTGTCTCCCTTGGGCGGTGCCCCTTGCGCGGCCACACCCCATTTTGAAAGCAGACCCTGGTGCCTCCGGGGCATCAGGATAGCGGGTCAGGTCGGCGGCGTACCCACCATCAATGCGGCGAATCCGCCCCGCGCCAGCTCCCGGATGAACAGGGCCGTCCGCAGGGTGGTGTCCTGTTCCTCCGGAAAGCGCTCCGCTACCACCGCCGCCACCTGGGCCACCGTCCGCGTTCCGTCGCAGGCTTGCCACACAGCCGTCCCCCGGGCATCCAGCTTCACCCGGTAGGCGGGCTTCTTCATCATCCGCAACAGCCAGACCCAGCGGGGGGACAGGATCTTGGGCCGGATGAGGATGATGGCACCCCCATCACCCAGCTCAAAAGCGAGGGCGTGGACGGGCACTGCGGCAAGGAAGGCTTCATCAGGAAAGGTCGTCATGGCTGGGCATTCCAAGCGGAGGGATAAAGCCAAGGCCCGGCTTGGCCGGGCCTTGGCGTGGGGGCCCGGGGGTGTGCGCGCAGCGCGGAACCCCCGGAGGACATCGGCCTAGAAATTGGCGCTGGGGGGTGCAGGTTCGTCGGCTTCACCGGCGTTGGCCAGGGGCACCCTTACCAGGTAGACGGCGATGCCCGCGAGGATCAGCAGGCTGATCCAGAACATGCCGGGGTTGGCGATGAGCTTGTACTTCACCTCGAAGAAGGCGAAGGACGCGAAGAGCAGTCCCACCAGGGCTTCACCCGCGATGAGGCCCGCAGCCAGCAGGACGCCGTTGTTCTCCACGCGCACCTTCTGGGCCTCGTTCAGGCCCCGCTTGGCACTGAGCATTTCCACGGTGCCCTTGATGAGGCCGCCGAGGAAGATGGCGAAAGTGGTTTCAAGGGGTAGATACATGCCCACGGAGACCAGCATGGGGCTCTTCACCTGCATGAGGATGAAGGCGAAACCCATCATCATGCCGACGATGATGAGCGGCCAGGCCATCTTGCCTTCCACGATGCCGCGGCTGAGCAGGGCCATGAGACCGGCCTGGGGCGCGGCCAGCTGCTTGGAACCGAAACCGGCGTCCAGGGAGAGCACGGCCTTCTTCTGATCCGCGGGCAACTGCTTCACCTGGTCCAGGGTGTAGGTCTGGCCGTCGGGAGCCGTCACAACCTGCACCTGCTGGGCGGTCAGCTCGGCAATGCGCTTGGTGCCCTGGGCGGTGATATCGCCCTCGTGCAGCACCATGAGGGGGATGAACAGCACCACGGAGGCCAGGGCCACACCAAGGAGATCGCCCATTTCCATGCGCCAGGGGGTGCCGCCCAGAATGTGGCCGGCCTTGAGGTCCTGGAGCATCTCGCCCGCGACGGCGGCGCTCACGCACACGATGGCGGCCACGCCCAGCACGGCGGCGACACCTTCCTGCCCCTTCACGCCGAGGATCACCATGACGAGGGCGGTCAGGACCAGAGCCGTGAGCGTCAGGCCGGAGATGGGATTGTTGCTCGAGCCCATGATGCCGACCAGGTAGCCGCTGATGGCCGCGAAGAAGAAGCCGAGGATGACCATGACCAGAGCAGCGACCAGGGACACCAGCGCGCCCACGTGGAAGATCTGCCACGTGACGAGGAAGGTGACGGCGGCGGCGAAGCCGATGCCGCCGAGCACGTAGGTGAAGGGCAGATCCTTGTTGACGCGATCCACCACGTGGTCGCCAGTGGCGGCCTTCTTCACATCGGAGACAGAGCGGCTGAGGCCCGTCACCAGGCTCTTGCGCATCTTGAAGAGGGTGAAGCCGGCGCCCACGAGCATGCCGCCGATGGCGATGGGCCGTACGATGAACTTCCACACCGAGTAGGAAAGCGCGATCCAGTCACCTTCGGGCGCCGTTTGGGGCAGGACGCCGGGCGCCAGGAAGTAGGTGATGATGGGCACCAGCAGGCCCCAGGCGATGATGCCGCCGGAGAAGTTCAGGGCCCCAAGCTTGGGTCCGATGATGTAACCGACGCCCATGTAGGCAGGGCTGATGCCGGGGGAGCTGAGCAGCATCCCGCCCGCCACCTTGGCTTTCCAGGTCCCGACCAGGTTGATGGTGGTGGTCTTGAAGGCGGCGAACTTTTCCCAAGTGCTGGCGAAAATGGAGATCTGAACCAGGGCCTGGATGGTGGCACCGATGCCCATGGCACCGAAGAGGAACTTGGTGCCGCTGCCCCCGCGGGCCCCAGCCTTGTGGATCTCGGCGGCGGCCACGCTCTCGGGATAGGGCAGTTCCGCGTCTTCGACCATCACGCGCCGCAGCAGGGCCACGAACATGATGCCGAGGACGCCGCCTGCGAACATGATCAGCGAACTGGTGACGTAGTTTCCGGCCGTAAAGAACTTGGGCCAGATGCCGCTGATCACGAAGGCCGGAATGGTGAAGATGGCGCCAGCGGCGACCGATTCACCGATGCTGCCCACGGTGCGGGCCATGTTCTCTTCGAGGATGGTCCCCTTCATCAGCTTGATGAGGGCCATGCCGATGACCGCCGCGGGGTAGGTGGCGGCGATGGTCATGCCCGCCTTCAACCCGAGGTAGGCGTTGGCCGAACCAAGCACCACAGCCATGATGAGGCCGATGAGCACCGCCCGCAGGGAGAACTCCCGCATGTTCTGGTCGGAGGGGACAAAGGGTTGCATCGGTGCTCCTGAAAAGGCACGAAGAGGGACGAAGAAAGCCGGATGTAGCGGATAGTCTAATACCGAATCCGATCCGGTTGGCACCGCCCCGGCCGCACCAGTGGCTGGATTCCGGTCGCGAGAGCCCGTTCCTGTTCATGGAGGATCCTTCATGCGTCTGGTAAACACCCTTGCGGCCGCGGGTTTGGCCCTGCTCTTTGCCTGCCAAACTGTGCCTCCAGTCACCGTTCCCCAGATCCCCATCGTCCAGGTTCCCCAGGGGCCTCCCCCAAAGCCCAAGATCGCCCTTGTCCTCGGGGGCGGCGCGGCCCGGGGCTTCGCTCATGTGGGCGTCATCCGGGCGCTGGAACAGGAAAAGATCCCCATCGACATGGTGGTCGGCACCAGCGTCGGCGGCCTCATCGGCGCGATCTACGCCTCCGACCTCAGCAGCTTTGATCTCGAATGGACCGCCTTCCAGCTGGAGAAGGAGGATCTCTTCGATTTCGGGGTCCTAAATGCCGTCACAGGTATGGGGTTTGCCAAGGGCGACAAGCTCGAAGCCTGGGTGAAGAGCCATATCAAGACCACGAACATCGAGAATCTGAAGATTCCCTTCGCCGCCGTGGCGACCGATCTCAACTGGGGCTACAAAGTGGTCCTCGACAGCGGGTCCGTGGCCCGCGCCATCCGGGCAAGCGCCGCCATCCCGGGCGTCTTCCAGCCGGTCCAGCATCAGGGGAAGATCCTGGTGGATGGGGGCGTGGTGGACAACATCCCCATCTCGGTGGCCAAAGCCAAGGGCGCCGACATCGTGATCGCCGTGGACATCAGCGGAAACCTCGGAAACACGAACATCACCAACCTCCTGGGTGTCAGCCTCCAGGCCACGAACATCATGTTTGCCCTCAATGTCGAACAGTCGAAGCGGAACGCCGACATCCTCATCACGCCCGCCGGCATCGGCGATATCGGGATGCTCGATTTCACGCAGAAGAAGCGCTGCATGCAGGCCGGCATTGAGGCCACCAAGCAGGCCATGCCGAATGTCCGCAGGGTCATCGATGCCTGGGTCGCCGCCCACACACGACCCGCCGTTCCAGCCCACTGATCCCCGCCAAGGCCTTCTCCGATGCCCCTGCTCACCAGCAAGGCCAACCCACGGTTCAAGGCCCTCCAGGCCCGCCTCAAGGCGGGTGGCCCTCGGCGTGAGACCACCCTCCTGCTGGGGGGGAAGCTCATTGAGGCCTGGGCGGAGGCCCGCCTGACCCCCGCCGGAGGACGCCTCCGTCCGGTCCTCTGGCTGCGGCTGGAACAGACCGATCCCCATCCCCTCGAGGCCACGCTGGATGTGGAGACGCAGGTGTTGGGCGAGGCCCTCATGCGAGACCTGGCCGAGGCCGGCAGCCCCCCGGAACACGCCCTGCTGATGGAACTGGGGCCCGAACCCGCCGGACCGCTGGCCCCCCGTGTGATCGGCGCCTGGGGCATCCAGGATCCAGGGAACCTCGGCGCCATCCTCCGTAGCGCCGCCGCCTTCGGTTTCCAGGAGGCCCTCCTGGGCCCCGGCTGCGCCGATCCCTTCCATCCCAAGGCCCTGCGTGGCAGCATGGGTGCCGCCTTTCTGATGCCCCTTCGCCGGGTGGACGCACTGAAGCCCGATCCAGGCCACTGGTATGCCCTGGATGGCGGCCCCGGATCGGTGCCCATGGGTCAGGCGGACCTGTCCGAACCCCTGCGGCTTTGGGTGGGCAATGAAGGCCATGGCTGGCAGGGCGTGGAGCTGCCCGCGGGCCTCCAGCGTCTCGCCATCCCCATCCAGGGCATGGAAAGCCTCAACGCCGCCGTGGCGGCCGGCATCGCGTGCTACGAAGTGGCGCGGAGGATCACTCATTGAAAACGCCCTGGCTCCTGCGCCCCCTCAGCTCCCTGATCCTTTCCGGCGTCTTCGTCCTGGCCTTCCGCTTTCCGGGTGCCTTGGGCGGCTGGCTGGAGCCGATCATGGCGCTGCTCTTCCCCCTGCTGCTGCTGGACGGATTGTTCAAGGGACGGCACGCGTTCTGGACCTGGGCGACCCTCCTGGCCGGCCTCGTCCTCCTCTATGGGTGGGTGCCTCAGACCCTCGCCAGCAAGGGGGGGCTGCCTTTCGGCCTGGCGCTCCTGGGCATGATCCTGCTGAGCCTGTGGGAGGCCACGGGTCTCTGGCTGGTGGCCATGGGCTCTCGCTGGATGGTCCGCCGTGCCGGGGCCCTCGGAGCGACCTGCGCCGCAGCCCTCCTCCTGCTGGGCTGGGAAGCCTGGGGCTTCCATGTCTATCCCTGGTCCTGGGGTGCGGCCTTCGGCGCCCTCCCTTGGACCGCCCGATCCGCTGCCTTCGTGGGTACCTCGGGCCTCTCGGCCCTGGCCTGGGGGGCGGGTGCCTGGGCCGCCGCAACCCTGGCCGAGGGTGGCTCCCCCCGCCGCGCCTTGGCGGGTCCGGGCCTGGTCCTTGGTTTTTTCATCCTCGCGGGCGGCGCCTGGTATCTGCTCCCGCGCGATCCGGTGCGCGCGCTGGACGTGGCCATGATCCAGCCCAACTTCCCCGCAGGACAACGGTGGGTGGGGATGGAAACCGAGATGTGGCGGCGCAGCGACGCGCTGCTGAAGGCGCAGGGCTGGCCCCGCGCCGAACGCCCCACGCTGCTGCTCTGGCCTGAGAGTTCGGTCATGGGCCGGGATGACCGGCAGCCGGACCCGCGCCTCCAGGCCGCGGCTGCCTCCCGCGGTGTGGCCTGGCTCTTCGGGACGGAAGGCGGGCTTTTCAACCTGGTGCGGGGCGAGTTGGCCGGACAGCCCACCTTCCTGTTCGCCAAGACCGAACCCATGCCCTTCGGGGAACGCATGCCGGGTCCCGAGCCCTTCCGGTTGTGGCTGGACCGGCAGCTGGGGTTCACCTCCCAGGAGGCGGGCGAACTGGCCGATGGCTGCGCCTTCAGCATTCCCACGGCGGCCGGCGCGGTGCGCGTCCATCCCCTCATCTGCAGCGAGGCCCTCCTGCCCGAGCGGACCCGCCGCGGCCTCGCCCTGGGGCGGGCGGACCTGCTGAGCAACCACACCAATGACGGCTGGTTCGACCGCAGCATCGCCACGGACCTGCACGCGGCCCAGATCCGCCTGCGGGCCACGGAACTGGGCGTGCCCCTGCTGCGCGCCACCCTCACCGGCAAGTCCGGCATCTTCCGGGAGGACGGCCGCTTCCAGCTCTGGGGAACCCCCCTCAGTGAGGGCGCCTATGCGGTGGATCTGCGCTGGCGCCCCATCCATACACCAGCCCGTTCCGCGTGGCTGGTCCCGCTCCTCATGAGCGTCCTGGCGGCCGGATGCCTCCTGCTAACATGGAAGCCCTTTCCTCGGAAACGCTGATGGACCGTGATTTTCTCTTACCCGAGCCCCTGGTCACGCCCCAGGGCACCGTGGCCTTCTTCGACGAGACCTGGAGCATCGACCCCAGGGAACTCCAGATCTTCTTCCAGGCCGAGCAGGTCTACTGGACGGCGGACCGCACCATCGAGCAGTGGCGCCGATTGCTGGCCTGCTCCCGGATGCTCACGGCCCGCCTGGTGCCCGAGGGCCACCGCGGCGGGCGCCTGGTCGGGGCCACGCGGCTCTGGTCCGACCATGCCTACGAGGCCAAGCTCTACGATGTGGTGATGGCCCAGGACCTGATGGGCTGCGGCATTGCCTCGGAATTGGTGAAGTGGGCGCTCCGCCACCCGTGGACCGGCGACGTCCACCGGTTCGTGCTTGAAACCCGCGATGCCTCCGAGTTCTACCCGCGGTTCGGATTCCGCCTGGGCCATGAGCTGGACAGCATCCATATGCGGGTGAAAACAGCCGATCTCAGAGCCCGGGGCCTCCGATGACTGAAACCCTGCCGGGTCTTTCCGAAACCGCCCTTCTGCCCCTCATCCTCGCCAGCGGCAGCCCTCGACGGCGCCACTGGCTGGAAGCCATGCGCATCCCCTTCGAGCTGCAGGCCCCCGAAGTGGACGAGACGCCCCTGCTGGACGAGGACCCCTCCGACCTGGTCCTCCGCTTGGCCGAACTCAAGGCCGAGGTCATCGCCCTGCGCAATCCAGGCCGCTGGGTTCTGGCCGCCGACACCACCGTGGCCGTGGATCATCACACCCTGAACAAGCCCGTGGATGTCGAGGATGCGGTGCGGATGCTCACCCTGATCCAGGGCCGGGCCCACCAGGTTCACACCGGACTCTGCCTTCAGAAGAACGAGACCACCCACAGTTTCGTGGACACGGCCGAGGTCTTCTTCCGCCCCCTGACCGAGGCGCAGATCCGCTGGTACGTGGGCACCCGGGAGCCCATGGACAAGGCCGGAGCCTACGCCATCCAGGGCATCGGAGCCCTCTTCATCGAAGCGGTGGAGGGCAGTTTCTCCACGGTGATGGGTCTCCCAGTGGAGCGGATGGGTGCCCTCTTCGGGTATCTGGGCCTGCTGAAACCCTGGATGGGGTTTCCGGGTGGTTCCTGACATCTCTTGGAGATCCGGACCCGCCTCCTGGAGGAAATCGTTCTTTCGGATGATCCAGATATAGACCACCCAAAAATCCTCTTAAAAAGTCTGGAAACACCTCAGAAAAAATAGGTAAACATCCGGGTTCCACTGCTCTATGATCGTGATCTGCGACACAACTTGCCAAGTTGTTGCCCTGGGGACTGCCCGTCTTAATGCTTGGGGTGATGCCCGAAATTATTTTTAGACATTTTTCCGTTCGTCGACATGCCACGGGTCCACACGCTAAAGAGGGGGCACCCTCCTGATGTCTGGCGCTTGCCAGACATCAGGGCCATCGATCCACGGCATTGAATACCGTTCCAACCGTTCCCCGATGGTCTCCCGGCATCTTCCGCGAACCAGCGTTTCCCAAGGGGTTGTGCATGCACCGATTCGACCGAGCGTTCCGCTTCGTCCTGCCGGCCGCGGCCGTGGCGATCCTCGCCACCGTCCTGAGCGTGGGTTGGTTCACCCAGCCGGATCGTTTTGCCAAAGGCTATGCCCCCGAACAACCCATCCCCTTTTCACACGAACTTCACGCAGGCACCCTTCGGATGCAGTGCCAGTACTGTCATTCCGGCGTGGACAAGTCGCGCCATGCGGGCATCCCCAGCGTGGACCTCTGCATGGGCTGCCACAAGGTCACCAAGACCGACCGCCCCGCCATCCAGAAGCTGGCGCAGATCGCCAATTCCGGCCAGCCCCTGCCCTGGCAGCGCGTTCACACCCTGCCCGACCACGTCTTCTTCGACCACCGGCCCCATGTGAACGCCGGCATCGCCTGCCAGAGTTGCCACGGCGAGGTGCAGACCATGAAGGTGGTCACCCGCGAAATGGGCATGCGCATGGGCAATTGCCTGGGTTGCCACCGGGATCCCCACGCCGCACTGCCGACGGGCTCGAAGATCACCAAGGGCGCCGAGCACTGCGCCGCCTGCCATCGCTAGGAGCGCCGAATGGCTGACGTGAACCGCAAACCAATGATGGATCGAGCCGCCGCCCTGGTGGCGGGCCCCTTCCTCCTGGGCCAGCGGGCACTGAGTCTCGTCTTTCAGCCGGACCAAGGTGCCCCCCCCAAGACGCTGAAGGAAGCTCCCTCGCGAATCACCGTCACTCCCCCCGAACACGCCATCAAGCGCCGCGGATGACCCGATGAAGACACGACTCCCCGAACACGGCCCCCTCGAGACTCCGCAGTACTGGCGGACCTTGGAGGAACGCCTTGAAACCCCAGAGGCCCAGCGGGCCGCCCACGACGAGTTTCTCCCCGGTGCCGCCCCCGGCACCTTCGACGATGTCCATGGCTTGCCGCCTTCCCAGAGTGGGTTCTCCCGCCGCGACTTCCTGGGCCTGGTGAGTGCCACCGCTGCCCTGGCTGCCACCGTGGCCTGCGACCGCAAGGGTCAGGGCACCGTGGTGCCCTACACTCGACGCCCCGTCGAGGTGGTTCCCGGTGTGGCGAACTACTATGCCAGCGCCTTCCAGGAGGGCCGCCGGGTCTATCCCGTCCTGGTGAAGACCCGGGAGGGTCGTCCCATCCACCTCACGGGCAACGACGAGCATCCCGGGGTCAAGGGCAAGACCAGCCCCCGCACCATGGCTGATGTGCTCCGCCTCTACGATCCCGACCGCCTCCGTGCACCCAAGGCCGGGGGCCGGACCCTTGGCTGGGCCGAAGCCGAAAGCCAACTCCATGCCGTGCTGACGGGCGCCAAGGCCACCGGCAAGCCGGTGTTGCTGATCTCAGGCGCCGTGGTCTCGCCCACACGGAAGGCCCTGCTGGCGGACCTCAAGGCCGCCCTGCCCACCCTGGAGCATCTGGCGTTTGAACCCGCCGCAGGCGATGCCGCCGAAGAGGCCGCCAAGGCCAGCTATGGGCAGGCTGTGGACCTCCAGCCCCGACTCGCCAAGGCCAAGGTCATCCTTTCCCTCGGCGCCGATTTCCTGAACGGTGAGGACCCCGAGTCCCTCGCCGCCTGGGGCGCCAAGCGCCGCCTCAAGAACGCTCACGAGGCCATCAACCGCCTGTGGGTGCTGGAAGGGCCGCTGACGCTCACCGGCACCAACGCGGACCAGCGCGTCCCCGTAGCGCCTTCCCGCCTGGGCGCCGTGGCCTTTGCCCTGGCCAAGGAACTCTCCACCAAGGCTGTCTCTCTGCCAGCTGGTGCGGATCTCTCTGCCATCGCCGTCGGCGTCCCTCAGGGCGTGGACATCCCCGCCGAGACCTGGTCGAACCTGGTGAAAGACCTGCAGCACGCGGGCAGGAACGCCGTGGTCCTTTGCGGCGCCCAGATGCCCGCCGAAGTCCACCAGGCCGCCCATCTGCTGAACGCCATGCTGGGCTCGGAAGCCGTCGCCGTCCGGGCGGCGGAGCCTCTGGCCACGGTGAAGGACCTCGAAGGCGCCGTGCAGGGCATGGCCGCCGGACACTACGCCGCGCTGATCTTCTGGGACGTGAACCCGGCTTACGCTTTCCCCCGGGCGGCGGCCTGGCAAGAGGCCGTGGCCAAGGTGCCCTTCCGCGCCTGGATCGGCCAGGTCGAGGATGAGACCGCCGCCCAGTGCCAGGTGCTGCTGCCTGAGAACCACTGGTTGGAGAACTGGGGCGACTTCACGACAGAGCACGCCGAGGTTCTCCAGCAGCCCACCATTGGCACCCTCTATGACACCCGCCAGGGCGAGGATGTGTTCCTCGGGGTCATCCGAGCGCTTGGGGGGCATGCCCCGGCGAGCTACCACGTCTACCTTCAGGGACGCTGGCAACAGACCCTGCCCCTTGGAACCACCTTCGAACAGGCCCTCCACGACGGCCTTGTGACATCCGAATCGAAGGCCGCCACCCCTGCCTTCAAGGGTGCCTCCGTGGCCGCCGCCGCCCAGCACGCGGCCGCATCCAAATCCGAGGGTCTGGAACTGGTGCTCTTCCCCGGCTTCGCCACCCACGACGGCCGCCACGCCAATAACAGCTGGCTGCAGGAAACGCCTGATCCCATCACCAAGATGACCTGGGACAACCCGGTGTCCGTCTCGGTCCAGGATGCGAAGGCCCTGGGCATCCAGGAGGGTGACTTCGTCACGCTGTCCCTGGAGGGTGCCACGCTGCGCCTGCCCGCCGTCATTCAGCCGGGTCAAGCCAAGGGGGTGATCACCCTCGCCCTTGGCTATGGCCGCACCACTGGCGGCGTGGCCAAGGGCGTGGGCGCCAACGCCTACCCGTTCATGGGCCTGGATCCCACCCGCGCGAATGTCCGCGGCGGGGCGCGCCTCGCCAAGGCGGGCGGGAAGAAGGACCTCTCCCGCACCCAGAGCCACCACCGCATGGAAGGCCGCGACATCGTCCGCTCCCTCACCATGGATGAGTTCGCGCACAACCCCAAGGGGCATTACCACATGCCCGAGCTGGTCTCGCTCTACGAGGACCAGACCTTCCCGGACCACAAGTGGGGCATGGTGATCGACCTGGCGGCCTGCGTGGGGTGTTCGGCCTGCGTGGTCGCCTGTCAGTCGGAGAACAATGTGCCGGTGGTGGGCCCCGAGCAGGTGGCCCGCGGACGCGAGATGCACTGGATCCGGATCGATCGCTATTACGAGGGCGAGTTGGAGAACCCGAAGGTGGTCCACCAGCCCATGCTTTGCCAGCACTGCGACAACGCGCCCTGTGAAAACGTCTGCCCGGTGAACGCCACCAACCACAGCCCCGATGGTCTCAACCAGATGGCCTACAATCGCTGCGTCGGCACTCGCTACTGCGGCAACAACTGCCCCTACAAGGTGCGCCGCTTCAACTTCCTGGAATACACCGCCTACAAGACCGAGCCCGAGATCCTGGTGAACAACCCGGAGGTCACGGTCCGCCCCCGCGGCGTCATGGAGAAGTGCTCCTTCTGCGTGCAGCGCATCAACGACGTGAAGATCCGCGCCAAGGGCGATGGCCGCGCCATCCTCGATGGCGAGGTCACCACCGCCTGCATGGCGGGCTGCCCCTCGGACGCCATCGTCTTTGGCGATCTGAAGGATCCCAAGAGCAAGGTCGCCCAGCTGGTGAACGCCAGCCGCGCCTACCGCGTGCTGGAGGAGGTGGGTGCCAAACCCGCCATCACCTACCTCGCTGATCTGAAGAACCCTGCCGTTGAGGGAGGTCCCCATGCGAGCTGATGCCGCCCATCTGCCCGGCGACATCCCGGAGGGCCTGATCGAGCCGTCGCTCACCGTGGGCAAGGTCACGCCCGGCAGCCTGGATGATCAGGTACTGGCCTTCCCCGAGACCCGGCCCCCGAAACAGTGGTACATCGGTCTGGCCATCACGCTCACGGCCCTGTTCATCGGCCTCGGTTTCATCGGCTACACCTTCGTCACGGGCATCGGCGTCTGGGGCAACAACAGCCCCGTCTTCTGGGCCTTCGACATCATCAACTTCGTCTTCTGGGTGGGCATTGGCCACGCCGGCACGCTGATCTCGGCCATCCTCTTCCTCTTCCGCAAGCGCTGGCGCAACGCCATTGCCCGGTTCGCCGAGGCCATGACCATCTTCGCGGTCATGTGTGCCGTCATCTTCCCGCTGATCCACGTGGGGCGTCCCTGGGTGGCCTTCTGGCTCTTCCCCTACCCGAACCAGCGCGCCCTGTGGACGAACTTCCGGTCACCGCTGCTCTGGGACGTCTTCGCGGTGAACACCTACTTCTCCGTGTCCTTGATGTTCTGGTATCTGGGCCTGATCCCCGACATCGCCTCCATGCGCGATCGGACCACCAGCAAGCTCCGCAAGACCATCTACACCGTGCTGGCCCTGGGCTGGCGCGGCGCCGCCTCCCACTGGCAGCACTACGAGAAGGCCTACCTGCTGCTGGCGGGTCTCGCCACCGGCCTGGTGCTCTCCGTGCACTCGGTGGTGAGCTTCGACTTCGCCACGTCTGTGGTGCCCGGCTGGCACATGACCATCTTCCCGCCCTACTTCGTGGCGGGTGCGATCTTCGCCGGATTTTCCATGGTGGTGATCGTGCTGGTGGTGGTGCGCGAAACCATGCAGCTGAAGAACCTCATCACCATGCGCCACCTGGACGTGATGAACAAAGTCATCCTCGCCATGAGCTGCATCATGGGCTACAGCTACATGATGGAGGGCTTCACGGCCTGGTATTCCATGAACGAGTACCTTCACCACGGTTTCATGAACATCATCACCGGCACCTACGGCTGGGCTGGCTGGCTCACCATCAGCTGCAACATCTTCATCCCCCAGATCCTCTGGTTCAAGAAGGCCCGCGCCAGCTACTTCTGGATGATCTTCGTGGCCATCGGGGTGACCATCGGCATGTGGTTCGAGCGCTTTGTGATCATCGTGATCTCGCTGCACCAGGATTACCTCCCCTCCGCCTGGCGCATCTACAAGCCCACCATGACGGACTTTGGCATCCTGCTCGGCACCTTCGGACTCTTCTTCACCCTGGTCCTGATCTTCGCCCGGGTGCTGCCGGTCATCGCCACCACCGAGGTGAAGGCGATCCTGCCGGACGCGCAACCTTCTCACCATGGAGATGACGCCCATGTCTGAGACTTCCTACGCCGTTCTCGGCATCTTCGACACGCCCGATGCCCTGATGCAGGCCATCCCCAAGGTGCGGGCTTCCAAGCTCGGCACCGTGGAGGCCTACACGCCCTACCCCATCCACGGCATTGACGAGGCGCTGGGCCTGCGTCGCTCGCCCCTGGGGGGCATGGTGCTGGTCATGGGCGTCCTCGGCGCGCTCACCGCCTTCGGCTTCCAGTACTGGATCAGCGCCATCGACTACCCCATCGTCACGGGAGGGAAGGCGGCCAATTCCTGGGAAGCCTTCATCCCCATCATGTTTGAAGTGATGGTGCTCTTCGCCACCTTCACGGCGGGCCTCGGGATGCTGCTCCTGTTGAACAAACTGCCCTTTTTCGGCCACCCGGTGCTCTCCTCGAAAGCCATCACGGGCATCACCCGGGACCGCTACGTGCTGGCCCTGGAAGCGGAAAGCGAAGCCTTCGACAGCGCCGCCGCAGCCCAGGCCCTGCAGGGCGCCGGTGCTGTGGAAATCGAGGTCCTCCCTGCTCCCGATCGCAGCCCCTTCCTCACCAGCGACTTCATCCTGCGCACCGCCGGCGGCATCTTCACGGCCTGTCTGGTGGCGGGCCTGGTGATGTTCCTGACCATCAAGTGGTTCCCCTTGCTGGCCCCGATGAAGTACATGCAGGATCAGCCGCGGCTCAACGCCCAGAAGGGCTCCACCTTCTTCAAGGACGGTCATGGCATGCAGATGCCCGTGGCCGGCACCGTGGCCCGCGGCTACCTGCCCACGGCCACCGGCACCCAGGAGGCGGCGGCGACCCTGGTGAATCCACTGCCTCGCACCAAGGAAGTCTTCGCCGTGGGCCGCAAGGCCTTCGCGAACCGCTGCGAGGTCTGCCACGGCGCCCTCGGCAACGGCATGGGCAGCCTGACGGCAGCTTATGGTGGCAAGCCGGCAAACCTGCAGGCGCAGCAGTTCCGGGACTACCCGGATGGCAAGATCTACTGGGCCATCGTGAACGGGAAGAATGCCATGCCTTCGCAGGCGGCGGATCTCACCGAGGCGCAGCGGTGGTCGGTGGTGCATTACGTGCGCGCCCTCCAGCGCGCCCAGAACGCCAAGGATGAGGACCTGAAGGTGGTTGCACCATGAAGCAGAACAAACAGATCTCAACCCTCCTGTGGGGCGCCGTGGTCCTCGGCGCTCTGGGTGTCTTCGGCAGCTATGTCGCCGCGGGCCCCGAGCGCTTCTGGGCCAACTGGGTGCTCTGGTTCGTCCTCCTGTTCACCCTGGGACTGGGCTCCCTCTTCATCGTGGCCCTCGAGCATCTGGTGAACGCCAAGTGGAGCGTGCCCATCCGCCGCATCCCCGAGCGGGTGTCCACCCTGTTGCTGCCCGCCATCCCCGTGGGGCTCATCGCCCTGGGTGCCATCCCTGTGCTCTATCCTGGCGCCCGGCCCGAGGCGGCCCACCATCCGATCCTCGCCGGGAAGGCTTTTTGGTTGAGCCTGCCCTTCTTTTCCGTTCGCACCCTGATCGCCTTGGGTCTCTGCATCCTGGGTCTGTGGGTGCTGGTGGGCGGCTCCTTGAAGCAGGACACCACGAAGGACCCCGCCTTCAACTTCCGCGCCCGAAAATTCGCCCCGGCTTTCATGGCGATCTTCGCGCTGGTGATCACCCTGGTTGCCTTCGACTGGATCTCGGGGCTCACGCCCGAATGGTATAGCGATATTTTCGGCGTCTACGTCTTTGCCGGAGCCTTCCTCAGCGGCCTTGCCGCCACAGTGCTGGCGGTCCTGCATCTCCAGGATCAGGACCGCCTCGAAGGCGTGCGCGGCGACCACCTCTACAACCTGGGCGCCTTCCTCTTCGCCTTCACCGTGTTCTGGTCCTACATCGGTTTCGCTCAGTACATGCTGATGTGGTACGCCAACTTCCCCGATGAAGTCATCTACTACAAGGTGCGCCTTGTCGGCGCCTGGCGGGTCATCACCATCGCGCTGGCGGCCCTGCACTTCGTCCTGCCCTTCTTCGCCCTGGTGACCCGAGAGGCCAAGAAGGATCCCAAGCGCCTGCGCCGCGTGGCTTACCTGATGCTCGGCGCCCATGTCCTCGATGTGTATTGGCTCATCTTCCCCGTGCTCGGCACCAAACCCCACTTCTCCTGGCCCGAGCTCAGCTTCGCCCTCTTCTTCCTCGGCGGGATCCTCCTCTGGATCCGCGGCGCCATGCAGAAGGGTGAGGACATGCCCGTCGGCGACCCCTTTCTGCGCGAGGGTCTGGAGTTCCGCCTATGAAGATTGACGACTACCTCTCCCCCGAGGAGCTGAAGCGCCTCGCCTCCGCCCTGTTGCTGGTCCTCGGGTTCATCAGCATCGCGGCCTTTTTCGGCTTCACCGTGGTGCCCGGCCTGCGCTACCAAGCCCACACCACGCCGGACGCCCCCATCCAGGCTGTCCAAGGCGAAACGGGCTGGCTGGACCCCACGGATTATCCCGTCATGGCCCGGGAGGTCATCCCGCCCATCGACCCAGCCACCGTTCTCACACCCAACCCCGCCCTCATGGCTCGCGGCAAGGCCCTCTACGCCCAGACCTGCGCCACCTGCCATGGCCCCGAAGGCAAGGGCGATGGCCCGGGCGGCACCGGCCTCACGCCCAAGCCACGCAACTTCACCGAGAAGTCCGTTTGGAAGAACGGCACCCGCCTCGAAGACATCTACAAGACGCTGGACGAGGGCATCAAGGGCAGTTCGATGGTGTCCTACAACTACCTCTCCAAGAAGGACCGCATGGCCCTGGCCCATGTCGTCCAGTCGCTGGGCACCTTTGATCACGGCGCCAGCGACCCCAAGGCCATCGCCAACCTGGAGAAGCTCTTTGCCAGCGCCGGGGAAGTCATCCCCAACCGCATCCCGGTGGGTCGGGCTGTGGCTGTGCTCTGCCGTGAATATGCGGAAGCCAAACCCCAGGCCTCTGCGTCCACGATCCGCTGAGGTTCCACATGACCACCCTCTCGCTTCGACGAACCCTCCTCCTCCTCGGCCTTGCGGTTGCGGCCGGGTTCCCGGCGGCCCTGAAGGCCCAGCCGGAACAGCCTGCCGCTCAGGCGGCAGCACCCTCCTTCAAGCCCGAGGAAGTCGGCATTGACGAAAAACTCGGCGCCACCATCCCCCTCGACCTGGAACTGAAGGATGAGGATGGCAAATCCGTCACCCTGCGCCAGCTCATCGACAAGCCCACCATTCTCACCCTCAACTACTTCCGTTGCGCCGGCATCTGCACCCCCCAACTCAGCGGCGTGGCCGAGGTGCTGAACCGCACCGAGGCCATTCCGGGCCAGGACTTCCAGGTGCTTACGGTCAGTTTCGACGAGCGGGACGAGCCCGAGGTCGCGTCCCAGAAGCGCACCAACTACCTGGGCGAGATCACCCGCCCCTTCCCGCCCGCCGCCTGGCGCTTCCTCACCGGGCCCGGCGCCACCACCAGGGCCCTGGCCGACGCGGTGGGCTTCAAGTTCAAGCGGGTGGACGACGACTTTGTCCACGCCGCGGCCATCATCTTCATCAGCCCCAAGGGACAGGTCACCCGCTACATGTACGGCACCTCGTACCTGCCCGCCGATCTGCAGATGGCGGCCCAGGAGGCCGCCCGCGGCGAGGCTCAGCCCACCATCAAAAAGTTCCTGAAGTTCTGTTTCAGCTATGACCCCGCCGGGCGGAAGTACGTCCTGAACACCACGATCCTCGGCGCCGCCTTCACCATCCTGGCAGCGGCGGTTTTTCTGATCGTGCTGGTCCGCCGGGGACGCAGTTCCAAGATCAAGGCCGAGGAGGACAAATGAGCACGCATGCTTCCACCGCTCAGCCGAGCTACCTGGTGGACACCGGAGCTCGCAAGGGCCTGATGGCCTGGCTGACTTCCACGGACCACAAGCGCGTGGGTCTTCTGTACCTCTACTCGATGGTCAGTTTCTTCTTCGTCGGGGCGGGTATCGGCCTGGTCATGCGCCTGGTGCAGCTGACCACCTTCCAGAAGCTGATTTCCGCCCAGACCTACAACGCCCTCTTCACGCTCCATGGCGTGATCATGATCTTTCTGTTCGTGGTGCCGGGCCTGCCTGCGGTCTTCGGGAATTTCTTCCTGCCCATCCTCATCGGTGCCAAGGACGTGGCCTTCCCCCGCCTGAACCTGGCCTCCTGGTACTTCTACATGGCCGGCGCCATCCTCGCCATCCTGGCGCTCTTCACCGGGGGCGGCGCGCCGGATACGGGCTGGACCTTCTATGCCCCCTTCAGCTTGAAGACCGGCACCAACATCTCCCTGGCGGTTTTCGCGGCCTTCATCCTCGGCTTCTCCTCGATGCTGACGGCCATCAACTTCATCACCACCATCCACCGCCTGCGGGCCCCGGGGATGACCTGGTTCCGCATGCCCCTCATGAGCTGGGCGCTGTATTCCACCGCCTGGATCCAGCTGCTGGCCACCCCCATCCTCGCCATCACGCTGGTGCTGGTGATCCTCGAGCGGTTCTTCGGCATCGGCATCTTCGATCCCGCCAAGGGCGGCGATCCCCTGCTCTACCAGCACCTGTTCTGGATCTACTCCCATCCGGCGGTCTACATCATGATCCTGCCGGCCATGGGAGCCATTTCCGAGATCATCCCCACCTTCGCCCGGCGCACGATCTTCGGCTACAAGGCCATCGCGTTCAGCTCCATGTCCATCGCCGGCGTGGGCAGCCTGGTGTGGGCCCATCACATGTTCACCAGCGGGCTGAGCGGCCTTGCCCTGATGACCTTCTCGCTCCTGACGATGATCGTGGCCGTGCCCAGCGCCATCAAGGTCTTCAACTGGGTGAGCACCCTCTACAAGGGCAGCATCGACTTCCAGCCACCCCTCTTCTTCGCGCTCTCCTTCATCTTCCTGTTCTGCATCGGCGGTCTCACGGGCGTCATGCAGGGAGCCCTCGCCATCAATGTGCACATCCACGACACCTACTTCATCGTGGGCCACTTCCACTACGTGATGTTCGGCGGCACCGGCTTCGCCTTCTTCGCGGCCCTGCTCTACTGGTTCCCCAAGATGTTCGGGAAGATGTACTCCAAGAAGGCCATCTACGCCTCCTGGTACCCCATGTTCATTGGCTTCAACATGCTCTACTTCGGCATGTTGATCCTCGGCATGATGGGCATGCCCCGCCGCTACTACGTGCATCTGCCCCAGTACCACTCTCTGCACGTGGTGGCCACTGTGGGCAGCTGGCTGCTGGTGCTGGGTCTGCTGATCTTCTTCGGCACCCTTCTCTACGCGATCTTCAAGGGCCCCAAGGCCGAGGACAACCCCTGGGGTGGCGTGACGCTGGAGTGGACCATCCCCAGCCCACCCCCGCTTGAGAATTTCGAGGAGATTCCCATCGTCACCCACGGCCCCTATCACTTCGAGCCGCAGGAGGGGAAATGATTGCCCCCTTCATCGTTGAATCCTTGATTCCCTCCTCGCCGGGGGCCGGCTTCGCGGGCTCCACTGGAGCCCACTCCGCCACCCGGCGGTCGGGAGGTGCGGAATGACGGAGCACGTTCACCGCGATGATTTTGGCTCCCGCCTGGGCATGTGGCTGTTTCTGGTGACGGAGATGGTGCTCTTCGGCGGCCTCTTCATCGGCTATTCCTACATGCGCTACCGCTACCCGGCGGAGTTCCATCACGCGGGTGGGGAATTGAACGCCACCCTGGGCATCATCAACACGCTGGTGCTCCTTACCAGCAGCCTCACGGTGGTTCTCGCCATCGTGGCTGTCCAGCGGTCCGAAAAGAAACGGGCCATGGCCCTGTTGGGCAGCACCCTCGCCCTCGGACTGGTCTTCCTGGTCATCAAGTCCTTCGAGTGGGCCGCCAAGTTCCACCATGGCCTCTACCCGAACTCCCCCCACCTGGCCACGCTGCCCCCGGGTGAACAGGTCTTCTACGGTCTCTACTTCACGATGACCGGCCTCCATGGGTTGCATGTCATCGCCGGGCTTTCCTTGCTGGGTGTCATGCTCTGGTGGGTGGCCACGGACCGCATCCGCCAGGATCGCTATATCCACCTCGAGAACAGCGGCCTGTACTGGCACCTCGTGGACGTGATCTGGATCTTCCTCCTCCCGCTGTTCTACCTGGCTGCCTGATGTCCTCCGGGGGCTCTCCTTGCAACACATGCGTCGCAAGGAGAACCCCCGGACCCCCACCTCGCCTCCAGCCAAGCTGGATGCTCGGTCTGAGGAATCCCCATGAGTGAAACCCTCCATTCTCCCGAAACCCATGCCGAGCACCCCGGCTATGGCACCTTCATTAAGGTCTGGGTGGTCTTGCTGATCCTCACGGGTTGCCTGGTGGGGGTCAGCCACCTGGGCCAAACCGCCGCCGTCTGGGGTCTGCTTACCCTGACCCCCCTCAAGGCCGGCCTGGTCTTCTACTTCTTCATGCACCTGAAGTATGAGGGGCCGTTGTTCAAGATCGTGATCCTGGTGACCCTGGGCACCCTGCTGATCTTCTTCGCCCTGCTCTTCTCCGACGTCGCTTTTCGCTGAGGCCCCACCATGGAATGGATGAATCAAGCCGCCCTCTCAGCCCAGAAGTCCGACGCGGTCTTCTTCTACGTGTTCGGGCTGTCGGTGGTCTTCCTGATCTTCATCACGGCCCTGATGATCTACTTCGTCGTGCGCTACAGCAAGAAGCGCCACCCGAAGGCCGAGCAGATCGAAGGGCACGTGGGCCTCGAAATCGTCTGGACCACCGTCCCCCTGGTGTTGTTCCTGTCGATCTTCTACTACGGCTGGACCAACTACGAATACATGAGCCAGGCCCCCCGGGACGCCATGGTCGTGAAGGTGACCGCCCGCCAGTGGAGCTGGTCCTTTGAATACCCCAACGGCAAGCAGAGCAAGGTGCTCTTCGCCCCCATCAACAAGCCCATGAAGATGGAGGTCCGCAGCGCGGATGTCGTGCACGGATTCTTCGTGCCTTCCTTCCGGATCAAGATCGACGCCGTGCCCAGCCGCACCAACACGACCTGGTTCCAGGCCACCAAGTTCGGTTCGTACGACATCGAGTGCACCGTGATCTGCGGTGTGGATCACAGCCTCATGCTGAGCAAGGTCATCGTGGTGCCCGAGGACGAGTTCAAGGCCTGGTACTTCGGGGGCGAGGATGCCCCTGAGCCGGGGAAGAGCTTCCGTGCCGGCGAGGCCCACCCGGGTCTCAAGGACATGCCGCAGGGCCTGGCCGTGCTCACCGCCAAGGGCTGTGTGGCCTGTCATTCCGTGGACGGCAAACCCAAGGTGGGCCCCACCCTCAAGGCTCTCTACGGCCGGGAACAGCAGATCCTCGTCGCTGGCGCCTACAAGAACATCACCGTGGACGACGCCTACCTGCGCCGGTCCATCACGAGCCCCATGGAGCAGGTGGTGCGCGGCTATCCGCCCGCCATGCCCCAGACGAGGCTCACCGAGCAGGAGTTGGACGAGGTTGTTCGCTACATCAAGGGCCTATGATTTTCCGGGGGTCCGGGCTTGCGCCCTACACCCCCGGACCCCCGCGCCCTCGCCCAGCCAAGCTGGGCTCCGGCTTCAACAACACCTCCGGGGGTCCGGGCTTGCGCCCTACACCCACGGGACCCCCGCGACCTCGCCCAGTCAAGCTGGGCGAGGGCTTGACCAGGAGTAATGTTTTGAGCGTGGCCGCCCTTCCTGCCCAGAAATCCCATCCGCTCTCGATCTTCCTCGAGCTGACCAAGCTCCGGATCTCGGGTGCCTCCACCTTCACGGCAGCGGCGGGATACGTGGCGTTCCTGCGGGGCGCGGATGCGGGCCTGGTCACGACCCTGCTGGGCATCCTGCTGCTGGCCATGGGCAGCAGCGCCTTGAACGAAGTGCAGGAACATCGCTACGACGCCTTGATGCCCCGCACGGCGAACCGACCCATTCCTCGGGGCGACCTCTCCCCTGCCCGGGCGGCTGTCATCGCGGTGGTCCTGGCCGTCTCCGGCTTCCTCCTCCTGCTGGTGGCCCACAACCTGACCTCGGCCCTGCTCGGGGCCTTGGCCCTCGCCTGGTACAACGGCTTCTACACCCCCCTGAAGCGCGTCAGCGCCTTCGCCGTGGTGCCCGGTTCGCTCATTGGCGCCTTGCCTCCCGCCATCGGCTGGACCGCCGCGGGCGGCAGCGTGATGGATCCCTCGGTCCTGGCCCTCGCCTTCGTCTTCTTCATCTGGCAGGTGCCTCACTTCTGGTTGCTGGTGGGACTGCACGCCGAAGGGTACGAGGAGGCCGGCTACCCCACACTGGTGAGCGTCTTCGGACGGCCCCGGCTGTCGCGCCTCACCTTCACCTGGACCTGCGGCACCGCCGCGGCCTGCGGCCTGCTGCCCCTGTTCCGGGTGCTGGTGTCCCGGCCCGCAGAGATCATGCTCGGCCTCGGCGCCGCCTGGCTGATCATCGGTTCGCTGCCCCTCCTGAAGCCCGGCCAGGACGCCTCCCTCTACCGCCGCGTCTTCATGAACATCAACCTCTTCGCCCTGGTGCTCACCGCGGCCGTGATCCTGGATCCGTTCTTCACCCGCTAGGCCCCTGGCTGCCCTCGGGTACACTTCCGCCCATGCCCGCTCAGCGCAGTGCCGAAGCCCCAGGGGGCCGTCCGTGGATGTGACGCGTTTCCTTGGAACCCATCGTTACACCTGGCTGATGGAACTCGGCCGGGGCGAGGGTTGCACCTGGCACCTGATGCGCCGGGAGATGGACGGAGCCCGGTTCCTCGCCCAGATCTGGTCACCCCTGCCCACGGACCGCGAACTCGACCAGATGCGGGACACCTTCCTGGCGCGGTTCCTGGATGCGGAAGCCCTGGATCCCGTCATCTCCCACCTCGGGTTCGACGCAGAACAGGCTTGGTTTCTGCAGGCCCTTCAGGGCACACCGCTCTCCCGCCTGTGGGCCAGTTGGGGCGAGGCCCAGCGCGAAGCCCTGATGCGCCATCTCCGGGAACGGTTGGCCCAGGACCCGCACCCCCGGTGCCTGCATCCCGAGGTCATCACCTTCCGGCCGGGCCTGACCCAGGTCCCGCGAGTCCTCGGCCCAGCCCCCTGGACGCCGGAGGACATCCCGGGTTTCCTGCCGGGCACGGCCCCCGCCCCAGCCATGGCCGAGGACCTGCCCTGGAACCACCCCCGGGATCTCTCCGGGCCCATCTCCCGGCCCTTCCGCGGCCGCAGCCAGGAACTCCCCTATCTCAAGTCCCTGATGCTGGGGTTCAGCGCCCCCATCCCCATGGAACGGATCGTCCTGCTCCAAGGGGAGGAGGGCGTGGGCAAGGAGCACCTGGCGGCCTGGGCCTGCGCCGTGGCCGAGAGCGAGGGCATCTGGGTCCATCGCCTGGCGGCGTCCGCCGAGGAATCCGCAGGGCGCTTCCTCGGGCGTCTGGTCGAGGCGCTGCTGCTGGGCAGCGAAGTGGATCTCTATGCCGAGCGCCCCGAAGCCGCCAAGGCCCTGTCCCTTCGGGTGCAGGCCTTCTCCTTCCTCACCGGAGGGCGCCATCTGAACCGCCAGGAGGCCGGCCCCGAGCCCGAGGAGATCAAGGCCGCCCTCGAGGCGCTGGATTTTGCCGGCCTGGTCCATCCCCGCCTCATCCACCTCTCGGGCCTCGATCGGGCCACGCCGGAGGTGCTGGCCCTGATCCGCGAGCTGGTCCAGACCTCGTCCGTCCCCTGGCTCCTCTCCCTCACCACCGGCGCCCAGGGCGCGGGCCTGAAGCCGCTCATCGCGCAGTTGAAGGGGGAAGCCTCCGCAGCCGTCGTGGGGGTGAACCGCCTGGAGGATGAAGACCTGCGCCTGGTGCTCGAGGACCTGCTGGGCCAGCACAACCTTCCGGAAGCCTTCCGCGTCGACCTGATCACCCAGAGTCTGGGCAACCCCGGGTTGCTGCGAAACTTCCTGGAACTGGCCCAGCAGGCTGGCGCGCTGACCTGGGAGCGGGGGGCCTGGGCCCTGGTTCCCGGCCAATCCACGATCCTGAAGGCCGAAGACGATCTCATGCGCCAGATCTTCCTGGGGCGGCTGCAGCGGCTCACCCCCGCCTCGGCCACCCTGGTGCGGTTGCTGGCCCTGGCGGAGCGCGCCCTACCCACCAGCGCCATGGGACGCCTGCTCGGACTCCAGGACGACGCCCTGGAAGATGCCCTCCACGGCGCCCAGGGCTCTCGGCTGGTGCAGATCCAGCGCGGGCAGGCCCTGATCCCTGATCCCCGCTGGCGCGAGCTGGTCCTGACCCACACGCCCCAGCCTGAGCTCAAGCGGCTGGCGCGCGCGCTGGTGGCGGTGCTCCAGGAACAGGGTGCCGCCTGCCCGGTCATCCTCCAATCCCTGGCCTCGGACGAGGCCACCGCTCTGGCATCCATGCTGGCCACCATCGACCAGGCGCCCCCAGGTCCACCCCAGGAGGTCGCCCGGGCGGTGAACCAGGCGCTTCAGCTGAAACCTTCCCCGTGGGAGGAGGCCCGGCTGCACGAACACCTGGCCGACGCCTGGGCCCTCGGGCCGCTGGCCACCCAGGGTCTGTTGACGTCTCCGGACCTGAATGAGACCCCGGACCATCCCCCGGCTGAGCACTCGCTGGAGGCCCTCGGTCGCGCCTTGGCGGCTCTGGCCCGCGCTCCCCAACGGGAAGACACCTGCCTGGCGGAGGCGCGAGTGCATCGCAAACGCGCCATGATGCACCTCCACCTGCGCCATCCGGCGGAAGCGCAGGAAGCCCTCATGGCCGCTGCCGCACGGCTGGCGGATCATCCCCTCCATCCAGAGCAACCCCGGCTGCGGCTGGCCCTGGGACAGCTGCATCTGCTCCAAGGCCACCACACCAAGGGCATCCGCGCCCTGGAGGAGGGCCTTCAGTCCCAAAGCGGGTTCAAACCCCTGCCTCAGGACCAGGCCGCCCTGCTGCTGGCGCTTGGCCGGGCCCTGGGCGGCCAGTCGCAGTTCCTCCGCGCCGCCTCCCTGCTCCAATCGGCTCAGCGGTTGCTCGAACATGGCCAGGATTTTCGCCACTTGATCCCAGTACAGATTGCCCTGGCCCAGGTGCGGCTGGCCCAGGGCCAGTCCGAGACCTGCATCGGCCTGCTGCGCGAGGCCCTCCAGACCGCCCGGATGCAAAGCGACCTGACCCTCCAGGCCCAGGGACATCTGGCCCTCGGCATGGTCCGCAGCCTCCAGCAATTCCTGGGGCCCGCCCTCTCCCATCTGGATCGCGCTTTCTCCCGGGCGCAGCGGCTGGGCGACCCCGTCCAGATGTCCCTCATCCAGATTTGGCGGGCGCGCACCTTCGCGGCCCTGGGTGACACCGTGGCCGCGGACCACGCCCAGTTCCAGGCCCTGGCTGCCCAGCCGTCCCTGCTGTCTCCCGAGGAACAGGGGGACCATCTCTCCCTGCAGGGCGAGGTAGCCCGGTTCCGCAGTGCCTGGAAGGACGCAGCCCGCCTGTTCAAGGCCGCCGCCGAACACTACGAATCCACCGGATTGTTGTGGCGCCAGCGGCTGGCCCTGCTCCGGTTCAGCCAGGCCATGGCCTGGGAGGCTCGGCACGCCAGGCTGGAAGCCCCCGAACAGGGTTGGGCCATCCTGGAAAACCTGAAGGGACCGGTCGAAGGCTCGGGATCCCGGTGGTTGGATCTGGAGTGGCACCGGGCTCACGCCCTGCTGCTGTCCACCGTGCCGGCCACCGATGCCGTGGTGCAGGAGTCCCTGCAGGCCTGGAGCGAGGTCCAGGCTGCCGCCCGGGACCTGCAGTTCCCCGCCCAGATCGTTGAGGCCAGCGCGGAAGGGGCCCAGCTGCTGCTCTCCCGCGGCGAGAAACTCGGAGCCAGGTCGCGGATGCAAGACGCTTTCCCCAGCTTCCAGCAGCTCTGGGCGCGGCTACCCGAAAGCCACGAGACCCCTTTCCTGGGCCGGGAGGACATGCACCGGTTCCGCCAGACCGTCGAAGCCGTGGGCCTGCGGTTTGTCATGCCCGAGCGAGCCGATCCCCTGGTGGACTGGACCCCCACCCAGATGAACCTGCCGGCGTTTCCCGATACCGAGTGACGCCGGATCCAGGTTGGCTTTTTGAATCCTGTTCATCCTGCCCCCGGTTTTTGGTGGTCTCATGGAAGCCCCCAGGCTTCGACCTTCCAGCGGAGACCCCCCATGAGCCACCTGCCCATCGAATCGCGTGCCCGCGTCACCCTGACCCAGGTGCACACCTGGCACCACGCGGGGCGGAAGCTGGTGATGACCACGGCCTACGATGCCGTCACCGCCCGCATCGCGGACGCCGCAGGGGTGGATCTCATCCTCGTGGGCGACAGCGTGGGGAACGTGTGCCTGGGCTTCGAGAACACCCTGCCCGTCAGCATGGCCATGATGAACCACCACCTGGAAGCCGTGGCCCGCACCCACCCCACGGCCATGCTCGTGGCCGACATGCCCTACCTGAGCTTCCACCTCAGCGTGGAGGACACCCTTCGCAACGCCGGGGGCTTCCTCCAGAGGGGTGCCCAGGCCGTCAAGCTTGAGGGGGGCGCCAAGCGCCTGCCCATGATCCATGCCCTCATTGACGCCGAAATCCCCGTCATGGGCCATCTGGGCCTCACCCCCCAAAGCGTGAACCCCATGGGCGGCTTCAAGGTGCAGGGCAAGCAGAAGGCCGATGCGCTGCGCCTGCTGGAGGACGCCCAGAAACTCCAGGATGCGGGTTGTTTCAGCCTGGTGCTGGAAGGCATTCCCGCCGAATTGGCGGCCAAAGTGACCGAAAGCCTGGAGATCCCCACCATCGGCATCGGGGCCGGGCCCCAGTGCTCCGGCCAGGTGCTGGTCTTCCACGATGTCCTTGGTCTGCTGCCCGACCCCTCGCCAAAATTCGTCCGGCGCTATGCCCAAGGATTCGAGGATCTGCGGGCCGCCTTGGCCGCCTGGGCCGAGGATGTCCGGGGGGGAGGGTTCCCGAATGGCGCGGAATCCTATACCCTTCCAGAAGCCGTTCGTCCGGCTTTGACCCAGTGGCGCCCCTGAGGCGGCTCTTGGTAAGCTGGCAGGTGCCTTCTGAAGGATCCCGCTTTTGTCCATGCGAGTTGTACGTACCATCGCTGATTTGCGCGCCCTCCTTCGGCCTTTAAGAGAAGAGGGCAAGCGCATCGGTTTCGTCCCCACCATGGGGTTCCTGCACGAGGGCCATGGGGCCCTGATCCGCCAGAGCGCCGCCCGCTGCGATGCCACCGTCGTATCCATCTTCGTGAACCCGACCCAGTTCGGCCCTGCTGAAGACATGGCCAACTACCCTCGCGATCTGGAGCGGGATCAGAACCTGTGTCTGGAGGCCGATGCTTCGGTGCTTTTCCTCCCCGAGGTGTCCGAAATCTACCCCACCGGCTTCCAGACCCATGTGGAACCCGGCCGTCTGGCTGAACCCCTCTGCGGGCGCTTTCGGCCCGGCCACTTCCGGGGGGTCGCCACGGTGGTGGCCAAGCTCTTCAACATGGTGCAGCCCGACTTGGCCTTCTTCGGCCAGAAGGACTTCCAGCAGACCGTGGTAATCCGGCGCATGGCCCGCGACCTGAACCTGCCCGTGGACGTGGTGGTGGTGCCCACCATCCGCGAGGCCGACGGTCTGGCCCTGAGCAGCCGCAACACCTACCTCGACGAAGACGCCCGGCGCCGGGCTCTCTGTCTCAGCGAGGGTCTGCTGGCCGCCAAGGCTGCCTTCGACGCAGGCGAGCGCAGCGCCGTGAAGCTCCTCGAGATCGCCCGGAGCCCCCTGGCCGGCGTGGATTCGGTCCAGTACCTGGAGCTGGTGGATGTCCAGAACCTGGAACCCATCCAGGGGCCGGTGGATCGCACCGCCGCCCTGTGCGTGGCTGCCTATGTCGGGAGCACTCGCCTCATCGACAACGTCGTCCTGGCCCCCTCTGCGCTGGACGCCAGCCTGAACATGAGCCTGAGCCCCCAGAGCGCCTAAAGCCGCCGAGGGCCGTAGAAAAAAGAGGCCCCACCTGGGGTCGCCTTCTCCCTCCGTCGCACCCGAGTAGAATGGCGTGGTCCCCTCGCAGTATTTAGGGGGCCCCTTGCGGGAGGATCCATGTTCCGTCGACTTCTGAGCGCCGCCCTGATGGCCACCTTCGCCCTTGCGGCCCTGCCTGTCTCCGCCCGGCATGATGACGACCGCCGGGAGCGCCGCGAGGACCGGGAGGATCGCAAATACTGGAAGGAACGGGACAAATCCGAACGCAAATACTGGAAAGAAAGGGAGAAGGAAGCCCGGAAGCACGAGCGCCACCGCTACGAGGATGACGACCGCGACCACGACCGCGGCCATGGTCGCCGCCACCTGGCTCCCCCTTGGATGAACGGCTACTGGCGTTCCGGTGAGCAGCGCCGCTATGTGGCCCTGGTGCCGGGCGACCCGTCGCGGATGTATGTCTTCCTGGACGGCCGCTGGGTGCTGCGCCAGGTCCGTGATCCCCGGGCCCGCCTGGACCTGGAAGGGGCCTTCCGCCTGCCCGTGGCCCCGCCCCCCATCGCCCCGCCCCGGATCGGGCTGGACCTGCACGTGGTTCTCTTCAACTGAGTGACTGAAAAAATCGAGGATGGACCCGGGGTAATCCTGGGTCCATCCTTATGCGTTGGCCGGGACTCTGGATGGAGCCTGGACCGGAGGATGCATGCTGCGACACTTCCTGCTCGGCAAGATCCATCGCGCCACCGTGACCCGGGCCGATCTGGACTACGTGGGGTCGATCACCCTGGATCCGCTGCTCATCGAAGCCGCGGGGTTCATGGAGAACGAGAAGATCGACATCTATGACGTGACCAACGGGTCGCGCTTGTCCACCTACGTGATCCCCGGCGTCCCCGGATCGGGCGAAGTCGGCATCAACGGAGCCGCCGCCCACCTGGTGCAGAAGGGTGACCTGGTCATCATCGCCGCCTACGGCTGGATGACGGCCGAAGAAGCCGAAACCACGGCTCCCAAGGTCGTCTTCGTGGACGAGCGCAACCGCATCACCGAGCGCCGCACCCAGGAACGCACGCCCCTCTGCGTGGCTGCTTTTACTGACTGAAAAATCAGGACAGGATTAACAGGATTAGAGAAGCTTGCCAGGCAGTCCGTTCGCAGGCCCTTTCGTAGGTGATACACAGAAATTCGGCATCTTCACAAACGAGCGACGGCCGGTTTCGCTCTCACATCCCGAAACCCACGAACCTGACCCCACAACACCAGCATTTTCTTTTAAATCCTGTTAATCCAGCTTTTCATCCTGTTAATCCTGTCCCCGCTTTTGGCCCGGAGAGGAATTAATTCCAATCTTGGAACCTTTGGGTGTTGGCGCGGCATCCAAGGGTTATGGTAGAAAAGAGTCACCCTTCGGCCCGGTATGGCCCTGGGGCCCGCAGTCGGGGCATGGCGCCCACCTGCAAAGTTCTGAAAGGTTGGTTTTATGGAAGTCCGCAAGTCCCTGGTGGTCAATTCGACCCCCCTGGAGACGCGCATCGCCCTGCTTGAGAACGGCCAGCTCTGCGAGCTGTTTCTCGAACGGACGATGAACAAGAGCCAGGTGGGGGATGTGTACAAGGGCCGGGTGGCCAAGCTGCTTCCCGGCATGCAGAGCGCCTTCGTCGGCATCGGAGGGCTCAAGGATGGGTTCCTCTACCTGGACGACCCCGTTGTCCAGCGCCTCGGGGCGGATCTGTCCACCGAGGAGGAGGGCGAGGACGCCAATGCCGAGGAGCTGCCGCCACCACCACCGCCCCTCCCGCCCCTGAAGGAAGGGGAGGAAACCCTGGTGCAGGTGGTGAAGGATCCCATCGGCTCCAAGGGGCCCCGCTTGTCCCGGCACCTGAGCTTCCCCGGCCGCTTCCTGGTCTTCATGCCGGGCATCGACCACATCGGCATTTCCCGCAAGATCACCGATCCCGAGGAACGCGACCGTTTGCGCGAGCTGATCCGCAGCCACGCCCAGCCCGGCGAAGGCTTCATCGTCCGCACCGCCGCCATCGGGGAGAAGGACGAGGATCTGGTGGGCGATGTGGCCTTCCTCCGACAAATGTGGCAGGAGATCCAGGCCAAGGCCGAAACCGTGCCTGCCCCTGGGCTCGTCTGGCAGGACCTGCGGCTCCTTCAGAAGATCATGCGCGACATCTTCCGCGAAGAGGTTTCCACCTTCTGGGTGGACGACGCCGAGACCCACCGCGAGGTCCTGGGCTTCGTGGAGAAGCTGCATCCCGAATGGGCCAACCGGGTGAAGCGGTTCACCTCGGACCTGCCCATCTTCGAGGCCTTCGCCATCGAGTCCGAGATCGACGCGGCCCGCCAACCCAAGGTCTTCCTCAAGCACGGGGGTTCCATCGTGCTGAACCAGACCGAGGCCCTGGTCAGCGTGGATGTGAACACCGGCAAGTTCGTCGGGAAGAAGGATCTGGAGGAGACCGTCTACCTCACCAACCTCGAGGCCATCCCCGAGATCGTGCGCCAGCTGCGGCTGCGCAACCTGGGCGGCATCGTCGTGATCGATTTCATCGACATGCTGGATTCGGCCCATCGGGACGAGGTACTGGCCCGGCTTCAGGAGGAACTCAAGCGGGACCGCAACCACGCCCGCGCCGGAGGCATCTCCGAATTCGGTCTGGTGGAGCTCACCCGCAAGCGCACCGGGCCCTCCCTGGAACGCCAGCTCACCCAGCCCTGCCCCACCTGCAATGGCGCCGGCCGCACCCAGAGCTCCGAAACCTCGCTGCTCAAGGCCTACCGAGAGCTGGTGCGCCTGGGAGATCGCCTGCGGGGCGCCGACGTGCGCCTGACCCTGCATCCCGATCTATCGGGTTCGCTCCACCAGGAGGCCCGCGAGGGCCTGATGCAGCTGGCTCGCCTGCTGGGTGCCCGCGTCCAGTGGATCGAGCGCGCCGACACCCCCCGCCACGCCGTGGTCATGGACCTGCAGTTCCCCGGCCAGGACAGCGCCAGCGCCTAAGGAGCTGGAACGAAATAAGCATTGCCATCGCGCAGGGTGCCGGGCAAGCGGGTCAAGGAGGCTGAGGTTCCAGCGGAGCGGGACTCCGTGAACCGAAGCCGACGCAGGATCGCGCCGCCCGCCACCCTGCGCCCGGAGGGTTGACCCTAGATCCCGCCAACGCATGCGTTGGCAGGGGGCGCCCATCCGCGCGCCCCGCGGCGTCAGCGCCCTTGAACCATGAACCACATGGCCCTGCGGGCCCTTCCTTGCGGATGCATCGCGGCTGGGTGCCAACGATGGCAACGATTATTCCGTTCCAGCTCCTAAGCTCACCCCAGGCACGTCGGACAGCGCATCCCGTCCTGCAGCCCCTGGATGAGCTCGGGCACCCGGTCCAGGCTCCGCACCTCGTAGACAGGTGCATCGGGGTCGTGGGCGGGGCGCGGCCGCGCCTCCCGGTTCACCCAGATGGCCGTCCAGCCTGCGTCCAGCGCACCCTGCACATCGTCGGACCAGCTGTCACCCACCATGACGAGGTTGCCGGGAAAGACCCCCAGCTTCCGCTGCACCGCTTCAAAGGCGCCCGCCTCGGGCTTCAAGGCCCCGATTTCGGCACTGAGCATCCGGGTGCGGATGCGTTCGGTGATGCCGAGGCGATCCAGCAGCTCCAACCCGAACGTCTGGGTGTTGGACAGCAGTGCAACCCGAGCCAGATCACGCACCGCCGCCACGACCTCGGGGGTGCCGGCAAAGCACTCCGCCTGTCCACCCGCCTCCAGGAAGGCCTGGGCCATGGCCTCCATCTGCCCGGGCTCCAGGCCGGCGGGTTCCTGCCAGGCCTCCAGAAAGGCCCGCACCGACGGATAGGGCCGCACCATGCCGTCCCGCACCAGCGCTGCGAACAAGTGGGCCTGGTCCGGGCGGAGCAGCTCTTTCAGACGCTGGAAAGGGCTACCCGCCGGACTGAAGACCAGCGTGTTCCAGAGATCGAAGACGACGGCGCGGATCATCCTGGTGTGCCGTTCATCTACCGCTTTCCTTCCGGGTGCGGAAGGGCACGCCGAACTCGATGCCCATGACCTCGAAGCGGGCTTCGCCGGCCAGGCTCCAGGTGGCGGGTTCGCGGCGCTGCACGGCACCAGACAAGGGACCCCAGGCAGTCTTCAGGTCGGCATAGCCCAGGGCGACTTCCACGCGGAGAACGCTGCGGCTCTTGGGCGCGATATCGGCGCCTTCCGGAAAGCTCACCGATCCAAGGGCATGGTCCGCACCCCGGGCATTCAGGCGCAGGTCACCCGCCACGCGCCGTGTGCGCAGGCGCTGGTCAGAGGGGTTGTCCACACCCACCTCCAGCAGCAGCCGCAGCCGCGACTGTTCCAGGGGAAAGGCCAACTCCACGCGGGGTTCCACCCGATCCAGCGAAAACCGCAACTGACGGGCCGCCGCCTCGTAACGCAGGGCCGGATTGATGGCGTCACAACCAGCCAGGAGAACCAGCGCGGGAAGGACCCAGAGCCGTCGCATCTCAGACTCCCCGGTAGATCACGCAATTATCGGTGGTCTCGTAGACCTCGATCTGGCACAGCGCGGGCAGCGACGGCTTCAGCTGCTCCCAGATCCACACGGAGATGTTCTCGGCCGTGGACAGGGGGATCAGGTCATTGAGGAAGCGGTGATCAAGCTTCGAGATCACCTTGTCCACCACCACCTTCGACAGATCGTCGAAGTCGATGATCATGCCCGTCTCCGGGTTCACCGAACCCTCCAGCAGCACGAAAAGCTTGTAGCTGTGGCCGTGCAGATTCCGGCACTTGCCCGGGTGGTTGTAGATGAAATGGGCCGCTTCGAACCAGTACTCTTTGCGCAGGATCATGACACTCACGATGAAAAGGCCCCGCTTGGGCGGGGCCTTCCATTCTACCAGTAGAGATCCCCCTACTTGATGGCGTTCAGGATCAGGGCCAGCGGCGTCAAAGCCTGGAGGTTTTCCTGCCAGCTGCTGTCGCGACGGAAGCGCTGGGGCACCAGCACCGTATCGCCCGGCTCCACGGCCTTGCCTTCCACCCAGCTATCCAGGATCCGGCCATCGGCCTTGAGCAGGCGGATATTCGACGTGTCGGCATTGCGGGTAGTGCCGCCCGCCAGCTTGAGCAGGTCCGTCACCTTCATCCCCTTGCGGACCTTGTAGGTCGCGAAGGGACTGGCCGTTTCGCCCACCACATAGGCCGCCTCGGTGGCCCGGGGGATAATGACCTCATCTCCGTCCTGAAGCTCCACGTCGGCGTTGGCATCCGCATTTATGACCCCGCGGAAATCCACCACCATGCGGTTCAAGCTGCCGGCCAGCAGGCCGTGCAGGAGGGGGCTCTTCAGCAGCTGGCCAGAGAGGGCCTGGCGCTTGGTCTCGTTCAGCCGCTCAAGGATTTCATTGACGCCCTTGGCCGTTGGATCCTTCCCCGCCAGCCCGGATTCTTCCGCCGCCCGCTGGAGAGATGCGTCCTGGGTGCTCAGCCGCCGAAGAAAGATGCCCGCCTGGGGCATGGCATCCGCTGTCAGTCCCCCGGCGCGCCGGATGAGGCTGCTCAGCGAGGGCTTGGCCGAATCCAGGGTGTAGGCTCCGGGACGCGCCACTTGGCCGGTAATCCGCACCGTCCGATGCACCTTGTAGTCCGGTTTTGCGAAAAAGCTCAGCTGATCATCCGGCTGGATGCGGGGATTCAGCCTGTCATCCACAAGCGTGATAGGGCTGGCGGCTTCCGTGGACAGCAGTTTAGCCAGGTCGAGCCGAATCACCTCGCTGGGTCGGCCATCCTGGCTGTGGGCCACTTCCGCCACCAGGCGGTCGGCCGATTTCATGGGCACACCCGCACGAAAGATCAGGTCCGAAGCCCGCATGCCTTCATGAAAGGTGTAGGTTCCGGGCCGGGCCACGGGCCCCAACACCGTGACCAGCCTGGGCAGGCGTAGGTCTTCCACGCGGAACAGCTCAAGGCGATCACGATCCTCCAGCAGCAGGTTGTGCGCCGGGTCCCCGGCCAGGGCCTTGTCCACATCGAAGGTCTGGAACCGGGTCGTACCATCCAGCGCCGTGTGCACGACTTCGCCGCGGGCCCGATAGGTGTCAGGCAGGACCTGCGTTTCGCGCTTCAGCAGGTCCGCCACCCGCATGCCTTCGGCCCGGGCATACAGGCCAGGTACGCGCACCCAGCCGGATACTTCCACCACCGGGCCGGTCCGTTCCCGGCGCACGGGGGCCGACAACACGTCCCCCCGCCCCAGCGTCACCCGGGCCGCCTCGCCCGCCGGCACGTCCTGACCACGCGTGATCCCAGACGGGTCGCGGTGCCGCAGGGTGAGGGTCCCCTCACCAGCTTCCATCGCGAGTCCCCCGGCGAAGCGAAGCGCGTCGGCCGCGGTCTCCCCGGGTTTCATCTCGAACTGCAGGGCGGGCGGTCGACCGGTCTGTTCCCAGCGCAGCAACCAGTCTGCCTGGGCAGTCCCGGTCGCCTGGAGGATGGGAAGATTCGTCTCGGGGTTGAGGCGCACGCGATGGTCTCCCGCCGGGGCCTCGCTGAGCGCCACCAGCTGCCGCTTCAGCGTGAAGAGTCGATCTTCCAGGGCCGCCCGTTCCGTCAGGCTGAGGATCGCCGGAACCACGGGGACCCGGGTGGTCTTGGGGTCGCGGGCGTCCTGTACCGGGTCTGCCTCGGCACCTTCCTGGCTGGGTGCCAGCTGGGCTTCAATGGCTTTGAGCTCCCGCTGGAGGCGTTCCCGCTGGTCCCTCAAGGGATCTGGATCGGTATTCTCCAGTTCGGAACGGTCGCCCTTTTTCGGCGGCTCGGGGGGCGCCGCCACCACCCGCTGAAAGGCCCCTTCCAGCAGCACCTGGTTCAGGACCAGCGGCACAAAGACCGTGTCGCCGTTCTGCAACGCCACGTTGGGATTGCCCAGGCCCTCGGCCCGCAGCGGGTACAGGTCGAGGCTGGACACCTGGTGGCCGCCCCGCATCACCCGGATGTCCCGGTAGCTGCCCACCGCCGTAGGTCCACCCGCCAGGCTCAGCACATTCACCAGCGAACTGAGGCTCGACACCAGGTAGCTGCCAGGTTTGTAGACCTCGCCCATGACGAAGACCCGCACCTCGCGGAGCTTGATCACCTGCAGATCTACCGAGGACCGCGAGAAATTGCGGCTCACCAGCCCCTGCACCGCCGCCTTGGCCTTGCCCAGGGTCAGTCCGCCGATTTTGGCCGTGCCGACCTTCGGGATGACGATCTCGCCCCGGCCATCCACCTGCACCGGCAGATCAAAGGTGGCGCTGCCAAACACATTGAGGTTCAGCCGGTCCCCCGTGCCCAGCACATAGTCCTCGGCAATGCCCCCTTCGGTGGCCGCCGATCCACGCTGGCGCACCTGGAACAAGTCCGAGGCGAAGCGGCGGGGGCCCTTCTCCCGGCGCTTCAGGGCCCGGATCTCCTCGTCCAGCATCTCGTCCTCGCTGCGCTGACGGGCCAGATCCTCCGCCGTCACACCGGTCGCCGGAAGCGCCCCGGTGCGCCCTGGCACCGCCTCCGCCGCCCCGGTGGCCACCCCCTGGGCCGCAGCCGCCTGCTTCAACGCCTGCAGATCCAGGCCCTGGGGCAGCTGGGCGAACAGGGCCGAGGTCAGAAGAACCGCCGCGCCCAACGGACTGTATCGCATAGCAACTCCAATAAGTTCACGGGTAAAACAATGAAACCAAACGTCTAGATTATCATGTAATGTTGAAGTCCTTGCCGCTTGGCCAGAAGGCCTCCCCACGAAAAAGCCTTGCCGACGATTCCCCTTTATCCTATGAACCCACAGCCCTTCTATCGTCCATCCCTGCCACCGCCGACCCCCCTGGATCAGCCTCTGCTGCGGCAAGGCGTGAAGCTGGTCCTGGATGGAGGCCTGGCCGCCTTGGCCTGGATGGGGTGCGAACGTGTCTTCGCCGACGGCCTGCTCGTCCCATACGGCGCCTTCAAGTGGGTCCTCCTGGCCCTGGGGATCAACCTCGCCTTCCAGCTCACCCGCCAGCATTACCGTCTCATCGGCTTTCGCGATGCCCTGCGTCTCGCCCTGGCCACGGCCACGTTATTGGTAATCAGCACTTTGCTGACCACCCTGACCCGGGAAGGTCATTCCGTTCTCGACCTCCAGATCCCCCTCGCTGCAGCCATGACTACCGGCGGCCTGTGGTTGATGCTGCGAGCTGCCCTTCGGGTGCGCCATGAGCAGATCCATGGCTCAGAGAACCTCCCAGAAGACACCGTCCTTCGCCGAACGATCATCGTGGGGGCTGGTCGGGCCGGTCTGATGATCGCCGAGGAACTCAAGCGGCATCCCGAACTGGGAATCCAGGTGGTTGGATTCATCGATGATGCCCTGGATAAGCAGGGCATTCGCATCCAGGGCACCCGGGTGCTCGGTCCCTCCCGAATGCTCCGTAAGCTGATCCAGGACAACCGCGTCACCCAAGTGGTCCTGGCCATTCCCAGCGCGCCTGGATCGGTGATCCGCCAGCTCGCCGATGTCGCCCGGTCCGTCCAGGCCGAGGTCAAGACCGTGCCCGGCCTGTTCAACCTGCTGGGAAGCAAGAACTGGAAACCCGAGCTCAAGGACATTTCCATCGACGATCTGCTGCGGCGGGAACCGGTTCAACTGGACCAGACCTCCCTGAGCCTAGTGCTCGAGGACTCCGTGGTCCTGATCACGGGCGGAGGTGGATCCATCGGCGGCGAGTTGGCCCGCCAGGTGGCCGCTTTCCGGCCCGCGCGCATCGTGTTGCTGGGGCGCGGGGAGAACAGCCTCTGGACCGTCGAGCGCGCATTGAGGAGCGAGTTCCCGAATCAAAGCCTATCCCTTGAGCTTTGCGACATCCGGAACACCCTCCGCCTCCAGCAGGTGTTCGAGCGGTGGCGCCCCCAGGTGGTGCTCCATGCCGCCGCCCACAAACATGTGCCCTACCTTGAGGCCCATCCCGAAGAAGCCATCGAGAACAACATCCTCGGGACCCTGAACGTCCTTGAGGCCTCCCTGGCGGTGGGTACGCATTCCTTCGTGAACATCTCGACCGACAAGGCCATCAACCCCACCAATGTGCTGGGGGCGACCAAACGCATCGCCGAATTCCTGGTGTGGCAAGCTGCCCGGCGGGCCCCGGCTGGTGCCCGCTACGTCAGTGTCCGTTTTGGCAATGTCCTCGGCAGCCGGGGCAGCGTCATTCCGATCTTCCAGGAGCAGATCCGCACCGGGGGACCCATCACCGTCACCCATCGCGAGATGACCCGGTACTTCATGACCATTCCCGAAGCCAGCCAGTTGGTATTGCAGGCAGGCATTCTGGGTGATTCGGCCCAGGTGTATGTCCTGGATATGGGCGATCCCGTCCGCATCGTGGACCTTGCCACGGATATGGCGCGCCTCAGCGGCCTGGTCCCGGGCCAGGACATCGACCTCCAATTCACGGGCATCCGTCCTGGAGAAAAGCTCTTCGAGGAACTCTTCTCCCCGCACGAGGACCGGCGTTCACAGGTTCATCCCAAGGTCTTCAATGCCGATTCCGAGGATGTGAACGAGGATCTGATCGAGACAGGACTCGTGGCCCTGCGGATGGCGATCAAAGAAAAAGAAGGCACCCGACAAACCCAGATCCTTCAGTGGCTCCGGCGCCTGGTGCCCACCTACTCGCCCTCCCCCACTGGACTGGGGCGCTACGGAGAGGATGCCAGGGACCGGCGAGCCTCCGGAGCCCACGCTATCTACATCCCTGAGGCCCCTCCGGTCTGAAGACAGCAGCCCCTTTGCCAGGGCTAGGTAGGAATTGACCGGAGGCCGTTTCCCCGAAAGTGCTGCAGGCCATGGGCCACATCAGGGGAATCACTGACCTTGCCGAATGAATAAGACTTACCGATGATCGGCGTGTCTCAGCGCGATTCATTTCAAGGCCAAAAACTGTAACCACAGATGACACAGATTTTCACAGATGGTCGCCGACCCAACACGCAGGGGCCCGCCCCAAGGTGGCCTCCGGCTTAGCCGGAGGTCAGTGGGAGCGCCGGGATCGCGCCCCCCAAAGGCGCAGCCCCGGCGCTCCCACTGAAGCCCATGCTTGCGAAGCACAACTACCAGAAGGGAACGCGGCCCCCATTTTTAATCTGTGTGGATCTGTGGAATCTGTGGACCCATGGCCTTATCTGCGCCATCTGCGACATCTGTGGTTTCCTGCTTTTCAAACTGAGGGTGGCCGATCGATCAGATGAGACTTACCATCGTGCAACCCCTGAAAGGCGGGGAGTCGGCCCCGTGGTATGCTGATCAGGCCGATTTTCACCTGCTCCCTTTCGGCGGCGACCTCTGCAGGAAGCCCACCTCCCCCTCCTGATCCAGGACTCGGCGGACGGGTTTCATGGAGCGATCGCGGGAGACCCGGACGCGTGAGCCGGGCTCAGGGGAGACCATTGGGCCCGAGGGCCCAGGAGAACGCATGAACGCTTTGAAATTCACCCCCACCACCGTCTCGGTGGACCTGGGCGGCACGCCCATCAGCCTCGAGACCGGCCGCATCGCCAAGCAGGCCCACGGTGCCGTCGTCGTCCGCCAGGGCGACACCATGGTGCTCGTGGCCGTGTGCTACGGCACCCCCCGCGAAGGCATCGACTTCTTCCCCCTCACCGTGGACTACCGTGAGCCCGTGCTGGCCGCGGGCAAGATCCCCGGCGGCTGGTTCAAGCGCGAAGGCCGCCCCACCACCAAGGAAACCCTCACCAGCCGCCTGATCGATCGCCCGCTGCGCCCCCTGTTTGAAGAGGGCTACAACGGCGACACCATGGTCACCGCCCAGGTGCTCAGTTACGACGGCCAGCACGCCCCTGAAGTGCTCGCCATGGTGGGCGCCTCCGCGGCCCTCATCATCAGTGAGATCCCCTTCGTGAACCCCGTGGGCGGCGTCCGCGTGGGCCGCGTCAATGGCCAGCTGGTGGTGAATCCCACCGTCGAGCAGCGTGCGGATAGCGACATCGACCTGCTGGTGGCCGGCACCGCCGACGCCCTGGTGATGGTGGAGTGCGGCGCCAAGGAAGTGCTGGAAGCCGACATGGTCAAGGCCCTCGCCTTCGGCCAGGAGCAGATCAAGACCCTGGTGAAGCTGCAGAAGGATCTGCAGGCCAAGGTGGGCAAGCCCAAGGTCGCCGCCGTCAAGGCCGTGCGCAACGACGCCCTCTACACGCAGGTGCAGACCGCCTTCGCCGAGAAGCTCTTCGCGGCGCTGACCATGAAGGTGAAGATCGAGAGCTACAAGACCATCGACCTGCTGAAGAAGGAAGCCGTCGCCCAGTTCTGCACCGACAAGCCCGAGCTGAAGAAGGACCTGTCTGCCTGCTTCGACGAGCTGAAGGAAACCCTCTTCCGCAACGCCATCCTCAAGCAGGGCGTGCGCCTGGACGGCCGCAAGTTCGACCAGATCCGCCCCCTCAACATCGAAGTGGGCGTGCTGCCCGCGGCCCACGGCAGCTGCCTGTTCACCCGCGGCGAAACCCAGGCCCTGGTCACCACCACCCTGGGCACCATCAACAACACCCAGATCATCGATGGCCTGGAAGAGGAATACCGCAAGAAGTTCTACCTGCACTACAACTTCCCCGGCTACAGCGTGGGCGAGTGCAAGCCCAACCGCGGGCCCGGCCGCCGCGAGATCGGCCACGGCATGCTGGCCGAGCGCTCGATCTTTGCCGTGTTCCCCAGCCCCGAGGAAAACCCCTACACCGTGCGCGTGGTGTCGGACATCACCGAAAGCAACGGCTCGTCCAGCATGGCCACCATCTGCGGCGGCACCCTCGCCCTGATGGACGCCGGCATCAAGCTCAAGTCCCCGGTGGCGGGCGTGGCCATGGGTCTCGTCAGCGACGGTGACAAGTTCGTCGTCCTGTCCGACATCGCCGGCCAGGAAGACCACTACGGCGACATGGACTTCAAGGTCGCCGGCACCGAGAAGGGCATTACCGCCCTGCAGATGGACATCAAGATCGGCGGCATCACCGCCGAGATCCTCACCAAGGCGCTCGACCAGGCCAAGGCTGGCCGCCTGCACCTGCTCGACCTCATGGGCCAGGTGCTCGCCGCCCCCCGTGCCGAATTCGCCAGCAATGCCCCCCAGATGCAGAGCGTCCAGCTCCCCAAGGAGAAGATCCGCGACGTCATCGGCAAGGGCGGCGCCACCATCCGCAACATCATCGAGGTGAGCGGCTG
>JAVBYJ010000063.1 GCA_030824075.1 Geothrix sp.
ACCGCTACCTGAAGACCCACCGCAAGGGGGCCTTCGTGCGAACCATGGTGCGCTTCGCCCGGGGCGGGACGGCCCTGGGCGTCTTCGCCATGGTGGTGGCGCTGGCAATCATGAACGGCTTCCACGACGAGATCCAGGCCACACTCTATAGCGCCACGGCCCACTTCACCGTGTTCCACCTCGCGGGCGACATCCCGGATACCGAAGGCGCCCTGAAGACCATCCGCGCCGTGCCTGGCGTGCGGGCCGCCTCGCCCATCCGCCTCGAGAAAGGCCTGCTGCGCCGCACGGATAGCGAGATGCCCCCCGAAGCGGTCGTGGTGAAGGCGGTGGATCCCGCCACGGCCCACGGCACGTCCAGCATCTTCGATTCCATGCAGCCCGCGCCCATCGAACAACTGAAGGAGGGCGAGATCGTTCTCGGCAAGGAACTGGCCCAGAGGCTCGGCCTGAAGGTGGGTAATACCGCGGCTTTGGCCTTCTTCAAGCTGGAACTGGGACTGGGCGGCCAGCAGCCGAAGGTCGCCGCTTTCCGGGTGGCAGGCACCTTCCACAGCCGCAGCTCCGAGTACGACAAAGCCTGGGCCTTCATCCACCTGGCGGACGCCATGCGCATTGCCCGCACCGAGGGGCGGGCCGAGATGATCGAGGTCCGCGCCAGCAGCATCGACGCCATCGCCGAGGTGAAGCCCCGCGTGCTGGAGGCCCTCGGTCCCGCGTATCAGGCCACGGACCTGCGCGAATCCAACCGACCCATTTTCGCCGCGCTCCTCGTCGAGAAGTGGCTCTTCACCGCCATCCTAAGTCTCATCGTGCTGGTGGCAGCCTTCAACATCGTGGCGTCCCTGGTGCTGCTGGTGACCGAGAAGCGCCGTGACCTGGGCGTGCTGCTGGCCCTGGGCGCCACGCCGAAGCAGATCCAGCGGCTCTTCGAACTCCAGGGCCTGCGCATCGGCGCCGTGGGCACCGCCTGGGGCCTGGGCACCAGCGTGCCGCTGTGCCTGATCCTCGATCGCTTCAAGCTGCTGAAGCTGCCGGCCGCCGTCTACGACTTCATCACCTACATGCCCTTCCGCCTCAAGGCACTGGACATCGTGCTGGTGGCCGTCTTCCCCCTGCTGGTGTCCTGGCTGGCGGCCCGCTACCCCGCCAAGAAGGCCGCCGCCCTGGACCCCGTCGACGCGCTGAGGGCCGAATGATCGGACAGCCCCTTTCCATCACCGGCCTGCATAAGACCTATCCGGGCAATGCGCATCCAGTCTTCGACGGCTTCTCCTTGGACGTCGAGGCGGGCAGCCTCTGCGCCATCGTCGGCGTCTCGGGCGTGGGGAAAACCACCCTGCTGAACTGCGTGGCGGGCCTGGATCACTGGGAGGCTGGCGGCATCACCATCGGCGGAAACCCGGTGCCCGAGGGTGCCGAGGCCCGGGCCCTCTACCGCCGCCGCCATGTGGGCCTGGCCTTCCAGCAGCCCCACCTGCTGCCCGAATTCACCGTGCGGGAAAACCTGCGCATGCCCCTGCTCATCGAAGGCGACGTACCCGCCGCCGCCGAGGCCTGGATCGGACAGCTGCTGTCCACCGTGGGCCTGGGTCACCTCAGCGAACGCCTGCCCGGCCAGCTCTCCGGCGGAGAGGCCGCCCGAGTGGGCCTGGTGCGCGCCCTGGTGCGCAAACCCGCCCTCTGGCTGCTGGACGAGCCCACCGGCAACCTCGATCCCGCCACGGCGGAAGAGGTGTTCGGCTTCCTGCTCAGCCTCCACGCCGACCTGCGTCCCACCACCCTCCTCGTCACCCACAACCCCGGCCTCGCCGAGCGCTGCATGCGAACCGTGCGGCTGGGGTAGCCATTAATCCAATCGGGCCGCCGGAATCCCTTTCCCCCGCCGCTCCTCCAGCAGTTCAGCCAGGATCACCGCCGCCGCGGCGGCGTCGAGCATGGCCTTGCGCTTTTCGGGTTTCACGCCGCGCTCGCGGAGCAGGCGCTCGGCTTCAGCGCTGCTGAGGTGCTCGTTCACGAACCGCACGGGCAGACGGGCGCGGGCGGCCAGGGCTTCGCCGAAGGCCCGGGCGGCGGGTGCCGTGGCGCTCTCAGCGCCGTCCTTGTGGCGGGGCAGGCCCACCGCCAGGGCCTGAACGCCCTCCTCCTTGCAGAGCCGCGTCAGGCGGTCGAGGGTGCGTTCGTCTTCCTGGGGCCACACCTCGAAGGGCGACGCGAGGATCTCCAGCTCGTCCGAAAAGGCGAGGCCGATCTTCTTGGTGCCGTGATCAATGGCGAGCCAGCGCATCCTGCCATCCTAACGGCATGGCGCTCCGTTCTCTCACCTTCGCCACCGCCCTGGGCCGCATGCGCCTGGCCTGGACGGCGGAGGGCATCTGCGCCCTGCGCTTTGTGGAGCGCCTCGATCGGGAGGAGGCCCCTCGGGCCCCGGCCTGGGTCATGGAGGCGGTGCGTCGCCTCATGGCGCACCTGGCGGGCCAAGCCCAGGACCTACGGGACATCCCGCTGGACCTGGCCGATCTCACCACCTTTCAGCGACAGGTGGCGGGGGTGCTCCGCGCCACGGCGCCGGGCCAAACCATCAGCTACGGCGAGGTGGCCCTGCTGGTCGGCCGCCCCGGCGCCGCGCGGGCCGTGGGTCAGGCCGTGAAGGCCAACCCCATTCTCATCCTGGTGCCCTGCCATCGCGTGGTGGCCGCAGATGGCCCGGGGGGCTGGAGCGCCTTTGGTACGCCGGAACGCAAGGCGCAGTTGCTGGCCATCGAAACCGTCACAGACGGTTGATGTCCGCGGCCTTCAGCACAGCCTTGGGCGCCCCCCGAAGACCTGCGTGGATCATGTCCGTCGCGCCGAACAGCAGCACCTTCATCGACCCCCTCCCTCGTCCATACTGGATCCGATGCTGCTTCCCCTTCCCGACGACCTGCTGAAGGTCCCGCACCGCCGGGACGTGTCCTTCGCCCGCCTCACCACGCTGGGCGTCGGCGGGCTCTGCCACTGGCTCTTCGAGCCGACGACGGAAGCCGAGGCCCAGGCCTTCGTCCGCGCCTGCGCCCGGGAGGGCCTGCCCTGGCGGGTGCTGGGAGGCGGCTCGAACCTGGTGGTGTTGGGAGATCTGAAGCTGCCGGTGCTGCGGCTGGCCCTCCCGAAGGAAGCGCGCCGCGAAGGCACGCGCCTCACGGCCCCCGCCAGCCATGGCCACATCGCCCTGGCCGAGGCGGCGGCGGCGGCGGGTCTGTCGGGGCTGGAGTTCGCCAGCGGCATCCCGGGTTCTCTGGGCGGCGCCATCCGCATGAATGCCGGGGCCTATGGTCGCGAGTGGGTGGACGTGCTCACCCGCTACCGCTTCCTCACGCCGGAAGGCGACCTGGTGGAAAAAGCGCCCGAGCCCGGCGAATTCCGCTACCGCTGGAGCTTTCTCACCGGGGGGCGGGTGGTGCTCTCCGCCACGGCGGACCTTGAGGAAGGCGATTCCGTGCGGATCCGCGCCCAGGTGGCCGAGTACCGCGAAAAGCGCGGCACCAGCCAGCCCCTCTCGAAACGCAACGCCGGCTGCATCTTCAAGAATCCGCCTGGGCTGAGCGCTGGCCGCCTCATCGACCAGGCGGGCCTCAAGGGCCTGCGCGTGGGGGATGCCGAGGTCAGCCCTGAACACGCCAACTTCCTCGTGAACCACGGCCAAGCCACCGCCGCCGAGTTTGCGGAGTTGATGGAGCAGGTCCGCCTCCGCGTCTTCGAGATCCACGGCGTGGAGCTTGAGCCGGAAGTGGAAATGTGGCGGGAGTAGACTGACCTGATGTCCATGCTTCCCCGCACCCGCCCCAAACGCCCCTGGCTCCCCTGGGCCCGGGCGGGCCTCACGCTCGCGGTCGTGGGTCTGGCCGGCTGGGGCCTGATGGAACTGGGAACGCGCTATCTGGGGCTCCAGAAGCTCATCATCGAGCAGGTGAATGTGAGCGGATGCCGGGGTGAGCGGCAGGCGGAGATCCAGAAACTGGCCGAGCAACTGGTGCTGGGCAAGCCCCTCTTCTGGGTGGACGCAGATGACCTCCGGTCCCGCATCGAAGCCAAACGGTGGGTGCGCGGTCTCCAGATCCGGAAAGATCCTCCGGACCGCCTCAGTCTCGCCATTGAGGAACGGCGGCCGGTGCTTTGGCTGGTGCGCGCCAATGGCGTGTTCCTGGTATCGGACGACGGGGTGCTGCTCGATCGGGTCAATCAGGCCAATCTAAATCCCATTCCCGTGGTGGTGGATCCAGCCAGCCAGACAGACCATGGATTGGCCCGTCTCGTCAGTGCTGCGCGAATTCTACGCGAAAAGCAGCAAGGTTTTTATGAACGGGTCACAGAGCTTCGGGATACGCCGAAAGGCCCGGTGGCCTACATCGAGGGCCTTCCCGCGCCGATCTACCTTTCTCGCCAGGATGTCACAAAAAATGTTCCCAATTTCCAAGGGCTGTTCGTCGACCGCCTGTCCCAGCGGCCGGATCTCGCCCGGCTCAGGTACATTGACCTGAGGTGGGATGACGAGGTGGCCGTGGGCGAACCCGAGGACACCCCGGCTCCAGCAAAGCCGCCGCGCTGACCTGCGGGGGAAGAAATCGGCGTTTTTCCCGCCACGAATCCTCGATTTTGTGGGCGGAACTGGTATAAACCTAGAGCAAGGAAAAGGATCTTCATGCCTCAGCGCGCCGTTCTCCTCGGGCTCGACCTTGGTGCAAGCAAAGTGGTGGCGGTGGTCGCCGTCCAAGAAGAAGACGGCACGATTAATGTCACCGGAACCGGCCAGGGCTCGCCCCAGGGCGGCTTCACCCAGGGTCAGATCACCGACATGGATCTCTGCACCCGCGCCATCGTGCGCGCGGTGGAAGAAGCCATGAGCACCGCCGGCCAGACCAAGGTCGATGGCATCCGCGTGGCCGTGGACGGCATCCAGTTCAAGGGCGAGAACCTTCGCGATTCCATCACCATTTCCAGCGGTGACAAGATCATCACCGCCGCGGACCGGGACCGGGTGCTGGAGCAGGCCACCAACGGGTGCAAACTGGCCAAGGAGGAGTTGGTCCTCCACCGCATTCCCCAGATGTTCCACATCAAGGGCCAGCGGGACATCCGCAACCCGGTGAACATGTTCGGCGAGACGCTGGAAGCGGAGGTCCGCATCATCGTGGCGCCCAGCCCCGTGATCATGAACATCCAGCTCGCGCTGAAGAACGCGGGCCTGCATGGCGCCGACCTGATGTACTCGCCCCTCGCCAGCGCCGAGGCCGTGCTGAGCCGCGAGGACCGCGAGAATGGCGCCGTCGTGGTGGACATTGGCGAACACCTCACCCACCTGGGCATCTTCCTCCATGGCACGCTGTTTCATTCCGCGGTGATCCCCATCGGTGGCGCGCACTTCACCCGGGACCTGGAGATCACCAAGCATCTGGGCGGCATCTCGGCTTCCGAACGCATCAAGATGCGCTTCGGCACCGTGCTCCCTTCGCAGGTGCCCGCCGAGGAGGCCATCGAACTGGAAGAAGAAGGCCGCATGGTCCCCCGCCGGGAGATCGCCGAGGTGCTTCAGGCCCGCGCCGCCGAACTGCTGAACCTCGTGTTGGCGGAGATGGGCCGCACAGGCCTCATGCATGAGATCCATGGCGGGGTACACCTGGTGGGGGGCGGCGCCCTGCTCAGCCACCTGCCGATCCTCGCCCAGACCATCCTCGGACGGCCCCGCGTGGTGCTGGGCCGCATCCAGGGCGTGGTGGGGCTGCCCCAGGCCACCGGCAACCCCTACTTCGTGAATGCCCTGGGCGCCGTGAAGGCCCTGTCGCGCGACATGAATGACATTCGCGGCAAGCAGGACCGAAGCGACGGCTTCCTCGGCCGATTCAAGAAGCTGTTCTAGTGATGACCCGCCCCTATGACCCCTTTGGGAGCCCCGATGTCTGAGACCCCCTTCCTTCCATGCCCTCACAGCCTTCCTGGCGCCAACATCAAGGTGCTGGGCGTGGGCGGCGCCGGCTGCAATGCCATCAACCGCATGATCGACAGCGGCGTGACGGGTGTGCAGTTCATCGCTATGAACACAGACCAGCAGAGCCTCGCCCAGAGCAAAGCCCATCTGAAGCTGCCCCTGGGGCCCCAGAGCAGCCGTGGCCTGGGGGCTGGCGGCAGCGCCGAGCGGGGCGCCGTGGCGGCCGAAGAGAGCCGCGAGGAAGTGTTGGCTGCGCTGCAGGGTGCCGACATGATCTTCATCACCGCGGGCATGGGCGGCGGGACGGGCACCGGCGCGGCTCCCGTACTGGCCAGCTACGCCCGGGAACTGGGAGCCCTCACGGTCGCCGTGGTGCTCACGCCCTTTGCCTGGGAGGGCCGCAAGAAAGGTGATCTCGCCCTCGCCGGCCTCGGCAATCTGCGGGACACCGCCGATACCGTCATCGTCGTCAGCAACGAGCGCCTCAAGAACGTCTGCGACGGCCGCGTCACCATGAAGGAGGCCTTCCGCGTGGCCGATGGCGTCCTCATCCAGGGCGTGCGCGGCATCGCGGATCTCATCCTCAAGCCCGGCATCATCAACGGCGATTTCGCCGACGTGGAAGCCGTCCTTCGCAACGGTGGGGAGGCCCTCATCGGCACCGGGTCTGGACGCGGGGAAGAGGCCGTCATGGATGCCCTGCGCAAGGCCCTGGCCTGCCCCTTGCTGGAGCGCGCCCAGTCCGGCGCGGCCGCCAACGTCATGGTGTCCATCACCGCCGACTGGGAAGTCATGGAGGCCTCGGCCATCGAGACGGCCATGAACTACCTGCAGGACCACTACGCCGGACGGCCTGACATCAAGGCCTGCACCGTGGAAGGCGAGGGCATGGAGGATCGGGTGATGGTCACCGTGCTGGCCAGCGGCTTCGATCAGGAGGAAAAACTGGAGGAGGATCGCCGTCAGAGCCTGCACCTGGGAGCGGGAACGGAGGCTGCGTCCGCCCAGGCCTACAGCACCACCCTCCCCGCCATGTCCCAACCCCTGCCCGCCAACGTGGTGAGCGGCCGCGTCTATGG
>JAVBYJ010000035.1 GCA_030824075.1 Geothrix sp.
GGTTGTGGATGGCCTCCCGCTGGCCGGGCTCCTCCATCAGCAGACGCTCAAGCAGGACGCGCGCCTCTGCGGGGCGTTGGGCCTCCAGGTGGGCGCGGGCAGCCAGCAGCAAGGCCGGGGTGCGCCAGGATGGCGCGGGACGAGGTGCCCCCTGACCCACCAGGGGCGCCAGCGCCTTCAGGGCCTCTTCAGGCTTTCCCGTCCTCAGGTCGATCTGGGCAGCCAGAAGTACGTGGGCGGGTTTGGCATCGCTGGGGCGCCAGCGGCGGGCCCCCAGAAGGTCGCCTTCGTCGATGGCCCGCTGGGCCAGCCAGGCTTTGACTCCGGCTGGCGCCCAGGGCGTTCCGGGAGACTGGGCCGACAGATTCGGAGCGGCCAGGCCCGCCAGGAGAAGAAGGATCGGCCGCCACTTGGAGAGCGGTTTTCCGGCAAAGGCGAGCCACAGCATCAGTCCCGCCAGAGCCAGCCAGGCCCCCGCTTCGGGATGGGCGGGCTGAAGGGAACGTCGTGCGGGCAGGGGCAGCCTTCCTGCGGCCAGGGCCTGGAGCCCTGTGGCGGCGGCATCGCCATCCTTGAACACCTGGCCGCTGGTGGCCTGCGCGAGGCGAGCCAGGAACTCCGGATGCGCTGTGCTGATGGCGGGTTCGGGCGTGGGTGCGGCGGGCTCGGACCCACCGCGAGGCGAAACCGGATGGGGCTGGCCATCTCCAAAGGCCATCACGCAGACGGGGACCCGGGCCTGCTTGAGCGCGGCCACGGCCCTGTTCATGGCCTCTTCCGGGGCCTCCCAGGTTTCTTCGCCATCGCTGAGCAGAAGAATCACGGCGGGCAGGTCGCGATCCATCTGGGCCGCCACCTGGGGCAACCCCCGACCGAGGCTGGTTCCAGGAGACCCGGTGTCGCCAGGTGTGACCGCCCGCAGAGACTCGCGCAGCAAGGTTCGGTCTTCGCCAGGCGGCTGCACCGGAATGGCATCGCCCGTGAGCAGATCCAGGCCCCAGCGGAGACCAGGCTGGGGGCGGGACCAGATGCGGTCCAGGGCCGTCACCGCGGCTGCCCAGCGGGTGCGGCCTCCCGCATCGGGCACCGTCATCGAACGGCTGGCGTCGAGCACCACATGCACCGTGAGTCGCGGGAACTCGGGCAGGCCCCAACGAGGTTCGGCCAGGCCCAAGCCCAGACCCGCCGTCATCAGGACCAGCCCCAGTCCCTGCCACATCGGACGCTGACCCACCACCTGTACGCCCAGGCCCGGCCGCAGGTGTGCCCGCAGGGCCAAGGCGAGGATGATCAGGATCGCGGTCGCTGTGGGGACCAGAACCCAGGGATGGGAGACGGGGAGGTTCATGGTCCCTCCACCCAGGCTGGCCGCGCCTTCCCGCGTTTGAAGGCGAGATCCGCAGCCAAGGGAAGGGCCAGAAGGGCCGCGGCCAGCAGGCACCAGCGGGCCAGGGGCCGCCCTTCGGTGGGCGGGTCCACGGGCAGGAGGGTCTTTTCCAGCTGATCCACCGAGGCCAGGCTGCGGGCCAAACCGCCGGGGTCCTCAGCGCTGAAGGATTCGCCACCCGTCAGGTGGGCCACCTGCTTCAGGGTGGCGTGGTCCACCTCCACCCGCAGGCGGGCGAACCCCCCGCCCTCCAAGGGCACCAGGCTTTCCCCGTCATTGCCCAAGGCCACGGAATGGATGCGGATGCCATTTCGATGCGCCTCCTCTGCCGCCTCCATGGGCGTCACGCGACCTCGGTTCTGGACTCCGTCGGTAATGAGCAGAATGACGCGGCTTCGGGCCGGGCTATCCTCCAGGCGTCGCACGGCGGTCATGAGGGCCGACCCAATGGCGGTGCCGTCGTCACGGCTGTCGAGATCCAGCCGCGCCAGCATCCGGAGCAACCGCATATGGTCGGAGGTCAGCGGGCTCAGGGTCACCGGGTGGGCGCTGAAGAGGATGAGGGCGAAGCGGTCGTCTGGGCGCCGCAAGACGAATTGAGCGAGGGTGCGCCGGGCGGCGTGCCAACGATCCTCGTCGGGTCGATCAAGGATCCTCATGCTGCTGCTCCCGTCCAGCACCACGGCGAAATCCACCACGGGTGCCACGCCGCGCAGGGTCGTGCGCCACTCGGGGCCGGCCGCGGCGAGGCCCAGGGCGAGGGCGAGCAGCACGGGCAACCAGTGTGAGCTGTGCCGGCCCAGGGCGTTCGAGGGGCGCGAGGAGGGAATGCCCCAGCGGTAGATCACGCGCCAGGCCCAGATCAACAGCGGTACGGCTACAAGGAGCAAGAGGGGATAGCGCAGGGCGATCATGGCTTGCCCCCCGCATCGCCTCTCGCGTCCAGCGCGGCAACGAGAGGTTCCGGTGCCGGGAAGGGTGGTTCCGTCCGGCCGAAGCGGGCGGCATCCAGGCTCTTTGCCCACTGGTCCCAGGGGCCGAGATTATGGGCCTGGAAATCAGCGGTTCCCCAGGCGCGGGCGGGCTCGCCGAAGCGCGCGGCCAGCAGGTCCCGGCCCAGGCCGTGGGCCGTGTCCAGTGTGCCTCGTTCCCGGTCCACCGGCGGCCAGTGGTGATGAAAGACATGCATTGCATGGCGAAGGCGTCGGTTGCCGGAACCCCTCCGCCAGCGACGGACCGCCCAGGCGATGAGGGCCAGGGGTGGCAACAGCAACAAGCTGGCCCAAGCCCAGGGAAAAGGGATGGTGGGCAGGCGATCGTCGTTCCCGCCGCCGAAGCCCACCCAGGGCCCGCCGAAGGGAATGGTGCGCGGGACCCGCAGCCGCAGCTCGGGGCTGCGCTGTTCGTTGCCAAGGTCCAGGGCGGGGATGACGGCGAAACCAGGCTCCAGGGCCTGCACCTGGAAACGCCAGCCACGCCCATCCGGCAGCGGTTCCATGGAGCGAAGGCGCAGGGGGCCCAAGCGATCTTCCACCGTGGGCCGCGGGGGCGAGGGCTTCGTGGGGTCATCTTCGCGGAGTTCAATTACCTGCAACTCACCGAGTGGCAGGTGGGCAGGGGCTTTCCAGGTGGGGGCAGCCAGGCTGGAGAGGCTCCACAGCCCACCACTCACAACCCACCACCATGCGGCTTTCACGCGCCCCCCGCACGGAGCCATGCGTTGAGCTTCATGATGGGATCGTCCATCAGGGCCCAGTGTTGCCGCTCGATGGCGGGGGAGAATCCCGGGTCGGGCCACGTCATGCCCCGACGATCTTCCTGGGCCTCGGGTTGGAACCACACCAGGCGGTGTCGGGTGGCCAAGGGCTTGAGCAGGGGCGCCAGGCCCTGGAGGCCGGCCCCGTTGCTGAAGAGCCAGAGCCGGTGGCCCTTCCCGTGCTGGCCCCAGTGGCCCAGGGCCTCCCGCCAGGAGGCCTCGGAAGGAATGGAGGGACCCCGGTCCGCCAGCGTCTCGAGGATGCGCAAGCCGTGGATGCGTCCACGCTTGGGGGCGATGCGCAGGGCGGGCGTATGGCTGTCCCCGGGGACGATCAGTCCCAGCCGGTCGCCGGTGGCCTGCAGCGTGGCGAAGGCCGCACCGCACAATTCCATGGCCCAGCGCAGGGGCGAGACCGGATCACCCAGGAACATGGAGGGTGAAGGGTCCACCACCAGCCACAGCACGAGGTCACGGCTGCTCTCGAAGCGCTTGAGGATGGGCTCTCCAGTACGCGCCGTCAGGGGCCAGTTGATGAAGCGGGGATCGTCACCCGGCACGTAGGGACGGTTCTCCACGAAGGTGAGCCCCGCACCCTTGAATTTGGAGGGATGCAGCCCCTCGGTGCCCCCGCCCAGACGTCCGCGCAGCCGCAACGGCAGACGTCGCAGGCGGGCGAGAAAACGGGCGGGAAGGGGCATGGGAATTCAGTATGGCGGATTCTCAGGCCGAATCCTCCCTACCACTTCACCCGAACCCGGTAGGTGAGCGTGGCGCTGCCTTCAGCGGGCACCGTGACCTTGAACCGGGCGGTGCCCGCGGTCTCCTTGGTGAGGGGATGGCTGCTCTGCAGTACCTCCCAGTCGCCAGGCATGGGCTCCAGCAGGCTCACGGTGACGGGTTCCTTCTTGGCGTTCTTCAGCACCACCTCGAAGGCCGATTCATGGACGAAACCAAACTTGCCCTGGCGGCCCAGGCTCTTGTAGTCGGTCTGTTTACGCTTGGCCGTCACGTCGAAGGCCTCGCCCAGCTTCAGGCGCACCAGCTCGTTCTTGGGCGTGTGGTCCACGTTGTCCTCGCCGACGAACTGGGCGCGGCCCTCGCTGTCGCGCTTGTAGACGCGGAGGATGCCCTTGGGCAGGGGCATGCCCAAGTGGCTGGATTCTTTGTTGTCGAACTCGACGAAGACGCCCACCTTCTGCTTCTCGCCCAGGTCGCCATAGCTGCCGGAGTAGTAGTAGTTCTGACCCTGGAGCAGGTACTCCTTGCGGACAGGTACCCCGCTGGCGCTCAGCAGGGCCACCTGCTTGGTCTGGTTCACGGCCAGGGTGGTGGGCCGGTCCAGGGTGTAGAGGTGGTATTCGAAGAGGCTCTCCTCGGCCATCTTGGGGGCAGGGGCCATCGACTTCACGGCCATCTCGGCCACGGCATAGCCCCGCTCCGGCCGTTGTCTGGCGCGGTTCACATCCCCCGCCACCAGCTGCAGGGTGGCGTTGGGGTAGGCGGCGCCGCTCTGGTTGGTGAGGGTCACCCAGCCGCTGAGATCCAGCGTCTTTTCGTCGGAGGACAGGTTGGCCACGTAATCCGCGCGCCAGGAAAGGCCGCCTGTGAGGTAGCTCAGTTCCAGCTGCTGCGCCTTGTCGGCGCTGCTGTTCAGGCTGATGACCAGAGTGGGCCGGGCCCGCAGGTTGCCGGGCACCTTGGGGTAGATGATGCGGCCCAGGGCGCTGGTCTCGATGCGGTCGGCGAACTGCAGCACGGTGCCATTGTTGGTGGCCAGCACCGTGGCTTCCTCGCGAATCTCCTTCGCCCCGGCGCCCTCCGCGTTGGGCACGCTGCGCACCACCGTCACCTTCTCGCCCACGTATTTCTCCAGCAATTTCTGGGGTGTGAGCAGGTCGAAGTCGAAGTTCTGCTCCGCCACCCAGAATCCCTGGGGGGCCGTGAGGTTGCGCAACAACGCCGTCTCCGGCCGGATCTGGGCCGACACCTCCTGGAAGGCCAGCCGGGTTTCGCCCTTGGGCAGTCGAACCTCTCGGAGGTCCTTCACCAGGGCCAGGTTGTCGTTGTAGATGGTCACCGCCAGGGCCTTCTGATCCTTCAGCGTGGTGGGAGTCTCCTGGGCGACGAGGAGTGCGGGTAGGGCAGCGAACAGCAGGGCGGGGTGCATGGGACCTCCGGGGTATTGTTCAGGGATGGGCAACGAAAAGAGCCCGATACCAGGTCATGCCGAGAGGAACGGAATCCTTTCAAGAATTCCCAACTGCCAAGCGCCAGCTCGACGGCCACCCGTCCTGCCTCAGGCCAGCTGACCGGCATCCGCCAACGCCTGAATGCGCGCCAAGGCGCTATCCAACTGGCCCTGGAGCAGCTTCTCGGCGCCCATCATCTGCATCATCATCGGGATGTCGGCCTCGTCCACCAGGCGCAGGGTGCTGCCTTCGCCACTGGAGGCGATCTCGAAGCGCAGTTCATGGTCGAACATCTTCTTGGCGCCAGGCACGAGGGTCACGAGCTGGCCGGGGGTGCGGGCCTTGGCGACGAGCTCCTGCGGCATCTTCATGCCCATGACTTCGATGATGTAGCTGTGCGTGTCCACCGTGCCCTGAAAATTCATCGCCGCGGGTTCAAGAAAGGCGCGATGGTTCGACAGGTCGGAAAGGAAGGTGTACAGGACATCGGCAGAGATGGGCAGCGTGGCGGTGGCGGTTTTGAGGGTGGTCATGAAGGCTCCAGGGGAAAGGAATAAGGATCACCGCCAAGGCGCCAGGGCGCCAAGATAAAGAAAAAGCGCAGTTCTTGGCAGTGATCAGTTGATCTTTAACCCAGGGTCAGTACGACCGCTCACCAAAGAAGGCTGTACCAATCCGGATTTGGTCGGAGCCGGCGGCGATCGCGGCTTCGAGATCGCCGCTCATGCCGAGGCTGAGGCGAAGGGACCGACCGAGATCCTGCTGAAGACGCTCGCGCAGGCCAGCCATTTGGGTGAAGGCGGCGTCATCTCCGGGCGGCGGAAGGGCCATGAGACCGCGCAGAGGAAGCCTTGCATCACCGCTCAAAACCGCGATCAGAGCGGGAAGGTCCGCTTCTGCGCAACCGCCCTGCTTGGTGGTCTCGTCCCAGAGGTCCACCTGAATCCAGACGGGTCTCACCACGTCGAGTTCTTCAGCGAGGCGGCCCAGGCGCTCAGCCAACTCGGGTCGGTCGAGGCTCTGGATCTCCGTGAAGGTCTGGAGGGCAGACTTGGCCTTGTTGCGCTGGAGTGGGCCCAGCAAGACGAAAGCGAGGTCCGGCAAAGCGGCGGCCTTCTCCGCTCCCTCCTGCACGTAATTCTCGCCGAAGCGCGCAAATCCCAGCGCGGCAGCTTCGCGGATCAAGGACAAGGGCTGTTTCTTCGAGACAGGCAGGAATTCGATGCTGGAGGGATCGCGGTCGGCGGCGGCGGCGGCGCGCTGGATGCGGGTTCGCAACCCCTCGAGGCGATCGGCCAGGCTCACGGCAGGTAGAGGATCCGCAGGCAGGATTCGCAGGCCACGGCCCCCTTGGACTCCTTCACCTGGAAGAGGAAGGGGCCACGCAATTTCACGTTGCATCCCGAACAGGCACCGTTCTCCACGGGCACCACCACCCGACCTTGCCGGGCAGCGGCGAGGCGGTGGAAGTGGGCCACCTCGGGTGCGGGCAGCTTGGCCTCCAATGCGGCTTGTTTGACCTTGAGAACCTTGCGTCCTTCGACCTGATTGGCGTGCTCATCCAGGAAGATCGCGTGGAGTTCGTCGAATTGAGCTTTCAGCGTCAGGTACTCGGACGAGAGTGAGGCCAAGGCCTGTTCAAGAGCCAGAGCTTCGGTTTCCAGGGCCTTCAGCGGGCGGGCGATCTGAGCCCGCAGGCGCTCTTTCTCGTCCAATTCACGGATGGCTGAGGTGTATTGCACTTTCTGGCTGGTGGTCTTGACTGCCGCACGGGCACGATCCTCGTCCTTCTGGGCCTGGGTCAGTTCCTTGGATCTCGCCTGGATCTGGGTTCGGGCCGAGTCCAGCGACTTGGTCTTTTCCGCCGTCTGTTTCTCGATGAATTTGATCCGGGTATCCAGGGCTGCGAGATCCGGGGGAAGGGCAGACAGGTCGCGGTCAATGGTTCGAAGGTAATCCAGGGTGGATTGAAGGTCGCGCAGGGTGGCCAGATGTTCCATGAATTCGAGGCTACACCTCAATCCTGAAACCGTTGGCGCTTTCCGGATATAAACAAAATAGGAAGAAAATATAATGCGAATAGACTAAGATTTTGGCTCAACCCACAGAATCAACCTTGACCCTGTCGCGCGGGGGTGCCAGACTTGGCACTCGCTGTTGGTGAGTGCTAACAGTTCTATTTGTTCCCCTTTTTTCTTCCTTTCAAGGAGGTTCCATGGCCATCAAGCCCCTGTCCGACCGCGTGGTGCTCAAGCGCGTCGATGCTGCCGAAACCGTCAAGGGCGGCATCATCATCCCCGACACCGCCAAAGAGAAGCCCATGGAGGCTGAAGTGGTGGCCGTCGGCGAAGGCAAGATCAACGAGAACGGCACCCGCAATCCCATGTCCGTCAAGGCCGGCCAGAAGGTGCTGATCGGCAAGTACAGCGGGACCGAAGTGCGGATCGACAACGTGGACCACGTCATCGTGCGCGAGGACGAGATCCTGGCGATCATGAGCTAAGGCATTCACCACGAAGACAGGAAGACCACGAAGAAGATCCTTCTCGTGTGCCTTCGTGGTCTTCGTGGTCTTCGTGGTTTATCCCTTTTAATTATTTTGGAGACACACATGGCCAAGTCCATTATCTATGCCGAAGACGCCCGTCAGGCGATCCTGCGCGGCGTGAACAAGCTCGCCGATGCGGTGCAGGTCACCCTCGGCCCCAAAGGCCGCAACGTCCTCATCGAAAAGAAGTTCGGCTCCCCGCTCATGACCAAGGATGGCGTCACTGTCGCCAAGGAGATCGAGCTCAAAGACCGCCACGAGAACATGGGCGCCCAGCTGGTGCGTGAGGTTGCTTCGAAGACTTCCGACATCGCCGGCGACGGCACCACCACCGCCACCGTTCTGGCTCGCGCCATCTACCGCGAGGGCATCAAGGCCGTCGTGAGCGGCGCCAACACCATGGAAATCAAGAAGGGCATCGACCTCGCGGTTGAAACCGTCGTGAAGGCCATCGACGACATCAAGAAGCCGGTCGAGGGCAATGCCATCGCGCAGGTGGGCACCATCTCGGCCAACGGCGATGAAGAGATCGGCAAGATCATCGCCGAGGCTATGGGCAAGGTCGGCAAGGACGGCGTCATCACCGTCGAAGAAGCCAAGGGCCGTGAGACCGAGCTGACCGTCGTCGAGGGCATGCAGTTCGACCGCGGCTACCTCAGCCCCTACTTCGTGACCAACCCTGACCAGATGAAGGTCGAACTGGAAAATCCCTACATTCTCGCCTACGAGAAGAAGGTCTCCAACATGCGCGACCTCCTGCCTTTGCTGGAGCAGGTTGTCAACAGCCGCCGTCCCCTGCTGATCATCGCCGAGGACGTGGACGGCGAAGCACTGGCCACCCTGGTGGTGAACAAGATCCGCGGCACCCTGAACGTGGCCGCCGTGAAGGCCCCCGGCTTCGGCGATCGCCGCAAGGCTATGCTCGAAGACATCGCCACCCTGACCGGCGGCAAGGCCATCAGCGAGGATCTGGGCCTCAAGCTCGAGAACCTCACCCTGGCTGACCTCGGCAGCGCCAAGAAGGTCGTCATCGACAAGGAGACCACCACCCTCGTCGAAGGCGCCGGCAGCACCGAGGCGATCCAGGGTCGCGTGAAGCAGATTCGTGCCCAGGTGGAGACCTCCACCAGCGACTACGACAAGGAAAAGCTCCAGGAACGCCTGGCCAAGCTCGTGGGTGGCGTCGCCGTCATCAAGGTGGGCGCGGCTTCCGAGACGGAAATGAAGGAGAAGAAGGCCCGTGTGGAAGATGCCATGCACGCCACCAAGGCCGCCGTCGAGGACGGCATCGTGGCTGGCGGCGGCGTCGCGCTGCTTCGCGCCCTGACCAAGCTCGCTGAGTTGAAGGTCACCGGCGATCAGGCCACCGGCGTGGACATCATCCGCAAGTCCCTGCAGGAACCCCTGCGCCAGATCGCCACCAACGCTGGCGTGGAAGGTTCTGTCGTCGTGAACGCCGTTCGCGAAGGCAAGGGCAACTATGGCTACAACGCCGCTACCGACGCCTACGGCGACATGGTGGCTTTCGGTGTGGTCGATCCGGCCAAGGTGGTCAAATCCGCCCTGCGGAATGCGGCCTCCGTTGCTTCCATGATGCTGACGACCGAGGCCATCATCACCGACATCCCCGAGCCCAAGGCTGCGCCTGCTGGCGGCCCTGGCATGGGTGGTATGGAAGACATGTACTAAGCGGCTTTCAGCTATCCGCCACGAAAACGCCCCGCGAAAGCGGGGCGTTTTCGTGGCGGCAGGAGGCCATGGCGGCTCCTGATGACTCAGGCATTCCGGTGGAATTTGACAAATTCCACCGGGAAAGTCGATTAATCTAACTTTCCCTACCCAGGAGTCCCCCATGAAGAAGATTCTCGTCGCCTTCGCCGTCGCGGCTTTTGCCGTTACTGCCTTCACCCAGGACAAGCCCAAGGACGCACCTGCCCAGAAACAGTGCAAGGACTGCCCCAAGGGCAAGCAGGCCGAGTGCAAGGGCGAGAAGAACTGCGAGAAGAAGGGCGAGTGCAAGCAGGTTGATTGCCCCAAGGCCAAGAAGGTGTGACACCGATCACGGTCCATCCTGGACTTAAAATCGAAATGCCCCGTTAATGCGGGGCATTCCTTTTATAGCGGACCTGCAGATCGTTTGTAATTAATACCTAGAGGTTGACTATGCTCCCCCGCGGGCGGATGCTTCCAGTCGACTCCCCGGGGAATCCCTCGCGGGGACGATTGAAAAGGCAGGGTAACCCATGGGCATGGGACTCCTCTTCGACGCTACGCGGTGCATCGGTTGCGGTGCCTGCAGCTCCGCCTGCAAGGAGCAGAACAAGCTACCTGAAAAGGTAGAGGAGGTGCTAACGGCCTATACCTGGACGACGATCCAGGAGAAGGCGGGCCTCAACGTGCGTCGCCTGTGCATGCATTGCGAGGTGCCCACCTGTGCCTCTGTGTGCCCCGTGGCCGCCCTGACGAAGACGCCGGAAGGCCCAGTCGTTTACGATGCTGAACGCTGCATGGGCTGCCGCTACTGCATGATGGCCTGCCCCTTCGAGATTCCAAAGTACCAGTGGGACCGCCCCGTGCCCATCATCGGCAAATGCATCCTGTGCGCAGGGCGTCTGAAGGAGGGCAAGGCCACGGCCTGCGCCGAAGCCTGCCCGGCGGAAGCCACCACCTTCGGAAAGAAGGAGGATTTGATCTGGGAGGCCCGGACGCGCATCCGGCAGAAGCCCGGTGCCTACGTGGATCACATCTACGGACTCACCGAAGCCGGTGGTACCTCCGTGCTGATGATCTCCAATGTGCCGTTCGAGAAGCTGGGATTGAAGACCAACCTGCCGGCGGACCCGCCGGCCATGCGCACCTGGCAGGTGCTCTCGAACATTCCCGATTTTGTCGGCGTCTGGGGTGTCTTTCTCTACGGTATCCACTGGATCACGGCCCGACGTGAGGATGTGGCGAAAGCTGGAAATCATAACAACGGGCGGGGAGACCGGTCATGAACACCACAGCCACCCTCGCGCCCCGAAGATTCCGTCCTGGGTTCTGGACAGCGGTTTTTGTGGTGCTCTTCCTCGCCTTCTGCACCGTCACCGTGATCCGCTTCACCAAGGGGCTGGGTGCCGTCACCAACCTGAGCGACCAGTTTCCATGGGGCCTGTGGATCGGATTCGACCTCCTGTGCGGTGTGGGTCTGGCGGCCGGGGCTTTCACGCTGACGGCGGTGGTCCACCTCTTCAACCTGAAGAAGTTCGAGCCCATCGTGCGCCCGACGATTCTCACCGGTTTCCTGGGCTACGCCTTCGTGATCGTGGCGCTGCTGCTGGACCTGGGCCAGCCCTGGCGCATCTGGCATGCCATCGTCTACTGGAACCCGCACTCCGTCATGTTTGAAGTGGCCTGGTGCGTGATGCTCTACACCACCGTGCTGGCCGTGGAATTCTCGCCTGTGGTCTTCGAGCGGTTCGGCTTCCACGCGCCGGCGCGCCTCATCCACCGGATCATCACCCCGCTGGTCATTCTCGGTGTGCTTCTTTCAACCTTGCACCAGTCCTCCCTGGGCTCGCTCTATCTGATCGTGCCAAGCAAGCTCCACCCGCTCTGGTACTCCCCGATGATGCCGCTGCACTTCTACATTTCAGCCATCGGCGCGGGCATCGGCATGGTGATCCTGGAGTCCTATCTCAGCAAGCGGGCCTTCCGCCGCCACCTCGAAATGGATCTACTGGAGCCCCTGGCCCGAGGCATGGTCGTCGCCCTGGGCATCTATGGCCTCATGCGCCTGCAGGGCATCCGCCGCAATCATGCCTTCGGCAGCATCCTGGAATTCGGCTATGAGGGCCGCATGTTCCTTCTTGAGTTCACCCTGGGCGTGATTCTGCCGGTGGCCCTGATGTCCTTCCGCCGCTTGCGCTCTCACCCCGATTGGCTGGTGGGAGGTGCCTTCCTGGCCGTGCTGGGTTTTGTCATGAACCGCCTGAACATCAGCATCACGGGCATGGAAGCCGCATCCGGCGTACGGTACCTGCCTTCGGGCATGGAGATCATCGTTTCGGTGGGTCTGGTGGCCACGGGCATGGCGGTGTTCGCCTTCGCCGTGCGGACCTTCCCCATCTTTCCCGAGGGCCCGGTGGCTCACCCCAAGGAGCCGGAAGCAGGAGCCTGAGCCATGCGGACCCGCATTGGTACCCGTCTGATCCTCGGCGCCGGTTTGGCGACGGCGCTGGCGATCGGGGGTATGGCTGTGGTTGTTCTGAGGTCGCACACGGCCCAGCTCATGGCCGAGAGAACCCGCAGCGCGGATCAGCTGAGCGAAACGATCAAGAGCGCGACCCATTTCGACATGCTTGAGAACCGGCGAGAGTACCTTCACCGCCAGATCCGTGCCGTGGGTGGATTGCAGGAACAAGGCATCCGAAAGGTCCGTGTGTTCAACAAGGAGGGGCGGATCATGTTCTCCTCGACTGGCGAGGAGATCGGCACCAGCCTCGATCCCAAGGGCGAGGCCTGCTATGCCTGCCATGCGGAGGGACGCCCCCTCGAACGGCTGGGGATCCAGGCTCGCGCCCGCACCTTCCGCGCCCCTGATGGCACTCGGGTCCTGGGTGTCATCAACCCCATTCCGAATGAGCCATCCTGCTCCACGGCCGCTTGCCATGCCCACAGCGCCAAGCAGAGCCTGCTGGGCGTGCTGGATGTGAATGTTTCCTTGGCGGAGGTGGACAAGGAGATCGCCCACAGCCGCGCGGTCATCACGGCTTCGGCCATCCTGGCCATCTTGGCCGGGAGCCTCATGCTGTGGTGGCTTAACCGGCGCCTGGTGGTGCGCCCTGTGGCGGCGCTTGTGGAGGGCACCCGCCGCGTCACCGCGGGCGATCTCGGCGCCACCATTCCCGTGAGCGGGCGGCATGAACTGGGAGAGCTGGCCAAGGCCTTCAACGACATGACCCGGAATCTTGCTGATACTCATCGCCAGCTGGCTCAGGCGGACAAGCTGGCCTCCGTGGGCCGGTTGGCCGCCGGGGTCGCCCACGAGATCAACAACCCGCTGACCGGCGTTCTGAGCTATGCCTCTCTCCTGCGCAAACGCATGGATCACGATGCTTCTGCCTGCGAGGACCTGGATGTGATCGTTCGGGAGACCGTGCGTTGCCGCGGCATCATCCGGGGCCTCCTGGATTTCGCGCGACCCGCGACCCCAGCCCGCAAGCCCATGGACCTGAACGAAGTGGTTCGCCGGGCCGTGTCCGTGGTGATGACCCAGCTGACGCTGAATCAGGTAGACCTGTCTCTCGCTCTTGCCGCAGATCTCCCCACCGTCCCCGCCGATGCCAACCAGATTCAGCAGGTGGTCGTGAACCTCCTGCTGAACGCTGCGGATGCCATCGGTGCCGAGGGCGGCAGCATTCGAGCCACGACGCGTCCAGGGCCTTCCTCCTCCATCGAGTTCTTGCTGGAGGACAGCGGGCGCGGCATTCCCACGGAGGATTTGCCACGGATCTTCGAACCCTTCTTCACCACCAAGGGCAACCAGGGTACGGGCTTGGGGCTAGCGGTCAGCTGGGGCATCGTCGAGGCCCACGGCGGATCGCTGGAGGTCCAGAGCGAACCCGGCCAGGGCACCCGTTTCACCCTTCGCCTGCCCACCGCCGCTGAACTTGAAGGCGGCGCGCCACCCATTTCCACCCTCACCTAGGAGGTTGTCATGACCGCCGTTCTGATTCTTCTCATGTTCGTAGCCTTCGTGGGCATCGACTTTCTGGTGCGCACAACCATTCGCCGGGCCCGGGAGAGCCGGGAGCGCCTGGCCCGCGAAGCGGTGCTCAACACCGCCATTCGCCTGGATTTCACCCATGAGGCCAAGAGCCTGAAACGCGTCGAAGTTCCGAACCCGAAGGCCCGGATTCTCGCCGTGGATGACGAAGCCGTGGTGCTTGATTCCTTCCGCCGCATCCTGGTGCTGGAAGGTTTCAGCGTGGACACCGTGGAACATGGACCCGAGGCCTTGGGCCTGGTGCAGCGCCATGACTACGACTTCGTCTTCACGGACCTCAAGATGCCCGACATGGATGGTGTGGAGGTGGTGAAGGCCGTGAAGCACCTGCGGCCGGACGTGGATGTGGTCGTCATCACCGGCTATGGCAGCATCGAGACGGCGGTCGAGACTCTGCAGCACGGTGCTTGCGAATACGTGCAGAAACCGTTTACCGCGGACGAGTTGGGTGAGTTCGCGAAGAAGCTGCTCATCAAGCGCCAGGCCAGGATCGAATCAGCCCGTCGCCCCAGCGTGCGTGTGGTATCTCCCGAGATGGCCGAGGTGGTACCCGCCACCGAGTTCTGCGTGCCAGGTGGGGCCTTCCTCTCCACGGGCCATGCTTGGGTGCGGATTGAGCCCGAAGGCCAGGTCCGCATCGGCATCGACGATTTCGTGCGAAAGGCCCTGGGGGTCGTGAAGGAAGTTGTGCTGCCGGAGCGGGGCAAGACTGTGAAACAAGGCGAGACCCTCTTCACCCTGAAGAGCGCCGCAGGCACCGTGCATGTGGCCTCTCCGCTTTCGGGCCGCATCGAACATGACAATGCGGGTCTCAAGACCGATCCGGGCGAACTCATCCACAGCCCCTATGACCGTGGCTGGGTCTGCCTGATGACACCCAGCGACCTGGCCTCAGAGCTGTCCTCACTGAAGATCGGCAAGCCTGTCATCGACTGGTATCAGGATGAGATCGTGCGGCTGCGGACCTCCGATGGCCCCCAGGCCACCGGTACCCTCGATTGGGCGGCCTTTGAGCGGCAGTTCCTCGGAGCCAACGATCACGTCCAGGCCTAGTCGGAATCCAGAGACAGCTTCGGGGGCATCAGTCCCCGAAGCTGTCTCCTGCGTGATAGCTGGAACGCACCAGCGGTGCGGATTCCACCCGCTGGAAGCCCATCTCAAGGCCCCGTTGTTTATACATGTCGAATTCGGAAGGTTCCACGTAGCGGTGCAGAGGGAGGTGCCGCTCCGAGGGGGGAAGGTACTGGCCGATGGTGGCGATGTCCACGTGGCTTCTCCGCCAATCGGCCATCAGTTCCAGGACCTGTTCTGGGGTTTCGCCCAATCCCACCATGATGCCGCTCTTGACCCGCAGGGAAGGGGCGTGGCGGTCACGCCACGCCGCGGTGCGGCTTAGGACTTCGAGGCTCTGGGCGTAGTCGGCGTCCGGCCGCACGCGCCGGTAGAGGTGGGGCACGGTTTCCACGTTGTGGTTCAGCACCTCGGGCCGGGCCTCAAGAACGGTCAGGAGGGCCTGCTCGCTGCCCCGGAAATCGGGGATGAGCACTTCGACGCCACTGTGGGGCGACAGAGTGCGGATCCATTGGATGGTGCTCGCGAAATGGGCGGACCCTCCGTCCGACAGGTCGTCACGGTTCACGGAGGTGACCACGGCGAACTTAAGCCCCAGGCGCGCCACGGCTTCAGCCACGCGCTGGGGTTCGCCTGGATCCAACGCTCCGGGACGGCCCTTGCCCACGTTGCAGAAGCCACAGTGCCGGGTGCAGATGTCCCCCAGGAGCATGAAGGTGGCCGTACGGTGTACGCCCCAGCATTCATGCAGGTTCGGGCATCGAGCTTCCTCGCAGACCGTCACCAGTCGCTGTTCACGGATCAGGGACTCGACTTCGGCCATCACCTCCGGCGCGGGAACACGGATCTTTAGCCAGTCGGGACGGGGGCCGGGGAGGACAGGAGGGCGGGCCATAGCCATCCATTGTGGCGTTCATCGAAGTTTATCGGTGATTTGAATTGCTTTTCTGGTGGCGGTGACCAGTCCCTTGGCCCCGGCTAGAATGGATTCATGTCCGATGTCCCCCAGGCAGTTCCCGAAGCTGAGGCCGCAGCGGCGCCTGCGCCGGAGGTTCAGCGAACCTTCGAGTCTCCCAAGGGGTTTGAGACAAAGTTCCGGGGGCTGGCCCTGCACCTCTCGGCCTTCGAGGGGCCCCTTGACCTGTTGATGCACCTCATCCATGAGCAGAAGCTGGACATCCTGAATCTGCCCATGGCGGAGGTTACGCGGCAGTACATGGACTACCTGCAGCTCATGGAGGAACTGAACCTCGAAATCGCGGCGGAGTTTGTGGCCATGGCCGCCCAGCTGCTTCAGATCAAGTCGCGGCTCATGCTGCCCCGCCCGCCCCAGGAGTGCGGCGAGGAGGATCCCCGTGAGGCCTTGGTGCAGCGATTGCTGGACTATCAGCAGGTAAAGGCCGCTGCACAGGTGCTGTCGGACCGTGAATCCGATTGGCAGAAGATCGCCTTTGCGCCCGGCCTCGATCTCGACGATCACAAGCGTGTGGAGGAAGAGCCCATCCGCGCCACACTGTTTGATCTGCTGGGTGCCTACCGTGAGGCCTTGAGGCGCCTGATGCCGCCCCCGCCCGTGGAAGTGCGCACCCAGCCTAAAACACTGGAGCAGCGGGTGATGGAAGTGCTTGGAAGCCTTCAGGATGGCCTGTGGAAACCCTTCCAGGGGCTCCTGGGCCAGGCGCGCACACGCGAAGATCTGGTGCTCACCTTCCTCGCCCTGTTGGAACTGGTCCGCACGGGGCGCATCGCCCTGGTGCAGGGCGAGACCTTTGGCGAAATTCGCGTCAAGACGGCCGAGGCCGCGTGAACGACGCGGCCGTCCCCATTCGAGCCGCCCATCGCATGGCCTACGGGCTGGGTTTGGCCCTTTGTGTCGGTACGCCGGGCCTGATCGCCATGCTCATCTTGTCGGGCGTGGTTCCACCCGGAACGCAGACTCCTGATGGGGTCTACCAGCAACTGGGCTATCTTTTCACGGGCCTGGTTTTCCTGTCGGCGGCCTGGGTGTGGTGGCGGAGCGGGCACGTGCTGCGCGGCTTCAAGGACCTGCCCGGGGCCCAGCGCCCCTCCATCATCCTTAGAGAATGCCTGATCTACGCAGCGGCTTTCGAGACTAGCAGCCTCTTTGGCCTGGTCTACTGGAGCCTCGTCGGTGGCCACGCGGCCCGCCATGCCTGGGGGTTTATCCTGCTGACGCCGCTGCTCTTCGCGGCCCTGGTGCCCAGGTTCGAGCGATGGGCGAAGGCCTTGGAGAGCTGACGCATCCAGGTATGCTGGGGAACCCCATCCCCCAAGGAGGGTGCATGCGCGACCCTGAGAATGCTGACCCCAGAAAGCCGGACCCCCCTTCGGACGCCACGTTGCGCCTGCCCGCAGGGGATCCAATCGATCCCCGCAGCACCCAGCAACTGGACCTCTCGAACATCATCTCGAAACACCAGGATGCTGGCAGCACGATGAAGGCCCCGCTGGCACCGATGATGTCCCGTTCGGACCAGACTCAGAAAATCGTGCGGCCGATGGCGGGCGAGTCGCCCATCCGCGTGCAGAAAGTGGATCTGCCCACCGAGGCCGCTGGGCAGACGCAGACACAGAAGCTGCCGCAACGTGTCGAGGCGCCCAGACCCCTTGGATGGAAGCTGCCCCTGGCTCTGGGCGCGATGATGGTGCTCGCGGCGGCGGCCTATCTGGTCTTCTCTCGCGGCCCCGCCCCGCTTCAGACGGCGGGGATCCCCCTGCCGGCCGGGTCCGGCCCGGCGCCGGCTGGTGCCGAGGCCTACCTCGAGCAGGCCAAGGCTGGGGATGCCCATGCCATGCGCATGCTCGGAGTCATGTACTACTACGGGCTGAATGTTCCGCAGGACCGAGAGAAGGGCCTCTATTGGTACCGAAAGGCCGTGGAAAAAGGCAGTGATGCGGCGCGGTCCGAGCTGAGCAAAATCGAAGGGGAGAAGTGACTCAGAACGTGGCCACGAACTGGAGGCTTCCCCCCCAGAATCGGTAGGTGGAAACCTTCTCACCCCAGGTGGCCTCGGCCTTGATGGCGAACCGATCCGTCAGGGGCCAATGGCCGGTGAGGCTGGCGAGACGTTCCTGCGGCAGCGAAGCCGTGGTGGTGGTCAGGGTGGTGACGGTGGTTGTGCTGGTGGTGCGGCGGCCAAAGCGACCGCCGGTGCCGGCCATCGTGGTGGTGGAGGTCAGGCCTCCGCCCGAGGCCGTGCTTTCAAGGATGCCCCGGCCCGCGGCCAGTCGGAGGTTGTGCCAGACACCAAAGTCGTTGTTCCCGAACCGGAGGTTGAGGACACCTCCGGTATCGCTGTCGCCCCCCGGCTCGTACATCAGCTGTTGGACCCTCGCCGAGATGCTCCAGGTTTCGCCCTGGTAGGCCGGACCCGCTTGAAGCATCCGAACTTCCTGCTCCTGGGTGAATCGGCTGAGGGCCCCGGCCAGATCGAACTTCCAACCCGCGCCGATATCAAACCGGAAATCCAGGTCTGCCCGGAACAGAGGCAGGAAATCACTGTTGGTTCCGCCGCTCAGGCCCAGGTAGGCAGAGGAGGCTTTGCCGATGAGCAGGTACTTACCGGCGGAGAGGATCGTCCCCTTGCCTTCCGGGCGGTCGTAGCCCGTGGCGGACACCTGCCAGGGGCCGCCGCTGCTGGGGTAGATGGTCCCCTCCAGGATCCAACCCTTCCAGCGGTCTCCGCCATCAGAAAAGGCCTGATCGTAGCCTCCCACGGCCACGCGGGTGACCGTGGAAGGCAGGGGAGGCTCGAGAAAGAAAGGATCCTCCTGGGCGGATAGCGCCAGGGGCAGGGCCAGTAGAACGGCGTATCGCTTCAGCATCGAGCCTCCTTATTGTGGTGAGTGCCCTCAGCGGCCCCGGCCGCCCCGGTTGCCGGAGGACTGGCCGAGTCGCTGGCCCACTCCGGTTCCAGGCGTCTGGCCGCAGCTGCCGTCCTGCTTGCGAAGACGGCTCTGGGTCCGCGTTTGGGTCTGCGTTTGGGTCTGGTCCTTCGCCTGGACACGATCCTGGGTGCGGGTTCGGGTCTGGTCCTTGTCCGCCGTCTGGGCGCTGAGGGAGATGGCCGCTCCGAGTGCTGCGGCCAGCCAGAGTGAGGTCTTCATAGGTGCCTCCTGGATGGGGTGCGGAATCGTCCGCACATCCGATCAGACGCCCCGATCCCCGCTTGGGTTGAGATCGGATCAAAGGACCTAAATATCTATGGATCATAAAGTTCCAGGACCCTGTCCACTTTTCCATTCCATCACATTTCGGGTGGCTGCGGTGCCGATGACCAGGATGAGTTCCGCTTCTCCGGCCCCTCGGACCTGAGCGGCGCTGCCGAAGGCCTGGAGCAGCTTTTTGGCTGTGGCCGGACCGATGCCGGGGATCTGTGTCAGTTCGGTCTGGAGGGTGCGCTTGGCCCTCAGGGCGCGGTGGTAGGTGATGGCGAAACGATGCGCCTCATCACGGACCCGCTGGAGTAGCTGCAGCACCGGCGAGGATTTCGGGATCTTCAGGGGTTCACTGGACCCAGGGCGGAACACCCACTCTTCCTTCTTGGCGAGGCTCGCCAGTTCCAGCTGTTCCAATCCCAGATCTTTGAGTGCCGCTTCTGCCGCGTGTAGCTGCCCCAGGCCACCGTCGATGAGGACGAGGTTTGGAAACTCCTGCCCTTCGTCTCGCATGCGCCGGTAGCGGCGCGTGACCGCCTCCTGCATGTTGGCGAAATCGTCGTTCTGCTCGTTCGTCATCTTGAAACGGCGGTAGCGGGCCTTGTCGGGCACCCCATCCGTGAACACCACGCAGCTGGCCACCACCTCCCGGCCCTGGCCGTGGCTGATGTCGAAGCACTCCAGGCGGCGGGGCAGATGGCTCAGCCCCAGGAAGGCCTGCAGGCCCTCCAGCACCGCTTCGTTGAGTCGCGCCGGCTCGAACTTGCGCTCCAACGCCAGTCGCGCGTTTTCCTGGGCCATGGCCAGCAGATCCACCTTCTCGCCCTTCTGGGGAATGTGGAAGCGGACCTTGGTGCCTCGAAGGCCTGACAGCCAATCCGCAAGCAAGGCGACATCCTCTGGTTCAACCTCCACGAGGATGCGTGCGGGCGCCGGATCAGCACTGTAGACACGCTGGATCACCTGGGCAAGCACAGCGCCATCAAAGGTCTCGATGTCGTCCAGCACGTACTCCTGGCGGCCCACCATCCGACCTTCGCGCAGCATCAGTCGATGGACACAAGCCCGGCCATCCAGTACGGCGCTGCCGTAGACATCGGCGTCTTCCAGGTCCGCGCTGGCGGCCTTCTGGCGGGTGAACCAGGCGTCCACCTGCTGGAGGGCGTCCCGGTGCTGGGCAGCCTGTTCAAAGGCGGCGGCCTCGGCAGCCTTCCACATGGCGGCCTCCAGGCGGGCCTTCAATTCGTCCCGCTTGCCTTCGAGGAAGAGCCGCGCTTCCTTGGCCTGTTCCCGGTAGGCTTCCTGGCTCACGGCGGCGATGCAGGGCGCCGTGCAGCGATGCAGCTGGTATTTGAGGCAAGCCCGGCCCCGCTTACCGTCAATGTCAATGTCACAATCCCGGATCTGGAAGAAGCGGTAGACCAGCTCCGCCGTGCGGTAGGCCGTGCTGGCGGGGAAGAACGGTCCGAAGTAGAGGCTGCCGTCCTTGCGCACCTTCCGCGTGACGTAGACCTTCGGAAAGGCCTCCTTCCAGGTGAGTTTCACGTAGGGATAGCTCTTGTCATCCTTCAGGAGGATGTTGAAGGGTGGCCAATGTTCCTTGATGAGGTTGTTCTCGAGGATGAGGGCTTCCAGCTCCGTTTCGCAGACGATGAGCTCGATGTCCCAGATGCGTGCCACCAGGCGCCGGGTCTTCGCGTCCAGCCGCTTCTGCTGGAAGTAGGACTTCACCCGGTTGCGAAGCACCTTGGCCTTGCCCACGTAGAGCAGGTTGCCGCCCTCGTCGCGGTAGAGGTAGCAGCCGGCGCGCAGGGGAAGATCCGACAGCTTGCGCTTCAGGACGGGGGACTTCTCGAGGTTGGTTCGGATGACGGTCACGGACCCAGTTTAGCGATCAGCCATCGGCTGACGGCGCGCACATCTGGCCACGAAGTTGGCACACTGGAAGGATGCTGAGCCTCGAGACCTTCCCCGTGGGCCCCTTGGGCTGCAATTGTTCCCTGCTATGGGATCCGGCCACCGGCCTGGGTGTGGTTGTGGATCCAGGCGGAGACGGCGCGAAGATCCGGAAACGCGTGGAAGCCCTTGGCTTCAAGGTTACGGCCCTACTCCACACCCATGCCCACTTTGATCACGTGGGTGCCACCCGCGAGTTGCAGGACCTCTGGCAGTGCCCCGCACACCTGCATGGAGATGACACCTTTCTGATCGAGGCGCTCTCGCAGCAGACTGGAATGTTCGGTATGCCGGCGATTCCTCAGCCTGAGATGACGGGCCTGCATGCGGGGGACTGCCACCTGGATTTGACGACACTCCACACGCCCGGCCACACGCCGGGGTCCTGCTGCTTCCACGGTGGATTCGCCAGGGGCCAAGTGCTGCTGGCGGGGGACACGCTCTTTCGCGGCGGCGTTGGTCGCACGGATCTGTGGGGTGGCAGCTGGGACCTGCTGGAACAGAGCATCCGGCGGGAACTCTACGTGCTGGATGGCGCCACGCTGGTCATTCCGGGGCACGGCCCTGCCACCACCATCGGTGAAGAGGCAGGGAAAAACCCCTTCGTGAGGGCTTAACCGAGGCATTCGGGCGTAGACTGGGGGCCATTATCCCTCGGAGGTCATCAATGGACGCCCTTTTTACTTCTTTCGGCTGCTTCGGCCCAGTCGCGATCTTCCTCCTGATCTACTTCTTCAGCTGCCTCAAGGTGGTGAATGAGTACGAGCGGCTGGTGGTCTTCACCCTCGGCAAGGTGCAGGACACTCCCAAGGGTCCCGGCCTCTGCTTCGTGTGGCGGCCCTTCCAGACGGCGGTCACCGTCAGCCTCCGCACGGTGGTGATGGATGTGCCCAGCCAGGACATCATCACCCGCGACAACGTGAGCCTGAAGGTGAGTGCCGTTGTCTACTTCAAGGTGCTGGATCCCAAGGGCGCCATCATCGGCGTGGAGAACTACTACTACGCCACCAGTCAGATGGCCCAGACCACCCTGCGCAGCATCCTCGGCGAAGTCACGCTGGATGAACTGCTGGCCGATCGGGAGAAGCTGAGTCTGCGACTGCGGGAGATCATCGACCGCTCCACGGAACCCTGGGGCATTGAGGTCACCAGCGTGGAGTTGAAGAGCGTGGACCTGCCCGAGCAGATCCAGCGTGCCATGGGCAAGCAGGCCGAGGCCGAGCGTGAGAAGCGGGCGAAGATCATCGCTGCCGAAGGCGAGTTGATGGCCAGCCACCAGTTGCTGGAGGCCGCCAATAAGATCAGTGAGAATCCCACCGCCATCCAGATGCGCTACTTGCAGACCCTGGCCGAGATCGCCACGGAGAAGAACAGCACCATCATTTTCCCCCTGCCCATGGAGCTCATGAGGGCCTTCGAGAAGTTCACCGCGAAGTAGGGCGCTCCGCCTTCCAACCACGCCACGCCGCGGCCTCCGCCTTCGCCAAGGGGGAGGCCGCATCGCTTCCTTGGCCATAGGCATCAGAATCCACAGCATCCGCCAACTGAAGCAGGGAGGCCAGCCGCTCCGGGCGCAGGTCGCCCAGGCGCATCAGCCAGGTACGGGCCGTATCGCCGGTTTTCGGAGGCGCTATCCGGTAGACCCGGGCCAGCAGGGGACGAAGCGCGCGGATGCGTCCCGGGCCCGCTGGGACCGGTCGCCAGTAGCCCCGCGTCCGCCAGGCCACCCAGGCCGTGACGAGCACCCCCACGCCCCAGGAGAGGGGGGCGGGTGGCGTTTTCCAGCGCCATTCCCACCCTTGCAATCGGCCTTGAATCCAGGTGAGACCCGCCTGCTGATCCTGATCCGAATAGCGCACCACATACCGATCCCAGCGGTAGCGGAGCGCGTCGAGCCATCGCGATACGGTCCCCAGGGAGGGGACCAAAGACCCCGATCCAGCCGAGGCGATCGGGGTCGGATCGGCCCGCTGCCATCGCCCCTCATCCCAGTATTCGACCCAGCTGTGAGCCTGGTCCTGGCTGACCCGGAAATAGCCACCTTCGGGGATCCAGGGGCCCAGCTGGTAGCCGTTCACCACCCGGGCGGGTACCCCTCGCGCCCGCAGCATCAGGGCCATGGCGGACGCGAAGTACTCGCAGTGACCGGCCTGGGTCCGGTCGAGGAAATCCTCCAGTGGATTTGCCGCCTGGCCGGAGGGGTTGTCGAGGGTGTAACGAAACCCACGCAGGCCCCTTTCCAGGGTGCGGGCCAACTCCGGCACCGGCAGGATGCCGGGGGCGAGGCGGAGGCTCCATCGCCGGGCGGCTTCGTGCTCTGGCCCCAGGGTGGTGAGAAGCTCCAGGCGGCGGGGCGGCAGCCTTGATTCGATCGGGGCCGACTCCTGGGGGTTCCATGTGATCAGCATGGGCATGGTGCGCGCCCGCGGGAACATCCAGCGCAGGCTCCCCCCTTCACCTCGACGGATGGGCAGCCCGGGAGGGGCCAGCGTGGCAAGGCCATAGGGTAGTGCCAGGATCCCGTGGGAACTGCGCGTGAACAGGAACTCCGTCTGGACGCTCGGTCCGGGTCGTCGGGATAGCCTGAGCGGAGGGGTGAGATCCGAGGGGAGCCACCGCTGGCCCTGGACGGTCTCCAGGGTCACGCCCGGCAGCAGCTGGAGGCCCCTCAGGGCTTCGGGAGCGACGCCGGGTGGCGGTACGATGCGCAGGGCCACTTCGGGGTTGGCTTCGATGGGACCTCCCAGGCCCAGATCGACCTGGTCTCCCAATCCCGCCCGCCCGAAGGCGCCGGAGGTACCCAGGAAGGCGGGACGGAGGCCTGCCTGGAGGCGGGGCATGACCAGGAAGAAGCCCGACCCGATCAGCAGGGCCGCTCCCGCCCAGAGGGGCACCCTGGCATAGGGGGGCCGGGAAAGGGCGCCCCGCTTCAGAAGGGCGGAGGTCTCCCAACTCAGCTGGAGCAGAGCCCAGGCCGCCGCCACCAGCCAGGCTACCGCCCAGGCGAGAAAGAGCGGATCGGTGGTGCTCACCGTCGTGGTGAGGAGCAGAAGGAAGCCCATGAGCACCAGCTGGCGTCGATGGGGGGCTTCCCGGGGCAGGGCCAGGCGCACGCCCGCCAGCACAAACAGGGTGTGGATGGCGACGGGGAAGACCCCCTGGCCCCGGGCCAGGTCCGCGAGGAAGAAAAGCAGAGCCCCGATCTCCAACCAGCGCTGGTACCGACCCAGATCCCGACGCGACAGCTCCACCGCCGCAGCCGCCAGGAGGGGCAGGGTCATCACCCCCGATTCGCCCGGTTCATAAATTCCCGTGGAAAGGGCTGCGCCGAGGGCCACCCAGATGGGCAGGTGATCGATCCATCGGCTCCATCTCACGGCCACACCCAGCTCCCCAGGGCCACGGAGCGCGAGGCGCCGGTCACTTCAGGCAGGTTTCCAGGCAGGCCCAGGGCGCTGGCGGCACCCAGCAGCGCCCAGCTCACGGCCTCCCGTGCCCCGGAGGGGAACGCGGCATCGTCCTCAAGGGGCAAGGGCAGACGCGCGCTCAGCTCGGCGCGCACCCGGCGATGACGGGCGCCGCCTCCGCTGACGAGGGCCCGGGTGCCTGGAGACCAGGGGGTGAGTCGCGAAGCTTCGAGCGCGACCGTGGCGGCGGTGAAGGCGGCCAGGGTGGCCAGGCGATCCGGCAGGGGGAGGGCCTCGAGTTCAGGGCCCTCAGAAAGGAGCCAGGACGCTCCAAAGATCTCCCGCCCCGTGGATTTTGGGGGGAGGCCCTGGAAGTAGGCGTGCCTAAGCCAGCGCGCCAGGAGGGATTCCTTTATCCGACCCGAGGCCGCTGCGCCCTCGGGATCGAAGGGAAGGCCCAGCCAACGTTCTGCGGCGAGATCCAGGAGGGACATGCCTGGTCCCGTGTCCCAGGCCGAGGTCGTTCGGCCATCCCAGACCGTGAGGTTGGCGATTCCGCCGAGGTTGAGCGCCAGCCAGGGACCGGTCCCGTGCAGCCAGCGTTCAGCCAGGGGCACCAGCGGTGCCCCTTGTCCACCCAGGGCGAGATCCCGGCGGCGAAGGTCCCATACCACTGGGCAACCCACGGCCTCAGCCAGCACGTAGGGATCCGCCAATTGGAGGCTCGCACCCTGCGCGGGATGATGCTGCACCGTTTGTCCATGCAGGGAGGCCAGGTCGGGCCGGAGGCTGAGGCTGTCGCAGAGATCGCGGGCGGCGCGGGCGTGGTGCTCCCCCAGGCGGCGCTGCAGAACGCAGAGGTCCGCCGGGTAGAGGCGGTTGGAGGCGGCGGCCAACACCAGATCCCGGAGGTGGCTCGGATAGGCCATGGCCTGGTGACCCAACAGGGATCGGAAGGGACGGCCATTCTCAAATGCGCGGGGATCCACCTCGATGAGGACGGCATCCACGCCATCCGCGCTGGTGCCCGACATGAGGCCCAGCACGCGCCAGGGCCGGTCATCCGGGATCGGGATGCGAGGCAGCATGACGCTGATGATGCCAGCAAGTCACGGTGGCTGCCGGATTCCGGCTACCCTGAGCATGTCGGAGGGTCCCATGACGACTCTTTTTGTCCTTCTCATCATCGGTGCCGTGATCTATTTCGTGATGCGTGGCAAGCAGGACCGGCCCGAACAGTTGGGGGCCTCCCGGCGCGGGCTCGCCACTGGACCGTTGGAACCCCATACCTTCGCCTGCCCCTATCCCAAGTGCCCCACCTGCGGCGCCTCCGGCGACCGGATGAAGCAGGAGTGGGACGGTCTCCGCTCGGTGAAATGGGCCTGCGGCTATTGTGGCGCCCTGGCCGGCGTGCAGGCGCTCAAGGACGAGGAACTTCCACCCTCCGCCCGCCGACGCCTGGGCCTGGACGCGCCGATGCAGGGTTCCGTTCCCATGCAGCAGGGCGGCTTCGGCCAGCCCGGCGGCGGCATGGGCGGTCTGCTCACCGGCATGATGATCGGCAGCATGATGGGCGGGAATCATCATCACCAGGATGGCCAGGGGGGGAGCGACGGCTGGAACGGAGGGTCCTCTGACAGTTCGTCCAGTGACTGGGGGGATTCCGGTGGCGATTCGGGTGGTGGCGATTCAGGCGGGGACTGGTAGGTCCTAAAGCACCTTCGGCACCACGAAAAAACCGCGATCCTGCTCGGGCGCATTCCGCAGAGCCTGGGCCTGGGTGAACGTATCGCCCGGGACATCCTCGCGTCTTGGAAGGGGGCGACCCATGCCAGCCAACATGGGCTCGACCTGATCGAGGGGCAGTTCATCCAGGCTGGCCGCATGGGTGAGCATCCGGGCCATGGCCTCCCGCATGGGTTCGATCTCGTCGTCATGGAGGCTCAGGTGGGCCAAGGCGGCGCAACGCAGGACATCCTCGCGGGTGACTTCCATGTCAGGCTCCCAGTTTCAAATCCGCGTCAGCGTTCTGGATCCATGGATCCATGTCGGGCAGGAGGAGGGCGCCTGCGGCCGCGATCATGGCCCCGTTGTCCGTGCAGAGGCGCGACTCGGGAATGGCGAGTCTAAGACCCTCTCGCGCCGCGAGGACAGCCGCGTCGGCCCGCAGCCTTGTATTGCAGGCCACGCCGCCGCTGATGACCAGACTCCGTGCGCCGCGCTCCCGTGCCAGGTCGGGAAGGGGTTTCAACAGCCACGTGGAGATGGCCTCCTGAAGGCTGCGGCAAAGCCCCTGAACCTCGGGGTCTGCGGCTCCTGCCTCGGCCAGGCGGGGATTCCGCTCCACTCGGAGCTTCACGCCGGTTTTTAGGCCTGAGAAGCTCCAGGAGGCTCTGCCGTCCCGGAATTTGGGGGGGGTGAAGGCGTCGGCAGCCCTGGGCGATGCCTGGGCGCAGGCATCCACCAGGGGACCGCCCGGATAGCCCAGGTTCAGCATGCGGGCAGTCTTGTCGAAGGCCTCACCGGCAGCGTCGTCGCGGGTCTTCTGCAGCAGCTGGAGTGAGATCCAATCCTTCGCCAGGTAGAGGTGTGTGTGTCCACCGGAGACCAGCAGCACCAGGGCGGGGAAGGGCAGGTCCGGCGCTGCGAAGCGGGCGGCATTGAGGTGTCCCAGGAGGTGGTGGACCCCCACCCAGGGCAGTCCCTCCCGCCAGGCCACCGCCTTGCTGGCGCTGAAGGTGGCCAGCAGGCTGCCCACCAATCCCGGTCCTCGGGTGACGGCGACGCGGTCGAGATCGGAAAGGGCTACACCTGCCTGCTCGAGGGCTCCGGCCATGACCGTCCGCACCTGCAGCAGATGCTCCCGCGCGGCGAGTTCGGGTACCACGCCCCCGAAGGGACCGTGGATTCCATCCTGGCTTTCCCGCACCAGGGACCGTAGCACCGGGCCTGCGGCCGTCTCCTCCACCACGGCAGCGGAGCAGTCGTCGCAGGAAGATTCCAGGCCCAGGACCAGCATCCGGATAGTGTAACTTGGCAACCTGGAGCGATCCCATGCGCAGTCCTGTCCTGATGCTGCTTCCTGCGGCCCTGGTGGCGCAGGGGCCTAGAACGCTGAGCCCCATGGATGCCTTCGAGCGTGAGCTCAAGAAGAACCGCCTGGGCACCTGGCTGGTGCTGGAGGACGAGGGGGGCTCCTGGGGCCCCGCAGCCAGGGCTGCCCTCCAGGAGGACCCTCTGGTGGCGTTGAATCTCCCCCTTCATGTGGCGGGCGGGAAAAAGGCTGATGCCATGTCCACCTACCTGCGCGACCGCTACGGCTGGGCGCGGGGAGGCCACTGGGCCTTGCTGGACCATGGGGGACGGGTGCTGGCGGACGGTGCATCGCTGCCCAGTGCCACCCTCCTGGGCGCTGCGGCGGAGCGGGCGGGACTCAAAACCCGGGTTCAAGAGCTGGCGGATTTCCTGCGACGCAACAGCGACCATCTGGAAGCCCAGGCTGCGCTCCTGCGCGAGCGAATGGTCATCGCCTGTCGACGCACCCTGAAGGCCCTGGGGCCGGTCGAGGAGCGGCCCAAGACGGAAACGGATGGCGGGAAGCTTCCGGAGCCGGTCCAACTCGACGTGGAGAACGACCTGAAAATCTGGGCGGAGGTGGCCCAGTCCCTCGACCGGTTGTTCCAGGGTTCCTGGCTGGAGGTCTCCTCCGACCTGCCCTGGGCGCTCAATGGCGCGGAGGCCATCCATTCACCCACCATGCGGGCCCTTTGGGCACGGCACCTCCCCTCGGTCGAAGACGCGCTGCGCCGCCAGCCCAATGCCTGGGATCTTTGGCGAATCTGGATCATGGGCGCTGACCAGTCTGGTGGTCGTGCGCTCTCTCCCTTGCTCGACAGCCTGGAACCCCTTCCCGGCACAGCGCCCGAAGACTGGCCACCAGCGGCGGTCCTTGAGGCCTTCAGCCGCGACGCGAAAAAGCGCGGCGATTGGCGCGCCATCCGCGAGGCCATGGAGCCCCGGTGGGAGGAATGGCGCGGTGATGCCCGTCGTTCGGCCATGGGACCGGGACCCGGCGAGCGGATCTGGTCCCGGGTACTCCAACCCCTGATCGAGGCCCTCCTGGCTCTGGGAGATGCGGGAACCGCCGATCAGGTGGTCCTTCAGGCCGTGGAATTTCTGCGGTGGGATGGGGTCGCCGGGCAGGCCAGGGACTTGGCCCAGCGGCTGAATCGACCGGATCTTGCCACTCGCTGGGGCGGAATGTCCCAGGCCCGACCGCGATGAATGCAGGGCCGCCAGACCTCGTTCCCACACGCATCCAGCTGAACCGGCCCTTGCCGCCACTCACCTATCTGGCGCCGCAGGGGCTGCCAGCCGGCGTGCGGGTGCGGGTGAAGGTGCGGAACAGCCTGGCGGTGGGCCTCGCCATGGGACCCGATCCCTCGCCGCCGGCGGCCAAGCTGCGCCCCATCGAGGCTGTGATCGATCCCTTCCCGCTCCTGCCCGCGAAGCTGAGGGAACTGCAGACTTTCGCCGCCCGCTACTACGGCTGCCTCGAAGCCCACCTGCTGCCCTTGAGCCTGCCCCAGGCCATGCTGCCCCACTGGGAAGCGGATGAGGATGGACAGCGACTGTCCTTTCATCGCGACCGTGGAGCCTGGGACGCATTGTCCGATCTGGGTGAGGCCTGGCAGCGGGAGCCCTCCATTCTGCCCACCCTGCTGCACCGGTCCGCCCTGCGTGGCGCAGGATTCACCGAAGTCCGCCTCACCGGTGTCCCTCATCCGGCCCGGGTGACACCGTCCCAGGCCAAGGTGCTGCTGGCCCTGGAGGATGCGGGCGGCGCCCTGATGGAACCGGAATTGCTCGAGGCCGCGGGCGTGGGCGCTTCTGTGCTGGGCACCCTTGAGAAGCGGGGCCTTGTCGCCCGCATGAAGCGGGTGGACCTGCTGGGGCAGCGGCGCGAGGCGGGCGTGGACCGCACGGTGATTCTGAATGAGGAGCAGCGGACGGCCCTGGAAGCCGTGGAACTCGGAACATTTGGCGTCCACCTGCTTCAGGGCGTGACGGGGTCGGGCAAGACGGAGGTCTATCTCTCCCTGGCAGAACAGGTGCTATCCGCTGGACGGCGGGTGCTCTGGCTGGTGCCGGAGATCGGTCTCACCGCGCGTCTACTGGACCGCCTGGAGGCCCGCTTTCCCGGCCGAGTCGCCGTGGGGCATGCGGGCCTCAACGCCGGGGAGAAACACGGCGACGTGGTGCGGCTGCTCTTCAACGATGCCGACCTCTTTGTGGGCGTTCGGAACGCGGTCCTGGCACCTCTGCGCGACATCGGCCTTATTGTCGTGGACGAGGAGCATGAGGGCTCCTACAAATCCGAGGAACATCCCCGCATCCATGCTCGGGATCTGGCCATCAAGCGCGCCCAACTTGAAGGCTGCCCCATCGTGTTGGGCAGCGCCACACCCAGCCTGGAAAGTTGGCATGCCGCTCAGAGTGGCCGCTACCGATTGCTGAGGCTGCGCCAGCGGCCCGCGGGCATTACCCTGCCAACTGTGGAAATCGTGGACCTGCGCGACGCCTACCGTCAGTTGCGGCGGAAGGTAATCCTCGCGCCGCTCTTGATGCACGCCCTGACAGAAACCCTGATGTGCGGGGAGCAGGCCCTGCTGCTGCTGAACCGCCGGGGTTACGAAAATTTCTGGATGTGCCGGGCCTGCGGCAAGTCCCTGGGATGCCCCCATTGCGCCATCTCCCTCACCTATCATCGGGGCGATTTCCGTCTGCGCTGCCATCTCTGCGGTCATGAGACCGCGCCGCCAGAGGCCTGTCCCGATTGCGGCGCCGAACACTTGCGAGGGGTGGGCGAGGGCACCGAACAGGTGGAGGAGCACCTGAGGCAGCTCTTTCCCACCGCCCGGATCCTGCGTCTGGACCGGGATACCACCCGGCGTCGCGGGTCGTTCGAGGCGGGTTTGCTGGCGGTGGAGGCCGGGGAGGTGGACATCCTGGTGGGCACTCAAATGCTGGCGAAGGGCCACACCTTTCCGCGTCTCACTCTGGTGGGCGTGCTCAACGCGGATCAAGGGCTGAAGGTGGCCGATTTTCGGGCCTCCGAGCGCACCTTTCAGCTCCTCACTCAGGTGGCGGGCAGGGCGGGCCGAGCCGCGTTGCCCGGTCGCGTGATCCTCCAGACCTACTCGCCCGAACATCCGGCCATCACCTTCGCCCTGGCCCAGGACTTCGAAGCCTTTGCCGCCTCAGAGTTGCCCTTTCGCGAGGGCCTGGGCTATCCGCCCTTCACCGCGCTCTCCCTCTACCGGGCTGAGGCCGACACCCCGATGGAGGCCCGCGAGGCGTTGGAGACCTTTCGACAACGACTGTCTGTTCCCGGGCTGCGGGTGCTCGGGCCCCTGGAGGCGCCCGTCCCGAGGGTCCGCGATCGCTGGCGCATGCATCTCCTGCTCAAAGGTGGCCGCGGCGCCCTGGGTGAAGTGCTCGCCCGCCATCCCCTGGATCCCTCGGGCCCCATCGCCCTGGATCGGGATCCGATTCAGTTTGGGTAGTGTATAAAAATGTCACATTTGATGTGATTATTTTATTTTCGGGTCATTATTATCTTGTAACACATGTCAATTTAATTTTTAAAAAAAACAAAGGCTTTGGGTGATCCAGCCGATTCTTGGGTCGTCAACCATGAGGGACGAATGATGCGCCGATCCACCAGGGGTTTTTCGCTGCTCGAATTGCTGGTCGTGGTGGTGATTGTCGGAATTGTCGCACTCGCCACAGGTAACTGGTACGGCGCGGCCCAGCCTGCGGCCGTCAAGGGGACTCTGAATACGCTCTACGGTGTGCTAGCGGAGGCTCGCACAGTGGCCCAGACCACGGGTAGGACAGTCACCCTCACAACCATCGGGCATCAGGCCAATTTGATGCTCACCTTTCCCTCCCAGGGAGATGTCGTCCCGCCCCCCGCTATTCCTCCGCCGCTGACCACCTGGCTTCGTACAGCGGCAGGTGCCAGCGCCAGCAAGTATTCAGGCATTGAAACCGACGGAAGTTGGCCCGTCTATACCCAGGCACCCCCTAATCCAGATCCCTTGGTGGGGGGGGAGCCATCCATCGCGGCCCTCTTCACCAATGGCGTTCCTCCTGGCGCCGCTGGGAAATTGTTCACGGGGTCTGTCAGCACGGCCATGTTCTTCGACGCTACCGGTCGTGCCAACCAGGACTTCTATGTGTATGTGGGGGGGATGCGGAACGGCGCTTCCTACCGAAGCGCACCCGTGGGATTGGTTCTGGTGACCCGGGCGAATGGCATTCATGCCTTCTATAAACCCAACGCCGGCGACCCCGCCGCGCCCTGGCAGCGCCTGTAGGAGTTCCGACCATGACTCGCCGCTCACTACGTCAATCTGGATTCTCCCTGGCCGAACTGCTTGTCACTTCCCTCATTTTCGGCATCGGCCTGCTTGGACTGGCCGCCCTCCAGGTGTCCACCCTGCGCAGTAATTCGGGGGGTCGGAACCGCGTGACGGCCGCAGCCCTTGCGGAAGGTTGCCTGGGCGCCATTCAAACCGAGGGCAGTATGTCCTGGTCCATCGCCGCCGGAGTGATGGGCACCCCCAACTACACTGGTGTTCGTGTCTACACCGGCGCTAATGCCATCGGCACCTTTGGGACCTTTGATCTCAATGGCTTCCCGGTGGTGGCTGGGGATCCGACCCAGGTTTTTTCGGTGGGTTGGGTTCGCCTGGCTCCCACGGCTGCTACGCCCACGCTGGCCATCACGAACATGAACTTGAATGAATATGTCGTCACTGTCACCTGGCAAGATCAGGCCGTGGATGCCCAGGGGACGGCCATGGACCCCACCTCGCTTTCCCTCAGTCGCCTTGTCCGCTATGGAGTCCAGCCATGACGCTCCGATTCTTTCGGCGGTTCCGTCCTCTTCAAGAGGGATTCTCCCTCATTGAAATGCTGGTCGCGGTCATGTTCATCGGCATCCTGACGGCTGGAATGCTGCGGGTGTACTCCGCGAACCTAGCCGGTTTCCAGCGCGTCAACGATATGATCGCCAGCCAGCGGCGAGGGCGCTGGGCCCTGGCTTCCCTTCAGGATGACGCGGCTTCCATCGGGTACTTCGCGCTGGTGCCCTTCAATCAGCCCACGGGGTATTCGGTCTCTGCAGGCACGCAGGAACCCTTCATGATTCTGCCTTCGCCGACCCCCGTCCTGATCACGGGGCCCGATCCAGCCAATCTTGCCGGTCCCCTGGTCACGGCCCCTCTCGCGCCGAGTCCCGACGAGTTGCAGTTTGTGGGCGACCTTCCACTACCCATTCAAGCGACAGTGTCCGGGACTACCCCGGCCTCCCTGACGGTCAATACGTTGACCGGCTCTCTGACAGAGGTGCAGCCCGGAGATGTGGTGGCCATTCTTGATGCGGCTTTCGAACAGATCCAGGTAGGGTCGGTGTCTGGCAACATCATCGGCGTATCGGCCACAGGGGCAGCCCTGGCGGGCGTTACCCAGGCGGGCGGCTACGCCCTTTCGGCGGCCCTTGCCTACCACGAGCCGGGCACCCCCATCGCCATCTTTCGCCCAAACGTGGTGACCCGTTACTCGATTCAAGCCCGCCCATGGGATCCCTCCAATCCGGCAATTACCGTGCCTTGCCTGGTCCGCCAGCAGGCTCCCTATCCCCCTGGAGGTACCCTCATTTCCTGGGCTGGAGCCACCACGGAAGTCATCGCCGAAAACATTGACGGGTTTGTGGTGGATCTGAGCTTCGACGGTGGAGCCACTTGGCTGAGGCAGGGATCCGCTAATTGGGATGCCATCGTTACAAAAATTTCAGCCCAGACCCCCGGTGGCAAAAGCGTGACCCCTCGCGATGCCAATAACCCGCTGTGGTTCCGGACCTTTCCCTTCCTGATGCGGATGGACATCACCTCCCGCTCGGCGGCCCCTCGTTCTGAGAGTGCCAGCGCCCTTGGCCAGGCAGCCTATGTTCGCCGAACCCAGTCCCTGATGGTTGCTCCCCGCAATTTTGGCCTGCCCCTTTGAGGTTCCCCATGACGCCTGATTCTCTTTCCTCCTTCCGGGCCAAGCAGCAGGGCGGGCTCACCATAGTCATGGCCTTGGTGTTGGTCGGTGTTCTCGGTGCCGCCACCTTCAGCCTCAGTCGCAACGCCATCCGTGAACTATCAATGGCCGGCACCATCATCCAGGGCAACAAGGCTGCCGCTGCAGCGGATGCAGGCCTGGACTGGGTGATTATCTGGGGCCAGGGCGCTGTTAAGTTGTCTGACTTCACCGCCGCTTCTCCAGGCACCAAGGAACTCTATCTGCTGGGTAGCATGAAAAACACCATCGCCTCGTCCACAGGCTATCCCGCGGTAACGATCGCATCCGCAAACGACCCGGCCATGAGGTTGGACCAGGGGGGGACTGCTAGAACCCAGCAGGACTTCGATATCGAGTACCGGTTTCTGGGCACCCTGCCAGCAGGTCGGACGGGGGGCGGAAGTTCTGATAATTCCGGAGCCTCTGGCGGCACCAAGGTCGGCGGTGCCACCGGCGATTATTTCTGGCGCTTCCTGGCTACGGGTCACGCCACTCCCGAGAACGCCCAGACCTATCAAGCCCAGCGCGAACTTGCCGCTACTCTGCCGCCTTTCTGATCAGATCCGTCCTCAACCCTTCGGGAGGAACCATGTCTTTCACGTTGGCACGCCTTAAACCCTTGTTGTTAGGTTTGTTCGCCGCCTCGGTTCTTGTCGCCCAGGTAGACCCCAAACTGCTGACTCCCACGGATCTGCTCGACGTCTACAAGAGCGGCGGCGTGAAGCCGGAAATGATCACCATCTTCGATTTTTCAGGGTCCATGCACGCCATGTTTTGGCACAAGGACTACTTTGCCGATTGGGATCAGAGCATTCATTCCAAGGTACCCACGGGGCTTTCCACGGATTGGGAGGGTGTGGTTCCGTACTTGAACACGACCACCAAGACTGTTTCTTTTCGGTATAAGGCCACAGGCTATTCCGATTCGGGAAGCACTGGCACATACATGTCCATGACCGGGGGGAAACTCCTCAAGCCAGATGGTACGTATGTGAATACCTCGACCGGGACAGCCCTCTCCTGGGTCCAGCAAGCCACTCACGTGGAGATTACCGCCACACACCCGACTAGCGGCGTGAAGCGGACCCTGCATATTCCCATTCCATGGGCGCTGTTCAAGGCCACTTCGACCGATATCCTGGGCAACATCCTTCCGATGACGACCTTGGTGAAGGATTCTATTCCAGACGTCGATGCTGGTCAGGACGTGATTTATGACACTCTCTACACCAATACCTACAACATCATTCAAACGGGTTCTGACCCCGCCAACAAGATCGGTCGCTTTCATTACAACTATGATTACCTCTACTGGCTCTTCTTTGGTACCAAGAAAAAGGGGCCAACCGGGGATGACGAAAGTGGTGGTTCGGGTACGTACAAGGATGATGCCGGAGGCGGCGGGACCTATGTCATTCCTCGCCCATCTGAGGGCGGCCGTTGTTTCGCTAATGACATTCCTGCTGGAACCCGATTCCAGTTTCTCAAGGCGGCGACCCTGAAGACCTGGTACGCCAACCAAGACAAGCTCTGGTGGGCATACCGATCTTTAGATAACCACAGTGAGGAAGAAAAAAAATCGACCATTGATACCGCCAACCTAACTGGCAACGAAAGAAAATTAGTGCTGTTTCAAAAATCATCTGCTGGTGTCATTCACAGTTCAGTCACGAAGATTCAAGGACTCGCACCCTATACCTCCACCCCCTATAACTACGCGTTGGCCAATAGTTATGCCCAGATGGTGATTAACGATGCGGGCGCTAGCGTCTTCGATGCGGCCCATACCCCTTCCCATGAAAATCCATCGCCCTGCCGTACTTCCTGGGTGATCCTATTCACCGATGGCAATGCCAACGATGCGACCCCCAGTGGGAGTTGGGATAAGACATCGGGAGGCACTTGGACCACCTATGGCCAGGTCAAGGCCATTCCTTTTTCGGGCCTCAATCCAGATGGAGGCTACTTCAACGTGTGGAGTCTGGCTGCTGTAGCAGCTCACGCAGACCCAGTCGCTGGTCAGCAAGTTTCCGGCACTGGCGCACCCTCTCTCTTTGCACCTTTCCGGGTGAAGAGCCGTGGATCGGCTGGCACGGATGGCCGGTATATCACAACCATGACAGTGGGGCTGAGCCTTGCGGGTAGAGCCACTGACACCCAGGGAGGTAAGGGGCCCTTAATCAAGACGGCTGGCTATGGCGATCCGAGGAACCATAAAGACAAAGTATCTACCGATGTGATTTTTGATCCAACGAATTGGGTGGCCGATGGTGTAACAGTGACAGGCAAAACGTCGGTCAATTTTTTTGATGCCACCGATCCCACGACCCTCTCCAATAGCCTCAGCAAGATCATTGCGCGAATCACTGCCGCAGACACCAGCATCACTGCGCCGGCGGCGCCCTTGGTCGGCCTGAATCTGGGCAACCGCGCCTACCTTGGACGTTTTGGATCTTCCAATGATGGCCAGGGTTCCATCTGGAAAGGCGATCTGTTGATGGCGGGCCTTGGCATTCAGACAGATGGCACCGTGGGCCTCAAGGACAAGTTTGGGAACTTTCAGATGGATATCAATGAGGGCAATGCCGTGGCCTCTGCCTCGGCCATGCTCAAGGCCAAGGGTTGGAAGAGCCGGAACATCTACACCATGGTTCCCGAAACGGTCATACCAGCAACCGGACTTCCTCTTACGGCGGCCCCTCAGGCTTTCAGCGATGCGAACAGTCTCCTTACCTACAAGGTGATGGGCACTTCAGACGCCTCGTCTGCGATTAGCTTGATCCGGTTCATCAGGGGAGCCTCAAACGATGCCGTGCTAGATACGGCCAATGTTCCGACGTCCATCAGTACTTCCCGCACGGACCTCATGGGCGACATCATCAACAGTTCGCCGGCGGCTGTGGAGTATGATCCCGCCCTGATCCCTGCAAGCAGCACTTTGGCGGGCAAATGGGCCGGTTATGCCGCCATGAATGACCCACGCTTCCAGGTGATCTTCGTGGGAGATAACCAAGGCCACTTCCATGCCTTTGGTGAGGTAAGTGGCATTGATAAAATTACCGGTGTACTCAAGGCGGACCTCGATGAACTCTGGAGTTTCGTCCCTCCAGAGTTGCTCAATAGTCCTTCGGTGGGCGGCACCATCTCTAAGTTGAAACTCCTCCAGGATAAGGGAAACGATCACATCTACACGGTGGATGGTTCGCCCTATATCTACTTCAAGGACAAGGCCCTGCCTGGATCCCCCACAGGAAACCGTCGGGTGGACAGCGCCGATACCATCCGCGTCATCATCGGGATGCGCAAGGGCGGACGCAGTTACTATGCCTTTGATGTGCTGAATCCAGGCGCACCCGTGCTGAAGTGGATGCTGGATCCGAATACATCCGGCGATCCGGCCATCAAGACCATGGGTTTGGCCACCTCTACACCTTCTGTCGCGCGGGTGGAGTTGGGAAGCCCCGCGGTGGAAACAGATGTGGTCTTCCTCGGTGGCGGTTACAGCAACAATGAATTGGACGCGCTCACCATCGGGAATAACCCAGGTCCAGCCAAATTGGGGCGATCCCTGATCGCCCTGAACGTGGAGGATGGCACCCCCATTAAGATCTACGACTTCGTGAATAACGGGCCTCTGGCTGCCGGCTTTCCCAACATGGGGGCCATCAGTGCGGGTGCCTTCCCATTCGAGTTCTATGTGGGGTCCAAGAAGGCCCAGCGGGTTTATTTTGGGGATCACTCCGGTGGTGTTTACGCCCTGGGGTCGATGCAAACCCTGTCAACGCAACCCGTGGGTTGGCGCCTGGACCACTCCAATATTGATCAATGGACCACTGATGGATCGATGAACATCAGCCAATCCCCCGGTAATGCCGGTGTTCGCTGGATCTATAAGGGACAGACGACTCTAATATCGGGAAAGATTACTGCCGCTGCACCGATCTCGTCCACACCCGTGGCCTACCGCATTTCCAAGGCCATCCCTCAGTTCCTGCGGCCTTCCAGCAGCACTAACGCTCCAAACATGATTCCCCCTGTTGTCGGCGTCACCTTCGGGACCGGGGACCGCAACGATCCCATGGACTTGGATCCCATTGGCCCGGTGGCCAATACCCCCTACCGCCACATTATGGTCCTGGACCGCCAGGACAGCGCGGATATCCCGACGATTGGCGATGTGAATGGGTCAGGGAACGCCATCACTGATGCCCTGCTTTCAGATCAGACCTCCACCCTGGTGCCAGGCGATACCAGCTATCTGGGTATCAACCTGAAGCTCGGGTACTACCTGCGGTTCCATGCTCCGACTCCAGATCCGCTCTCTGGCAAGTTCCTGTTTGAGAAATCCTACCTGAACCCTTTGGTCGTTAATGGAGGCTTGATCTTCTCCGCCTTCAAGCCCGGGAAGACCGGGAGCACCGTCGTCTGCGAAGGCGCTGGCGTCACTCACACCTATCGAATGTGCGATGCGCTGGCCCCCGTGTTCGGTGATGGGGATCTGGCAACCACCGGTTCGACCGATAAACTGCTGTCTGGCTGCAATGGGTTTGTGTTCACCTGGACCAACCTGGCTGGCGATCTCACGGCCATCGGCAGCCGCATGGTTCTCCAAAGTGGGCAGGATACGCCCGCCGCAGGAACCTCCGGCAACGTAAAAATCCAGGATCTGGTTGTCCAAGGCGGAACGCAGTCATTCGCCCCCAGGGCCTGGCGGATCATACGTTGAATGCGCCTCATTCCTGAATCTTTCCAGGGGCCCGTAAGGGCCCCTTTTCATATCCCCATGCAAGGAGGTGGTACGCTGAACTGTGTCAGATCCTTCAACCGTCGCCCGCCTTCGCCCGAAGAAGGCCTTTGGCCAGAATTTCCTGGTGAACGAGGGGGCCATTGCCACCATCGTGAGCGCGGCCTTGGCATCGCGTGCGGCGAGGATCCTGGAGATCGGCCCGGGGCCAGGCGTACTCACTGAGCGGCTGCTGGTGGATGGCCGGCCACTCTGGGCGGTGGATCTGGATCCGGAAGCCTGTGACCTCTTACGGGACCGTTTCTCGACCCAACCCCATTTCTGCTTGCTCCAGGGGGATGCCGTACGGATCCCCCTGCCGGAGGGCGCCTCCTGGTCCGTGGTTGGCAACCTGCCCTACAACGCCGCCACACCCATTCTGGCCCGGTTGCTCACGGAGGGCATTCTTTGGGACCGCATGGTGCTCATGTTCCAACTGGAAGTGGCGCAAAAGCTGATGGGCGTGCCCAGCACCAAGGCCTACGGTCCGCTGTCGGTGTTGACCCAGCTCTGCGCACGGTTGACGCGGCTCATGAAGCTGGGACCGGGATCCTTCCGTCCCTCGCCCAAGGTGGATTCGGCCGTGGTGCAGTTCGTTCCCCGTGAGGACGCGCCCAGCCTGATCGAACGAAAGGCCCTGCTCACCGTGCTCCACCGCTCGTTCGCCCACCGTCGCAAAACGCTGGCGAACAATTGGCAAGGGGTTTTGTCGGCTGAAGGCCTGATCAGCGTGGGGCTGGCCCCGGCGTTTCGCGCCGAAGTGATCCCGCCTTCGACGTGGCTGGAGGTTACCCAAAGACTCATGAAACGACATCCGGAGGTGTTCCCATCGTCATGCCCGTAGCGTCTGAATTTGAAGCCTGGACCGAGGCACCTGCTGCCGATGAACTGCGGCTGATCCCCATTGGCGGGCTCGGCGAGTTCGGTATGAACGCATTGGTCGTGCACAGCGCTCGCAGCCTTTTCCTGGTGGACTGCGGCCAGCTCTTTCCCTCGGATGACCAGCCGGGCATCGATTCCATCGTGCCGGACTTCGCCTACCTGGAGCCCTTCGCGGATCGCATCCAGGCTGTGCTGCTCACCCACGGCCACGAGGATCATATCGGCGCGTTGCCCTACTTTCTCCGCCGCTGGCCGGTGCCGGTCTATGGCACCGCGTTCACCCTGGGGCTGGTGGAAGGCAAGCTGCGTGAGCATGGCCTGGATCCGGGCCTGCTCCATCCCGTGCGGGACTACGGCCGCGTGAAGGTCGGTGATGGCGAGATCGAAGCGGAGTGGATCCCCGTCACCCACAGCATCCCGGACGCCTGTGCCCTAGCCCTGCACACCCCCCAGGGGGTGCTGGTGCATTCGGGTGATTTCAAGGTGGACCCTGAGCCCATGGACGGGCGCTTCACGGGCATGGATCGCCTGAGGACCCTGGGTGATGCCGGTGTGCGCCTGCTCATGGCGGATTCCACCAACATCGGCCGACCGGGCCGTTCACCGTCGGAATCCGTGTGCCGTGAGGGCCTGGAGTCTGCCTTCGAGCAGACGAAGGGCCGCCTTTTCGTCACCACCTTCAGCTCGAACATCCACCGCCTCCAGTTGTTGATAGACCTGGCTTACGAATTCCGCCGCCGGGTGGTGTTGCTGGGGCGCAGCCTCGACCGCAACCTCACCTTGGCGCGGTCCCTCAAGCGCCTGTCCCTGCCGGACGACATCCTGATCGACGCCAAGGATGCCCAGCTCTACGATCCCGGCGACCTGCTCGTGCTCTGCACCGGCAGTCAGGGCGAACCCATGAGCGGGCTGGCCCGGTTGCTCCGGCGGGAGGTGAAGGGCCTGCGGATAGAGCCCGGCGACCGACTGGTGGTGAGCGCCCGGTCCATCCCTGGAAACGAAGTGGCCATCTCGCGGATGCTGGATGCGGCGGAACGACTGGGGGCAGAGACTTCCACGGAAGGGTTCGGCCCCGTCCACGCCTCTGGCCATGGCAGCCGGGACGAATTAGCCGATCTCATTCGCGCTGCGCGGCCCGAGCAGATGGTGCCGGTGCATGGTACCTATCGGAACCTGCGGGCCCATGGTGCCCTCGCGGCGTCGCTGGGGTGGACACCGGAGCGCATCTCCCTTCTGGACGGTGGGCTTTGCCTGCGTCTCTTCAAGGATGGCGGGGTGGATATGCCGGGGGCCGTGCCTGTGGGCAAATGCTTCGTGGATCAGGGCGTGGACCACATGGTGGATGCCCGCGTGGTGCAGGATCGCCTCATCCTCCAGGAGGACGGTGTAGTCTTCGCCACCCTGCTGGTGGATCCCCAGACCGGCGAGTTAGCGGCACAGCCCACCATCCTCAGCCGAGGCTTCGTGATGCTTTCGGATGACGAGGCCTACGCTGAGTTGCTGGCGGGCGTCGCCCGCAAGGCCTACGAAGAGGCGCCGCCTGGGGTCCGCGAGGACGGGGCGGCCCTCAGGGATACGCTGCGGCTTGCCCTGCGGCGGATCATCCGCAAGACCACTCAGACACGGCCGCTGGTCATCCCCGTGATCCTGGAGGCCCCGTCACTCTGAGGCCTACCGTCCGCCCCGTCGGATCCCACCACCGATACCCCCCTGGCGGAGGCCCACGCCGCCCGGGCGGTTTCCGAGGCCCTGCCTCAGGGCCTCCACCACCCGCCGCTGCATATCCTCCACCTGGACGATCAGGCGGACCTGCTGAGCGGGGCTGAGCTTCCCCCGGATGTCATCCTCGAACTTGAACTTGAGATCCGCCTGCTGTCGGCGCAAATCCACAAAGTGGTCGAGCATGGGCCGGACCTTGGCGTTCTTTTCTTCCTCGGAGCCTGGCCCCAGCAAAATATCGTTAAACTGGCGTCGGATCTGCTGGATCTGCTGAGTTTTTTCAAACTGCTCCCGGTCATAGCGGGACCAGCGCTCCACCACGGCACGGGCCTGTTCCTCGGGAAGACCGACGGACTGCTGAAGCTGGTCCAAACGAAAGCGGGCCAGTGGCCGATCATCTTCAGTCTGGCCATGGCCAGGTGCCGAAGCGATCAGCAGGATGGACATTAGGAAAACATGGCGGAACATGGGGTCACCTCAGGGACGATTGGGAGGATTCCAGGCGCTTCAGGAGTGCCTTCATTTCTTCAGGCGTGAGCGACTGGACCTCGGCGGCATCCTCTTCACGATCATGGAAGGGGGTATCGGAAACATTGGTTTCCACGGTTTCGATCTGGCGGGGCAGGGTGGCCTCGACAAGGGGCGTGCGGTTGGCACGGCCGGCCCAGAAGGCACTGGCACCGACGGCCATGAGCAGGGCGGCCGCGGTGGCCCAAGTGAAAGGGCGCACCCGCCGGCGAAGGCTGGTCCGGGCAGGAAGCTTGCGCAGCACGCGGTCAGGCAGGCGCTCGAAATAGCCGGCCGGAGCCAAAGCCTCGGGAGCGTCTTCCTGGGCGAGGTAGATGACCCGGGCTTCCGAGCAGGCACGGCAGATCTTCATGTGGGCCTCCACCTCAGGACTGAGATCCAGCGGATCCTTCAGGACCGAATCGAGTGTCCGGGAACAGGCTTCGGGAATGGGGAGCAGAGGATGGGTCATACCCGGCCTCCTTTCACATGGCGGGTCAGGTTCTGGATGGCATGGAAAATATGGGCTTTCACACTGCCCACCGAGGTGCCCATTTCCAGGGCAATCTGTTCGTATTTCCAGTCGTATTGGAGCTTCAACGTCAGGGCCTCCTTCTGGCGTTTGGGCAGTTTCGGCAGGGCTTTCTGAAGCAGCCGCCGAGCCTCCTGATCCATCAGGGTGGCGATCTGGGTCTCCTCGATGCGGAGGGCTGGATGCTCGAAGGTGCCCTCGAGGCCGTCAAGGCTTTCATGGTCCCTGGCGACCCGCACCCGGTAATTCAAGGCTTGCCGGGTGGCGATGGTGATGAGCCAGGTCCGGAAGGAAGATTCAAAACGGAAGCCGGGCAGGGCGCGGTAGACACGAATGAAGGTCTCCTGCACCACATCGTCTGCGTCCTGATGGTTCTTCAGGATGGAAAAGGCTTTGCCATAGACATCCCGTGAGAACAGCCGCACCAGGGAGGCGAAGGCCCCCTGATCGCCCCCCTGGGCAGCCTCGACCCAGGCCAACACCTCAGGCGTGTGGTACGGTGAGCCCGGATCAGGGGTTCGATCGGCGGTCGCGAGGGCCGTCTGGATCATGTGGGGCTCGCTCAAGGTGGCCATCGCCATCATGTTAGTCCTCAACGGCCGGAGAGGGGATGAATCGGCCGTCATCGGATGGACCCAGCGAGGGGTTCTCGGGTTGAATGGACAGGGCGTCGGCCTTCAGTCTTGAGCCCTCAATCATCCGATCTCCAGGAGTTTTCATGCGCGACCGCATCACGCCCCTCTTGTCCGAGGCCCAGATCCGGGTCCGGGTCCAGGAATTGGGGGCTCAGCTGGCGAAGGATTACGCCGGGAAGGATCTCGTGGTCGTGGGCCTGCTCAACGGTGTGTTCCCCTTCTTCGCGGATCTCGTGCGCGCCATGGAACTGGATTTCGATGTGAGTTTCATGCAGGTCGCCAGCTACGGCGGTGGCATGGAAAGTACGGGCGAGGTGCATATCCTCAAGGATCTTGACCGCAGCATCCAGGGCCACCATGCCCTGGTGGTGGAGGATATCGTGGACACGGGCCTCACCCTGTTCAAGGTCCGCAACCTTCTCAAGGACCGGGAGCCTCTGAGCCTGAAGATCTGCACCCTGCTGGACAAGCCCAGCCGCCGCAAGGTCGAGGTGCCCGTGGATTACGTCGGCTTCACCATCGAGGACCACTTCGTCGTCGGCTACGGTCTTGATTTCGATGGCAAGCTCCGCAACCTGCCCTACGTGGGCGTGTACCATCCGTAGGATTCCCGTGTCCTTTGCCTTCCGGATCGCCATCATCGCCCCCGTTCTCGCAGCCACCCTCGGTTGCGGGTATCACCGTTTGGACCGACAGCAGCGGGGGGCGGCCTGGGCGAAACAGGGTGAGACGATCCGGCTGGCGCGGTTCCGCAATCTGACGCCTCGGCTTGGCCTGGAGGATCGTTTCACCAAGGCGCTGGAGAACCGCGTGGTGGCGGCCAGTCCCTGGCGGCTGGTGCCCCAGGGGGCGCCTTCTCGGTGGGTGCTTCAAGGCACGTTGGAGGAATACAGATCCAGGCCCATCGGCCTCACCCTCGGCAATGACCGAGTCAAGGCCAGTGCTGGTTCCGCCTCCCGCGTTGAGGTGGCGGTGGTGGCCAGCGTGGAACTGCTGGATGGCCAGACCGGCGCGGTGGTGCTTTCGCGTCGGGGACTGACCTTCTCGAACCAGTATCGGGTGGACCAGAATTTCGCCAGCTTCGACAACCGCGAATTGCAGGTGCTGGAAAGCCTCGCAGATGATTTCGCGGAGAGTTTTCTCACCCAGCTTCTGGAAGGTAGCGATTGATGGCTGCACCTGCCGCCTGGTTGGACCACTCCTTCGCGCTGGTGCACGGCGAGGACGGCGACGGGCGCCGCGAGGCCGTGGAAGCCTGGAAGCGGAAACACGTGGATCCCGAATGGGCCGATTTCTCGCTCACCGTCTGTTCCGAGGGTTGCCCCTGGCCTGAAGTCGTGGCCGCCCTCCAGGAGGCCCCGCCCCTGGGAGCCGAAGCCCGCGCGGTGGTTGTGCCAGCGGCCGACAACCTGTTGACCCGCGCCAAGGAATTGCCGGTGGTGGTGAAGGGGATCCTGGAGAAGCCCCTGTCGGGTGTGAACCTTCTGCTGGTGGCTTGGACCACCCTGCCCGCCGCTCCCGGCAAGGCCCTGGGCGCCAAGCCATGGACGGACTGGATGAAGGCCGGAAGGATTCTGAAGGTGGGTGCACTTGAGGCTGCAGAAATCCCTGGCTTCATCGAAATCGAAGCCAAACGGCTGGGCCTTATCCTCCAGGGACCTGCTGCCAGCCTTCTGGCCCATCGGCAGGGAGGGCAACCGGGGCTGCTGAAGCGGGCCCTCGAAGTACTGGATCTGCTGGCTGAGGACCGGCGCGTCACGGAAGCCATGGTCGATCAGGTCACCTTCCGGCTGGCCGAGCAGAAAGCCTTCGCCTGGTCGGGGGCCTGGCAGAAAGGGGATACCAGCGGAGCCCTCAGGGCCCTTCGCACCGCTATGGAGGACGGGGATGAGCCCCTGATGCTGCTGGGCCAAGCCCGTCGCGAAGTGGACCGTCTCCTGCGGTTCGCGGAGGCCCAGGCCGCGGGGCTCAAAGGGCAGGAGCTGACCGCGGCGCTGGGTCTCTCCCCCAAGCAGGCCTTCCTCCTGGATGGTTACCGCGGCGCCTTTGACAAGCTGAAGCCGAAGGGCGTGAAGGCTCTCCTGGGCCGCCTGAACCAGTGCGAACGCGATCTGAAGGGCATGGCCCTGTCCCGCAGCGAAGCGCCGCTCCTGGAACTCACCCTTGCGCTATGCCGGGCCTGGGGACGCTGACAGTCGTGTGTCTGGGTGAAACGGGCATTGATCACTTGAGCATGGGCTTCGCCGGGCGGATCATGGGGATCTGAATCCCGGAGGGCGCATGTCTGAATGTATCATTCCCACCCTGACCTCCAACGAGGTGGTGGCGTCCAAATCCGTGCTGCCCGATGGTTGGAAGGCCGACCTGTCGAACCTGAAGGGGTTGGACCTCACACAGGCTGTGCTGGAGCTGCTCCGCCGTACCACCAGCCGCCTGCCCCAGGACGTGATCGACGCCCTGGTGAAGGGCCGCGATGCGGAGGAGGAGGGCAGCCGTGCCTTCAATACCCTGAACGACATGGTGAGGAACATCCTGCTGGCGGACGGCCACGTGACCCCGCTTTGCCAGGACACGGGCACGGTCATCTTCTGGGTGCGTCATCCCTATGGCCTGAGCCAGGCGGCGGTCAAGCGGCAGATTCGTGAGGCGGTGAAGCAGGCCACCAAGCAGGTCTACTTGAGGCCGAACTGTGTGGAGGCTCTCAGCGGGAAGAATTCCGGCACCAACATGGATCCCTTCCATGAGGACCATCCCGTGGTGCACTTCGAGGAATGGGAGAAGCCGGGGATCGAGATCGCCGTCATGCTCAAGGGCGGTGGTTGCGAGAACGTGGGTGCGCAGTACCGCCTGCCGGACGCCGCCATTGGGGCAGGTCGCGATATCAAGGGTGTGCGGAAGTGCATCATCGACGCGGTGGTGAAAGCCCAGGGCCAGGGTTGCAGCCCCGGCATCCTCGGGGTGGCCATCGGCGGAGACCGCGTCACCGGCTACGAGAAGAGCAAGGAAGTGATCCTCCGGAAGCTGGGCACCAAGAACCCCAAACCCGCCATGGACGCCTTTGAAAAAGAGATCACGAATGATCTCAACACCCTGGGTATCGGCCCCATGGGCTACGGCGGCAATACCACCGTCCTTGGCGTTCACGCCGAGGAGATGTTCCGCCATCCGGCGAGTTTCTACGTGAGCATCAGCTACATGTGCTGGAGCAGCCGCCGGTTGGTGATGAAGATCGGCTCTACCGGCGAAGTATCCTTCGACTGATTTGTGACGAGGCTCCCATGATCCGTCTCACCACCCCCATCACTGAAGACCAGATCCGCCAGCTCAAGGTGGGCGATGAGGTGCTGCTCAACGGCCGCGTCGTGCTCAGCCGGGACATCGGCCACAAGTTCATGAAGGAGGAAAAGCCTGAATGGCTGAAGCCCATCCTCGAGAACATGGTCATCTACCACTGCGGTCCCGTCGTGAAGAAGAACGAGGATGGCACCTGGTCCTTTGTTGCCGCGGGCCCCACCACCAGCATCCGCGAGGAGCCCTATCAGGCTGACGTCATCGAGACCTACAAGGTGCGTGGTGTCATTGGCAAGGGTGGCATGGGCAAGAAGACCAGCGAGGGGCTCCAGAAGACGGGGGCTGTCTACCTCCATGCCACCGGCGGCGCAGGCAGCCTCCTGGCTGAGCGCGTCAAGCGAGTGGTGGACGTGAAGATGCTCGAGGAGTTCGGCAGTCCCGAGGCTTTCTGGATCATCGAGGTGGAGGATTTCCCCTTGGTGGTCACCATGGACAGCCACGGCGGCAGTCTCCACGAGATCGTGGCCCAGAAGAGCCAGGATCGCGCCAAGGCTCTGATGGCCTGAATCCAGGATTCGCTGGCTATCTTTCCCACGCTAGGCTGGTGGGATGGCTCAGACCTATCAACAACTCCGCCTCGATCTGGCTGCGGCCTTGGCCGTGTTCCTGGACCCCGAAGAGGCCCACGCCGAGAGTGTCCGGTGGTTTGAGGAGGGTCTGGACCTTTCCCGATCCTGGATGGTGGCCCATGGGATGGAGATCGTTCCGGTCCCGGTGCGCAGGCAAGTCAGCGCCTGGGTCCGCCGCCGGCGTAAGGGAGAGCCCTGGGCCTACATCCTGGGTTGGTGCCTCTTCCGTGATCGCCGGTTCAAGGTGACCCGCGACACCCTGATTCCGCGGCCGGAAACGGAACTCCTGGTGGAAGCGGCCCTGGAGGTGGGACGGCGGCTGAAGGTGGACCGCTGTGTGGATGTGGGCACCGGTAGCGGCATCATCGCCATCCACCTGGCCTTGGAGACGGATTGGCGGGTGACCGCGACCGATCTGAGCCCCGGCGCACTGGCCGTGGCCCGGGAAAACGCCGCGTCCCTGGGTGCGGAAGCCACTTTCATCGAGGGCAACCTCCTGGATCCCGTGCCGGCGGGGCCGCCAGGTCTTGTGGTGGCCAACCTGCCTTACGTGGATCCTGCTGATCTGCCAGGGCTTCAACGGGAACTGGCCTTCGAACCGGCCTCGGCTCTCTTTGCCGCGGACCGGGGGCTTGCTCTATCCGAAGCCCTGCTGACCCAGGCCAGGGAACGCCAAGCCCCGGCCTGCCTCCTTGAGATAGGGGCGGGCCAGGGGGGCGAGTTGTGCCGACGGGCCCTTGGCGCCGGCTGGGGTAAAGCCATGGTTCATCAGGATTTTGCGGGCCATGATCGGCTGTTGGTGGCCCTGGCCTGAATCATTGGCACCATCCTCGCCCAGCTTGAGGTGCGGAGGTGTTCCATGAGGAAAATGCTGCCTATTATCCTGCTGGTCGCGGGGATCGGTTGCTCCATCCCCCGCCGCCATGATCCCAATCTGCTGAAGAAACCGGCCATCCCCCTGGTGGAAGAGGTTCCAGCCGTCCAACCCCTTAGCGAGGGCAGCCTCTGGCGGGATCGACCCTTCGTGGCGGATCTGCGAGCCTACCGAGTGAATGATCTGGTGACCCTGAAGATCAGTGAAAGCACCAATGCCATCAGCAAGGCTGATGTGACCACCAATCGGGCGGGCAGTAATAAGCTGAGCAGCCCCAACCTTTTTGGTGCGCTCGCTGGGTTCGGCATTGGAAGCAGCCTGGCTGATAAGGCCACTTCCAACACCAACAAGTTTGCGGGAACGGGCACCACCGGTCGCAGTGCAACCTTTACAACCACCATCACCGCTCGCGTCGTGAAGGTGATCGGCAACGGCAACCTGATCATCGAGGGTTATCGGGACATCCAGCTGAACAACGAGACGCAGCGCCTCTACGTGGCCGGCATGATCGATCCCAACCGGCTCGATGGGGCCAACAGCATCGCTTCAGGCCAGGTCGCGGAACTGCGGATCGGTTACGGCGGCGAGGGCGTGGTCGACGAAACGCTGAAGCCCGGCTATATCAGCCGCCTGCTCAACTACATCTGGCCCTTCTAGGAGACTTCCATGCGCGTTGCAGTCCTGTTCCTCGCGGCCATGGCTCTCCTGGGTGCCGATGCCGTCAAGCCCGAAAAAAAGATCGAGGTCCGTCTGAAGGAAGTGGCTCGCCTCCAGGGAGTGCGGTCCAACCAACTCCTGGGTTACGGCATGGTGGTGGGTCTGGATGGCACCGGCGACAAGGATCAGACCAAGTTCACGGTCCAATCCCTCACAAACCTCATGGCCCGGCAGGGACTCACGGTCAACCCCGCCACCGTGAAGGTGAAGAACGTGGCGGCGGTGATGGTGACGACCGAGCTTCCGGCCTTCTCTCGCACTGGTTCGCGTCTGGATGTGACCGTGTCGAGCACGGGGGATGCTAAATCTCTGGCGGGCGGCATTCTGCTGATGACCGCATTGCAGGGACCAGATGGTCAAACCTACGCCGTGGCCCAGGGGCCGCTGTTGGTGGGCGGGTTCAGCGCCTCGGCCGGCGGAGCGTCCGTCACGAAGAACCATCCAACCGTCGGACGGGTCCCTGAGGGCGCCCTCATCGAGCGCGAAGTGGGTGGGAACTTCAACGCACGTGCCACCCTTCGGTACAGCCTCATGGAAGAGGACTTCACCACCGCTGTGCGGGTGGTCCACGCCATCAATGAGGAGCTGGGCGAGAAGTTGGCCCAGCCGTTGGATTCCCGCACGGTGGAACTGCAGATCCCGAAGGAATTCCAGGGTCGAGCCGTGGAACTGGTGGCCCGGCTGGAGAACCTGACTGTGCAGTTGCAGCCCAAGGCCCGGGTGGTGGTGAATGAACGCACAGGCACCGTCATCCTGGGTTCGGAAGTCCGCATCGGTGCCGTGACCATCGTGCAGGGTGGCCTGAGCATCATGGTCAGTTCCACGCCGCTGGTGAGTCAACCTGCTCCCTTCAGCAAGGGCAAGACCGTCACCGCCACCAAGAAGGATGTGGCTGCGATGGAGGAAAAGCCCAAGACGATTAGCGTCGAACCTGGCGTGAGCGTCGGGAAGCTGGCAGAGATGCTCAACGGCATGGGTGTCAGTCCCCGAGATATGGTGGCGATCCTCCAGGCCATCAAGGAGGCCGGTGCACTCCAGGCCGAGTTGAGGGTCCTGTGACACCCCAAGGGCTCCCGGCCGTCGATGCGCTGGCCCAGGCGCAGGGCGCCAAGGCCTTGCCGGACCCGGCGGAAAAGACCGACAAGGCCGCGCGACAATTCGAAGGCCTCCTGATGGGGCTCCTCTTCCAGACCATGCGAAAGACCGTGGAGCCATCGGGGCTGTTCGGGGATTCGGGGCAGTCGCGGTCCACCTATGAATACCTGATGGATCAGGCGGTGGTGGAGCGGGCGGCCTCTTCCGGGCGCGGGTGGGGACTGGCAGAACGTTTGAGGGCAGGCTGGAGCCAGGCCGAAAAAAACGATCACAAAAAAGAACTCCCAGCGAATTGAGAGATTTTGGCAAACTGCCGATAGATCTCTCGTCGAGGTGAGTATGCGTATCAGCGGTAAACCGGGTGGCGTTGGCAGCACCCAGAGCGTGACCGGATCCAAACCGTCCGCCGCGCCTGTGTCCGCCCCAGTTGCTCCGGCTTCCGCCACGGATGCCGTCCAGGTCTCCTCTACCGCCCGGCTCGTGGCCGTGGCCCAGGAAGCCCTTGCCGTTGTCCCGGACATCCGGATGGAGAAGGTCGAAGCCATCAAGAACCAGCTGGATGCCGAGGCCTACAACCCCGATGGAGAGGCCGTGGCCGAAGGGCTCATCAAGGAACATCTGGCGAAAGGCCGCCATTCCTAGCCCCAAGGCCCTCGTCGTGAGGGCATGATCAGTCCCCTGGGACAACGCCAGATTCTCCAGACCGCCGCCGTCGAGACGGTGAGAGCGGCCATGGAAGGCGGCTTCCAGGTTCAGCGGGAACAGGCCCGTCGGCAGGCCTTCGACGCCAAGCTTGCGGAGGCCATGCTTGATGTGATGGTTGTGGCGGAGTCTGACGCCCTGAAACTGACCGAGCATGGAACGCCGGAACAGGGGGCACGGCAGGACCACGGAACCGGAGCCTCTGAGGATCTTGCGTCCGAGCCCGAGGCCCCCCCGGCAGAGGGTGCCGGGCCACACCTGGACCTGTTGGCTTGAGCCTTGCCGGGAGATGGGGGAGGAGGGGTTCCATGCTGCATGCCGTGCCCGAACTGCTGGAGGCGCTTGAGACCAGGCTCATTCAGGGCGAAGACCCCTCCGTGCTGCTGGCCAATATTCGGTGGTCCGAGTTGGTGGGGTGGCCCGAGAACCAGGCGGTCGCCAAGGCACTGAAACAGCGCATCGTCTCTGTCCAGGCCCTTGTCATGGGCCTTCAGTCGCCTCTGCGCGCGACCCTCATCGGCTTGTCTGGGTCCCCCGTGTACGGTCGGGACGGCATTCCCGCAGAGGCCCCAGTCCTGGCACCCCGTCTTCGAGAGAGAGCGTAGCCATGCCCGGCCTCAATGCCAGTCTCTATGTCGGTCTCTCGGGTCTCCAGGCCCAACAGTCGGCCCTCAGCGTGGTGGGTCATAACATCGCGAATGTGAATACGCCTGGGTACACCCGGCAACGGGCGAATCTGTCCGCCAACCAGTCCCTGGTTGAAGGGCAGGTATTCTTCGGGACCGGCGTCTCGCTGAACACCGTTCAGGGCATTCGGGACCGGTTCCTGGACCTGCAAATCTACCGGGAAACGGCCCGGCAAACGGGTGCCACCGAACGCTACGCTGGTGTGGATGCGGTATCCACAAGCCTCGGTGATTCAGGCAGTACCGGTATTTCGGCACAGATACAAGCCTTCTTCCAGGGCTTTCAGGAACTCTCCTCGCGGCCCGAAGATGGCGCCCTCCGGACCAACCTGGTGGGCAAGGCTCAGACCATGATCTCCGGATTACAGACGCGATACCGACTGCTGACCGACCAACGGAACAATGCTGACAGCGCGGTAGCAAACCTGGTGACCGAGGTGAACACACTGACCGAACAGATCGCTGTGGTCAACCAACGCATCACCACCGAATCCACCCAAGGCGGAGACAATGATGCTCGGGATCAGCGAAAGACTCTGACCGACAAGCTTGCGGGCCTGGTGGGTGTCCACGTATTCGAAGGCTCCCAGGGGGAGTATCAGATCACATTGGACTCTGGCGCGGCGGTCCTGGTCAGCGGCGGAAGCGCCTATAAACTCCAAACCACGCCGGGGGGCGCAGCCTGGGACAACCATTTCCGGGTGGAATCGAACATGGGTGGTTCGGTCGTGGATGTCACGGCCGGCATCAAGGATGGGCTACTCGGCGCCAAGCTCGATCTTCGGGACAATATCCTTGTGGGTTTCCAACGGCAGTTGGATCAGATCGCGGCGGGTGTGAGTGGACAGGTAAACCAACTCCACCGGACTGGATTCGCGGCAGGCGGTGTTATCACCGGCACGGATTTCTTCCTCGGGGGTGTGGCGAATGGCGCCAACGGCCTTCCAACGACGGTTTCCGCCGTGGACTTCTACAAGGGCATGGTGAATTCCCTTTCGGTAAACGCCGCGGTGGTCACGACCCCGTCCCTTATCGCGGCGGCCGGTGTGGCAGGCGCCCAGGGTGATAATGCCAACGCCCGAGCCTTGGCCAACCTCCAATCGGCAACTGGGACGGTGGATACGAACGGGGATGGAGTCGGTGATTCGGGTCCCTTCAGCACGGTGGTGGGCAGCCTCATCAGCGATGTAGGCACTCAGTCCCAGACCTATGAGGCTCAGAGCACCACCCAGCAGAATCTGGTTGCGGCGCTCCAGTCCCAGCGCGATCGCATCTCTGGTGTGGACCTGGATGAGGAAGCCGCAAACATGATGACCCTCCAGCGGGGCTACCAGGCCTCCGCGCGGTTCCTTAGCGTGATCAACCAACTCACCGATCAACTGGTGAACCAATTTGGCCGATGAGTCTGAAAGCAGGTGAGCCATGTCTTTCCGAACCCCCAGCACCACCCAGAACCGCCAGGCGCTCCTGGATCTTGAACGGACCAAGGAGCGGCTCGCAATGAACCAGACCCGGATCAGCACGGGCAAGCGCATCACGCGGCTTGGGGACGATCCCACCGCCGCGGCGCTGATCCTCGATTTCGAGAACTCCATCCAGGCCAACACGCAGTTCATCAAGCAGGCGGATTCGGCCCTCTCCTTCTTGACGTCCTCCGAGGATGCCGTGTCCGTCGCCATCAATGAGACGATCCGGCTTCAGGAACTGGCGGCGACAGGACTTGCCCCAACCATCAGTGCCAGCGCCCGGGCGGCGATCTCGCCAGAGGTCGATGCGATTCGCAATATTCTGGTGAGTGTGGCGAACACCCGGGAACAGGGAAAGTATTTCTTCGCGGGTACCCAGACCCAGACCGCACCCTTTTCGGGTCCGTCCGCAGGTCCCATCACCTACGCCGGGAATTCGGGCATCATCAGCCTCGACGTGACTGCGGCCACTTCCGTTGCCACCAATATCCCCGGGGACACGGTCTTTTTTGGACCGGGCGGACAGGGCTCAGCCACCGACATCTTCCAGGCGGCCACGGACCTCAGGGATGGCTTGACCACCAACAACACCGCCCTGATCCAGACGGCCGCCTCTAACCTCAACGCCATTCTGGCCAACCTGAATCAGGTGCGGACGGATTTGGGCGGACGGCAGGCTGGCTTGTTTGACGCTAAGGACACGTTGTCGGGGTTCAATCTGACGCTTCAGGATATTCAAAACACCCAACAAGACACGAATTACGCCGAGGCTATGACCGAGTTCACCAGCGACCAGACGATTCAGTCGGCCACCTTGAGCGCCCTGGCTAAATCCACCAAGGTCAATCTTTTTGACTATCTAGGTTAATCCAGACAGACGGCGCTGATCACGGATGGCTTTCTGCCGATCGAAGGTGGGCTTCCAACGCCGCGAGTGCGCGCCTACGGTGCGCATCACCCTTGGCTGTCCTGACGGCCCGAGTTCCGCCGGCGCGTTTCAGGCCCCGGATGTCGAGGTCCCCCTCCGGGAGGGGGGGGAGCAGCCCCAGCATGGCGTTGGTGGGGCCAAAATCCTTGCAGGACGCATGCGCCAGGTAGTGCAAGAGCCCTCCAAGCAGCGTGACCGGGGGGAAGGGAAGCGGGGGAAGGCCCCGTACGGCGCGGTCCACCGCGAAGGCCGCAGCCAGGCCACCCGCGGCAGATTCGAGATAGCCTTCTACGCCCGATATCTGTCCTGCCACCCAAAGATTGGGGACGAATTTGACAGCAAGTGTCGCATCTAGGACAGAGGGCGCCTGCACATAGGTATTGCGGTGGATGCTTCCGAAACGCACGAATTCAGCGTTCGCGAGTCCCGGGATGAGCTTGAAGACATCCTTCTGGGCGCCCCATTTGAGGCGGGTCTGGCAGCCGACGAGGTTGAAGTGCTCACCCGCAATCGTGTCCTGGCGTAGCTGGACGACGGCATGCGGCCATCGCCCGGTTTTGGGATCGTCCAGGCCCACGGGCTTCATGGGGCCGTGGCGTAGGGTTTCCCGGCCTCGGTCCGCCATGACCTCCAGGGGAAGGCAGGCCTCGAAGTAGGGTGTATCAACATCGTGCAGAGGTGTTCGCTCCGCCGAGATGAGAGCATCCACGAATCGTTCGTATTGTTCCTTATCAAGAGGACAGTTGATGAAATCAGCACCGCCCTTGTCATAACGAGCGGCCATCCAGGCGATCTCCATGTCGATGCTGTCGCGTTCGACGATGGGCGCGATGGCATCGTAGAAATGGAGACGGTTCCTTCCCGTGACACCCGAGAGCCAGTCCGCAAGGGCCTCTGAGGTGAGCGGGCCCGTGGCGAGGATGGTCGGGTTCTCCAAGTCTGGGGTGGTGACATGAGCCTCGGTCCACGTGATGTTCGGATGGTTTCTGAGTGCTTCCGTCACCGAGTTGGAGAAGGCCTCCCGATCCACGGCAAGGCTGTTGCCAGCCGGAACACGCGTGGCTTCGGCGCAGCGCAAGATCAGCGAATCCATACGCCGCATCTCGGCCTTCAGGATGCCGGTGGCTGAGGCTGGATCATCGCTCTTGAAGGAGTTCGAGCAGACCATTTCCGCCGCATGAGCGGTGGTGTGGGCAGGGGTGGTCCACTTTGGCCGCATCTCAGAGATGCGAACCGCGTGACCCCGCGTGGCCAATTGCCATGCGGCTTCCGAGCCGGCCAGACCAGCCCCAATGATGTGGATCACGTCCCCTCCTTGGTGGGTCATTCTACGGCAGGGCGGGGGGCTTTCCCGGCAGCGGCGAAGCCCGCGAACGCATCCACTTTATGGATCGTGGTGCCCCTGATCGGGGGTCACGAAGAACCTGCAGCAGCCGTCCATGCGTCCGTAGTTGAGGCCCGAGCACGGCGGTATAAATTTTCGCTTGCAAGGGAGTGTGTTGATGATAGTCTGAATGTCCTGCGCAGTTGAGGCTGCGGGGTGCTGGAGGGGGCCGGAAGGCGACCTTGGACCGTGCTGAGGAG
>JAVBYJ010000076.1 GCA_030824075.1 Geothrix sp.
GCCTCGGGCTGGCGCCGGGCCTTGGGGGGCACCGAGGTGGGGATCGCGGTGGTGCGGCTGGCCACCAGGGTCCGCACAGGGCCCAGCAGGGAGGCCTTCCCGGGATCGAAGGCGATGCCCATGAGGAGGCCTTGGCTGGCATCCAGGTAGGCCACCGTCCCCTCCAGTTCCAGGGTGGAGCACTTGGGCAGCTTCGTGAGCTTGACCAGCATAAGGGTCTGGCCCACGGGCATCAGATTCGCGCCCATGTGCATCTTCCGCTGCGTCTTGACCTCCATCGCCCGATCCACGCGGATGCACACCCCGGTCTCGGAGATGTTCTCGATGGTGCCGTTGATCCCCACGCCATCGAAGAGGCCCGTGAGGGCGATGGCGGTGGCCCCCTCGCGGGCGTTCAGGCGGGCCCTGGGCTTCTTCCGCCGCTCCGCCAGGCTGATGGCGGTGGGAAGCTCCAGGACCGCCGATCCCGGCTTCATCTCCAGGAGGCGGGCCGAAGCCTTGAACCGCAGGCCCTCAAGGAGGAAAACCAGGTTCATGATCGCGCCCTTGTCCGCCGGCAAGGGGCCCTGGAGGCTCAGGCTGACCCGGTCGTCGGACACGGAGGTCAGGGTGGCCGGCACGCCCGGCTTGCTGCCGGTCGACAGGGTCACGGTGCCCCGGACCCGCTGGACATCCTCCAGGTAGGCCAAGACCAGGTCGGATCCCTCCGACGGCTTGGTTTTCTTCAACCCGAACATGGCCATAAAGACGCTGCTCCCGCTTCACTGCATCGTCCAGAGTACCGGGGGCTTGATTATTGCCCCAGGGACAGGCAGTTTGGCACTATGGATGAACCGAGACCCCGCTGTCTGCTCATAGCCCGTCAAGGGCCCGAGGACCACGAAGAGCGCATCCAGGATCACCTGCTGGAACTGGCTGAACTGGCCCGCAGCTGCGGTTTCGAAGTCCTGACGCGGCGGATCCTGAAGCGCTCCCAGATCGCCTCCAAGACCTTCTACGGTTCGGGTCAGTTGGAGGCCCTGGCGGAGGAGGCGGCTCGGCAGGGGGTGCGCCACCTCATCTGCGACGATGAGCTGCGTGGCAGTCAGGTGAACGCCATCGAGAAGCTGACGGGCCTCATCTGCCTGGACCGCACGGGCCTCATCCTCAGCATTTTTGAGCAGCGGGCCCAGACCCGGGAGGCCAAGGCCCAGGTGGAGCTGGCCCGTTGCGAATACGAGCTGCCCCGGCTCAAGGGCGCCTGGACCCACCTTGAGCGCCAGGGTGGCGGCGTGGGCTTGCGCGGCGGGCCCGGCGAAACCCAGATCGAAGTGGACCGGCGCATGATCCGCACCCGCATCAGCCAGCTCAAGCGGGAACTCGCCCACCTGGAGCAGGTGCGGGAAACCCAGCGCCAGGGGCGGCCGAAGGGGCTGCCCAGGGTGGCCCTGGTGGGCTACACCAACGCCGGGAAGACCAGCATGTTGAAGGCGCTGACCGGCGAGGGAGAGCCCAGGGATCTGCTCTTTGCCACCCTGGACACCACCACCCGCAAGGCCTGGCTGGGCCAGGATTTCAATCCTGAAACCGGCGAGGGCAGCCTGGAGCCCAAGCAGTGCCTGGTGGCTGACACGGTGGGCTTCATCCGCAAGTTGCCCCATCAGCTGGTGGCGGCCTTCCGGAGCACCCTGGGCGAGGTTCGCACGGCCGATGCCCTGCTGGTGGTGGCGGATGCGGCGCACCCGGACCTGGAGGACCACCTCCGGGTCGTGGGCGCCACGCTGCGCGAGATCGGCTGTGAACCCGAGGGAATAGAGGCCCAGCCGCGCCTCCTGGTGCTGAACCAGGTGGACCGGCTCCATCGCCCTCAAAAACTGGACTTGAAGAAGCGCCACCCGGGGGCCGTGCAGACCTGTGCCCTTGAAGGGAAGGGCCTCGACGAGATCCGGCTCTGGCTGAAGGACTTGATCCCAGGTTCTCCGAAGGCGCGGGACCTGGAAGCCTGGGAGCTTCCCGCTAAACCCCCGGTTCCTCAGTCTTCCCCTGCCGGGGCAGCAGGCTGACCGTGGCGGCCAGCCCGATGGCCAGGAGGATGCGAAGGAAGAATAGGTTGCGGCTGAGGCCGTGGGCCTTGTTGTAGGCCAGGCGATCCGCGTGATCAGGGGCCAGGCTTTCGATCGGTGCGCCGATGCGCGCCCGGATGGCGTGGACCTTGGGGGTGACGACGAAGCTGCTGGCCAGGCACATGAGCAGGGCCACCAGCCAGCCCGCGCTCCAGAGGCGGATGGGGCCGATGATGTCTTCCGGCACGTCGGAGGCCCAGCGGCCGGCCCAGCTCAGTCCGGCGAGACCGAAGGCGATCCAGGCCGCCCAGTCGAGGCGTCCGATGATGAGGCCCGCGATCCGGCCGGCCACATCCCGGCTGGGCAATTCACCGAACAGGACCGGCGCCGAAAAGATGCCGAAGCCCAAGGCCGCTCCCGCCCAGATGAGCAGCAGGGTCTTGGAGAGCTGGTCGAGGCGATGAAGGGTCGAAGGGCTCATGGGTCGCCAGAGTCAAGGCAGCAGGCTGGGTGGAAACCCGCCCTACCACTCGTTGTAGGGGATGCCGTTTTCGCCCTTTTCCGTGGAGCCGCTGCGCACATTGAAAACGCCCAATTCGGCATCGGGATTGTCCGGATCCGGGGGTTCCAGTTCGGTCTGCCAGGTGTCCCGGGACTGGGTCATGGGGTCGTAGGGAATGTCCCGGAGGTAGCCCAGTTCCTTGAGGGGCCCGAGGCTGGAAGGGTACTTGCCGCGGTCGGCCCGGTGCTGCTCCAGGGAATGACGGATCTGGAAGAGGTTTTCCTTGAGTACGGCCTCCCGCGCCACCTTCGTCTTGTGGCGGTAGCCCGCCAGCCCCACCGTGGCCAGCAGGGCCAGGATGGTCATGACCGTGAGCAATTCCAGGAGGGTGAACCCGCGCTGGCGGGAAGCGGCAAAGGGCATGGCACTACCTTAGCGCAGTCACGGCTCCCCTTGGGGAGGGGCTAGAGAATGCCCCGTTTCTTCTGGTCCAGTTCGATGGAGTCGTACAGGGCCTGGAAATTGCCCTCGCCGAAACCCATGTTCCCGCGCCGCTGGATGATCTCGAAGAAGAGCGGGCCGATCTGGTCCTCGGTGAAGATCTGCAGGAGGTAGCCGCTTTCGTCCCCGTCGATCTGGACGCCCAGCTCCTTGACGGTGGAGAAGTCTTCGCGCACGGCGTAGCCGCCCCGGGCCACGCGTCCGGGCAGCAACTCGTAGTAGGTGTCGGGAACGCGAAGGAACGAGAAGCCCTGGGCCTGGAGGGTACGCAGGGTGTGGAAGATGTTGTTGGTGGACATGGCGATGTGCTGGACGCCTTGGCCTTTGTGCCGGTTCACGTACTCCTGGACCTGGCTCTTATCATCCGTGGGCTGGTTGATGGGGATGATCACCTGATTGTTGGCGCTCTGCACGACCTTGGAATCCAGACCAGTGCCCAGGGCGCCACGGATATGGAATTCGCGGGTGACGACAAAGCCGTAAACGCGCTCGTAGAAGTCCACCAGGGCGTCCATCTCGGCGGGGCCCACGTTGTTGGTGAGGTGATCCACGCGCACCAGGCCGGGATTGCAAAGGGCCGGGGCGGGATCGGGGGCGAGCCCGGGCCAGAACGAGGCCGGTTCGCCCTGCCGCTCCACCAGGAAGTTCCAGACATCGCCCACACCCCGGATGGCCGCGAAACGGACCGAGCCCTCGCCGAGAACGTGGATCTGTGGCTCAAGCATCACCTGAGCGCCCTGCCCGCAGGCCTGCGCCAGGGCCGTCTCCAGGTTCTCCACCGCAAAATTGAGGGCGCAGACCCCCTCGTCGTGGGCCCGGAAGTAGCGCCCGGCCGGATGGGTGACATCTGCCTCGAAGATCAGGATGTCCATCCGCTCCTGACGCAAATGGATGACCCGGCCCCAGTCGTGCTGGCCACTGGCCATGCGCGCAAAGCCGAGGCGCCGGTAGAGGGGTTCCAGGCGCTCGATGGAGCCCGTCAGCTGGAAATGGTCGATGTGGGTGAGACCCAGTGGGTTCGCGGCGGCTTTCCGGTCCATCGGGGCGCTGAGGTCAAAGCTGGGGGTGGCCATGGCGGGTCCTGGGTTGTCGAGACATCAGTGTGGGGACCAGGCGGGGTGATGCGGGTCACACTGGTAATGATTACTCCAATGTATTCAATATTTAAATACCATCAAGTCGACTATAGGCCCACATGAAAAAGGGGCCCGCAACGCGGGCCCCTGGCATCCGGTTCAATACGGATCAGCTGAGTGAGGTGGCGATCACCTTCTCCTTGCTGAAGAATTCGAGGATGTCGCCCTCCCTCAGGTCGTCGAAGCCCTCGAGGGAGATGCCGCAGTCGAGGCCGTTCTTGACCTCGGAGACATCCTCCTTGAAGCGTTTGAGGTTCTTCAGGCCGCCCTCGAAGAGGACCGCTTCGCCACGCTTGACGCGCACCTTGAAGGACTTCTGGACCTTGCCTTCGGTGACGAAGGAGCCGGCAATGACCGTGCGGCCGATCTTGAAGAGCTGGCGAATCTCGGCCTGACCGTGGACCGTTTCCTTCTCGGTGGCATCGAGCATGCCGACCATGGCCTGTTCGATCTCTTCGGTCACCTTGTAGATGATGTCGTGGAAGCGAAGATCCACGCCCTCTTCACGGGCGAGTTCCTCGGTCTTCTTCTCGGCCTTGGTGTGGAAGCCAATGATGGTGGCCTTGGAGGCCTCGGCAAGCAGCACATCGTTCTCGGTGACGGTGCCAGCGGCGCTGTGGATGATGCGCACGCGGACCTTGTCGGTGCTGAGCCGTTCGAGCTGGCCCACCAGCGATTCCACCGAGCCCTGGGTATCGGCCTTGATGATGAGCGCGAGCTCCTTGACCTGGCCATCCTTGATGGTGCTGAAGAGGGTCTCCAGCGTGGCGCGCTGTTTGAGGTGCGCGGCCTGCTTGGCCTTCTCCTGGCGGAAGGTCACGATGGTGCGGGCCTTGCCTTCGTCCTCGACCACCTGGAAGTTGTCACCGGCGCTGGGGACTTCCTCGAAACCAAGAATTTGCACGGGACTGGAGGGACCGACCTCGGTGACCTTGCGGCCCAGATCGTCGAACATGGCGCGGACGCGGCCCATGGTGGCACCGGCCACAAAGATGTCTCCGGCCTTGAGGGATCCGCGCTGCACCAGCACCGTGGCCACGGGGCCGCGACCGCGGTCGAGGCGCCCTTCGATGATGGATCCGGCCGCGGGGCAGTCATAGACGGCCTTTAGCTCCTTCATGTCCGCCACAAGGAGGATGGTCTCGAGCAGCTCGTCGAGGCCCTGCTGGGTCTTCGCGCTGACGAGGACCACGGGCACATCGCCGCCATAGGCTTCGGTCTGGACGCTGTGTTGCAGCAGGCCCTGCTGGACCTTATCGGGGTTGGCGCCAGGTTTGTCGATCTTGTTGATGGCCACCAGCAGCGGCACGTCCGCGGCCTTGGCGTGGTTGATGGATTCCACGGTCTGGGGCATGACGCCGTCATCGGCTGCCACCACCAGGATGGCGATGTCCGTGACCTTGGCGCCGCGGGCGCGCATCTTGGTGAAGGCTTCGTGACCAGGCGTATCGAGGAAGACCACCTGGCGCATCAGCCCGGTGTTCGGATCCTTCACATCCACGTGGTAGGCGCCCACATGCTGGGTGATGCCGCCGGCTTCGCCTGCGGCCACCTTGGTCTTGCGGATGGCGTCCAGCAGCGAGGTCTTGCCGTGGTCCACGTGGCCCATGATGGTGACGACGGGTGGGCGGGGCAGCTTCTCGCCCTGCACTTCGCCGGACTCATCGGCCGAGATCTGCACATCCTCTTCGAAGGTGACGATATCGGCCAGGAAACCGAACTCGCGGGCGATCTCCTTCGCCATCTCGGTGTCGAGGGGCTGGTTGATGGTGGCGAAGATGCCGCGGTGGAGCAGCTTGGCAACGACGTCCTTGGCGGGGCGGTTGCACTTCTCGGCGAGTTCCTTGACGGTCACGCCTTCGGACAGCATGACGATGCCGATTTCCTCTTCGATGTACTCGCTGGCCACCTGTTGGGCGCGGGAGCGGGGCTGACGGAGCTTGAGGTCGAGTTCCTCTTCCTTGCTCCGGACGTAGCCGCCCTTCTTCTTCTTGCCGCCTTGGTGGTTGCCGCGTCCGGGGCCCTTCTGGCTGTTGGGATCGATCGGGCCAGTGGCAGGAATGGAGGGACCACGGCCGGGGCCGCCGGGGCGGGACCCCATGCCAGGACGGCCGGGGCCGCTGGGGCGTCCGCCAGGACCGCTGGGGCGCCCGCCGGGGCCGCTGGGACGTCCGCCGGGACCACTGGGGCGTCCGCCAGGACCGCTGGGGCCGCCGGGGCGCGAGACACCGCCCGCCGGACGGGCTTGGGGCAACTGGATGTAGCGAGCGGGTTCATTGGTCCGCGGCACAGGGGCTGGGGCGTCCGAGGTCTTGATGCGGGTATAGCCCTGCTCGGTACGCATCTCGGTGATGGCGGGCGGGATGTAGGGTCGGCGCGAAGGCGAGACCGGCACGGGGAGTTCATGGCGAACTTCGCCCCGACCCGTGTTGGTGGCCATCTGCAAGACGGCCTTTTCCTTCTGGGGCATACCGGACCGCTGAATGTGGCCGGGTGTCGGGGCCTGGCCGGGGCGCTGAACGATGGGGCGGGCTCCGGCTTCGGGCCTGGGTCCTGAAGCTGGCGCGGGGGTGCCCGCGCCGGGAGCGGCGGGGCCGGTGCGCTGCGGGCCAGGGCCCGTCGGACGGGCCGGGGGGAGCTGGATGTACCGCGCAGGCTTGTCCTCGCGAGGCGCTGGGGCGGGCGCGGTGGTGGACACCTTGAGGCGAGAGAAGGTCTCCTGCACAGGCTCGGGAGCCATGGGCCGTG
>JAVBYJ010000017.1 GCA_030824075.1 Geothrix sp.
CTCCTGCTCTGCTCCCCGGCATGGACGGCACGGGCGTGATGTTCGAACCGTTCCTGGGGGCCGCGGGCCGCTTCGAGACGCGGGTGGTGCGGTACCCGGCGGCCCTGGTGTCGTACCCCGCCTGTGTGCACCACGTCCGGACGCTGCTGCCCAGGGACCGGCCCTTCCTCCTGCTGGGGGAATCCTTCTCGGGCCCGGTGGCCATCGCCCTGGCGGCGGAACGGCCGGAGGGGTTGCTGGGCCTGGTGCTCTGCAGCACCTTCGCCCGGAATCCCCGCCCCGGCCTGGCCTGGCTGGCCCCGCTGCTCAGGATCCTGCCCGCCCAGCGGCTGCCCCTGGCCCTGCTTCGCCTGCTGCTGTTGGGGGGCTGGACCACCGGCCCCCTGGCCAGCCTCGTCACCACCATGCTCCCGCAGGTCCCCACCACCTCGCTGAAGGCCCGGCTCCTCGCGGTCGTGACCGTGGATCAGACGCCCCTGCTCGGCCAGATCCAGGTGCCCGCCCTGGCCCTTTGCGCCAGCCAGGACCGGCTGGTCCCCAGGGCCGCCACGCGCTGGCTCCGCGCCCACCTGCCCAACCTGGATGTGGTCACCCTCCAGGGGCCGCACTGGCTGCTGCAGACCCGCCCCGATGCCGCCGCCCAGGCCATCACGGCCTTCCTGGATCGCGCCGGGATCGCGGGTGGTCTCAACCCCGGCACCGGCGGGGCGGCTGGCTCCACCGCTGACCACCGCTGAAACGCTGACCCGACGGTCGGCGGGGCTCAGCCCGGAGGCACCACCGCTTCGGTCGTTACCCCGGGGGTCTGTTTTCTAATCTGTGTGGATCTGTGGAATCTGTGGATTCAAGGCCTTCCTGCGTCGGGGGCCTTCGCGGGCTTGATTTCCTCGACCTTGGGCGCTTCGGGCTTGGCCGGTTCACCTTTGGGCGCTTCCACCTTGGGCTCGACGGGCTTCACGGCCTTGGGTTTGGGGGCCTCGACGGGGCGGGTGGCGACCTGGTAGGCCTTCCAGGATTCCTCGGCCTTCCGCCGAAGCTCCTCGGCCTGCTTCCGATGGGCCTCGGCCTTTTTCTGGAACCCTTCCGCCTGGTGCCTGGCCTGCTCCGCCTTCTTCTGGGCCACCGCCTCGGCCCGCTTGAAGGCGGTCTGCCGGGCCTTCTCCTGGGTCGCCCGCAGCTTCTGCCGACGCGCCTCCCGGGCCAGCTGATCGGCCTGGACCCCGCGCTTGTCCAGTTCCTCGGCGCGGCGGCTGGCGCGCATGGGGGCGGACGCCGCCGGTTTCTGCGCGGGTTTCTGCGCTGGTTTTTGCGCGGGAGCGGGAGCCTGCGCCCCCAAGATCACAGGAAGAAGGAGGGTCAAGGCGAGCAGCTTCATGAGGGGCTCCGGGGGATCGTCCCCCCAGTGTGACCCCACGCCGCCCGAACCGCCCCTGGCTTTCCGGCTCCGGAACGAAGGGAGCGGGAAGCCAGGGGCGGAAGGGTGGTTCAGCCTAGTTGTTCAGGGCGCCCGCAGAGATCCAGGCGGAGATGAGGGCCTGGTTCGCAGCGGAAACACTTCGGTGCCCGCCGGCCAGCTGGGCCACAAAGGCACTGGCGCCGGGGTTGCCCGGCACGACCCGCAATCCGGTCCGGGTGGTGGCCGGCACGTTCACCAGGTTGTTGTAGGCGTTGCCGGCGGTGAGGTTCATGCCTGCATCCCCGCCCGCCCCGTGGCAGCCAATGCAGAGAGGTGTGAAGATCGTCGTCTGCAGCTGGGTCAAGGTGGGCGCGGTCCCACCGGCCGTCACGGTGATGGTTCGAGTGGGCGGCGTCGGATCCACCAGGCCCTTGGAGTCAGTGGCCGTCAGGGTGACGAGGTAGGTTCCGGCGGTGGCGAAGGTGTGGCTGCCCGGCGACAGCAGGGTGGAGGTGGCACCGTCCCCGAAGGTCCAGACCACAGTCACGGTGTCGCCATTGGGATCCGACACGGTGCCGGTGAAGGTCACGCCCTGCCCGGCGCTGATGCTGATGTTGGCGACCGGAGCCGTGATGACGGCGGACGGCGGCTGGTTCATCGGGGCGGGCTGGACGGTGATGGTGCGGGTGGGCGGATTGGGATCAGCCAGCCCCTGCGCATCCGTGGCCGTCAAGCGGACGGTGTAGGTGGCCGCCGTGGCGAAGATGTGGTTGCCGGGGGTCAGCAGTGTCGAGGTGCCGCCATCACCGAACACCCAGAGGACGGTGACCGGATCGCCGTTGGGATCGGACACACTGCCTGCGAAAGGTACGGATTGGCCCGCGGTGATGGTGACGTTGCCCATGGGCGCGGTGATGGTGCCGGTGGGCGGCTGGTTGACCGTGGCCCCCTGGACGGTGATGGTGCGGGTGGGCGGATTCGGATCCACCAGGCCACGGGCATCCGTGGCCACCAGGCGCACGGTGTAGGTCCCGGGCATGGGGTAGGTGTGGCTGCCCGGCGTCAGCAGCGCGGAGGTGGTGCCATCGCCGAAGCTCCAGAGCACCGTGACGGCGTCGCCGTCAGGATCGGCGGCGGTGCCCGCGAAGGATACGGACTGTCCCGACTGGATGGTGACGTCGCTGGCCGGCGCGGTGATGGTGGCGCTGGGGGGGTGGTTTGTGGGCGTGGTGGAGGCGGGGAGGATCTGACCCCGGATCTCGCCGGTGGGATTGGCCTGGGTGAGCACATTCAGGTAGAGGTACCCTGCCGAAAGGGCTGCGCTGAAGCCCGGCAAGTTGTTCTCGAAGGGGCCCTTGAGGTTCCTGGGGCGGATCCGCCCCATCACCGCCAGGCTGCCGCTGGGCCTGTCGTCATCGTCGTCATCGTCGCCGCCGTCGTCATCACCGAAATCCTCGCCCCGGGAGAGGGTCGCCACCAGCGGCCCGAGGCTTCCCTTGGCCCCCTGGCGGATCTCGATACGGCGGACGTTCGCAAGACCGGTGGCGGAGATCCGGTAGCGAAGCGCCGCCCCCCGGGAGACGTGGTCATCTGAGATGGTGGTGCCGCTCACCAGGCTGAAGGTCGCCTGGCCCTTGGCTTGGGTCGTCACCGGCGGCACTTCCTCCGCGCCGGTCAGGGTGGCCACGAAGCCGGTGGTGGTAGAAGGTACTGAAGGGATCGCCACCATAACGGTGCCGCGGCTGGTGCTGGTCCAGTACACGTTGCCGTTGGGGGCCACGGCCACGCCCGTGGGTTGGGGGTCGCCGCTGTGGATCACCGTGCGTGACAGCGAGGCCAGATCAAGGGCGCTCACCGTGTTCTTGCCGCCTGCGGAACCCGCCACGCCCGGCGTCGGAACCTCCGTGAAGTAGAGCACGTTCTCGGAGGGGTCCAGGGCCAGGCCCTGGGGCGCGTTCAGGCCTGACAACACCACGTTCCCCGAGCCATCCGGGCCGCGGTGGTAGATGAGGCCCGCGCTGCGGCTGGTCCAATAGAGATCGCCGGCGGCCCCCGCCACGAGGGTGGTCTTGTCGGGGCCAGGGGGATCAGGGATGGCGGTGATCGAGCCACCCCGCACGATGACCGCGGCTACACCCCCGCCGCCGGAGTCGGCCGTACCAGCCAGGTAGACCCGGTCGGAGGAATCCACCGCGAGGACCGTGGCCGGAAGCATGCCGCCGGCATGGAGCACAGCTGGCCTTTCCCGCAGGCCCTGGGTCATGAGCGCGCCTTTGGACGCGTCGATCCAATAGAGCCTCCCGGCCCGGTTGGCGGCGAAACCCGACTGGGCGGCAGGACCCGTCCCGGCCAGATCCACCGCGCCCGTGCGGAGGTCGATGCGGGCGATGGCGGCATCCAGGGGCGCCGCCGGCTGCTGGGAGACCACCAGCGAATGGGTGCCACCGAGGGCGATGCCCGTGGGCTTGGACAGCCCTGCGGCGACCTCGGTGAAGGTGAAGGCGGGTGCGGCTTCCGGAGAGCTGCCCGGCGCCTGGGCGGCGGTCTGGGATGAGCTCTTCCCGCAGTGGATGAGGGGCGCTGCCAGCAGCAGCACGCCCAGCAGCGGGGCGATCAGCGGCGTGAACCGCGGGTGGGTTCCGGGGTATCGAAGTCTCATGGGTGTTCTCCTTGCGTTTGCAGACCGAGTCCAGAGCCAGGTCGCGAAGGAACCGGACCGGACGAGGTCGAAATGGAAGGGGTCCGAGGCTCCTGGAAGCCTTCGAACGATCTAGGGATCACAGCCATCGGCGGACTGCCTCCGTGCATCCCAGCCTGACGAAACCATCGCTTGAGGCGCGGGTGAATCTCCAGGGAATTCCGGTACCGGTGGACAGGTGGGGCTCCGGGGTATCCATGTCCGGAGGCGAGCCGTAAACATGGGCCGCGGCATCCAACACGTCAAGACGCGATTCTATGCGTGGGCTGTAGACCTTGTATTGGCGCGTATTTACAAATTTATAGTCCCTATGACTTTCGCATCTCCATCCATCCGAAGGGAGCCGTGAGCTAGACCCTTGGGACTAACTTGATCGGCGCAGAATCAGCATGGGCGCGGACCTTTCATAAAAATGACGATGTCCGTTTTTGTAATTTGACAATCATTGTCGAATTAATATTCGAGCAAAAGTTGGTTCGTCACGGCTCCGGTTTCGATGTTTCGTGTTCCGAGGATTTGAAGCTCCGGTAGAGCAGCAGGTCGTAGAGGAGCTTGAGGCCCCCGGCGAGGAAGAAGGGCAGCCCGGCGAGGGCGGGGACGGCCAGCAGGGGCCCGGCCAGGACGGGGGAGATGGCGGCGCCGGTGGTGCGGGCGATGCCCGTAACGCCCGCGGCGGCGGAGCGTTCATCGGGGTCCACCACCTGCATGGTGTAGGCCTGGCGCGTGGGCACATCCATCTGCGAGATGCTGAAGCGCAGCAGCATCACGCCGATGGCCAGCGGCAGGTTCGGCATGAGGGGCACCAGGATCAGCAGCAGGTTCGAGGGGACGTGCGTGTAGACCATGGTGCGGATGAGCCCGATCTGCCGCGCCAGCCGCACGGCGTAGAGGGCGGAGAGCCCCGCCAGCAGGTTGGCCGCGAAGAAGATCGACCCCAGCACCCCCGGGGCCACGCCGAATTTCTGGTGGAACCAGTAGGCCACGAGGCTCTGGATGACGAAGCCTCCGGCGAAGGCATCCAGCGAGAAGAGGGCCGAGAGCCGCAGCACCACGCCCTTCGAGCCATGCAGGCCCAGCCGCCCGGCGTGGGCGGCCGCGGGCGGGGCCTCCACCTCCCCCGACAGCTTGGCGAAGAGCAGCGCGAGGATCAGCCCCATGGCGGCGTAGGCGAAGACCAGCACCCGGTAGCTGATCACCGGGGCCAGGCCCGAGGCCTGCAGGCCCTGGGCGGTCCAGCCGCCCGCCAGGGCGCCGGTGGCGGTGGCGAAGGAGCCGGTCAGGTGGTACCAGGCGAAGACGCCGGTGCGGCGATCCTCCGGCAGCACCTGGGCCAGCGCCGCCTGCTCGATGGCCAGGAAGGGCCCCACCTCGTGGCCCGAGGGGCTGATGACGCCGAAGGTGGCCGCCAGCACCAGCAAAGTAAAGTCGCCGCTCAGGGCGAAGGGCACGCCCGCGACCACCATGAGCGCCGCGCCCAGCACCAGCATCCGCTTGCGGCCCAGGCGGTCGGCGTGGAGGGTGATCCCCAGCGAGATGAGCGTGTCGCCCACCAGCGTGAGGGTCAGCAGCAGCCCGATGCGCCCTTCGCTGAAACCCAGTCCCGCGAGGTAGAGCACCAGCACCACGGAGAGGAAGCCGTACGAAAACATCCGGGCCGCCCGCGTCGCAAAGAGCAGCCGACCATCGGGACCGAGCAGCAGGGCGGATTCGTTCTTGAGGGGCATGGGTTCCCATGGTACCCGTGCGACCCATTCCGCCCTCAACCAACTGGACAGAACCTGGGATACTCGCCCCATGTCCGCCCTTGCCCGCCCCGAGCTCCGCTGGTCCGCCCTCCTTGGTCTCTGGGCCCTGGTGGGTGCGGTGCTGTGGATCCTGGCGGTGCAGGCCTTCCTCATCGTCCTGAACCCCTTCTGCCATGTGCAGCGGCCGGGCCTCGCGCAGGTGCAGGTGGTGGCCGTGGACCGGGACCCCCAAAGCCAGCTCACGGACTTCGTCACCGTCAAGGCGGGGGAGGCGGAGCGGGTCCTGACCCTGACCAAGGCCGAGGCGGCGGACCTGCGGGTGGACGAGGAGGTATGGATCCTCGACGCCTGGTACGCGGACGGCCTGCGGCCAGCCCAGTTCCGCCTGACCCCCCTGCGCCTGCTGCTGGAGTACCCGGTCCTGCTGCTGCTGCCCGCCGCCTTCGGCCTCTGGCGCGTGCGCAAGGCCCGCCTGAAGGCCCAGGCCGCCCCGCCCCCGCCCGTGCGCCGCACCTTCACCGACGACTTCCACCTGAGGGCCCAGCGCTTCGCCAAGCCAGAACCCCCCAAGGAAGCTCCGCCCCAGGAGAACCCGGATGGCCAAGACAGCCAGGGATAAAAGGCCCCACCTCGGGAGCGGCGTCCGGCGCCATCGGTGACCCCGGTCCTCCGCGGCGCACCGTTTCGCCCCAAGGTCAACCGCAGCCACACTGGAGGGCAGAGGCGATCCCGCGAGGCCCCATGGACATCAAGCTATCCCCTGACACCGAGAAGCGCCTGCACAGCGCGATCCAGCGCTTCGTGGTGGAGGAGTATGGCGAAAGCGTGGGCGAGCTAGCGGCGGGGACCTTCCTGGCCTTCTGCCTGAAGGAGATCGGCCCGGCCATCTACAACCAGGCTGTGGCCGACGCCCAGGCCTGCCTCCAGGAGCGCGTGACGGACCTGGAGAACATCTGCTTCGCGGAGGAGACCAGCTACTGGGACAAGGGTTCCAAAAAGGCGATCCCGCGCAAGCCGGACCATCGGCGGTAGGATCCGGTAC
>JAVBYJ010000032.1 GCA_030824075.1 Geothrix sp.
TCGGTCCCACCCTTCCCGCCCGGGTCAAGGCCCTCTACGCGGATGTGGGAGATCTGGTGCGGGCCGGGCAGCTCCTAGCGGATCTGGATCCCGTGGATCTGGATGAACGGGTGAGTTCCAGCGCCGCCGCCTCCGAGCGCGGCCGCAGCGCCGTGGCCACAGCCGAGGCCCAGGCACGGGATGTTCGGCAGCGGCGTGATCTGGCCGCCATCGAGGCCAGACGCAACCAGGAGCTGGCGCGGGGGGGCATCGTGAGCCAGAGTTTCCTGGACGCCAAGCTGCTGGAGCAGGCTTCCACCGAATCCCAGCTGGTGGCGGCGGAAGCCGCCGTCACTGCGGCCAAGCGGGATTTCGACAGGCTCTCCGCGGACCTCGGAGGTCAGCGGCAACAGCGGAAGAACTTCCGCCTTTTCGCGCCCAGCGATGGGCGAGTGACCTCCAGAGAGGCCGAACCCGGTTCCACGGTGATCGCTGGACAGGCCGTGCTGAGGCTGGAGGACCCCAACAGCCTGTGGGTGACAGTCCGCCTGGACCAGGGCCGTTCGGCAAGTCTCCAGGCTGGCCTTCCCGCGGATATCGTCCTCCGCTCTCAACCCAACCAGTCCTTCCGAGGCCAAGTGGCGCGCGTGGAACCTATCAGCGACAGCATTACGGAAGAACGCATCGCCCAAGTCACGTTCGAAGCACTCCCCCCGGGGACCACCACGAATGAGATGGCGGATGTGACCATCCGTGTGCCCTCCGTGCCCCACGTACTGACCGTGCCCAATGCCTGCCTCCGGTCCCGCGGGGTGCATAGGGGGGTGTGGGTGCGCCGGGGCAGTCGCCTCCAGTTCTTGCCCGTGCAGGTGGGAGCTGAGGGCATGGATGGCGAGGTCCAGATCCTCCAGGGGTTGAAGGAGGGGGACGAGGTGGTGGTGTACTCCGAGCGTGAGCTGGAGGAGAACGAACGCGTCAAGGTGGTGCCGAGCCTGGAGGGCCGCAAGCGATGATCAGCCTCGCTGGGCGCGACATCCTCCACTCCTGGAGCAAGTTCGTGTTGACTGGGCTGGGACTGGGCCTGCTCATTGGAGCCACCCTCACCATGGCCGGTGTGTACCGGGGCATGGTGGATGATGCGGAGGTGCTGCTGCAGAACAGCGGGGCAGATCTCTGGGTGGTCCAGAAGGACACCCTGGGGCCTTATGCGGAGCCATCGAGCCTTCCCGATGACCTTTACCGCGGCCTCCTCGGCTTGCCAGGTGTGGCTCAGGCCGCCAATGTCACCTACCTCACCATGCAGGTGCGCAAGGGCGATACCGATGTGCGCGCCATGGTGGTGGGATTCAAGCCCGGACAGCCCGGCGCGCCTGGCTTCCTGACCTCGGGACGCCAGATCACCCGCAGCCACTTCGAGGCCGTGGCGGATCAGATGACCCGGTTCAAGGTGGGGGATCGCATCCGCATCCGGCGCCAGGACTACACCGTGGTGGGGATCACCCGCCGCATGGTTTCTTCGGGCGGCGATCCCATGGTGTTCATCCCTTTGAAGGATGCCCAGGAGGCGCAGTTCCTAAAGGACAACGACGCCATCCTGGCCAGCCGCGCCCGCAACGCCGCCAATCCCGCCTTCAACCGGCCCGGCGTGCCGGGGCTCCTGGACGCCGTCAATGCTTCCCAGACAAGCAATCACAGCGTCAACGCGGTGCTGGTGAGAGTGGCCGAAGGCCATGATCCGGTGGCGGTGGCTCAGACCATCCGCCGCTGGAAGCACCTCCAGGCCTACGATCGCAAGGAAATGGAGGACATCCTCATCGCGAAACTCATCGCCACTGCCGCCAAACAGATCGGCATGTTCCTGGCCATTCTGACCCTCGTGAGCGCCGCCATCGTGGCCTTCATCATCTATACGCTCACCCTTGGCAAGATCCGGGAGATCGCCGTGTTGAAACTCATCGGCACCCAGAACCGCACCATCGCCTCCATGATCCTTCAGCAGGCTCTCGGACTTGGGGTCATCGGCTTCCTGGTGGGCAAGATCGCCGCCACCCTATGGGCCCCGGCCTTCCCCAAGTATGTGCTGCTGCTCCCCGGGGATGCCGCCCGGGGTTTCGTCGCCATGATGGTGGTGTGTGCCTTGGCCAGCACCGTGGCCATCCGCGCGGCGCTCAAGGTGGACCCCGCCACGGCCATCGGAGGCTGACATGGACCAGGGGACCGGCATCCGGATCGAAGGACTGTGGAAACGTTACGGAGAAGGGGGCGCCGCCATGGATGCGCTCAAGGGCGTGGACATGACCGTCGCGCCGGGAGAAGTGGTAGGACTCATCGGCCCCAGTGGATCAGGCAAGACCACCCTTCTGAAATGCCTGGGGGCCGTCATCGAACCCACCCGAGGTCGCATGACGCTGGGTGGAGAGGTCATCTATGACGCGGGCTGGAAGATCAAGGACCTGCGCACCCTCCGCCGCGACCGCATCGGCTTCATCTTCCAGGCGCCGTACCTGATCCCTTTCCTGAGTGTCACCGACAATGTCGCCCTGCTGCCCATGCTGGCGGGGCAGCCCAACGATCAGGCTCGCGAACGGGCCCTGGAACTGCTCCAGGCCATGGATGTGTCCCACCGGGCCCAGGCCGAGCCTTCCTCTCTTTCGGGAGGCGAACAGCAGCGCGTCGCCATCGCCCGGGCCCTGGCCAACCGGCCTCCGGTCATCCTGGCCGACGAGCCCACGGCCCCTCTGGACAGCGAGCGCGCCCTCACCGTGATGCGCATCCTCCATGACATGGCCAGCCAATATCAGACGGCCATCATCGTCGTCACCCACGATGAGAAGATCATCCCCACCTTCAAACGCATTTACCGGATCCGGGATGGGCAGACCTTCGAGGAGGCCGGAGAGGGACGGGACATCTCGAATGGCCAGGAGCCCTCGAAGCGGGTCGATCAGCCCGCATAACGATCCGCTCCCTTGTTCCGGCGTACAGAAAGGGCCCCCACTTTTCAGCAGGGGCCCTTTCTGTGTGAACCCTCATAGGAATTTGAGTTCAAAAAACAGGTGTATCAGTCCTCAGCAACCGCCAAGACGGGAGCCACCGCGGCATCTTTGGGCACGGAGACCATCACTTCCGCATTCCTCCAGCCCCAGGCCCCGATGACGGCCTTGAAGGTGAAGATGATCACGGCCAGGGCTCCGAGACCGAAGAGCACATCGCCGGGCATGCGCAGCCAGGTGAAGGTGCGCATGAGGGGGCTTTGCACCACGGCGGCGCTGCGGGCATACCAGGTGCCGTGTTCGAGGCTCTGGGCGATCTGGTAGAAGCCGCTGGGGATCAACGAGAACACCAGCATGAGCATCAGGCCCAGGTTCAGGTTCCAGAAGCCGACCCTCAGCCATTTCTCGTCCCAGGCCTTGTCGGGCGTCATGCCCCGCAGCGAGAAGAGCATGAGCGAGATGGCAAGGAAGCCATAGACGCCAAAGAGCGCGGCATGGCTGTGGATGGGCGTGGTGTTAAGCCCCTGGCCGAAGTAGAGCACCGAGGGCGGGTTGATGAGCATGCCGAAGACACCGGCGCCCAGCAGGTTCCAGAAACACACCGCCGCGAAGAACTTGAAGGGCCATTCATAGCCGCTGCCAAGGGCCTTGCCGGCCTTCAGGCTCATGGCGATCTCGAACCCCACGATGGTGAGGGGCACGATCTCCAGGGCGCTGAACACGGAACCCAGGGCCGCGATGGAGGCCGGGGAACCCGTGTAATAGAGGTGGTGGAAGGTGCCGATGACGCCGCTGCCCAGGAACAGGCCCATGGAGAGGCTCACGGCACGCAGCGCGGTGCTTTCGCGCAGCAGACCCATGCGGGTGGAGAGCAGCGCGATGGCCACGGTGGCGAAAACTTCAAAGAAGCCCTCCACCCAGAGGTGGACCACCCACCAGCGCCAGTACTCGGCCATGGCGATGTGGGTCTCCCGGGTGTACATGAAGCCCGCAGAGTAGAAGAGCGGAATGGCGATGGCCGATAGCACGAAGAGCTTGAGCAGGCCCAGACGACCCGCCTCACCCTTCAGTGCGGGAATCAGGGCGCGCACCACCAGTACCAGCCAGCCGATCATGCCCACGGTCAGGAGGATCTGCCAGAGGCGGCCCAGTTCGACGTATTCATAGCCCTGGTGCCCCAGCATGAAGGAACCCGACAGCTTGCCCAGAATGGCCTGATGGCTGCCGGCCAGAGCCCCGACCACGACCACCACCAACGCGACCAGCAGGCCCGCCACGCCGAGCCACTGGCCCTTGGGCTCCTTGGCACTGAGCTTGGGGCCCAGATAGAGGCCGGTGGCCAGCCAGCAGGTGGCGATCCAGAAGACGGCCAGCTGCAGGTGCCAGGTGCGGGAGGCGGCATAGGGCAGGATGCGGGAGAGGTCCAGACCGTAGAGGCCGTTGCCTTCCACGGCATCGTGGGCGGTCAGGACGCCCATGCCGATCTGCACCAGGAACAAGGCCATGGCCACGGCGAAGTAGAGGGCCGACCAGCGCTGGCTGGGGGTGGCTGGGGCCGCCGGGATGGGTTTGGGTTCAGGGAATTCCTCGGCGGGCTGGCTGGCGTGGTGCCACACCATGAGGCCCACGCCCAGGATCAGGAGGATGATGGACAGGATGCTCCAGAGGTGGCTGATGGGCGTGATCGTGTTGCCCACCAGGGGTTCCTGGGGCCAGTTCTGGGTGTAGCTGTGATCCGCGCCGGGACGGCGGGCCGCAGCGGACCAGGCCGTCCAGAGCCAGAAGTCGGCCACGCGCTCGCCCTCCTGCATCGTGGGAATCCAGCGGGCCGGGATGGCGGCGCCCTTGTCCCCTTCAAACGCGATCTTTGCCAGTTCAGCGCGGGTCTTCAGATACGCAGCCGCCTGGGCGGTTCCCAAGGTCAGCGTGCCCGTGGATGATTCATACCTATTGTTCTGAAATATAGATACTGTGCTGGCCCTGGCGTCCGCGGCGGAGCCACCCTGGGCCTGCACCCCACCAAGGGTGTGTTCGGCCCACTGGTGCAGCGCCTTGGCGGACCAGTCGGGCGCGAGATACGCGCCGTGACCCCAGATGGAACCGATGTGCTGCCCCCCATGGCCGAGGTAGCTGACCTGGCCTGCGAGGATCTGACCCGGCCCCACCAGCAGGGTGCCGTCCTCAGCCACCACCCGCTGCGGAATGGGAGGCGCGTTCTGGGCGATCTGCCGCCCACCCAGCCCCAGCACCCCGAAACCCGCCAGGAGCACCAGCAACACCAACCACCATCGTGCCTTCATCGGAACCTCCATCAGGGCGGATCTGCTCGCCGGACAGCAGTGTTCCATAAATTTCTATATTTAAGACCAAGTATTCTTAATTGTGATCCAGGGCACGCTCCCCTGGAGACCAGGGCCCCTCCCTGCCCTGGCAAAACCACTGGCCGGCCAGGGCAGATTCCAAGTACCTTGGGCTTGGTTCTTCCGGTCTGTGAAAGGGAATCCCCGTCCATGGCTCACCCTGCGCTTCTGCCCGTCGTCCTGACCTGCAACACGGATCTGCGCTTCATTGACCTGATCCAGGTGGTGGGCGCCGAATTCCTCAAGCACCTCAGCTTCACCCAGGAGGACGGCGAGCGCTTGTGGCTGGCGATCCAGGAGGGCATCGCCAACGCCATGCGGCACGGCAACAAGCTGGACAAGGACAAGCCCGTGAAGGTGACCTTCACCCCCCGGGTGGACCGCTTCGAGATCCGCATCGAGGATCGGGGCCCTGGTGTGGACCTGGATTCCCTCCCGAACCCGAACCTTCCCGAGAACCTCCTCAAGCCCGGCGGGCGGGGCGTCTATTTCATGCGCCAGGTGATGGACGAGGTCCACATGGAGCGCACGCCCGGTGGCTCCACCTTGGTACTGGTCAAGGCCCGCAAGGTGCGCGAGCCCCATCCGTGAACCAGGCAGACTGGCGCCGCAGGGCCCTCTGGCTCTCTGGATTGACCATCGCCTACAACCTGGTCGAGGGTCTGGTCTCCATGGCCTTCGGTTGGGCTGATGATTCCGTGGCCCTGTTCGGGTTCGGCGCGGACAGCTTCATCGAGGTGGGCTCAGCCCTGCTGGTGCTTTGGAAGCTGCTGGATCACGGCAACCTCGAACGCGAACGCCAGGCCACCCGCAGCATCGGCTGGCTCTTCTTGTTTCTGGGAGCTGGCATCGCCGGTGGCGCCCTCCTGCAACTCACCGCTCAGCGCCATCCACCCACCACGGTGCCTGGGCTGGTCATCTCCGCCCTGTCCCTTTCTTTCATGACCTTCCTTTGGCGGGCCAAGCTCCAGGCCGCCAAGGCCCTGGACAGCGCCACCCTGGAAGCTGACGCTGCCTGCAGCCTGGCCTGCATCCAGCTGTCCGTGGTGCTCTTCGCTGGCAGCCTGCTGTTCCTGCTCGCCCCCGCCCTCTGGTGGGTGGACGCCGCAGCCGCACTCGGCCTGGCGCTCCTCATCGGGAAAGAAGGCCTCGGCATGGTCCGCGCCGCCCGAAGCCAGACCTTCACCGGCGGCTGTGGCTGCGGGCACTGAGGTCTAGGTGCGGGCCGGATCGTTGGTCACGCCGCACTCGGCGGGCATCCGCAGGTAGAAAATGGATGTGCCCTCGGCCTCAAGGAAGGCCAGGAGTCGTTCGGCCTCCTCGTCCGTAGCCATGAAGGTCACTTCCACCGGGAGATCGCCCGCCAGTTCAATGAAGTGGTCCGCATGGATGAGGCCACGGCGACCGAATCCGGCAATGGCCTTGAAGGCCGTGCCGCCAGGCAGCCCCAGTCGGCGGGCTTGTTCTAGCAACCATTCGTAAGCCAGGACCCCGTGGTGGGTCCGGTTCTCCTGCACGAAAAAGATCAGGTAGATGCCTTTCATGACGCACACTCAGCCTTTCACGAGGGCCCTCACGGTCCCCATCCCCAGGATGGTCATGGCCAGAGATCCCGCCAGATGGGCACCTATATGTCCTGCCGCCCAGGCATACTCCCCTCGGGTGAGCAGGTGTACCGCCTCCGCGGAAAAAGTGGAGAAGGTGGTGAGCCCTCCCAGGAATCCCGTGATGATGAGAAGCCTTGCTTCGGGCGCCAAGCCGGGATGCTGGGCGAAGACGGCGACGGCCACGCCCACAAGGTAGCCCCCCAGCAGGTTCGCGGCCAGGGTTCCGAAGGGCAGCGATGGCACCAGCGGGTTCAGAAGGGTGCCGAGCCCCCAGCGCAGCCACGCCCCCAGCGCCGCTCCGACACCCACCGCGAAAAACGCATAAATGCCCATGCCTGTGTCCTCCAGGATCCACAGGCGTCATCAGCCATCCAGGCGGTTATGGGGCGGACGCCATCGCCGGGATCAGCCTATCACTTGGCCAGTTCCCCTGCCTTCACGAAGCGCACCAGCCCCTTGCTGCGGGGCACAAGCTTCTCCAGGGCCTCCACGGTCTCGGGATAGATGTGGCCGATGATGAGCACGGATCCGTCCTTCTCCGCCAGCTTGAGGGCCCGCTCCCACTGCTTTTCCATTTCCGGGAAGGCCTTGTCGTCGTCCAGGAAGACGCGCCGCTGCACCGCCGGGATGCCCAGCTGTTCGGCCACATCGTAGGCCACGCTGTCCTTCTCGGTGCGGCTGTCCACGAAGAAATAGTTCCGCGCCTTGATTTCCTGGAGCACCCAGCCCATGCGCGTGCGGTCAGGCGTGATGCGGCTCCCCATGTGGTTGTTCACGCCCACGCGATGGGGGATGTCATCCATGGCCAGGCGGACCCGCCGACGCACGTCCGTTTCCGGCAAGGCGTAGAGGATGGCGTTGGGGCCAGGATCGCGGCCAGGGCCTGGATAACCGATAGGCTCCATGGGCAAGTGCAACATCACCTCCTTGCCCAGGCGGTGAGCGACCTCGGCGCTTTCCCGGGTGTACTCCTGATAGGGCAACACGGCCACGCTGAAGGCCACCGGCAGGCTGCACAGCCGAGTCACCAGTTCCGGCTGGATGTAGCCGAGGTCGTCGATCACCAGGGCGAGGCGCGGGAGTTGGCGGGCGGGCTCCTGACTCTGAGGCTTGCCGGTCGCAGAGGGGGGCTTCGCCTTCGGCTCGGCGGGTTTCTTCTCCGGTTTTTTGGATTCGGGTTTGGGGGCTTCGCGCTTGGCCGGGGGTTCGCGCTTGCCGCAACCCTGCTGGCCCAGCATCAGTCCTGCACCCAGGCCCATGGCCAGCATGAGGACAGCCCAGCCCACCAGGGCCAGGGTCGAGGTGCGTTTGCCCTTGCCTCGCGCCATCAGCGGAGCGGTTTCTTGACCGGGGGTGGGGTCGCACCTGGTGCCGGTGCATCTTCTGAAGCTGGAGACACAGGCTTCGAAGCTGAAACGGGAACGGCCAGAGCCGCCTGCACACGAGCCAGGGCATCCTCTGTTTCGGCCAGGCGGAGGATCTGCTCCGGGACCACCCCCTGACGGTCCAGCTTCTCACCCCCCAGGCCGACCCACCGCTTGGATACCAGCTCCACCGCCCCGCCCTGCTTCAGGGCAAAGCGAGCGCGTTCCACGCCCAGGCCCGGAGTCCGTTCACCGAAGGATCTGGCCCCGCCTTTCTTGAGGCAGGCAGCCAGGACTTCCGGTGCCCCGAGGGTCGAACGTCCCAGCAGCAGGGCCAGGCGGGTGAAGGACGTCCCGGTACCGGCCACGGCGATGTCACGGTCCGGCTTTCCGGCCTCTTGCAGGGTTCCGAAGGAGCCCTTGGCGCCCAGCAGGCCCGCCACCGTGGCGGCCTCATCCATGGAACCCCGCTGGCACTGACGGAGATCCAGCACCAGCGTCTGATGCCTGTCCACGCCAGCCAGGGCTTTCTTGAGTTCCTCCGCCCGTCCCCCGTTCATATCCGGCAGGGAGACCAGGAGTGCCCCCGCCGCCTGCCTGGTGACGATCGGACCCGCCACAATCCGCTGCCGTTGCACGGTGGTCTTGGTGAGGTCCCGGGTCGCGTTGTAGCGGTAGAGATCCAGCGAGGAACCCTCAGGACCGCGCAGCTTGCGTTCCAGGGCCCAGGCGCTGAGCCGGCCCACGGAATCGCCATCCACCTTGCGAATCACATCGCCGGCCTGGATGCCCGCCTTGGCCGCAGGCCCGCCGGGGGTCACCGCCACCACCGTGGCGTAGATGGCCCCCCGTTTCACAACCATCATTCCGGCTTCGGCAGGGCCTGGATCAGGCAGGCGCAGATCCTCGGCGCTGAGGTAGGCATTGAGTGGATGGGACCGCTCCAACACGGCCTGGATGCCGCCCGAAACCACCTTTTCCATATCCGGGGGATCCACGTAGTTCTGCTGCACCAGGGAAAGCACGTCCTGGATGTCCGAAAGGCCGGCGAGCGGATCCTGGGGGACCGCCTTGGCATTCGATTTCAACGGTTTGGGTGGATTCCCCTGCTGCACCACCGGCACGGTGAAGGCTGCCACCAGCGGCAGCGACAGAATGGAGAGCCAGGTGCGGGCATGCATGGCCCCAGTGTACGGGGTTTTGCGGCTTGCGACGGAACCTTATGCCTTCAGGTCCAGCGTGGCCTGCATCAACTCATCCGCACTTTTGAGGACCTTGAGGTTGGCCTTGTACATCAACTCGAAACCCATGCCCTGCACGGTTTCGGAGGCGAGATCCACATTGGAGGTCCCGGAGCCGGCGGGCGTAGGGTCCTCGGAGAGACCCGACACCCGCACCCCCCCCGAGGCTTCAGCCACCAGGTCGACGCGCTTGGCCTTGAAGCCGTCCGTCTGCTGGTTGGCCACGTTATTGGCCCGCACGTTCAGTCCGACGCTGGAGGCGCGGAGACCGGAAAGGGCAAGACCAAGGACGTCCATGGGGGCCTCATCGGTCTGGAAGTCCTCAGACTTGAGGCCCCTGGAACCAGTCGCTGCCCGACTGAAACCCCTTTTGTTTGGCGGCGGTCTGGGCATGGCGGGTCTGGGCCAGATCGATGAGGCGGGTCAGCAGTTCCGCATAGGGCACCCCGCTGGCGGCCATCATCTTGGGATACATGGAAATGCTGGTGAAGCCGGGGATGAAGTTCAGCTCGTTGAGGAACACCCGCCCCGTCAAGCGCTCCAGGAAGAAGTCCACCCGCGCCATGCCGTAACCATCCGACGCCGCAAAGGCCTTGGCCGCCAGCTTGCGGACCAGGTCGGCCAGCTCCTCCGGAATCTGGGCCGGGATCTCCGTACGGCTCTTCCCGTGGAGGTACTTGTCCTCAAAGGTGTAGAACTCATCGGCCACGATGACTTCGCCGGGTTTCGACACCAGGGGCTCGTCACCGCCCAGCACGGCCACCTCGATCTCGCGGATATCGAGCCCCTGCTCCACCAGCACGCGGCGATCGAAAGTGAAGGCCCGGCCCAGGGCCGCGGCCAGATCCTCGGCGCGCTTGACCTTTTCCACGCCGATGCTGCTGCCCAGGTTGGCGGGCTTCACGAACAATGGCAGGCCCAGCTTGGCGCATTCCAATAGGCAGGTCGCCTGGTCGCGCTTCCATCGCTCTTCCGTGAGGCCCACATAGGGCACCACCGGCAGGCCCTCGGATTCCCAAAGCCGTTTGGTGATCCACTTGTCCATGCCCGCCGCCATGGCGAGCAGACCCGCCCCTGTGTAGGGCCGGTGCAGCAGTTCGAGGTAGCCCTGGATCTGGCCGTCCTCGCCGCCGGCGCCGTGCAGCGCATTGAAAAACAGATCGGGAAGAGGCGTCGCTTCCGCGCCCTTCTCCAGGGGCAAGAAGGGGTGAGCGCCGGCTTCCGGCCGCTCGCCGGTCGCCAGCCGCGCGAACGGATCGCCGTTCACGGCCCACACGCCGTTCCGCGCGATGCCCATGGGCCGAACCAGGAAGCGCGAAGGATCCAGGTGCTCGGCGATGGCCCGTGCCGTGACGATGGAGACTTCGTGTTCCGGGGATTCCCCGCCGAAGAGAAGGCCGACACTCAGTTTCTTGTCCATGACTCCACTGTATCGCCAACGGTTCCAGGTGGGATCGGGTACGCTGGGTGAAACTCAGGGAGCATCCTGTGCGGACGGCCATTTATCCAGGCTCTTTTGATCCCGTGACCCTCGGCCACTGGGACCTCATCCAGCGGGCCGAAAAGCTGGTGGACCGGCTGGTGGTGGCGGTCCTGCACAATCCCTCCAAGACCCCCGCCTTCAGCGTGGAAGAGCGGGTGGCCATGCTGCGGGAACTGGCGGGAGACCGCCCGATCATCGAGATCACCAGCTTCCACGGCCTCCTGGTGGATTTCGCCAAATCCCAGGGCGCCCAGTTCATCGTGCGAGGCGTGCGCGCCTTCAGCGACTTCGAATACGAGTTCCAGATGGCGCTCATGAACCGCAAGCTGGCGCCGGAGCTGGAGACCGTCTTCCTCATGCCCAAAGAGAAGTACAGCGCCGTGAGCAGCCGCCTCGTCCGGGAGATCGGCAGCATGGGCGGCAACCTCTCTGAGCTGGTGCCGGAAACCCTGCGGGAACGGATCTCGGGAAGACTGACGAAATAGCCGGAATCCGGCCAGCTCAGCTGATCTCCGCCAGCTTCAGCCGCGCCTGTTCCCGCTTCAGCCATTCGGTCTGGGCCGCACTGAGACCCAGGGCCAAGGCCCGATCAGCGGCCTCGCGGCAGCGCAGGAGCAGGGCCCGGTCGCGCACGAGGCTGGCCACCTGGAACTGGGGGAGGCCTGCCTGCTTCACACCGAAAAACTCGCCCGGGCCGCGGAGCTCCAGATCGCGCTGGGCGATGCGAAAGCCGTCCTGAGTCTCCACCAGGGTCTGCAATCGCTCGGACTCGGAACCGCTGATCATCAGGAAATGACTCCGGTGGGCGCCGCGCCCCACGCGCCCTCGCAGCTGGTGAAGCTGACTGAGGCCGAAGCGCTCCGCGTGATCCACCACCATCACGGTGGCGTTGGGCACGTCCACGCCCACCTCGATCACCGTGGTGGCCAGCAGGATTGTCGCCTCGCCCGACACGAAGCGCCCCATGCGGGCGGCCATGTCGTCCGGCTTCAGGCGACCGTGCACCACCTCGAGGGCCTCGTCCGGGAAGATGCTCCGCAGCAGCGCTTCCATGGCTTGGATATCGCGGAGCTGCACCTTGCCTTCGTCGGACGGATCGATGCTGGGGCTCACCACGAAGGCCTGGCGACCCTCGGCCAGTTCGCGGCGCACCTGCTCCCAGGCCCGCTCGGCGAACTCCGGTTTGTGCAACTTGGTGGTGATGGGCTGACGGCCCGGAGGCAATTCATCCAGCACGCTCTGATCCAGATCCCCGAACACGGCCAGGGCCAGCGACCGGGGGATGGGCGTGGCGCTCATCACCAGCCAGTGGGGATCGCCGCCCTTCTCTTTCAGCGCCTCGCGTTGCTTCACGCCGAAGCGGTGCTGCTCGTCCACCACCACCAGCTGCAATGTGTGAAAGGCCACGGCCTCCTGGAACAGCGCGTGGGTACCCACCACATAGCGGGCCTCGCCGCTGGCGATGCGGGCGAGCGCGGCCCGCTTCTCCGCAGCCTTCATGCCGCCCAGCAGCAGCTGCATGGACCCGGCCTGCTCGCCCAGGTAGCGCCGGAAGCTGGCGGCGTGCTGGCGGGCCAAGACTTCCGTGGGCACCAGCAGGGCCCCCTGGCCACCGGTTTCGGCCACCATGGCCATGGCCAGCAGAGCCACCAGGGTCTTGCCGCTGCCGACGTCGCCCTGGAGCAGGCGGTTCATGACCCGGCCCGAGGTGAGGTCGTCCACGATTTCCTTGAACGACCTCCGCTGGGCGCCGGTCAAGGGGAAGGGAAGAAAGGATTTCAGACGTTTCCGGAGTTCAGGAGACGTGGGCACCACCAGGCCCTTTCGTTTCATCCGCCCCGCCCGGCGCAGGGCCACGCCCAGGGAAAAAGCGAAAAGTTCCTCCGAGGCCAGGCGGCGGTGCGCGGGCGTGGTGCCCTCTTCCAGGGCCTGGGCCTCGCTTTCATCCGGAGGATCGTGCAGCAGCCGCAAGGCCGTCAGCGTATCCGGCAGATCCTTCGCCAGTTCGAGCGGCAGCCAGTCCTCGGTGAGGTGGGCGCGTGTGAGTGCCTCGGCCACCATCCGCTGCCGTGCCCGACCCATAAGGGGGCCCAGTTTCCGATACAGGGGCAGGTAGCGGCGGACCCAGCCGATATCTCCGCTGCGCTCCATGAGCTCGAACTGCGGACCTCTCATCTCCAGACCGTGTCGCCCAGGGAACAGCGATCCGAACACCAGGAGCCGATCACCCATCTTCAGCGTACGTCCCAGGTAGGGTTGATTGAACCAGATCAGGCGCAGGGTGCCGGTGCCGTCCCCCAGCAGCACTTCGGTGAGGGCCATGCGCTGGACCCGAGTGGTGCTCTGGCGCAGGTCCTGAATGGTTCCCAGCACGGTGACGAGGCCGGGATCCGGTGCCTCGAGCCCCCGCATCTCAAGGCTGCCGAGGGGCCGCAGACTGCCGCGATCGACATAGCGGTAGGGAAGGCTCCACAACAGATCCCGGAGGGTGTCGATGCCGGCCTCCTGCAGGGCCACCGCCCGCGCCGGTCCCAGGCCCCGGAGGACCGTGACCTTGGACGACAGGGGGAGGGGGGCGAGGGCATTCATCGGGTTCAGCCTCAGCCTAGCCGTACCCCCCTGGCCTCCACCATCCGGGCGACAAAGAGGTCGCCGTACCAGGCCCCATGGCGAGGGTCCTCCAGCTCGCTCAACGCGTGCATGAGGGCCCGGAGATCCCGGACCCCCTGATCCACCAAAGCCTGGATCTGCCGACGGGTGCGCCCCGGACCCCCAGGGGGATGGTCCTCTGCCAGGCGCGCCAGGGCCGGGCTGAGCCAAGGAAGCCCGGGGATCCTGGCCTCCCCCAAGGCGCCCCAGCCTTCCGCCAGGAAGATCTTCCAGAGGGTGCCTGCCTGGAGCAGCGTGTCCGCCTCCAGGAGGGTCCGCTCTGCGAAGCAACGGGGAAGCGCGGAGGGAGACATCTGTCCGACGCCACGGTCTAGCGGCACCAGATCGGGAAGGGCCCCCTCGGGCAACTCCGCCATCACCCAGAGCAGGCAGGCCTGCTCCCAGGGATCCGGCCCGAACCAAAGGACGGGTTCCGTGGCCCGGGCCAGGTCCTGAAGGTGGGGGAGGTCCCGCATCTCGGATGGTGGCAGGCCCCACCAGGTGGCCCTCAGGGCGGTCAGGTCCCCGAGCCCCGAGGTCCAGGGGCCCACCGCAGGCGAATCGCGCCACACGAGGAGTTCCCCCGGCAGTCCCGACCGCCGGTGAACGGCCGCCGCAGCATCCCCGCAGTGGAGATGGATCAGGCCCGGGCGTGAAGCCATTCCATCCGCTCCAGAAAGACGTGGCCATGGGGTACCGTCAGGACCGGGGCGGCGGCCTCCCGGGCGTTCAGCTGGCTCCAGCAGAACGCACCGAAGCCGGTGGGGACGGGTTTGTCGGCCATGGTGACCTCCGCTGGTTCCGGAAAAGGAGGCCCCAGCATACGACCGGGGCCGCCCCGTTCCCAGGGCAGCCCCGAAAATTCCTGTCACCACTGGGTTCAGGCGTGGCTGATCGTGCGGGCCATGGCTTTGACCAGGGCTTGCTCCAGATCGGCCCAAAGGTCCTCGGGGCTTTCAAGACCCACGGACAGCCGCATGAGCGATTGGGAGACGCCGCTGTGTTCGCGGGCCTCAGCGTTCACCACGCGATGCGTCAGGGCCGCGGGGTGCTGGATCAGGGTGTCCACGCTGCCCAGGGACACGGCCGGGGTCATGAGCTTCACTTCGGCCATCACGATGGAAGCAGCCTCGAAACCACCGACCAGCTCAAACGCCATGAGCGAGCCGGGGCCCTGCATCTGGCGGCCCAGCAGGCCCTTGGGATCCTGGCCCTGGAGGCCGGGGAAGTGCACGGTGGACACCGCCGGGTGCTTGGCCAGCCGCTCGGCGAGTACCTGGGCGCCCGCCTGCTGGGCCCGCACGCGCAGGGGCAGGGTGGGCAGGCTGCGATGCAGCAGGTAGGCCGCCAGAGGATGCAGCACGTTGCCGGTGATGACGCGGACCTTGCGCAGTTCCGTGGCCCATTCGTTGTTGGTGGCCACCAGGCCCGCCAACACATCGCCGTGACCGCCCAGGAATTTCGTCGCGCTGTGGAGGACCAGCGTGGCGCCTTGCTTGATGGGATTCTGCAGGATGGGCGTGGCGAAGGTGTTGTCCACCATCACCGGCACCTGGCCGGCCTGGCGGACCACATCCTCCAGATCCAGCAGGGCGAGGGTCGGGTTGGCCGGGGTCTCCACGATCACCATGGCGGTGTCAGGACGGATCGCCGCGGCGATGCCATCGGCCTCGGCCCAGGTCACCTCCAGACCCAGCATTCCGGAGGCCAGCAGATGATCCGTGCCGCCGTAGAGGGGGCGCACGGCCACGATGTGGCTGCCGCGCTGCTTGGCGGCCATGAGGCAGGCGGTCACCGCCGCCATGCCGGAGCCAAAGGCCACGGCCGCCTCAGCGCCCTCCAACTGGGCCAGGGCCTGCTCGTAGCGGGCCACCGTGGGGTTGTAGAGACGGGAATAGACGGGGCTGCCGATGGGCAGGCCGCCCATGGCCATGGCTTCCAGGCTGCGACCACCCTCATCAAGATCCTGCACCGGATAGGTGCTGCTTAGATCGATGGGCATGGCGTGGATGCCCTGCTCGTGCAACACCTCGCGGCCGGCATGCACGGCCTGGGTTTCCAGCGACATCGAAGCGGACGGATGGGCCATGGTGAGACTCCTGTGTCCCCAAGGTAGGTTCGATCAATTCGGTATTCTTCCGAATTGATTTCGTGAAAAGATGTGAATCATGGACCTCGACCGAATTGACTGCGAACTTATCAATCTTCTACAGAAGGATGCGCGGCTCTCCAACAAGGAACTCGCCTCTGCCGTGGGTCTGGCACCCTCCTCGTGCCTGGCCCGTGTGCATCGATTGCGCACCGAAGGGGTGCTGAAAGGCGCCCACGCCGAGGTCGATCCCGATGCCCTCGGGGTGGGCCTCCAGGCGCTGATCGCCGTGCAGCTCCGCCAGCACAGCCGCGCACAGGTGAAAGCCTTCTGGAAGCACGTCCTGGGGCTACCCGAAGTCCTCGCGGTCTTCCACGTGGCGGGACCTCACGACTTCCAGGTGCACGTCGCCGTGCGGGATGCCCATCATCTGCGGGATCTGGCCCTGGACGCCTTCACCACCCGCCCTGAAGTGGCCCACATCCAGACCAGCCTCATCTTCGAGTGCGCCAAGGGCAAAGTCATGCCGAACTACCGGGCTTGATCGGGTTCGGCGATCTCGGTCCCCCATTGGGTGACGGCTTTGACGACGCGCTGGAAACCTTGTCCCTTGCAGGTGAGTTCGTACTCCACCTTCACGGGTGTGGTGGGCAGGACGCGACGGACCAGCAGACCCTGGCACTCCAATTCTTTCAGCCGAGACGAAAGCACCTTCTCGCCGATGCCCTCCACCCGGGTAGCCAGTTCGTTGAACCGCAACGGGCCCTCCTGGAGGGTCCATAGAATTTGACCCGTCCATGGCTTGGCCAGCACGTCGATGGCCATGCGGAAGCATCGGCAATGGTCGGACTCAGGGAAAACCATGGGGCGATCCAGGACTCGGGATGAGTCCCATAAAAGCTATCTCAAAGAAAGTGACTTGACAAGGGGAAGCCACCTCTTCAATATTGCTTTCACGGGGAAATAGACTTCCCAAAAGAAAGCCAAGTTCGGAGCACCCAGCCCCCTGAATTCAACCATCGACTGGGTTTCGATCCGAGGAGGGTGGCTTCACCCACCCAGATGATCTCCAAGGAGTTCCCCCATGCGCGCCACCCTCGCGCTGGCCCTCGGCTTGTCCCTGCAAGCCCAGGGCACGGCCTACCCCGAGATGGGCCCCCTGCCCACCCGGAACATGTTCACCCTCCTTCAGGCCCCCATGACCTATCAGCCTCAGGCGCCGCGGCCCATCGGCCCCGGAGGCTGGCAGATAACCCTCACCCATGTGCGGGCCAACATCTTTGAATTCTCGGAGTTGATCAAGGACCACCCCCCGAGCTGGTTTCAGGGCCGTCACCGCATGGATCGCGCCTCGCTGGAGGCCTTGGCCGCGGCCTATCCGAATGCCCCCTTCGTCTTCTACTTTGACGAGGAAATCTCCCGGACAACCCTCCAGGTTCGCCACGGTCTCACGTCGCGCACCGATGTCTGGGCCGAAATGCCTGTGGAGCGCCATGGGGGTGGAGACCTGGATGGCCCCATCGAAGCCTTTCACAAAACCTTCGGATTCGCCCAGTGGGGTCGCACCGAGGTCGCCCGCGGCCAGGCGACCGTCGCCACCATCCGGTATGGACGCCTCGATTTCGTGCGAGAAGGCTCCCAACCCACCCGTCTTCAGGATCCCCTGCTCGGATTGGTTCATTTGATCCATCAGGGCCAGACCACCGGTCTGAGCGTCACCTTCACGGTGAAACCGCCCTTGACGCGCAGCTACGGGTCCTTCCAGTCAGGCTGGGATCTTGAGGGTGGGCTCAGCGGCTGGTGGCAACCCACCTCCACCCAGGTGGTCTATGCCGGGGCGGCCTACACCCATCGCGGGCGGGGCAATGCCGCCTATAACCACCTCGACTACACCTCAGACTTGGGAGCCCATCTGACCTGGCAGGGGCGCCGCGACAAGACCGTCCAACCTTTTGTGCAGCTCTATTTCCTGAGCGGCTTCAGTTCGCCCCAACCCTTCGCCAAGTTGCACGACGGCAGCCTCCAGCACGACCTGGGCTTCCACGTTCATCTCGATCCCCGCGCCACGTTGACCTTCCGCTACGTGAACAACATCACCCACAACGAAAACACCGATGACGCCTCTTTCGCAGCCAGCCTCACCTGGCGATTTTGAGCGCAGCCCCTGAACGCCTCGAACCGGTTCCTGCCCACGCCTGACCCCGGATGGAATCCGCGGTGGCTCCACGGCCTGGGGAGGGCCGGTCAAGCCTTCAGGTATTTGGCGGCCAGCCGCTGGAGCGTATGGAGCCCTCGGAACGTGGCTTTCAGGCCCAGGGCCTTCTCGAACACCGCATTGGAGAAGGTGGATTCGCTCTGTTTCACGCGACACAGCCACCAGACCTCACGACCAGAGACCCGGAACAGGTCCACGTCCGTGCGGAGTGTCTGGAGCCGAGCCTCGGCCTCCGCGGTCAGGGGCGCCTGGAGCAAGGCCATGTTCAGGGCCTGAGCCGCAGCCACCTCGCCCGCGTCGAAGGGGCAGCCCGAGGTCAGGGCCGCCAGCTCACGGTTGCTGCGAAGAAAGGTCGCCACCTCGTAGCCCAGAGCCTCGCGGAGGTGGCCTTCAATGCGCAGCCGCAGGGCCGCCTCCTTCTCAACCCCATGTTCAAAGATGACATTCCCGCTGGCGATGAACGTTTCCACGTTTTCCAGCCCCAGTTCCTGGAACAGCTCCCGCAGCCGGACCATGGTCACGGTGTGTCCGCCAACATTGATGGCACGGAGGAAGGCGAAGGTGCGACTCATGGCTGCTCCACCGCCGCCAGCGCCCGGTCCGCCTGCCTCCCCAGGTCCCCGCTGCCCTGGCTGTTGGCGAGGTTCTTGGCCAGCGCCGCCAGCAGGGCCTCCTGGGCGAAGGGCGGTAGATGCGGCAGCAGATCGGCCGCGGCGGCCACAGCCAGAACTTGATGGGCGTGGTTGAAGGTCGGGTCATTGCGGGTGGCGGCCTCGGCCAGGGCCGCCAGGGCCGCTTCACCCTGCCCGATCCGCACCAGACCCTGGGCATGACCCATGGCGAGGGCGGGTTCGAGATCCAGCACCGCGTCCCTCAGGTCATCGGACCCGGATTCGAGGACCGCCGCAGGCACGACGCGGTCCTCGGGTTCGTCTGTGGGAAAAAGGTTCACCAGGGCCGCAGCCTGACACCAGATGCGGGGATCCGACGGGCGTGTTCGCGCGAGGGTGGCCAGGTATGCAAAGGTCCAGGCGGTCTTACCCTCCAGATCCCGACGGGCATCCAATTGCTTTTCAGAGGCGGCCAGCACCAGTGCCGCCAGCGTGTCCCCAGCGCCCTGCCCGGCCTTCAGCTCGTCCGTGAACCGGTCCAGCAGAGCCACCAGGCCCAGATCGCAGAGCTCCCGCACCCGGGAAGCGAGTGCATCCTCGTCGAGTGATACGTCGGTCCAAGGCACGGCGACCTCAGTACCCACCAGGCGCTTGGCGGCGCGGCGGGCCCAGAACGTATCCTCCGGCGTGGCCGCCACCCAGGCCGCGAGACCGAGCAGGCGGCGGCCGGTGGCCTTGGGATGATCCAATCGGTCATGCAGGTCGCCGAAGTGGTCACATACCACGGCCTTGTGCCCAACGTTGGCCATGTCCGTTTCTGTCAGTTGCCCAAGCCGCTGAAAGTCTTTGACTCCGGGCAACTCGAAACCCTGAGCCTCGGCGTAGGCCAGGCCGGGTCTGCGGGATTGAATGAAGGCCTCCAGGTTCCGCCATTGGCCACTGCCCTTGGCCGCCAGCACTTGGGCCAGGGCCTGGGGGGATCGCCGAGCTTCGTGAGCGGCCATGTGCAGCTGGATGGCCAGGGCCCGCAGGAAACTTGGTGCTTCCAGCAGCGCCCGCAGCCTCAGCACCGAGCGCAAGCCGAGGATGCCGTGGGGCACATGGGGCTGGTAGGCCTCCCAATCGATGCGGGGAAGGAGCGTCTTCAGTGCCTCCCGCACCGCGTCCCGCACACCATCCGGCAGGATCACACGCTCCGCGAAGGCCCCAAAAAATCCCTCAGTGGGGGATTCCAACTCCTGCTGCCAGCGCAGATCAGGGGTGGTCATGCCCCCTCCAGCGGAAGGGTCCAAGCGGAGGCCACCAGGCGGGCCCAGTGATGGGACCAGGCGCGTTTCCACACGAGGCTGCCTTCCTTCATATCCGCGGCTTCAAGGCGCTGACGGAGATCCGCGCGAAGGGTCTCAGCCCCCGCTCCCAGCGCTGCCTCGGCCAGGACCAGCAGGGCCGAACGAGCCTCCCGTTCCTGGTCGTGATGGGCGAGGTACCCCGCTGATTCCGGGGAGGGAGCTGTGGCCCGGAGGCGCTGCCACGTTTCAAAAGCAGCCTTGGCGGCGGGCTCGTCCCGCAGGGGCGCCTTCACCTGGGCCCAGTCCTTTCCGGCATCCAACTCGGGGCCCGCGCGCAGCAGAGCCTCCCGCAGCTTCACGGCCTTGGCCACGTCCCGGTCCAGATGTTTAAGAGCCACGAAGGTTCGAGGCTTCTCGCGCTTCTCCCGACGGTCAAAAAAGGCGTTGAGGGCCGACACCACCAGATCCATGGGCACAGCAGCAGCCTCCCAGGCCAGCACCTGCCGGTAGTCGTCCGTGGACAACAACCCGGCACGGCCCCAGGCCCGGAAGGCCCATTCGCGCTCCAGCCAGTCCTTCTCCTCGCGGGTGTAGGGCATCAGCGGGGTTCCGGCACCAGCCAGGTACCGTCCTTCAGGTGGAGGGCGCCGTTCTCCCAGGCCAGGATCTCTTCAGGAATGATCCGGGCCTTGGCGAACCCACGCAGGCGGAAAGGTCCTGAACCCAACAGCCGGCCCTTCCGGTCCCACACCTCCAGCTGCCAGAGGGTGCCCTGATGCCCGCCGACCTTGAGGAAGACCCCCCGATCACCTTCACCACCCCACACGGCCTCGGCGGGCACGGAGGCTGGACGGGACGGCACCCCTCCACACCCTGCGAGGGTCCCCGCCAAAACGGCTGTCATCACCAGGATCGTCGAAGGTCGCACCATTTAGGAGTTCCTAGCTGAGCCCCACGACGCCGCGCGAGGGGTGCCGGGCGAGCGAGGCGAGGAAGGCGAGTCAAAGCGTAGCAGGTACTACGCGCGACGAGCCTGACGCTGCATCGCGACGCCCGCCGCCCCTCGCCCGGAGGGATGATGCCAGGCAGGCGCTCCGTGGCGTCAGGGCCCTTGAACAACGAACCACGTTGCCCTGCGGGCCCTTCCTTGCGGTGCATCCTGCCTGGCTTCATCGCGGCCTCGTCGGGCCCAGCTAGGAACTCCTGCATTCTACCCGTTAGACTGAAAGCCGAGGGGGGCATGGTCCTGATCCGCGAACAGATCCGATACAAGAGCCGCAAAGAGATCGACAAGCTGCGGGAGGCCTGTCGGCTGGCCGCCAACGCCCTGCGCGTCGCCGCCCGGGCCGCGAGGCCTGGCGTGAGCCTGCTGGAGCTGGATCGCATCGCCGAGACCTACATCCGTCAGCAGGGCGCCACGCCCAGCTTCAAGGGCTACCACGGTTTCCCGGGCACCCTCTGCACCTCGGTGAACGACAAGGTGGTGCATGGGATCCCCACGAAATACATGCTGCAGGAAGGTGACGTCATCGCCATCGACTGCGGGGCGAAGCTGGACGGTTTCCACGGCGACACCTGCCTCACCGTGGGCGTGGGGAAGATCAGCGACGAGGCCCGGATGCTCATCCAGACCGCCCAGCTGGCCATGTTCGTGGGGATCGAATACTGCCGCCCCGGCTTTCGGATGGGCGACATGGCCACGGCTGTGCAAACCTTCGCCGAAGAGCGCGGCTACTCCATCGTCCGCGAATACATCGGTCACGGCCTGGGCCGCGATCTGCATGAGGATCCCCAGGTGCTGTACGCCGACACGAAGCCCGGTACCGGATTCCGCATGGAGCCGGGCATGACCATCACCATCGAACCCATCCTAAACACCGGCAGCCACAGGTGCCTGGTGGAAGCCGATGGGTGGACTGTCCGGACGAAGGACGGTGGTCTCTCCGCCCAGTTCGAGCACGACGTCGCCATCACGAAAGACGGCCCGGAGGTTCTGAGCATTCCGGATCCGGAATTCGAGTTGGAGGACGGGCTGTAGAGCCTGACTTCAGCCCTCGGCCCAGCGTCGGACAGATTCGGGGAGATCCGGTTGGGGCCCCTCGTGGCCCATCTGGCTGAGCACTTCCGCCACGGGGACGTTGCCGGCCTTGCCGCGGAACAGGGCCCGTACCACGCCTTCGGCCGCGAGATCTCCGCCCTTCTTCGTGAATCGCTGCTCCAGATAGACCCACTTGGCGTCCCAGCCCAGGAGGCGGGTGTGCAGCTCGTAGCGTTCGAAGGGATCGAGGCTGCGGCGGTAGCGGATGGAGACGCCTCCCACCAGGGGCATCCAGCGGTTCCGCAGCATGGCCCGGCCCAGCCGGGTGCGGAAGGTGAGATCGAAGCGGCCCAAATCCATCACGCTCAGAAAGCGCCCGTTGTTCATGTGGACGTTGACGTCGAGGTCGTTGGGCCACACTCGAAAAGAAAGGACCGAGGTCCCCAGCGGCTCCAGCGGTGGGCGAAAACGAAGGGTGAAACCTTTCCAGAGCGTGCGCAGCAGAAGAACCATCCCATCAGACTAACGACTCGTTGCGATACCGTGGAGCCATGGTTCTCTCCATCCCTGCGCCCGCCAAACTCAACCGCTTCCTCGCGGTGCTGGGAAGACGAGCCGATGGGTTCCACGAACTGGAACTGGTCACCACGGTCCTGGAGGGTGTGGCAGATCTGACGGACGCGCTGGAGGCTGGACCGGCCTCCGAACTGTCCCTCACCATCACGGGGCCCGCAAGTGAGGGCCTGGTGGCCGACGCCTCCAACCTGGTGATCAAGGCTTGGCGTCTGCTGGAGGAAGTGGCGAAGCGACCCCTGCCCGCCGCTCTGCGGCTGGAGAAGCGCATCCCCCACGGAGCTGGACTGGGAGGTGGCAGCAGCGATGCGGCCGCGGCCCTGCGCCTGGGAAACCAGCTCTTCGACCTGGGCCTGGAGGACGGGTTCCTGCTCCGCATGGCCGCGCGCCTGGGCAGCGATGTGCCGCTGTTTCTTCTGGGCGGAACGGTGCTGGGGCTCGGCCGGGGTGAGCGTGTCTTCCCCCTGCGTCCAGTGCCATTGGAACCCATCCTGTTGGTCCATCCCGGCCTGTATGTCGGAACCCCTGGCGTATACCGGGCCCTGCAGGACGTGGGCTATGCGTTTCCCGAGGCCCTGGGGTCCCTGGCAGCGGGCGCAGCACCGCCCTGGCGCAACGACCTGACCGGCGCGGCCCTGTGGGTGTGCCCGCCCCTGGCGGAGGTGCGGGAGGCCCTGCGCGATACCGACGGCGAGCCGCTGCTCTGCGGCTCGGGCAGTTGCTGGGCCGCGCGGTACGACTCGCCCGAAGAAAGGGAGGCTGCGGTGCATTCCCTCGGGATCTCGCATCCATCCTGGGGACTCTGGCGCGTCTGACCCTGTCCAGACAAGCTTTTCCTGTGGTATCTGTGGGATTCGAGGTATCCATGTCCGCTCCTGCCCTCCGCATTCGCGGCCTGCGCAAGGCCTTTCCCAAGGTCATCGCCGTGGACGGTGTGGACCTGGAGGTGGCCCGGGGGGAGGTCTTCGGACTGCTGGGCCCCAATGGCGCCGGCAAGACGACCACGCTTGAAATCATCGAGGGCCTGACCGGCGCAGACAGCGGCGACATCGAGATCCTGGGCCTGACCTGGGCCAAGCAGGGGCAAGAGATCCGCTCCCGCATCGGCGTCCAGTTGCAGAGCACCAGCCTCTTCAACAAGATCACGCCGCGGGAGGCCCTGGACCTCTACGGCAGCTACTACCCGAAGCGCCGGGACACCAAGGCGTTGCTGGAGCTGGTGCAGCTCGAAGAGAAGGCCGACGCCTACCACGTCACCCTCAGCGGCGGGCAGCAGCAGCGGCTGGCCTTGGCCCTGGCCCTGGTGAACGATCCCGAGCTGGTGTTCCTGGATGAGCCCACCACGGGTCTCGACCCCCAGGCCCGCCGCAGCCTCTGGGAGGTGGTGCGCCGCATGAAGGGCGAGGGGCGAACCGTCGTTCTAACCACCCATTACATGGATGAGGCCGAAGCCCTCTGCGACCGGCTGGCCATCATGGACCACGGGAAAGTGATCGCCACCGGCACCCCCGCCTCGCTCATCGCGAACCTGGCCATCCCCAGTGTGGTGGAACTCACCTTTGACGGCGCGGCGCCGGATCCAGCGGCCTTCGCCGCGCGACTGGGCCAGGCGGTGGAACAGCGTGGCGACCTGTGGGAAATCCCCACGCCCGATCCCAAGGCCCTGCTGCCCCGCCTGCTAGAGGCTGCGGAATCCGCCACCATCCCCTTTCAGCAAGTCCATATCCGCCGGGCCACGCTGGAGGACGTGTTCCTCCACCGCACCGGACGCAGCCTGAGGGAGTGACGAGGGCCTGTTTTCAAAGTGGGACGCGGTCGCGCAAGGGGCGCCGCCCAAGCGAGACAAGGAGAACGACGATGGCAATAGCGGCACTATTGGCGAGGCGTTCGACGCGGTATCGCGCCGGGCGCCGCCCCTTGCCCTTCGGGACGCGGCCAGCCGCACCTCTGGCGGCGTTGCCGGCCCTGGCTCGGGCCCCTGGCCCTCGGGGCTTCGCCCCCGCCATCGACTGCGCCGATGCGGCCCTATTCGCTTTGCGAATGGTGAACGATGTCCCGCATCGCCGTGCGGCCGGTGCCTTGCCAGTTGCGCGGCTGGCCGGCGTCGCGGCCACATCCCACTTTGAAAAGAGGCCCTAGATGCTATGGCGCCAGTTCGTCATGGAATGGCGGCTCTACAGCCGCGATCGGGTGGCCATGTTCTGGACCATGGCCTTTCCTGTGCTTCTGCTGCTTGGATTCGGGACGATCTTCAGGAACGAGGGTGGCCCCAGGCTCTCCGTGGTGCGAGTGGAATCCCAGGTCCCCACGTCCCGGGACCTCGCCCTGGATCAGGCCCTGGCCGACCTCCAGGTCAAGGTTCAGACCCTTCCGAAAGCCGAAGCCGAGGCCCGCTGGTCCCGCGGCGAGACAGCCACCCAGGTCGAACCCGACGGCGAAGGCTACCGGCTGCGGCTGAACAGCTACCTCATGGCCCAGGCTGGAGCGACGGCGGGCCTGGTGAATCAGGCCTGGCTGATGGCCCAGGCACGCCTGAATGGATCCCCCGACCCCCAGCGGATCCCCATCCAGGTGGAAAGCCCTGGCCGCAAGCACTCCGCCAACTACGCCGCCTTCCTGCTGCCGGGACTGCTGGGCCTGAACCTCGTCAGCATGGGGCTCTTCAGTGTGGGCATGGTGAACGTGTCGTACCGGGAGAAGGGCAAGTTCCGGCGCCTGGCCGTGACGCCGCTCCCCAAGTGGATCTTCCTGCTGGGCCAAGTGCTGCACCGGCTCACGGTCACCGTGATCCAGGCCGCCATTCTGCTATTGGTGGGGCTCCTGGCCTTCGGCATCCAGAACCAGGGATCCTTCCTGAATCTGCTGCTCATCATGATCCTGGGCACGGGCTGCTTCATGGCCTTCGGCTTCGCCCTCAGCGGCTTCGCGGAAACCTCCGAAGGCTACGCCGCCCTCTCGAACCTGGTGTTCTTCCCCCTCATGATGCTCAGCGGCGTCTATTTCACCTTGGACGCGGCCCCGGCCTGGCTGCAGCATACGGTGGCCGTCATGCCCCTGGCGCCCTTTCTGCGGGCCCTGCGGGCGGTGTTCAACGATGGGGGCAGTCTCGCCGGACATGGCCTGGGCCTGACCATCGTGGCCGCCTGGGGCTTCGCAGCCTTTCTCCTGGCGGTCAAACGGTTCCGGTGGGCCTGATCTCGGCCAGGATTACGCTCTCACCCCGGCCCGGCCGATGATGGGGGCATGAAGGCTCGCCCTGCGCCCCAGAACCTTAGGGAGGCACTCGACGCATCGGAGCGCCGGGCCAAGGCTTTGCAGGACCGCCTGGATGCGGACAGCGGAATCATTGATGCGATCTCGGAGGCCATCTACATCCAGGACACGGAGGGGCGGTTCCTGAAGGTCAACGAGGGTGCCTCGCGGATGTACGGGTACCCGAAGGCCTCTTTCATCGGGAAGACACCTGAATTCCTTTCCGCGCCGGGGCGGAACGATCTGGAGTTAGTGGGCCGGGCCCTTGGGAGAACCCTCCAGGGAGAGCCTCAGCAATTCGAATACTGGGGACGGCGTCGAGATGGTCACATCTTCCCCAAGGATGTCCACCTCTATCCCGGGACGTACCTGGGCCAGCCGGTGGTCATCGCCATCGCCCAGGACATCTCGGGACGGAAGCGAGCCGAGCAGATCCGGGATTCCGCCTACCGGATCTCGGAGGCAGCGCTGGGTGCCAAGGACTTGCCGACGCTGTACCACTCGGTCCATGACATCCTGCGGACCCTGTTTCCCGCCGAGAACTGCTTCATCGCCCTGCACGACCCGAGTACCGACACCATCAGCTGGCCCTACTGGGCGGATCAGCTGGACGATGCCCCACCATCCCGGCGATTCGGACGGGGCCTCTCCGAATACGTCATCCGTACGGGCCAACCTCAGCTGCTCGACGGAACCCACATGGCGCGACTGGCCGCGACCGGGGAAATCGAGTTTCTCGGCTCCCAGTCCCTGGCCTGGATGGGCGTCCCTCTTCGGAATGATCAACGCGTCTTTGGTGCGCTCGTCATCCAGAGCTACGAGGGCGGGTTCACCTATCTGCCCGAGCACCTGGAGATCCTTTCGTTCGTCTCCACCCAGGTCGCGATGGCCATCGACCGGAAGACCTTCGAAGAAAAGCTCCGGCTGGTCTCTGCCGCCGTGGAGGGCGCCCAGGATTCTTTGTTCTGGATCAATGAACATGGGGGGTTCGAGTCCGTGAATGGAGCGGCCTGCCAGGGGCTTGGGTACACCCGGGAGGAACTCCTGTCGATGTCCGTTCCCGACATCGACGCGAGCGTCACCCCCAAACTCTGGAAGGACATCTGGGAGGATGTCAGGAAGGGGATGGCCGCGGTCCGGGAGACGACCCAGCGCCGAAAGGACGGCACCTTCCGGCCCGTCGAGCTGTCCCGGACGATGGTGACCTTCGAGGGGCGGGACCTGCTGTTCGTCTCGGCCCGGGACATCACCGTCCGGAAAAGGGCGGATGCCGCGCTCCAGACCAGCGAGGACAAGTTCTCTCGGGCCTTCCATGCCAGTCCTGATGCCATCAACCTCACGCGGCTGGATGACAGCACCTACCTGGACGTCAGCGAGGGCTTCGAGAAACTCAGCGGCTGGTCCAGGGAGGAGGCCATCGGCCATACCGCGTTGGGCCTGAACCTCTGGGTAGATCCCCGGGACCGCGAACAAGCCGTCGAACTGATCAGGAATCAGGGCGAATACACGGGACTGGAGATCCGCTTCCGCCGGAAGGATGGCAGTATCCTGACCGGTCTGATGTCCGGCAAAGTCATGGAAGTGGACGGCGTCCCCTGTCTGCTGTCCATCACCCGGGACATCACCGACCGCAAGCTTGCCGAAGTGGCTCTGAGGACCGCTGAACAGCGCCTTCGGACAGTCTTGTCCAACTCTCAGGCTGTGATCTACCAGCTGGATCCCGAAGGCCGATTCCTCCTCTCCGAAGGGCTGGGCCTGGCGAACCTGGGCCTCCGCCCCGGACAGGTCCTGGGGAAGAGCGCCCTGGATCTCTTTCAGGCCGATCACGAGACTGTGGCCCAGATCCACCGGGCCCTGGCAGGGCAAGGCTCCCGGCAAGTCTCAGAGGCAGGCGGCCGCCTTTTCGACAACTTCCTGACACCTGTGTTCGACGAGCAGGGACACCTGGAAAGCGTCATCGGCATCGCCACAGACGTGACCGAACGCCAGCAGTTCGAAGAAGCCCTCCGGCAGTCCCAGAAGCTCGAAAGCCTGGGCCTCCTCGCTGGCGGCATCGCGCACGATTTCAACAACCTGCTCACGGTGGTCCTGGGGAACCTGAATCTCGCCCAGATGCATCTGCCCGAGAATGCCAAGGCCCAGCCCTACCTCGCCAAGATGGAAGCCACGGTCATGAGGGCCACGGAACTCACGAAACAGATGCTGGCCTATTCCGGACGGGGGCACTTCCTCGTGAAACCCCACGACCTCAACGAGGTCGTCCGGGAGGTTACCCACCTCCTCGAGGTGTCCATCTCCAAGAAGATCCGTCTGCGGTTCGATCTGGAGGCCGGGATTCCAGCCATCCTTGCCGATGCCGCTCAAATCCAGCAGGTGGTCATGAATCTGGTGACCAACGCCTCGGATGCCATCGGCGACCGGGAAGGCCTCATCCATCTCTCCACCTCCGCCACCGTCCTTGGCGAGCGGGAGCTTCAGTCGATCTACCGCGGGGAGTCCCTGGCTCCGGGCCGCTATGTCCTGCTGGAGGTCGCAGACACGGGCATCGGCATGTCCTCGGAGGTGATGACGCGGATCTTTGACCCGTTCTTCACCACCAAGGCCGCCGGCCGAGGACTTGGCCTCTCGGCGATGCTCGGCATCCTTCGAGGACACGGCGCAGGGCTGTGCCTCACCAGCGAGGAGGGGCACGGAAGCTCCTTCCGGCTCTGTTTCCCGGCCTCGAACGAACAGACCGCCACGACTGCTCCCGCCACCGAGGCGACGTCATCCCATCCCTTGCGTGGCCGGATTCTGCTGGTGGATGACGAGGACCTCATCCTTGGCACCATCGAATCCGCCCTTCGAGCCCTCGGGCTGGAAGTCGTCACGGCCAGGGACGGCCTGGAGGCCCTGGAACGGTTCCGGGAGGCGAACCCCCGCCCCGACCTGGTTCTCATGGACCTCACCATGCCCCGCATGGATGGCCGGGAGGCCTTCCGGGCCATGCACGACCTGGACCCCTCCGTCCCCGTGGTGCTCAGCAGCGGTTTCACCGAGGTGGATTCCCTCAAGACGCTGTCAGGCCAGGGGCCTGCCGGGTTTATCCAGAAGCCCTATCAGGTGAAGGAACTCCGCCAATTGCTCCAGAGACTGCTTGGAGTCTGAGGGGAGCCTGGGTCTCTGGCTGGCTACACTGGGAGGCTGGAGAGCCTCATGCAGTCTTCCAAACGCGCCCGGATGGCCATCTTCCTCACGGTCTTCGTCGACCTTCTGGGCTTCGGCATCGTCATTCCGATCCTTCCCCTCTACGCACAGGCCATTGCCGATCATCCGAGCCACTGGATGGAAAGCGTCAATCATTTCCTGGGCCTCGGCGGGGCGGGGACCACGCCCGGCGCGTTCTGGGCCGGCGTGGCCTTCCTCAGTTTCAGCCTCATGCAGTTCATCGCCTCTCCCATCCTGGGTCGGGTATCCGATCTGGTGGGCCGCAAGCCGGTCCTTTGGATCAGCCTCATCGGGTCGGCCCTCGGCTACCTGATGCTGGCCCTCACCAGCCGCTTTGAATGGATCCTTGCGGCCCGGCTCCTCGACGGCATCACCGGCGGCAACATCGCGGTGGCCCAGGCGGCCATGGCGGACAGTTCAGAACCCGAGGAACGATCCAAGGTCATGGGCATGATCGGTGCCGCCTTCGGCCTGGGCTTTGTGCTGGGCCCGGCCATGGCGGGCATCCTGAGTGGAAGTGACTTTGGCCACCACCTGCTGGCCACCCGCGGCTGGCATCTGCCCTTCTTCGTGGCGGCCGGTCTGTCCCTGCTGGCCTCGCTGATGGTGCTCCTGTGGATGCCGGAGACGCTCACGGACGAGGTGCGCGCCCGGGCCCGGTCCCACGAAAGCCGTGGCCATGCGCTGGTGAAGGCCATGAAACGACCCGGGATGCCCCAGATCCTGGGCGTATCCCTGCTGGCCATGGCAGGTTTCGCCATGATGGAAGGCACCTTCGCCCTGTTGGTCCACCAGCGCTTTGATTTTCATCAGCGCGAAGTAGGCTTCCTCTTCGCGGGCATCGGCGTGCTCCTCGTGATCTACCAAGGTGGCCTGGTGCGAGTCGTGGCCAAGCGCATTCCCGAGCGCGTGGCCCTCATCATCGGCCTCGTGTTCATGGGCCTGGCGCTGCCGCTGATGCCTAAGGCACCGTGGATGTGGCCCTTTATCCTCCTCTTGATCCCGCTCTCCTGGGGCAGCGGCATGGGCAACACGGCAGGCACGGCCCTGGCTAGCCAATTGACGCCCCCTGAGGACCAGGGCGGCCTCTTCGGCGTGCTCAACGCCATGTCCGGCGTCGGCCGCATCATTGGCCCCGCGGTAGGCACGTTTACCTTCGCCCGCTGGGGTGGCCAGGCCACCTACACCATTGCAGGGCTCACCCTGGGCCTGGCCCTGGTGCTGGCCCTGACCCTATCCCGCAAGGAAGTTCGATGATCCGACTCGACGGCTGTTCCCTCACCGCTCCCCTGCTCGCGCGCATCGCCGCCGGGGAGGGGGTCGAACTGGACCAAGGCGCCCTTGCCCTGGTGGTGGAGAACCGGGCGGTGGTGGACCGCATCGTGGCCGAAGGCCGGACGGTCTACGGCATCAATACAGGGTTCGGCCAGTTCGCCACGGTGGTGATCCCTCCGGATCAGCTCCAGCTGCTCCAGCTCAACCTCATTCGCAGCCACGCCGCGGGAGTGGGGGATCCTCTGCCCAGGGACCAGACCCGCGCCCTCATGGCCGCCCGCATCAACTGCCTGCTGAAAGCCCACAGTGGCATCCGGCCCGAACCCATCCACCTGCTCACCGAGTGCCTGAACCGCGATGTGGTACCCGTGGTGCCCTGCCAGGGCAGCGTGGGCGCCAGCGGCGACCTGGCGCCCCTGGCCCACATGGCCCTGCTGCTGGTGGGCGAAGGGCTGGCCTGGTCGGGCGGGCAGCCCATCCCGGGAGGTCAGGCGCTGGCCGAAGCCGGTCTCTCGCCCGTGACCCTCCAGGCCAAGGAGGGCCTCGCCCTCATCAACGGGACTCAGCTCATCACCTCCCTCGGCAATCTGGCGGTGGAGAAGTTCACCCGACTGACCAGGCTGGCCGACGAGATTGCCGGTCTCAGCCTGGAGGCCCTGCGCGGTACCCGCGCCGCTTTCGATCCGCGCATCCACGCCGCCCGGCCTCATCCGGGTCAGATCCTGGTGGCCGCCCACATGCGTGAACTCCTGGGCGACACCAGCGCCATCGCCGACAGCCACCGGGACTGCCACCGGGTGCAGGACGCCTACAGCCTGCGCTGCCTTCCCCAGGTGCACGGTGTGACCCGGGATGCCCTCGCCTTCGCTGGGGCCATCCTGGAACGGGAACTCAACAGTGCCACGGACAACCCGATGATCTTCACGGACACGCAGGAATCCCGCTCCGGTGGCAACTTCCACGGCCAGTACCCCGCCTTCGCTTGTGATGTGCTCGCCATCGCTGCGGCCGACCTGGCCAGCATTTCGGAACGCCGCCAGGAGCGGCTGGTGAACCCGGCTTATTCCGATCTGCCCGCCTTCCTGACCCAGAACGGCGGCCTGGAGTCGGGCTTCATGATGGCCCACGTCACCTCCGCGGCCCTGGTTAGCGAGATGAAAGGCCTGGCCCATCCCGCCTGCGTGGATACCATCCCCACCAGTGCCGGCAAGGAGGATCACGTGAGCATGGGCCCCATCGCTGCCCGCAAGCTGATTCGCGCCGTGGACGCCCTGGAACAGGTGCTGGCCATTGAGGCCCGCATGGCCCTGGAAGGCCTCCGTATCATCGGGCTGGCCCCCGCCGCGGGCCTGCAGCCCCTGATGGACCGCCTTTCGGAGGCTTGCGCCCCCTGGTCGGACCGCGTCATGTTTGAGGAAATCCACGCCACCCTCGGCGCCCTCCGCGTCTATGAGGAATCCCGTCCATGACCCAGCCCACCCCCTGGCGGACCGCCTGCGAACAGGCGCTACGGCGCTTCTCGGACGCCGATGCGATCCGGTTCTGGGGCATCGGCCATGAGGTGGAGGGGACCTACCGGCCCATCTTCAACTACCGCTTCGAGCACACCTACGCGGCGGTCCTCCTGGCGCGCTGGCTGGCGCCCGCGGTGGGCGCCGATGCCGAGGTGGTCGAGTGCGCGGCCTGGCTGCATGACGTGGCCAAGCGCCTGAAGGATCCCCACACCAAAGACACGCATGCCCAGGACGCCTCGGCACGGGTCGAAGACATCCTCGCGGGCACGGATTTTCCACCGGGGAAGATCCCCGCGGTGCGCCACGCCATCGAACACCATGTGGGGCTGAAACTCACGAAGCGGCTGGAGCCCCTCGAAACCGCCTGCCTCTGGGACTGCGACAAGCTCAGCAAGATCGGGGCGGCGAGCCTCATCCACTTCGGCTGCATCAGCGGCGCCTTCCAGCCCATCACAACGGAGGAGATCCTCTGCCGGGGCACGGCCTGGCTGGAGTTGGCCCGGGGAATCACCGCCAGCTTCAACACCGAACCTGCACGCCAGGAGGGTCGCCGCCGCCTGGCCTTCATCGAAGCCCACTATGCCCAGCTCCGGCGCGAGTGGTCGGATCCCATGGAGATGACGCCGCCATGAACGATTTCCTGCAGCTTGCCCAGAGCCTGTCCGTGGCCCTCAAGGCGCTGCAGATGTACACCGCGTCCCATCCCCGCGCCCAGGAATCCCTCGCCACCGCCCACGCGATCCTCGAACGGTGGCTGACGGACCAGGAGCGCCTCCAATTCGTCGTCTCGGGATCCAAAGCCTTCCTCGATGGCCAGGTGCAGGACCCCCGGAGCCCCCACGTGGCGGCACTGGTGAAGCTCGTCTCTGAGCGGGGCGTCAGTGGCTTCGTCTTTGAACGCGGAGTGGCCGCCGAGGAATTGCTCGCTTTCCTTCAGGGACTCGCCACCAAACCACCGAAGATCGAGGAACAGGGCGGCTTCGAAGCCCTGCTTACCGCGGCTGGCGTGAGGCACATCCGGGTGTCCCAGATCCGCTATCAGGAGGTGAGGGAAGGCGAGGAATCCGGAGTCGACGACCAGGCACCAGCCTTCTCGCCGGTTCCGCCTGCACCGCCGTCCCCAGACAACCTCGTCAAGGCCATCCGCGATGCCCTGCAGGCCTCGCTGGCCAAGGGTGCCCTCTCTGCGAGGGGCTCCACGGGCGGGAATCTGGACGAGGGCGAATTCGGATTCCTCCGGGAATTCCATCCAGCCGACCTCAGCGGTCTGGGACCGCTTGGACGGGAACTTGGCCTCGGAGACGGCATGCCCACGCCCTCTCAGCTGGGCACCCTCCGTCAGGTGCTCATGGGTTTGACGCCTGAGATCCAGCTGGGGCTGCTCGCGGGCCTTGCCAGCCTGCCCGAACACCCCGCTGGCTTGGCCCTGGGAGTGAAAGCCCTTGCGGGCGAGATCCTCGCCGTGGCCACCAGCTCGGCCCTGGCGAAGGGGAGCTCCTGGATCCAGCTCAAAGGCCCCCTCCAGGACATCCTCCGGCCCCTCTCCGACCGGACCTCCCTGGTGCGGACGCTGTCGGCGCACCTCCGTGCCTCTGGTCAGGACGCCTCCCAGGCCGAGGCCATCCTGCGCCACCTGGAATGGGAGGCCCTCAGCCTGGAGGCCAGACTGCTCAAGGTCCTCGAAGAGGGCCATCTGTTTGAATTGAGCCTGGAACAGCGCCTGGCCTTCCTGCGGGAACTCTTGGACCTCCGTCGCCACGACGATTTCCTCCACATCCAGGAGGCGCTCCTTGAAAGCCTCCGGAGCGACCGGGCCGACCTGCGTCTGAAGGCCATCCAGACCCTGGCTGGCGTGGCACGGTGGGCTCACGACCCAGGCCTTCCTCCCGGAGCCGAGGGCCCCCTGGCCGAGGGTCTGAGGGCACACTTCGCCTGGGAGCCCGAACCCCCTGTCCACCGCTGGACCACCGAGGCTCTCGAATCACTGCTGGCGGGGTTGGTGTTGCGCGGCGACTTCGGACACGCCATGTCCGACCTGCAGGAACTTGAGGGGCTCTGCGCCTTCCTGGAAGAGCAGCACCCTTGGCGGAACGACGCGCTTTCCCGGTTGCGCACGGCCCTCCTCCGCCCCCAACTCCTGGATGCGACGATCACCCGCGCTTTCACTTTGGAACGGGACCAGATGATCCAGGAGGTGCATCCCTACCTGGAATTCCTGGGGGATCCCATGGCCTGGTACCTGGTGGGCCGCCTGGGGGAGGAGACAGATCGGACCCGCCGGGGACGCCTGGTCGAAGCCGTCCGGAGCATGGGACCCACGGCGCTGCCCGCCTTGATGGAAACCCTCACGTCGCCCGCCTGGTACCTGGTGCGCAATGCTCTGACCCTTCTGTCGGACCTGGGCGACGCCGGATGCGTCTCGGCCATCGTGCCCCTGCTCCGCCATCCTGAGCCCCGGGTGCGCCGCACGGCGGTGCGGGCCCTCTGGAAACTGGGCGGTCCGGGGGCCGAACCCCATCTCCTCGCACGAATGAAGGATACGGACGGGGAGACAATGCAGGAGATTCTGTTTGCCCTGGGCCAATTGCGCTCTGAGGGCAGCCTCCCTCAGGTGCTGGAACTGGCCCAGGACAAGCGGGTGATAGAGCGGCTCCGAATCCAGGCCCTGGAGACCCTTGGCCACATCGCCTCCCCCAAGGCCATGCCGGTCCTTCTCGAGTGCCTGCGTCGGAAAGGCTTCTTCGGTGGCGGGGAGTCTCCAGCCGTTCGTCTGGCGGCGGCCAAGGCCCTGGTGGCCCTCGGCACGGAGGAAGCCCTCGCCGCGCTGCAGCGGATCGTGGACAGCGAACCCAAGGGGGAGGAACGGGAATCACTCCGCCGGCTGTTTCAGCCCCCGGTGCAGCCATGACCGAGGTGCAGGCTCATCCGGACCCCCGGCAACTGCTCGAGGCCTTCGAGGCGTTTACGGCGGCCTCAGAGCACCTTCAAACCCGCTATGAGGCCCTGCAGGCCCAACTCGGCCAGCTTCAGGGTGAACTCCAGACGGTGATCGAGGCTGTTCCCTTCGCCATCTGGGTACTGGCCGAGGACGGCTCGCTGCGCTTCACCAACCGACCCCAGGGACTGGAAGGACGGTTCCTTCAGGACGCGGACCCCTGGGAACCCGGCAGTCCTGGGGGGCAACGCCGCTTCCAGACGACAGAGGGCCGCGAAGTGATCTTCGAGGAGGAACGCCGCTCCGCCCCTCACGGGGGTGCCATCGTCACGCTCCGGGATGTCACGGAAGCCGTGCTTCGCGCCCAGCAGGCCACGCGGGAGGACCGCCTGTCCGCCATGGGCCGCATGGCCGCAGAGTTGGCCCATGAAATCCGAAACCCCCTTGGCAGCCTGGCCCTTTTCTCCGGGATGCTGGTGGAAGATCTCGAGGACCAGGCCGGCCCTTTGGAACTCGCCCGCAAGATGCAGGAGGGCGTCGGCCGCTTGAACCGCGTGGTTGGCAACACCCTGGCCTTCAGCCGGGATCTTCATCCCAAGGAGGGCACCCTGGCTCTCCGAAGCTTCTGGGAGGAGGCCCTGCGGAGCGCCACCCTGGCGGAGGCCGTTCCCTGGGACAACCAGATTCCTGAACAGGCCACCTGGCAGGGTGACCCCGACCTGCTGCGCCAGGTCGCCCAGAACCTGCTTCAGAACGCCACCCGGGGCATGGAGGATACAGAATCGCCGCGCCTCGTCCTCACCGCGGCGGAGGAACGCCTTGAGGACAGACCCTGCTGGCACCTCACCCTGTCCGACAACGGGTGCGGCATCCCTCAGGAGGCCCTGTCGAAGGTATTCGATCCCTTCTACAGCACCTTTGGAGGGGGCACGGGACTCGGCCTAGCCGTCTGCCATCGCATCATCGTGGCCCACGGCGGCCTGCTCTTCATCGAAAGCCAGGTGGGACGGGGTACCACAGTCCACCTGAGGCTGGCGGCTGCCCCTGTCGCGTGACGTGCGTCACAGACCATGCGAAAATGGATGCCTTTGCGGAGCGCCCATGTCCCTGGTCCACCTCGATCCCGGCAAGCAGGCGCCTGAGACCGTCAACGCCATCATCGAGATTCCGACGGGATCCCGCATCAAATACGAGATCGACCATCACACAGGTCTGGTGCATGTGGACCGTGTGCTGTTCTCGCCCTTCCACTACCCCGCCGAGTACGGCTTCATTCCCGGCACCCTGGCCGAGGATGGTGATCCGGCGGACATCCTCGTGCTCATCAACGGCTCCACCTACCCCGGCGTGGTGATCCGCGCGCGACCCATCGCCCTGCTGCGCATGACGGACGAAAAGGGACATGACGCCAAGATCCTCGCCGTGGCCACAGACGACCCCAGCTACGCCCATGTGACCTCCCGCACCGACCTGCCCCCGCACTTCCTGCTTGAAGTGGAACACTTCTTCCTCACCTACAAGGACCTGGAGCGGAAGACCGTCTCCAGCGACGGCTGGGGCGGCAAGGCCGAGGCCCACGCATTTGTGCGGGCTTCCATCGAGGCCTACAACAAGAAAAAGAGCGAGTAGCGGACGATGGTGACGGCCCCCGGGCTGGTCTGCTTCGACCTGGATGGGACCCTCGTGGATCCCCTGCTCGGTGTGCGGAATTGCGTACGGAAGACCTGCCAAGCCTACGATCTGGCCGTGCCTGACGAGGCCACCATTCGGGGCTGGATCGGCTTTGGCATGCGCGACTCCCTGGCCACGCTGAAGGGCCTGGAGGATGCGGCGCGACTGGAGGCTGCCCTCGAATTCTATTGGGAGCGGTACCGCGAAGAGGGCGTCTTCGAACACGAGTTGTATCCCGGCGTCTTCCACCTGCTCCATCGGCTGAAACGCCAGGGCCACCGCATCTACATCGTCTCCGCCAAGCCCAGCCTCTTTGCCCGCCGCATCGCCTACCAGTTCGACCTGAACCTGATCTTCGACGACATTTTCGGCAGCACCCTGAAGGGCCGTTGGCAGCCCAAAACCGAGGTGCTGGCTGGCCTGGCCGAGCGCGGCACGATCTGGCCCGGCGGGGTGTTCATCGGCGACCGGGGCGTGGACATGATCGCCGCCCGCGACCACGACTTGGAGGCTATCGGGGTCGGCTGGGGCTACGGCAGCCGTGAAGAACTCGCGGCCGCAGGCGCGGAGCACACGTTCGACACGGTGCCCGAGCTCGATGACTGGCTCCGGATCCGCTTTCCGCAGCCCGAACGGTTCGATGCCTTCAGCCGTTCGGAGTAGACCAGCGCGTGTTGGCGGGAACCTGCAATCGGAAGGTGCCTGGCGCCAGCTTGACGGGTGATTTCGGATCCAGCAGTTCCAGCTTCTGCCGCGCCCCAGTGGGATCGGTCCACTCCAGGGTGCGCAGCAGACCATGACGTCCAGTCGCCTTCAATTCCGGCAGACCCGCTTCCCTCGGCAGAAGTTTCACGGCCTCGCCCCCGAGGGACTCCATCCGGTACAACCGGTCGAGACGGGCCGGATCGAGCAGGATGCCCAGCAGGGGAAAATCGCGAACGGCACGGGCCAGTTCCACCCGCTGGGCGGTGCGGGTATCCGGGTCGTACTGCACCAGATACCGCCCATCGCAGGTGACTGTCAGGCCACCCTCGTAGGTCACCCGCAGCCGGCCACCCCGGGCCAGGGACAGGCGGCCCTCCCGGGCCAGCTTTCCGAACACGAGGCTGTCGCTCTCCTGCCGGAATCGGCTTTCCAGGGAGGGCATCCGGGAGAAGGCGACCCACCAACCGGGCATCGCAGCCGAGGCCGGGATGGCAGTCAGCAGCGCAAGGGCCAGCCTACGCACGGGTCAGCCGCGCTTCAGTTCGACACTGAGCTTGGCGGTGCTGCCTTTGGCAGGAGCGGGACGGTGGATCTGTCCCTCCGCCAGGACTCGGCCCTGGAACCGCACCTGGACCACCACCTCGATCTCCTGGCCATCCGCCTCCGACGGCACGTCCAGGCGCAGCACCGAGGGGGCGCCGGACCGCCCCACCTGGGTCAGTTCGCCCATCAGGGAGTTGATGGAATCCTTATGATCGATGGATTTGTGTTTCGCGGCAGGCCGATTGACTTCCCCCATCAAAGTGGAGAGGGCCGCCAGCGGGTCCACTTTGACCGCAGGCTTGGATGGGCGGTTGGCGGGGATCCTCGATGAAGCCACCGGGGCCACGTCCGGAACCACGTCTTCAGCCGCCACCGGAATGGCCGCAGGCAAGGCCGGAATGGATTCCGGCTCGGCCACAGGTTCTGGATCACCGGGTCCCGCCAAGGGCAGATCCTCGGATTCCGGTTCCGCTGGAGGCGGAACCAAGGTCTCGTCCTCGGTCCCATCCTCCATCAAGAAGGCGATGTCCTCCTCGCCCGCCAGAGAAGGTTCGGGATGTTCGGGGGATTCAGGAGGCTCGGGGAGTACGGGTGCCTCGATGAATAGCCCCGTGTCGTCTTCCTCGTCAGGAAGCGGCGTCGACCCGGCAGCCGGCCCCAGGCTGGATGAGCCTTCCATGTCCAGCAGGTCCGTGACCGAAGGGAGATCGGATAGCGTAAGCGCCTCCCCTGCGGACCGGGGCGGGGGGGGCGGAGCAACCGGCGGCGGCGCGTGAGTTTCGCCCAGCACATGGATCTTGATGTGGGAGAGCGCCAGCTTCGTGATGCCGCGAAGCGTCTCAAAGACACCGGTGCCATCGGAGGCCACGGACTGGAAGCTGGACGTCCCCTTGGGATTGAAGGCCGCTTCCAGTTCTTCCACCGGCACCACATTCCTCAGGTCCCGTTTGTTCCACTGGAAGACCATGGGGATATCCCCCAGGTTCAGCCCCAGTTCGCGGAGGTTCTCCTCCAGATTCAGGTAGCTCTCCTTGCAGGCGTCCAGCATGGGCGTCTGGCTGTCCACCACGAAGACAATGCCGTCCACGCCCTTCAGCACGAGTTTGCGGGTGCTGTTGTAGAACACCTGACCAGGCACCGTGTAGAGCTGAAGCTTGGTCTTGAATCCACCCACCATGCCCACATCCATGGGCAGCAGGTCGAAAAAGAGGGTGCGGTCTGTCTCCGTGTTGAGACTCACCATCTCGCCCCGGGCCTTCTGACTCGTCTTGCCATAGATGGTGTTGAGGTTGGTGGTCTTTCCGCACAGACCGGGCCCGTAGTAGACGATTTTCGCCGTCATCTGCCGGGTGGCGTGGTTGAAGAACACCATTCCAAAACCTCGTGTGGATTCACGAAGTCTAGCTTGGAAACCGCCTCGGACTCAATGCAAATGCAGGGCTTCCAATCTCTGGCTAGGAGATCCCCTTCAGAATCGCGAGCACCTGCTGGTCGTGATCCTTCGTACGGGTATCCCGGATGACCTTGCGGACAACGCCCTGCCGATCAATGAGGAAGGTGACCCGCTTCGCGAAGCCGAGGAGGGGCATCTTCACACCGTAGGCCCCGATGATTCGCTTGTCGGGGTCGGCGAGAAGGCTGAACGGAAGGTGGAATTTCTCCGCGAAGGCCTTATGGCTCTGGCCGGAATCCGCGCTCACGCCAAGGATCACCGCGCCGGCCGACTGGATGGAGGCGAAGCCATCCCGCAGGCTGCAGGCCTGGGCCGTGCACCCCGGCGTATCGTCCTTGGGATAAAAGTAAAGCACCACCGACGATTTTCCCTGAAAATCGGCCAGGCGAACCAGGGTGCCGTGCTGGTCGCGGGCCTCGAAGGCCGGGGCCCTGGTGCCTTCGCTTACCTCCGCGGCCGAGGCCAGCCCCAGCATTGCGATGATTCCCATGCCCGCCCTCCACCGTTTGGTCACCACAGCCTCCGCAAGGATGAAGGAGTGTGGCACCATCGGCTCTTCATCGGGGGAGGCAGCAGCGTTGGACATTCCGGTTCGCATCGCCCTCATTCCCGGTGACGGTGTCGGTGGGGAGGTCATGACCGAGGCTCTTCCCTTCCTGGATTGGGCCTGTGCGAGAGGCCGGAACCTCGAAACCACCCTTCTTCCCTACGGTGCGGACCACTTCCTTGCCACCGGAGAAACCCTCCCCGAGTCCGCCTACACCAGCCTGCGCGACGGATGCGATGGCATCCTCTTCGGGGCCGTGGGAGATCCGCGTGTTCCCAGTGGCCGTCATGCGGAGGAGATCCTGCTGAGGCTGCGGCAGGGTCTGGAACTGACGGTGAACCTTCGACCCTGCCGGCCCACGGCGCCTGGACAGGATGCTGCCATCGACATCGAGGTCTTCCGGGAAAACACAGAGGGCCCCTACTGCCTTCAGGGGTCCACGGAACCAGGCCGCGCCGTGGACCTTGCCATCCATACGGAACCCGCGGTCCGGCGCCTGTTGGAGGCGGCCTTTCAGCGGGCGGCCACCCGGAGCTGCCCCCTCACCCTGGCCCACAAAGCGAATGTCCTGAAGCACGGACACGGGTTGTGGATGCGGGTATTTGAGGAACTGCGGAGCAGGCACCCCGAGGTGTCCGCCCGCACCATGCACGCCGATGCCCTCCTCTGCGGCCTGGTCCAACATCCCGGAGCCTTCAGCTTGATCGCGGCCGACAACTACCTGGGTGACCTCATCAGCGACCTCTGCGCAGCCTTCATCGGCGGCATGGGCGTGGCGCCCTCGATCAGCTGGGCCCCACACAGGCCCTTCCGCTGCGCAGTACTGGCGGAGCCCGTCCACGGTTCAGCGCCGGATATCGCGGGGCGGGGACTGGCGAACCCCGTGGGCATGATCCTCAGCACGGCCCTGCTCTTCCGCCACCTGGGCTGGGAACCAGAAGCCATCGCCATGGAAGCGGCCGTGAAGGCTGCTTTGGAATCAGGCGCAAAGACTCGCGATCTCGGAGGCGCGCTCAGCACCGCCTCGATGGGAGCGAGCATCCGGAGTCGCCTGCCCCGTTGATCGGCGTCAGCAGCTGCGCATGACCCCGACGAGGAGGCCCTGGATATCAATGCGCTGCGGAGGATAGCAGAGGGGCTGGAGATCGGGATTGTGGGGGATGAGCCACACCCCCTTGGTATCCCGCCGGAATTCCTTGAGGGTGACCTCTTCCCGGTCGATGAGCGCCACCACTCGATCTCCATTCCGGTACTCACCCTTGCGCTGCAGCACGACCAGATCGCCATCGAGAATGGCGTCGTCGATCATGGAGTCGCCCCGAACACGCAGAACGAACAGTTCATCTCGCTGTCGGTGGATGCTGTTGGGCACTTCGATGGGGAGGGCCCGGCTTTCGGGCAGGATGGGCGAACCTGCGGCCACGTCCCCGCAAAAGGGGAAGATCCGCATGCCAGGCATCGCTTCAGCGCGGGGATCGCTCCGCCCTAACCGCGGAGCTCCAACTTCCTCTTCGGCTCCCGTCGCCACCACCAGGTTGTTGCCCTTCCCGTGACTACGGACGAGAAAGCCCTTATCCATAAGATGCTGGACATGCTTGTGGATAGTGGACACCGCACTGGAACCCACGCCCTTGGCGATTTCCGCCAGGGTGGGACTCCGCCCTTCGTTCTGCACGAAGGTACGAATGAACTTCAGCACGGCCTGCTGACGCTTGGTGAGATCGCTGGCTTTCATGAACTCAAAAGTAGGAGCAGAGGCGGAGGTCGTCAATCCCTTTTTTTTCGCTTTATTTCAGACCATGGAAACCACCCTCCCAAGACCCTCAATAGAACCCATCGCCCGCCTCTGCCATACTGCAAGATGGCCTTGAGGGTCAAGTATTTATGCCCTCTACGTCGTCTTTCTTCCCTCCTCGACGCCCGCGTCCTGATGAGAAAGGATTTCCCATGACCGCCACGCTTGCTGCCCCTACGAAACCCGGAGGAGCGAAAACCCGGATCAATGATTTTTCCATCCAGGTCGCCACGGTTAACGGGTCGGGTTCCCAGACGGCGAACACCGTGCTCCTGCGGGCCATTTTCCAGATGGGTGTCTTCGTCAGCGGCAAGAATCTTTTCCCCTCGAACATCGCGGGTCTACCCACCTGGTTCACCATCCGTGCAAGCGCCAAAGGCTACGTGGCCCGCAAGGCCAGCAACGAGATGCTGATCCTGATGAATCCTGAAACGGCCAAAGAGGACATCGCCAAGGCCGACCCCGGGGCTCTCGTGATCTATGACGAGCCGCTTCAGCTCGACAAACTCCGGAACGACCTCTCCTTCACGCCAGTCCCCTTCCAGAAGCTCGTGACAGCCTCCTGTCCTGAACCCAAGCTGCACAAGCTGGTGAAGAACATGATCTATGTGGGCGTGGCCTCCCGCCTGCTCGGAATCGATATGGAAGAAGTGAAGAAGGCCATCGCCAAGCAGCTGAAGGGCAAGACGAAGGCGGTCGAACTCAACCAGAACGCCGTCATGGCGGGCTACGACTGGGCCATGGAAAACCTGCCCGACCAGGACCAGGTGAAGGTCGTGCGTGACAACAAGACCCAGGGCCTGATCATCGTGGACGGCAATGAGGCCTGCGCCCTCGGTGCCCTCTTCGCCGGCGTCACCGTGGTGGGCTGGTACCCCATCACCCCCGCCTCCAGCCTGGTCGAGACCTTCATCGAATACGCGGAGGAATACCGCAAGGATCCCAAGACCGGCAAGTCCACCGTCGCCATCGTGCAGATGGAGGACGAGCTGGCGTCGGCCGGCGTGGTGCTGTCCGCCGGCTGGGCCGGTGCCCGCTCCATGACCTCCACCGCGGGCCCTGGCGTCTCGCTGATGAGCGAGTTCATCGGCCTCGGCTACTACGTCGAAGCCCCTGGCGTGTTCTTCAATGTGGCCCGCACGGGACCCAGCACCGGCCTGCCCACCCGCACCCAGCAGTCGGACGTGGAGCTCTGCGCCAAGTGCAGCCATGGCGACACTCAGCACATCAACCTCTACCCCGGAAACATGGAGGAGTGCTTCCAGTTCTCCTACGACGCCTTCGATCTGGCCGAACGTTTCCAAACGCCGATCTTCGTCGTCACCGATCTCGATCTCGGCATGCAGAACTGGTCCTCCAAGCCCTTCGCCTACCCCACCAAGCCCTACGATCGCGGCAAGGTCCTCAACCAGCAGCAGCTCGCCGAGATCAAGGATTGGGGCCGCTACAAGGATGTGGATGGAGACGGCATCTGCTACCGCTCCCTGCCCGGCACTCCCGGCGGCAAGGGCGCCTACTTCACCCGCGGCTCGGGCCACAACGACTACGCCCAGTATTCCGAAAAGCCCGAGGACTACGTCGCCGTAGTGGACCGCCTGAAGCGGAAGTACGAGACCGCCAAGACCCACGTACCCAAGCCCGTGTTCCGCAACCTGGGTTCCGACAAGGGGGTCCTGGCCTTCGGCTCCAGTGACCCGGCCGTGATCGAAGCCCAGGATATCCTCGCCGCTGCTGGCTTGAAGACCGACTACCTGCGCCTCCGCGCCCTGCCCTTCACCGCCGAGGTGGATGCCTTTGTGAAGGCGAAGCAGGTGGTCTACGTCGTGGAGCAGAACCGCGATGGCCAGTTGGCCAACATCTTCCGCGAGACCTACCCGGAGTTCGCCACCAAGTTCAAGAGCGTCCTGCACTACGACGGCTACGCCATTGACGCCAAGTGCATCGTCGATCAGATCACCGCCTTCGAGCAGAAGTAGAGGAGCCGACCATGTCCACCGCCACGCCTTCCGCTCCCAACACGCCGGCCGCTCCCACCAACAAGCTCGGCTTCACCAAGCAGGACTATGTGGGCTCCAAGTCCACCCTCTGCGCCGGCTGCGGCCACGACGCCATCACGGCGCAGATCATCAACGCCGCCTTTGAATCGAGCATCGAGGGCTACCGCGTCACCAAATACTCCGGCATCGGATGCTCCTCCAAGACGCCTGCCTATTTCATGAACCAGGGTTGGGGATTCAACAGTGTGCATGGCCGCATGCCCTCCATCGCCACCGGGGCCTCCCTCGCCAACCGGAACCTCATCAACATCGGCGTCTCCGGCGATGGCGATTCCATGTCCATCGGCATGGGCCAGTTCGTGCATGCCGTGCGGCGCAACATCCCGATGATCTACATCATCGAGGACAACGGCGTCTACGGCCTCACCAAGGGCCAGTTCTCCGCCACCGCCGACAAGGGTGCCCACCTCAAGTCCGGGGCTGTAAACGACCTGCCACCCATCGATCCCTGCACCCTGGCCATCGAGTTGGGCTGCGGCTTCGTGGCCCGCTGTTTCTCAGGCAACCCCAAGCAGCTGAACACCATCCTCAAGGCCGCCTTTGCCTACGAAGGCACCGTGGTGCTGGACGTCATCAGCCCCTGCGTCACATTCAATAACCACGACGCCTCCACCCGCTCCTACAAGCACGTCAAAGACCATGATTTCCCCCTCCATGACCTGGGCTTCGTCCAGTACTCGGAGGTCGAGGATGTGGAGATCCCCGCAGGCCAAACGGAGGTCGTGACCTTCCCCGACGGTTCCAAGGTCGCCATCAAGGCCATTCACGAAGGCTACGATCCCACCGATCGCTTCGGTGCCATGAAGGCCATCCACGAATCCATGGCGAAGGGCGAGTTCCTCACTGGCCTGCTCTACATCAACCCCACCCAGCCCCCCCTTCCCCAGGTGCTGAACCTGGTCGACGAGCCTTTGGCCAGCCTGGATGAGACCCTTCTCAAGCCCAGCCCTGCCGTCCTGGATGAGATCATGCAGGCATTGATGTAGGCCTCCAGGCCCGGTAGACTGGAGGTTCGTGGGCCTGTAGCTCAGCTGGGAGAGCGCTGCGTTCGCAATGCAGAGGTCGTCAGTTCGATCCTGATCAGGTCCACCAGCGATACAAAAAGGGCGGCGCTTGCCGTCCTTTTTGTATGCTGGATGAATGATTGGACGCCTGCGCGGGGAACTCATCCAAAAGCTGCCGAATCTGGCGCTCGTCGAATGTGGAGGCGTGGGTTACGCCGCAGCCATCAGCCTCTCGACCTACGGGCTCCTTCCGGAGGTGGGAACCCAGGTGGTGCTGCACACGGAACTGCTGGTGCGCGAGAACGAAATCGCGCTGCTCGGGTTCTCCTCCCATCAGGAACGGGAGCTGTACCGGCTGCTGGTGAAGGTGGATGGCGTGGGGCCGAAGTTGGCCCTGGCAGCCCTCGGAGCGCTGTCCCTTGAGGACCTCGTGCGGGCCATCCGCGGACGGGACGTGAAGGTCCTCACCCGGATCCCCGGCGTGGGCAAGAAGACCGCCGAGAAGATGTGCTTCGAGCTGTCGGAGAAAATGGGCGGCCTGTCGGGACTGGACGGACTCTCCGGCATGCCGTCGGGCGACCCCTGGGAGGAGAGCCTGCGTTCGGCCCTGACGAATCTTGGCTTCAAGGAGGATGTGGTGCTGCCCGTGGTGGCAGACCTCCGTGCCTCGAAGCCGCCCCTGGCGGAGGCCATCCGCCAAGCCCTGAAAGCCCTGCAGCGATGAGCACCCGCATCCTTTCCACCTCTCCCCTCGTCGGCCCGGCCCTGGCCGAACTCGGCGCCCGATTCCCGGATCTGCGCCTCGCTTCTTTTCGTTCACCGGAATGGAACGCGGCCCTGCCAGAAGCCGAAGCGCTGGTGGTGATGCTTTCCGAACCCATGACCGAAGCCGATCTCGACGCGGCGCCGAAATTGAAGGCCATTGGCACCTATTCCGTGGGCGTGAACCACCTGCCCGTGAAGGCCTGCCAAGCCCGGGGCATCACCGTGGTGAACACCCCGGGTGTGCTGACGGAGGCCACCGCCGATATCGCGCTGGCCCTGCTGCTCTCGCTCACGCGCCGGGTGGCTGAGGGCGAGGCCCTGGTGCGCTCCGGCGCATGGAAAGGCTGGGCGCCGGATCAGCTGCTGGGACCCAGCCTTGAGGGCAAGGCCTGCGGGATTCTGGGCAGCGGCCCCATCGGCCGGGCCTTTGCACGGCGCGCCTGGGCCCTGGGCATGACACCGATCTTCTGGGATCGGGAAGGCCTCGGCGGTGAGGTGGATTTCGGCGCCGGCCAGGCTTCGCGCCTTCCCCTGATGGAGCTGCTCCCCCGCAGCGCGGTCCTCTCCCTTCACTGCCCCCTGACGGACCAGACCCGCGGCCTGCTCAACCGCGCCGCACTGGAGCAGTTGCCGACCGGCGCCGTGATCATCAATACCGCCCGGGGCGGGCTCATGGACGAGAACGCCGCCATCGACCTCCTCGAATCGGGCCACCTCGGCGGCGTGGGCCTGGATGTCTACGAGGGCGAACCGCGCGTCAATCCCCGCTGGCTGCAGGCGCCGCGTACCGTGCTGTTGCCCCACCTCGGATCCGCCACGGTGGAAACGCGGGAGGCGATGGCCCGCCTGCTTTGTGACGGACTTGCCGGAGCGCTTGGGTGATACCCTGAACTCCCTCACGAGGCATCCCATGGCACGTCCCTGGCTCGAGCTGCTAGACCCCGGCCTGACGGCCCTCAAGAAGGCCGTGGGCATAGGCTTCCATGAACGGCTCGACCTGGCTCGCGCCCTCAATGGGCGCGCCCGCCACGCGGAGGCCCAGGAGATCCTGGACCAGCTGCTGGCTGAGGATCGCTCCCACACGGAGGCCTGGTTCGAGCGTCTGCTCTGCTTCGACGACCATTCGGGCGAGGAGGAAGGGCTTGAACTGCTGGGCCAGCTGGAGTCTCTTCGGGACGAGCATCCCACCGAAGGAGGCCACCTCCGGAACCTCGGCTACCTGCGTCTGTTAATGCAGGATCTCGACGGAGCGGAGCGCGCCCTTCAGCAGGCACTGAAGCTGAACGGGCAGGATCCGAAAACCCTCGAACTGGCTGGTTTGGTACAGCTGCATTTGAACCAGGCTTCCGAGGCCAAGGCCTGGCTGTTGAAGGCCCTCAGCCTCAACCCAAAGGATCCGCGCACCCTGCGCCTGCTGGCCATCGCCATGGAGCAATTGGGTGATCTGGCCGGGGCCGAAGCCCAACTGGTGGCGGCGCTCCGCGCTGAAGAATCCTACTACTGGGGTTGGCACACCCTGGGTGAGCTGCTCCTGAACCGGGGCGAGCTGGCCGAGGGTCTCCGCTGCATCCAGCGGGCCCGCAGCCTGCACGTGAGCGACCCCGCCAGCTACTTCATCCTTGCGGAAATCTTCAGTGAACAGGGTCATCTGGAACTGGCCCAAGGACAGCTCCATACGCTCATGCTGTTGGCCCCCCCTGCGCCTGTGCTGGCCGAGGCCCAGGCCCTGTTGGGCGAACTGAAGCGCGATATGGGTGACAGCGATGGTGCCCAGTCCTACTTCAGCCTCGCCACCGAGACCGATCCCAAGGCCTCGAACCCCTGGGCAGCTCTGGGTGACATGGCGCGGGAGGAGTCCCGCTGGGAAGACGCCCTGCGCTGCTACCGTGAAGCCTTGCTGCGCGAGCCTGATGCCGCAGACCTCCAGGTCCAGCTGGGCTACGTGCTGGTGGAAACCCGCCAGACCGCCGCTGCCGAGCAGGCATTCCTCCAGGCTCTGGAACTCGATCCGGGCGAATACAGCGCCTACCTGGGCCTTTCCGAGGTCTATCGCTTCACCAATCGGCGCGAGGACCAGATGGGCATGGTGGATCAGGCCCTGGCCCTGGCCCCCCAGGATGCCGATGTATGGAACGCCAAGGGCGTCGCCCTGGAAGTCACGGATCGCTGGGGGGAGGCGACCGAGGCCTACGAGAAGGCCCTGGTCCTGGAACCCCATCACCGCAAGGCCGCGAACAACCTCGGGTTCGTCCTTGAGAAGCGCATGAATCAGGGTGAACCCGAGCTCCGCGAACGGGCCACCGAGGCGTGGAAGCAGCGCCTCCTCATCTGCCGTGACGAGGGGCAGAGCGTGAAGATGGCGGCAGAGCACCTGGCCCAGTTGGGCATCGGAGATGACACCCTCCGCGAGTGGCTGCGCCCGGATTTCCTGGTCGCCGATTCCCAGGGGTGATCCTCTCGTCACAAGGTTGTCACCCGAACATTTCCAGCAAGTTACAAGTGGGCACCCGCGCCCTGTGGAAAAGCCTGCGGATTGGTCCCTTTTCGCGGTCCTAAATCTTGTCTAGAAATGGAGTTCCTGGCTCAATGAAGGCAGAATGGCGTCAATGTTAATTCTTTATATGCAACACTTGGATTAACGATATTGACAGATTTTGTTGATCAGCCCGAATTCCGGGTTTTCCACAATTTCCGCTTTCTTTCGCATTGACAGGGGAAAAGGCCATTGCCTCTGGTCTGCCGTAGGCGAAAACGGGCCCGTCAACACCTTTTCGTCACACCAGGGCCTCCGCCTCCCGGAGTTGGACGCTCACAAGCCGGGAGCATCCGGCCTCCTCCATGGTCACGCCGTAGAGGGTGTCCGCCGCAACCATGGTGGGCTTCTGGTGGGTGATGACGATGAACTGGGTGTCGGCCTTCATCTTTTGCACCATGGCGGCAAAGCGGCCCACATTGGCTTCGTCGAGGGGGGCATCCACTTCGTCCAGGACACAGAAGGGGCTGGGCTTGAAGTGGAAGATGGCGAAAAGCAGTGAGATGGCCGTCAAGGCCTTCTCGCCTCCGCTGAGCAGGGTGAGGGCCTTGGCGGTCTTCCCTGGGGGCTGAGCCGTGATCTCGATGCCGCATTCAAGCAAGTTCTTGGGGTCTTCCAGGCTGAGGTGGGCGCTGCCACCCCCGAAGGCTTCGCGGAAGACATCCTGAAAGCGGAGGTTCACAAAATCAAAGGCCTCGCGGAATCGTTCTTCACTGGTGGCGTTGATATCGAGAATGGTCGATTCCAGGTTCCCGATGGCCGCCGTGACGTCCGCCCGCTGTTCAACCATGAACGCAAGCCGCGTCTCCGCCTCTTCCAGTTCCTGGATAGCCAGTGGATTCACGCCGCCCAGTTCCATGCGCCGACCCTGCAGTTCGTTCAGGCGGGTTTGATACACCAGTTCGCCTTCATCCCAGGCCTCACGCTCGGCGTCACTGATATCGGCGAGGAAAGCCTGGATTTCAAAGCCCAGCGCCAGCTCCACTTCCTTGGCCAGGGCCTCCTGGCTGCCCTGCACCTGCGCCCCTTGAATCAGGACCTCCTGATGCTGGAGTCGGGCGTTCTCCAGGGCCCCCTGGAATTCGCGAGCCGCTCGTTCCTGCACCCGCAGCGTCTCCTGGTCCAGTTCAAGCCTGGGCTGGGCCTCTTGGGCCAGGCCCATCACCCCCTCGCGCTCCCGGAGCAGGCCCTGGGATTCCGATTCCAGCTCAACGAGGCGGCCAGCGCACGCCTCCATCCGGGACACCTGCTCGGCGGCCTCCACTTCCAGCCGCTGGCGTTCGGCCTCCAGGTCGAAGCGCCCCCGTTGGGCGAGCTGAAGGTGGCGCTCATGGCCGTCCCGCTCAGCCCAGGCGGCGTCCCGACTCCGGGCGGCCTCAAGGCGCTGGTCCCTCCGATCGTCCAGGCGGTGACGCGACTCGCGCACCAGGGTTTCTGCCTGCTGGATGGCTTCTTCCAGTGCGGCGTCCCCAGCCTCCTCCGGATGCTCTTCGATCTCACGCAGCAGGCCCTGGATCCGCTTGATCTCCGTCTCGATCTGCTCCCACAGGGCATCCGCCCGCTCACTGGCGGCGAGGATCTCCGACAACTGGCCCTGGAGCGAGGTCTTCTGGGACTTCGCGGTGTCGGCTCGACGGCGCAGGGCGCGGAGGTCCTCATCAATCTCCACGGAGCGCTCACGGGCCGCCCGGGCGTCGTCACCACCCTGACCCCGACGGGCCTCCAGATCTTCCAACTGGTCCAGGAGGGCCTCGCGGGTGGCCTTGGCCTCCTCCTGCTCGGCCCTCAGTTTGAGGGGCGAAGCGGCGGGCGCGGACACGCCCAATTGCAAGGGGCCAAAGGGCAGGCGGATGAACCCCGGAGACACGAAGGCCAGGTCTGGATGGGCCAGAGCCAGGGCCGGAAGCGACTCGTCGGAGCAGCGGAAGGCACGTTCCAGCAGGGCGCCGAGGGGGCGCTCCGTCCCGGTCCACTGGAGGTGGGCCCGCAGAGGTTCGGAGCCTTCGGGGGTGGAAGGAGGGGGCGTGTCAGCGTCCAAGGCCAGCAGCAGATGCCCCGGGGCCTCCGCCGCGCGCTGAGCCAGGGCCGCATCTGCGGACAGGGTCTGGAGCCAGACCCCGAGCAGGCGCTCCAGATCGGGCCTCACCGCCTCGTCCACCGTGAGCAGTTCCACCAGCGCCTGGGGCCTGGAACCTTGCTCCTTCAGCCAGGTGAGTCCCTTTTGAAGCTCTTCATCGCCGAAGCTCTTCGCGAGCAAGTCGGAGATCTGCCTCAGGCGGCGCTCGGAGGCATCCAGTTCCGCCCCGGTCCGGTGGTGATCCTGAGCCAGGGCGCGTTGCACCTCTTCCAGCTGATCCGCGCGGCGACGCTGGTCCAGGGCCGCCTCTTCCGCCTGGTCCAACTGGGAAAGCAGACCTTCCAGGTCACGGTCCACCCGGGTGGCCTCGGACTGCAGGCTTTCCAGGCGGGGAGCCCGCACCGATTCCTCGTGATTCAAGGCGTCGAGCCGGCCTTCCAGCTGCGCGATCTGGCTCTGGAAACCAAGCCGCTGTTTCTGGCGGGCGAGCGCCTCCTTCTGGGATTCAGCCTTGCGCTCACGGAGGGCCTGGAGGTTGGCCTCCTCATGGCGGAGTGAGCCCTGGGCCAGGGCGAGGATTTCCTCGGCCTTGGCCAACTCCACCTCTCGAACACCCAGCCGCTCCCCGGCCTCCCCCAGGCGCGCCTCGAGCTCCGAGAAGGACTCGCCAGATTCGGCAAGGCGGGCGGCCAGCGCCTGGATGTGTTCCTCCAGACGGCTCCGCTGGCCCTGGGCCTCCTGGCGACGGTCTTCCTGGAAGCTGCGTTCCTGATCGGCCAGCTGCAGCCGCTGATCCAGCCCCAGCATGGCGCTGGCGCGCTTGGCCTGGGCCTGCTGCTGCTCGTCCACGGACAGGCGCAAGGCCTCCACTTCGGAGGCCTTTTCGGAAACCTGTGCGGTGAGTTCGGCCACCCGGCGTTCCGTGTGATCCAGATGGTCGAGGATCCGCTGTTTGGCGGCCTCCAGTTCCACGGCCTTGCCCGCGAGCAGGATGCGCTGGGTGGCCTTGATGTCGACATCCAGTTCCTTGGCCTTGCGGGCGCGGGAGGCCTGGCGGCGGAGCGAGTCCATCTGCTTGTTCAGTTCGAAGAGGATGTCGTCGAGACGCTGGAGGTTGCCACGGGTCTCGTCCAGGCGCTTCTCCGCGTCGGCACGGCGCAGCTTGTAGCGCGTGATGCCCGCGGCCTCTTCGAGCAGCACGCGCCGGTCCTTGGGCTTGCTGCTGAGGATCAGATCGATCTGGCCCTGCTGGATGAAACTGTAGGCGCGGGTGCCCATGCCGGTGTCCATCAACAGATCCTGCACATCCTTGAGCCGGGCTTCCCGGCCGTTGATGCGGTACTCGCTGCCGGTATCCCGGTAGAGGCGCCGAGAGATGACGACTTCGCGCGTGGCCCCTGGCAGGGTGGGATCTGGCATCTCAAGGACCAGCTTCACTTCGGACATGCCCATGGGCCGACGCTGCGCCGTGCCCGCGAAAATCACGTCCGCCATCTCGGAACCCCGCAGCATGGAGGGTCGCTGCTCACCGAGCACCCAGGCGAGGCTATCGGAAATATTGGACTTCCCGCACCCATTCGGGCCCACCACCGCCGTCATTCCGCCCGGGAAGCTGAGCTTCTGAGCTTCGGCGAAGGACTTGAAACCGTGGAGTTCGAGGGAGATCAGGCGCACTCGGTCAGCTTTCCAGAAAAGGCGATGGGAACCTCTCTCCCTATCATTCCATACCACGCGCGGGATCCCACCTCTGGTCTCTGGCAGCGATCCGTCCCCTTGGGGAACAACCGGAAGCCCGCTAGAATCGGTTCTTTCCCCAGGCCAGTCAGGAGTCACCTGTGCCGCCTCTCCGAGCCATTTTGCGCGACCCCGCGGCTGATGACCGCGGGAGGCCCCGTTCAGCCGCGCCAATGGTGAGTGCCTGTCGCAGGGAGGCCTGGCTGTGAAGCTCCCCATGCTCCAATCGCCGGACGCTTCGCTGCTGTGGCTGGAAGCCCATCGAATCCTGGCGGGCGCCCATCGGCGCCCCAACGGTGGGATTCCCACCGAGGACCAGCTGGCCCAGGCCCTCGCTGCCCTGCCCCAGGGCCCCACCCGCTGGGTGATTGATGACCTCTGGGCGCCTTCCGTCCTCCTCCGGGACCTGATCGAACTTCCCAAGGGCGCCGAGGCGCAGGAGGCCTTCTTCCGCTGGCGGTTCGCCCAGTCCCTCGCGTTGGAGGCCCCCCACTTCGTCCAGGCATTGGAGGTTGAGCCCAGCACCTGGTTGGCGGCAGGCATTCGCGAGGACCTTCGGGAGTCGCTGCTCCAGCTCGGCCTGCGCATGGAGCGCACCGTCCATAGCCTCACGCCGCGCTGGCTCCACCTCTATAACCTGCTGGCCCCCACCCTCGATATGCCCGGCCTGCTGCTCTCCCTGAGCCCCGCCGGTGACGGCCGCTACTCCGGCACTCTCGTGGCCTGGGGTCGTACCCTCTGCCTGCTGCGCCAGTGGACGGAGCCGCTGGACCCCCAAGGATGGAACGAGGAGCGCATCGCCCCCAGCGCCGCCTTCCTCCAGCGGGAGTCGCGCTCCCCACAACAACTTTTCGTCTGGGGCGCCCCGGCCTGGCCTGAAAGCGGCCTGCCTTCGCGCATCCTCGAAGACCGCTTCGCGCTCGGCGAGGTTCGCTGATGGCCATTCCGGTCCTCCCCCTCAATCTGGCCCCGCGTCCGAGCCTCTGGCGACAACGTCATTCCGTCCTGGGCTGGACCGCGCTTGGACTAGGGACCGTTTTCCTCCTGGGAACCCTCGGCTTCACCTGGCGTGCCTACCATCAGGCCAACCGCGCCGGCCGCGATGCCGTCAGCCTCACCGAGGAGGCCCGGCGAGCCGCCCGGCAGGAGCAGAAAATTCAGGTCTCTCTCCAGGATATGGATGCCACGCGGGAGCAAGCCCGATGGAAGCTGGCAGAACGGATCCTTCAAGAGCGGAGCCTGCCCTGGTCGCGTCTCGCCGCCGAACTCGAACAGTGCATGGTGCCTGATATGCGCCTGAAGTCCCTGCAGCGGGTCCGGAGCAGCGGCCAACAGGTCGTGATCAAGCTCAAGGGTGAAGCCCGCACCCGGCAGGCGGAAGCCGCCTTTGTGGAAGCCCTTCGCGCCGCTCCCGTATTCGCCCAGATCGTGCTGGAGCGGGAATCCGAACGCGCCGGGGGTGGCTGGGATTTCGAGATCAGCCTGCCCGCCGCACCGATCCCACCGCCCTTCCATGCCAAGGTCCTGAAACCCAGCCCTTCCCCCAGCCCAGTAGCGGCTCTCCCCATCCGGAC